>NZ_CP054916.1:2042500-2660000 GCF_013364155.1 Streptomyces sp. NA02950 | reverse complement strand
AGAAATTGTTGATGTAGGCGAAGGGCATGCGAAAGGCCCGGCGTAGAGGGTAAGACCCCCGTAGCTGAAATGTCAGCAACTTGCTTGAGAGCCACCCAAGTAGCACGGGGCCCGAGAAATCCCGTGTGAATCTGGCGGGACCACCCGCTAAGCCTAAATATTCCCTGGTGACCGATAGCGGATAGTACCGTGAGGGAATGGTGAAAAGTACCGCGGGAGCGGAGTGAAATAGTACCTGAAACCGTGTGCCTACAAGCCGTGGGAGCGTCGCGCAGAGACTTGTCTCTGCGTCGTGACTGCGTGCCTTTTGAAGAATGAGCCTGCGAGTTTGCGGTGTGTTGCGAGGTTAACCCGTGTGGGGAAGCCGTAGCGAAAGCGAGTCCGAAGAGGGCGGTGGAGTAGCACGCTCAAGACCCGAAGCGGAGTGATCTAGCCATGGGCAGGTTGAAGCGGAGGTAAGACTTCGTGGAGGACCGAACCCACCAGGGTTGAAAACCTGGGGGATGACCTGTGGTTAGGGGTGAAAGGCCAATCAAACTCCGTGATAGCTGGTTCTCCCCGAAATGCATTTAGGTGCAGCGTCGTGTGTTTCTTGCCGGAGGTAGAGCACTGGATAGGCGATGGGCCCTACCGGGTTACTGACCTTAGCCAAACTCCGAATGCCGGTAAGTGAGAGCGTGGCAGTGAGACTGTGGGGGATAAGCTCCATGGTCGAGAGGGAAACAGCCCAGAGCATCGACTAAGGCCCCTAAGCGTACGCTAAGTGGGAAAGGATGTGGAGTCGCAGAGACAACCAGGAGGTTGGCTTAGAAGCAGCCATCCTTGAAAGAGTGCGTAATAGCTCACTGGTCAAGTGATTCCGCGCCGACAATGTAGCGGGGCTCAAGCGTACCGCCGAAGTTGTGTCAATCCAGCATTAACCCCTAACGGGGGCTGGGTTGGGTAGGGGAGCGTCGTGTGCCGGGTGAAGCAGCCGTGTAAGCGAGTTGTGGATGGTTCACGAGTGAGAATGCAGGCATGAGTAGCGATACACACGTGGGAAACGTGTGCGCCGATTGACTAAGGGTTCCTGGGTCAAGCTGATCTGCCCAGGGTAAGTCGGGACCTAAGGCGAGGCCGACAGGCGTAGTCGATGGACAACCGGTTGATATTCCGGTACCCGCTTTGAAGCGCCCAATATCGAATCCTCTGATGCTAAGGCCGTGAAGCCGCCCCTGATCTCTTCGGAGTGAGGGGGAGTGGTGGAGCCGCCGGTCCAAGGTGGTAGTAGGTAAGTGATGGGGTGACGCAGGAAGGTAGTCCAGCCCGGGCGGTGGTTGTCCCGGGGTAAGGGTGTAGGCCGTGTGGTAGGTAAATCCGTCGCACGTTAAGGCTGAGACCTGATGCCGAGCCGATTGTGGTGAAGTGGATGATCCTATGCTGTCGAGAAAAGCCTCTAGCGAGTTTCATGGCGGCCCGTACCCTAAACCGACTCAGGTGGTCAGGTAGAGAATACCGAGGCGTTCGGGTGAACTATGGTTAAGGAACTCGGCAAAATGCCCCCGTAACTTCGGGAGAAGGGGGGCCATTGCTGGTGATCACTCTTGCAGTGTGAGCTGGTGGTGGCCGCAGAGACCAGCGAGAAGCGACTGTTTACTAAAAACACAGGTCCGTGCGAAGCCGTAAGGCGATGTATACGGACTGACGCCTGCCCGGTGCTGGAACGTTAAGGGGACCGGTTAGCTCCATTTCGGTGGGGCGAAGCTGAGAACTTAAGCGCCAGTAAACGGCGGTGGTAACTATAACCATCCTAAGGTAGCGAAATTCCTTGTCGGGTAAGTTCCGACCTGCACGAATGGCGTAACGACTTCTCGACTGTCTCAACCATAGGCCCGGTGAAATTGCATTACGAGTAAAGATGCTCGTTTCGCGCAGCAGGACGGAAAGACCCCGGGACCTTTACTACAGCTTGATATTGGTGTTCGGTTCGGCTTGTGTAGGATAGGTGGGAGACTGTGAACTCTGGACGCCAGTTCAGGGGGAGTCATTGTTGAAATACCACTCTGGTCGTGCTGGATGTCTAACCTGGGTCCGTGATCCGGATCAGGGACAGTGTCTGGTGGGTAGTTTAACTGGGGCGGTTGCCTCCTAAAGGGTAACGGAGGCGCCCAAAGGTTCCCTCAGCCTGGTTGGCAATCAGGTGTTGAGTGTAAGTGCACAAGGGAGCTTGACTGTGAGACTGACGGGTCGAGCAGGGACGAAAGTCGGGACTAGTGATCCGGCGGTGGCTTGTGGAAGCGCCGTCGCTCAACGGATAAAAGGTACCCCGGGGATAACAGGCTGATCTTCCCCAAGAGTCCATATCGACGGGATGGTTTGGCACCTCGATGTCGGCTCGTCGCATCCTGGGGCTGGAGTCGGTCCCAAGGGTTGGGCTGTTCGCCCATTAAAGCGGTACGCGAGCTGGGTTTAGAACGTCGTGAGACAGTTCGGTCCCTATCCGCTGTGCGCGTAGGAGTCTTGAGAAGGGCTGTCCCTAGTACGAGAGGACCGGGACGGACGAACCTCTGGTGTGCCAGTTGTCCTGCCAAGGGCATGGCTGGTTGGCTACGTTCGGGAGGGATAACCGCTGAAAGCATCTAAGCGGGAAGCCTGCTTCGAGATGAGGGCTCCCACCCACTTGATGGGTTAAGGCTCCCAGTAGACGACTGGGTTGATAGGCCAGATATGGAAGCCGGGTGACCGGTGGAGTTGACTGGTACTAATAGGCCGAGGGCTTGTCCTCAGTTGCTCGCGTCCACTGTGTTGGTTCTGAAGTAATGAACCGTGTCCATGTCCGGTTCAACTTTATAGTGTTTCGGTGGTCATTGCGTTAGGGAAACGCCCGGTTACATTCCGAACCCGGAAGCTAAGCCTTTCAGCGCCGATGGTACTGCAGGGGGGACCCTGTGGGAGAGTAGGACGCCGCCGAACAAATTGTGCAGAGAGTCCTATCGGGAACTTCGGTTCCGGATAGGGCTCTCTCTTGTTGTGTTGCGAGTCACGCGGTGTTCATGTTGCGTGGGCACGATGCGAGCCATGGGCACTCCTACGGATGAGCTGTGGCGTGAGTTGACCCGGCTGGGCATCCGGCCGGGCGACGAGGTGGTCGTGCCGTCCTACGGCACCCCCGAGGCGGCGGAAGCGGTGCTGCTGGCCGGCGCGAGGCCGGTCTTCGTGGACATCGACGCCGACACCTTCTGCATAGATCCCGCCGCGGTGGCCGAGGCGATCACGCCCCGGACCGCGGCTGTTGTGGCCGTACACACCTTTGGACACCCGGCCGACATGGCCGGTCTCACCGCGCTGGGCCGGCGGCACGGTGTTCAGATCGT
The DNA here is from genome assembly GCF_013364155.1 of Streptomyces sp. NA02950. Taxonomy (NCBI): domain Bacteria; kingdom Bacillati; phylum Actinomycetota; class Actinomycetes; order Kitasatosporales; family Streptomycetaceae; genus Streptomyces; species Streptomyces sp. NA02950. The sequence goes on along the minus strand of NZ_CP054916.1, from coordinate 2,656,647 downwards.
CGGCTACGGGGCCCAGCCCGAGCCCGCCGGGGAAATTCTGCGACGGCAGGCGAACGCGGCCTATCTGGACGGAAAGCTGCGCGGGGTCATCACGCCCGCCGTGCGGCAGGGAATGGAACACACCTACCAGCAGTACGTGGTGCGGGTACCGGGCAATGGGCGTCCGGATCGCGACGCCTTCGCCCGTGCGCTGCGCTCGCGCGGTGTTGTCTGCCACGTACCGGTTCAGACTCCCGCGCACCGCACCGCGCGGTTCCGGCGCGATCTGTGGCTCGCTCAGACCGAACGGGCGGCCGACGAATGCCTGGCACTGCCCGTCGATCCGGCCATGTCGCGGCGGGAGTTGCAGCGAGTGGTCTCGGCCTGCAACGCGCTCGGGGGGCTGTTGCAGTCAGCAGCCTGAGCGACCGGGGTGGGGTGGTCGGGAGCGCACTCGAGTTCGGGTAGGATCTATCCCGTTGCCGCGCCCCAATAGCTCAGTCGGCAGAGCGTCTCCATGGTAAGGAGAAGGTCTACGGTTCGATTCCGTATTGGGGCTCCAGTACAAGGCCCCCGCCAATCGGCGGGGGCCTTCGTCGGTATGCCCGGCATGGGCGATTGCTTGGGGGTGGAAGTCCCCTGGGGGAAGAGGTGGTGCTAACCCCGAGCCGGAGGCAACGGCGTCATCGTGAGGTGGGGTCGGGAGGAAGCCCGAGGCGAGACCTGGGCACTGAGGAACACGAACCGTGTATGAGGCGTGCTGGTCGGGTGAGCCCGCCGACGAGGGTGAAGCCCGTCACTGCCAAGAAGGCCAGTGCGTAAACGCGGCAGCGGTCCAGGGACAGTGATCGTTCTTATCCGGGGAGGTCTGTCCGGGTGTCGGTTGTGCTGAGGTGCCGCCGCGCCGACGGTCCGCACTGGAAGGTGCGGGCTGACCGGGCAGAAGTCAGCAGAGGTCGTAGTACCAGCCGGGGTGGCCGTGAGTGCGGCGGGCTGGGAAGGGCCGAACATCGAGTGGAACGGGTGATGTGATGTCTGCTCGTGCCGGGCACGATGACCGCAGCAAGTCCGCGTCAGTGGTGCCGTCCGGGGAGGGACCGGTGCATTCCGGCGATGTCCTGGCGGAGCGTAGTGTCCGGTCGGCGCGTCTCACGGAAGACGTTCACCGCGAACAGGAACCCGCCTTGTGGGAGTTGATGCTCTCGAAGGAGAACCTGCTCGCGGCGCTCAACCGCGTCGAAGCGAACCGGGGGGCTCCCGGGGTGGACGGGATGACCACGGCGGAGCTTCGTCCGTGGTTGCTGGTGCACTGGCCCGTTGTCCGGGCTGAGCTCGATGCGGGCACTTACCGGCCGGCGCCGGTCCGTCAGGTGATCATCCCGAAGCCTGGCGGCGGTGAGCGGATGCTGGGGGTGCCGCGGGTGCTGGACCGCTTGATCCAGCAGGCTATCGCGCAAGTGCTCGTGCCCGTTTTCGACCCGCAGTTTTCGGGGTCGTCCTTCGGGTTCCGTCCCGGCCGGTCCGCTCATCAGGCGGTCAGGGTCGCGAGGCGGGCGATCGAGGACGGCCACCGGTGGGTCGTGGACCTTGATCTGGACCGGTTCTTCGACCGGGTTCAGCACGATGTCCTGATGGCGCGGGTCGCGCGGAAAGTCAGTGACCGCAGGGTCTTGAAGTTGATCCGCAGGTACCTGGAAGCCGGGATCATGGTGGACGGCGTGAAGATGCCGAGTGCGGAGGGAACCCCGCAGGGGTCGCCGCTTTCGCCCGTCTTGTCGAACGTCATGCTCGACGACCTGGACCGGGAGCTGTTCAGGCGCGGTCACCGGTTCGTGCGTTACGCCGACGATGTGCGCGTCTTCGTGCGGAGCGAACGGGCCGCCCACAGGGTGCTTGCCTCGGTCACGGCCGTGGTCGAGCAGCGGTTGAAACTGAAGGTCAACCGGGAGAAGTCAAGAGTTGTCCGAGCGTCCGCCGCCATGCTGCTGGGGTTCGGCTTCTACTTCACCCGGAACGGGGTCAGGATCCGGATTGACCCGAAGGCGCTGGCGCGCTGGAAGGCGAAGATCCGGGAGCTGACCTCACGCCGGTGGAGCATCGCGATGGACGAACGGATCGCGAAGATCGACCGGTTCATGACCGGGTGGATGGGCTACTTCCGGATCTCGGATGCCTCCAGGGCGTTCCGGGACCTGGACGAGTGGTTCCGCCGCAGGATGCGGCAGATCCGCTGGAAGGAATGGAAGCGTCCCAGGACGCGCCAGGCCATGCTGCGAAAGCTCGGCATCAGCGAGCGGCTCTCCCGTGAATGGGGAGGCACCAGCAAGGGCTACTGGCGGGTCGCGGGGTCTCCCGTCCTTGCGCGGGCACTGCCCAATGCCTACTGGGACGATCTTGGTCTGCGCACGCTCAAGCCGACCTGGCAACGGTTGAGATCAGCTGGATGAACCGCCGGATGCGTGGCCCGCATGTCCGGTGGTGTGAGAGGAGGGACGGGCGACCCGTCCCTCCTACTCGATTGTTCGGATCCATCACCCGTGGATCACGGGCGGGGACAGGGCATTCACCCCGTCCCCGCTGTTCCTGCTGACCCTGCTGACCCCGTTGTCCCTGTTTCCCGTTACGCGTCGTGGCGCTCAGGGACGCGCATCGCCAGGATCGCCATGTCGTCCGACGGCGGCTCCGCCGCGAAGCGCTCGACGGCGCGCAGCACCCTCGCGGCCACCGCGCCCGCGGTGAGCCCCGTGCAGTTGACGAGGACATCGGTGAGACCCTCGTCGCCGAGCATCCTGGTGCCCTCGCGCCGCTCGGTGACCCCGTCGGTGACGCACAGCAGGACATCGCCCGGGTCGAGGGTCACGGTCTGCTCGTACAGCTCCAGGTCCTCCATGACGCCGAGCAGCGGCTGCGGTTCGGCGGCCGCCTCGACGCTGCCGTCCTGGCGCAGCCGCAGGGGCAGCGGATGTCCGGCGCAGACGACCTTGAGGACCGCGCTGCCGTCGTGCTGCGGCCACAACTCCCCGTAGAGCAGGGTCAGGAAGCGGCTGCGGGCGCCCTCGTCGAGGATGGCCGCGTTGAGCCGCTCCAGCACCGCCGGACCGCCGAAGCCCTCGCGGGCGAGCAGCCGCAGCGCGTGTCGGGCCAGGCCGGTCACCGCGGCGGCCTCCGGGCCGGTGCCGCAGACATCGCCGATGGCGAAGCCGTAGGCGCCGTCGCGGATCGGGAAGAGGTCGTAGAAGTCACCGCCGACCTCGTTGCCCTCGCCCGCCGCGCGGTAGATGACCTCGACCTCGACGCCGGGGACCTCGGGCTGCTCCGGCGGCAGCAGGCTGCGCTGGAGGGACTGGCTGATGGCGGTGCGCTCCGAGTACAGCCGGGCGTTGTCCAGGGCCAGCGCGGCACGGCGGGAGAGGTCCTCGGCGAGCTCCAGGTTCTCCTGGCGGAAGTGCTCGTCGGTGGGCTTGCCGAGGGTCAGCATGCCGATCACGCGGTTGCGGGCCACCAGGGGCAGGACGACCGTCTCGCCGCCCACCGCGGAGGCCGTCGCCAGGGAGGCGCCGGGGCCGGAGGAGGGGCGGGCGGAGTCGCCGAGGCTGAGGCTGCGCAGCGAGGTCCGCAGGGCCGCGGCGTGGGCGGCGTCGTACGGGCCGGACCAGCCGCGGGCGCCGCCGGTGGGCACCTGCTCCGGCGGATCGATCTTCGTCAGCAGGGCCTTGAGGCCGTCGATGCGGTCCTCGTCCTCGTGCAGCACGTAGGAGAGCTCGGGTTCGGAGACCTGGTCGGCGACGGTGTAGACGGCGCACCAGCTGGCGAGGGTGGGGACCGTCATCTGGGCCATCAGCGCCAGCGTCTGGTCGCGGTCCAGGGTGCCCGCGAGGAGGTCGGACGCCTCGACGAGGAAGGACAGCGAGCCACGGCGCAGCCGCTCCAGCTCGGTGAGGCGGGCCCGTTCGACGGCGAGCGCGATGCGGTCGGCGGCGAACTGGAGCCGCAGCGCCTCCTCGTTGCTGTAGCGGCCGGGTGCCTCGGCGGCGACGCCGAGCGAGCCGGTGAGCCGTCCCTCGACCTTCAGCGGGACCGTGACGACCGACCGCATCCCGGTGTTGACCAGGAGCGGGACGGCGCCGGGCAGCGCCGACAGGTCCTCGTGCACGGCGGGCATCCGCGCCGAGCCGTAGCGGCCGGTGCCGGCCTCGACGGGGACCCGGGCGAAGCGCTGGCGGGCGGAGGGCAGTCCGGTCGAGGCGCGCACCTCCAGCTCGGTTTCGTCGTCGGTGGCGAGCAGCAGATAGGCGGCGTCGCCGTCGAGCATGTCGCGGGCCCGCTCGACGGTGCGCTGGAGCAGTCCGTCGAGGTCGTCGGGGGCCGGTGAGCCGATGAAGACCTCGAAGGCGTCGGAGGCCGGACCGCGCTCGGCGGATTCGCCGCTGTCGGGCGCCACCGCGCGCAGCGGGCTCTGGAGGACGGCGCGCTCGCGGTCCCGGACCAGCAGACAGACGGTGGACGGATCGCCCTGGGTGTCGCGGACGCGCAAATGGGAGGCGTAGACGGGGGAGACCCGGCCGTCGGCGCCGCGGATCCCGTACGAGCCCTCCCAGCGGGAGAGCTGGAGGGCCTCGGCGATGCCGGTGCCGGTGCCGGGGGTGTGCGGCCAGGCCGCGAGATCGGTCAGCGGTTTGCCGATGACCTGCTCCGGTGTGTAGCCGAAGAGTTCCTGGGCGTCGTCGTTCCAGTCGCTGATGAGTGCGCCGCTGTCGACCTGGACGACGGCGACCCGGACCCGGGCGTCGGCGATGGGCAGGGCGCTGGAGGGAAGTGCGGGGCCCGCGGCGCGCGTCCCGGCCGGGCGGTCGGGGAAGTCGAGCTGGAACCAGACCTGCTTGTGGGTGGCCGAGTACTCGACTCCCCAGCGTACTGCGAGGGCGGCGCAGAGTAGCAGACCGCGGCCGCCTTCGCTATCGGGGCTTCCGAAGTGGTGGCCGCCGTTGCTCTGCACCGGAAGCTCGCGCTCCGGGTAGCGGTCGGCGACCTCGACGCGTACGCCGGTGTCCGCCCGGATGCAGACCACATCGGCGGTCGTACCGGCATGGACAACCGCGTTGGTGACCAGTTCACTGGTGAGGACGACGGCGTCGTCGACGATGTCGGTGAGGCCCCATCCTTGCAGCGTGTCCCGGACGAACGTGCGGGCGGCGGCGACCGAGCGTCCGACCGGCTCGAAGGTGGCGGCTGCCCGCGCGGTGATCACAGGTCTCCTCATATGTGTCTCGGCGATCTGCTCACCCATGTCGCAGCGCCCCTCCGATGCCCTGGCCGGATGCCAGGTTACTTACCTCCAGGGCGCTCGCGAATGCCGGTCGGCACTGATTCCACCCAGAGTGTGCTGTCCGCGGTGTGCGATGCTGCCGAACTGTTATGGCCTGGTTGGGCCATGGTGAAACACTGGGCAAGCTGGAAGAAGAACCCGACGAGGATGGTCGACCCTGCGGGAGGGACACGGTGGAGTCTGGCGGAGCGGCGCGGGGCACGAATACGCGCGCGAAGGGCGGACGGTCCCGCAGCAATGGGACGACTGAGGTGGAGACGGCTGCCCTGAACCGACTGCTGACCGCCATGACGGCGATGCGGGACGGAAACTTCCGCAAGCGTCTGACGGTCTCGGGCGAAGGGATCATGTCCGAGATCGCCGCGGTCTTCAACGAGGTCGCGGACCGCAATCTCCAGCTCACGGGCGAGCTGACCCGGGTGCGGCGGGTGGTCGGCCGCGAGGGCAAGCTCACCGAGCGGCTGGAGACGGGCGCCTGCGAGGGGCAGTGGGCGGCGGCCATTGACGCGTCCAACGCATTGGTGGACGATCTGGTGCGGCCGGTGTCCGAGGTGGGCCGGGTGCTGTCCGCGGTCGCCGAGGGCGACCTCGAGCAGCGCATGGATCTGCGGGCACAGGGCGCCGACGGTTCGGCGCATCCGTTGCGCGGTGAGTTCCTGAAGGTGGGGCGTACCGTCAACGGGCTGGTGGACCAGCTCTCGGCGTTCACCGACGAGGTGACCAGAGTCGCCAGTGAGGTCGGTACCGAGGGCAAGCTGGGTGGTCAGGCCCGGGTGCGCGGGATGTCCGGCTCGTGGAAGGACCTCACGGAGTCCGTCAACACGATGGCTTCCCGGCTCACCGCCCAGGTGCGGGACATCGCGCTGGTGACCACGGCGGTGGCCAAGGGCGATCTCTCCCGGAAGGTCACGGTCCATGTGTCCGGGGAGATGCTCGAGCTGAAGAACACCGTCAACACGATGGTGGACCAGCTGTCCTCGTTCGCCGCCGAGGTGACGAGAGTCGCCCGCGAGGTGGGTACCGAGGGTGAACTCGGCGGCCAGGCGAAGGTGCCCGGGGTCGCGGGGGTGTGGAAGGACCTGACGGACTCGGTCAACCTGATGGCCGGGAACCTCACCGCCCAGGTGCGCGGGATCGCCCAGGTGACGACCGCCGTCGCCAACGGCGATCTGTCGCAGAAGGTGACGGTGAGCGCACGCGGCGAAGTCGCGCAGCTGGCCGACACGATCAACACGATGACCGAAACGCTGCGCACCTTCGCAGACGAGGTGACGCGGGTGGCCAGCGAGGTCGGGGCCGAGGGCCTGCTCGGCGGTCAGGCGCAGGTGCCGGGCGCGGCGGGGACGTGGAAGGACCTCACCGATTCGGTGAACACCGCGTTCCGCAATCTGACCGCGCAGGTGCGGGACATCGCTCAGGTGACCACGGCGGTGGCGAACGGCGATCTGTCGCAGAAGGTCACCGTGGACGTGGCCGGCGAGATGCTGGAGTTGAAGAACACCGTCAACACGATGGTCGACCAGCTCCAGTCCTTCGGTGCCGAGGTGACCAGAGTCGCCCGGGAGATCGGTGTCGAGGGTGAACTGGGGGGCCAGGCGCAGGTGCCGGGCGCGGCGGGGACGTGGAAGGACCTCACCGATTCGGTGAACACCGCCTTCCGCAACCTCACCGGACAGGTGCGCAACATCGCCCAGGTGACCACGGCGGTGGCCAACGGCGATCTGTCGCAGAAGGTCACGGTCGATGTCTCCGGTGAGATGCTCAAGCTGAAGAACACCGTGAACACCATGGTGGACCAGCTCTCGTCCTTCGCCGACCAGGTCACGCGGATGGCGCGGGACGTGGGCACCGAAGGGCGGCTGGGCGGTCAGGCCCGGGTGGACGGCGTCAGCGGCACCTGGAAGGACCTGACCGACTCCGTCAACTCCATGGCGGGGAATCTGACCTCGCAGGTGCGCGGGATCGCCCAGGTGACGACGGCCGTCGCCCGCGGCGATCTGTCGCAGAAGATCGAGGTGGACGCGCGGGGCGAGATCCTGGAGCTGAAGAACACCATCAACACGATGGTCGACCAGCTCTCGGACTTCGCCGAGCAGGTGACCCGGGTCGCCCGCGAGGTGGGTACGGACGGCCGTCTGGGCGGCCAGGCGCAGGTGCCTGGTGTGGCGGGCGTGTGGCGCGATCTGACCGACTCGGTGAACGGCATGGCGGGCAATCTGACCGCCCAGGTCCGCAACATCGCTCAGGTCGCGACCGCGGTCGCGCGCGGTGACCTCTCGCAGAAGATCGACGTCGATGCGCGCGGCGAGATCCTGGAGCTGAAGAATACCCTCAACACCATGGTGGACCAGCTGTCCTCGTTCGCCGAGGAGGTCACCCGCGTCGCCCGCGAGGTGGGCACCGAGGGGCAGTTGGGCGGCCAGGCCGAGGTGCAGGGGGTCTCCGGCACCTGGAAGGACCTCACCCAGTCCGTGAACGGCATGGCCAACAACCTGACGTCGCAGGTGCGTTCCATCGCCGAGGTGACGACGGCGGTCGCCAAGGGCGATCTGTCGAAGAAGATCACCGTTGACGCCAAGGGCGAGATCCTCGAGCTCGTCACCACCGTGAACACGATGGTGGACCAGCTGTCGTCGTTCGCCGAGCAGGTCACCCGGGTGGCCCGTGAGGTGGGCACGGAGGGGCAGTTGGGCGGTCAGGCGCGGGTGCCGGGCGTCACCGGCATCTGGAAGGACCTGAGCAACAACGTCAACCTGATGGCCAACAACCTCACCATCCAGGTGCGGAACATCTCCCAGGTCTCGGCCGCGGTCGCCAACGGCGATCTGACGAAGAAGGTGACGGTCGAGGCGCGCGGCGAGGTCGCGGCGCTGGCCGACACAGTCAACACCATGGTGACCACGCTGTCGTCGTTCGCCGACGAGGTCACCCGGGTGGCGCGCGAGGTGGGCACGGACGGCATCCTGGGCGGCCAGGCGCGGGTGCCCGGCGTGTCCGGGACGTGGAAGGACCTCACCGAGTCCGTGAACTCGATGGCGTCCAACCTGACCGGCCAGGTGCGCAACATCGCCATGGTCACCACGGCGATCGCCCAGGGCGATCTGACCAAGAAGATCGACATCGAGGCGCGGGGCGAGATCCTCGAGCTGAAGACGACCATCAACACGATGGTCGACCAGCTGTCCTCGTTCGCCGACCAGGTGACCCGGGTGGCCCGTGAGGTGGGCACCGAGGGCCAGCTCGGCGGTCAGGCGCGGGTCCGGGACGTGGCCGGTACCTGGAAGGATTTGACCGAGTCGGTGAACGAGATGGCCGGCAACCTGACCCGTCAGGTGCGCGCCATCGCCGAGGTCGCCACCGCGGTGACCCGCGGCGATCTCAATCTCAAGATCGACGTGGATGCCTCGGGCGAGATCCAGGTCCTCCAGGACCACATCAACACCATGATCGCCAACCTGCGCGAGACCACCCTCGCCAACAAGGAGCAGGACTGGCTGAAGGGCAACCTGGCCCGGATCTCCGGTCTGATGCAGGGACGGCGTGATCTGAAGGACGTCGCCCGGCTGATCATGAGCGAGCTGACCCCGGTGGTCTCCGCCCAGCACGGCGCGTTCTTCCTGGCGGTGCCGGCCGGCGACGGCACCGAGGTGGTCGCCGACAGTACCTCCGACGAGGGTTACGAGCTGCGGCTGATCGGCAGTTACGGCTACTCCCACGGGTCGATGCCCACGTCCTTCCGGCCGGGCGAGACCCTCATCGGGACCGTCGCCGAGGAGAAGCGGCCGATCCTGGTGGAGAACGTGCCCCCGGGCTACCTCAAGATCGCTTCGGGTCTGGGCGAGGCGGCCCCGGCCCATGTGATCGTGCTGCCGGTGCTCTTCGAGGGCCAGCTGCTCGGTGTGGTCGAGCTGGCGTCGTTCCAGCCGTTCGCCCAGATCCAGAAGGACTTCCTCAACCAGATCGCCGAGATGATCGGCACCAGCGTCAACACCATCAGCGTCAACACCAAGACCGAGGTGCTGCTGAAGCAGTCGCAGGAGCTGACCGAGCAGCTGCGGGAGCGGTCGGCCGAGCTGGAGAACCGGCAGAAGGCGCTCCAGGCGTCCAACGCGGAGCTGGAGGAGAAGTCGGACCGGCTGGCCCGGCAGAACCGCGACATCGAGGTGAAGAACACCGAGATCGAGGAGGCGCGGCAGGTGCTCGAGGAGCGCGCCGAGCAGCTCGCGGTCTCGATGCGCTACAAGAGCGAGTTCCTCGCCAACATGTCGCACGAGCTGCGCACCCCGCTCAACTCGCTGCTGATCCTGGCCAAGCTGCTCGCCGACAACGCCGACGGCAATCTCTCGCCGAAGCAGGTGGAGTTCGCCGAGACCATCCACGGTGCGGGTTCGGACCTGTTGCAGCTGATCAACGACATCCTGGACCTGTCGAAGGTCGAGGCGGGCAAGATGGACGTCAGCCCGACCCGGATCGCCCTGGTCCAGCTCGTCGACTACGTGGAAGCCACCTTCCGGCCGCTGACCGCCGAGAAGGGGCTGGACTTCTCGGTGCGGGTCTCGCCCGAGCTGCCGGCCACGCTGCACACCGACGAGCAGCGGCTGTTGCAGGTGCTGCGCAATCTGCTGTCCAACGCGGTGAAGTTCACCGACACCGGCGCCGTGGAGCTGGTCATCCGGCCGGCGGGCGGCGATGTGCCCAACGCCATCCGGGAACAGCTCCTGGAGGCGGGCGCGCTGCGCGAACCGGACGCCGACATGATCGCGTTCTCGGTGACCGACACCGGGATCGGCATCGCGGCGAGCAAGATGCGGGTGATCTTCGAGGCGTTCAAGCAGGCCGACGGGACCACCAGCCGGAAGTACGGCGGCACCGGTCTGGGGCTGTCCATCAGCCGGGAGATCGCCCGGCTGCTGGGCGGGGAGATCCACGCGGCCAGTGAGCCGGGCCGCGGTTCGACCTTCACGCTCTATCTGCCGCTGCACCCCGGTGAGCTGCCGCCCCAGGGCTATCCGCAGCTCGCTCCGGGTGCGTCGGCGTCCGGTATCGCGATTCCGGGCAACTCGGCCTCCGGGCCGCGGACCCCGGCCGCGCTCGAGAGCGGCACCGCCGGGGAGCCTGCCGAGGACGCGACGGCGGTGGAGCGGCAGCCCGTACCGGACGCCTCCGCCAACGGCGGTCAGCGGGCGTCCGGGCTGTTCCGGCGGCGCCAGCGGACCGAGGAGGAGCCCCAGCGGCCGTCGGCCGAGCCGCAGCAGGCGCAGCCCGCGGACCGCGGGCCGGGCCGCCGGGGGCGGCAGTCCCGGGAACAGGCCCCGGAGCCGTGGCTGCTGGGCGGCCAGGACCTGGTCGTAGCGGAGCCGGCGGGCGGCTTCCACGGCGAGAAGGTGCTGATCGTCGACGACGACATCCGCAATGTGTTCGCGCTCACCAGCGTGCTGGAGCAGCACGGACTCCAGGTGCTCTACGCGGAGAACGGCCGGGAGGGCATCGAGGTCCTCGAGCAGCACGACGATGTCGTGCTCGTCCTGATGGACATCATGATGCCGGAGATGGACGGCTATGCCACGACGGCGGCGATCCGCAGGATGCCGCAGTTCGCCGGACTGCCGATCATCGCCCTCACCGCGAAGGCGATGAAGGGAGATCGTGAAAAGAGTATTGAGGCTGGCGCGTCGGACTATGTCACCAAGCCCGTCGACACCGATCATCTTCTTGCGGTGATGGAGCAGTGGATGTCAGAGCAGTGACCTGGGGGACGCCGGGCACGTCTGTGGTGTTGACTGACTGTCGCCGAACACGTGTGGGAACGCGGTATCCGGGGAACCTTCTGGTCTCCCGCCGCGTTTCTGCTACGTGCACAGTGACATCGCGGTGACAGGGTGTGGCGAACAGCGGGGTGCGGCTACCATGACCGGCACAAGGACGGGCGGCGGAAGGGAGTCGTCCCCTGGGGCGGCGCCCGGTGCTTCTCTCGGCTCTTCGAGCTGGGGAGACCCCAAGCCGGGACGAGGAGGACGGGGCATGGTGCAGAAGGCCAAGATCCTCCTGGTCGATGACCGGCCGGAGAATCTGCTGGCGCTGGAGGCCATTCTCTCCGCGCTCGATCAGACCCTGGTACGGGCATCGTCAGGGGAGGAAGCGCTCAAGGCGCTGTTGACGGACGACTTCGCGGTCATCCTGCTGGATGTCCAGATGCCGGGCATGGACGGTTTCGAGACCGCCGCGCACATCAAGCGCCGTGAGCGGACCCGTGACATCCCGATCATCTTCCTCACGGCGATCAACCACGGTCCGCATCACACCTTCCGGGGCTATGCGGCGGGCGCGGTCGACTACATCTCCAAGCCGTTCGACCCGTGGGTGCTCAGGGCGAAGGTCTCGGTCTTCGTCGATCTGTACATGAAGAACTGCCAGCTGCGGGAGCAGGCGTCGCTGCTGCGGCTCCAGTTGGAGGGCGGCCAGCCCGCCGCCGGTGAAGAGGCCAAGGAGTCGGCGGGGCTGCTCGCCGAGCTCTCCGCGCGGCTCGCCGCCGTCGAGGAGCAGGCCGAAGCGCTGTCCAAGCAGCTGGACGAGTCGGCCGACGCGGCCGCGGTGGCCACCGCGGCCCATCTCGAGCGCAAGCTGACCGGTCTGCGGCGGGCGCTGGACGCCCTGGAGCCGGGTGCGGGCAGCGGCGCCAGCCAGGTGCCCTCGCAGAACTGACCGCGCACTCCTGGGCGCACCGGCCGTCCGCCCGCGGTCATCCCCCACCCCTCACCCGCACTTTGACCCCCTGTCACCGTCCCCTCACCGCACGGCCGGTATCCGGCATCCGCGTGACGTCAGGGGCGCCTGATGCGTCCACCATGCGTGCTCCGTACGGCGGACGCGGGTAACCTCGCCCCCATGGCCTCTCGTACGTCCGGCAAGGGTTCCCAGAGCACGGCGGGCACCTCGAAGAAGCGCGCCGGGCAGTCCGGAGGCGCGGTGAAGAAGTCGCCCGCGAAGAAGGCGGCGGCCAAGAAGGCGCCCGCCAAGAAGTCGGCGGCGCCCGCGAAGAAGGCGGCAGCGAAGAAGAAGGCGGCGGCGAAGGCCGCACCGCCACCGGCGCCCAGCCCCACCAGTGGTGTGTACCGCGCCGCACGCGCGGTGTGGATGGGCCTGGCGCGCGGCGTCGGCGCGATGTTCCGCGGCATAGGGCGCGGCGCGAGGGGGCTCGACCCGGCGCACCGCAAGGACGGCAGTGCGCTGTTGCTGCTCGCCCTGGCGCTGATCGTCGCCGCGGGGACCTGGTCGAGTCTGGACGGGCCGGTCGGCGACCTGGTCGAGATGCTGGTCACCGGCGCCTTCGGGCGGCTCGATCTGGTGGTGCCGATACTGCTGGCCACCATCGCCGCCCGGCTGATCCTCCACCCCGAGAAGCCGGAGGCCAACGGACGGATCGTGATCGGTCTGTCCGCGCTGGTGATCGGGGTGCTGGGCCAGGTCCACATCGCCTGCGGGGCCCCGGGGCGCGGTCAGGGGACCGAGGCGATACAGGACGCGGGCGGCCTGATCGGCTGGGGCGTCTCCCGGCCGCTGATCTACGCGATGGGCGAGGTGCTGGCCGTACCGCTGCTGGTGCTGCTCACCGTCTTCGGGCTGCTGGTCGTCACCGCGACGCCGGTCGCGGCGATTCCGCAACGGCTGCGGGCGCTCGGCGTCCGGCTCGGCCTGGTCCGGGACGAGGACGCGTTCGCGGACACGGGGACGGACGCGGAGTACGCCGAGGAATGGCGTGAGACGCCCGCCAGACGCCCGCGCAGGTCCGCTCCGGCCCGTGGCGCCGCCGACGTTCCCGACGACCATGAGCGGGCCGAGGAGGAGGCGCTGCGGGGGCGCCGCCGATCGCGCCGCACCTCGTCCGTGGAGCCGCCGCAGGACCGTCCGATGGACGCGGTGGACGTGGCGGCCGCGGCCGCCGCCGCGCTGGACGGGGCCGTCCTGCACGGTGTCCAGCCCTCGCCGCTCGTCGCCGGGCTGAGCAACGGGATCTCCGGGGAGCGCGACACCGGTGACGGCAGCGGCCCGGTGCCGCAGACGCGTGACGCCGGTGCGGACCAGGGGAAGCCGGCCGGGGCGAAGGGCCGCCGGGACCGGGGCGACCAGTCGGACAGCTCCCGCGTCCCCGACCTCACCCGGCCCACCGCCGAAGCGGACGAGCCGCTGCCGCCGCGCGCCGAGCAGCTCCAGCTCTCCGGCGACATCACCTACTCGCTACCCTCGCTCGACCTGCTGGAGCGCGGCGGGCCCGGCAAGACGCGCAGCGCCGCCAACGACGCCGTGGTCGACTCGCTCACCAAGGTGTTCTCGGAGTTCAAGGTCGACGCCGCGGTCACCGGCTTCACCCGCGGCCCGACGGTCACCCGCTACGAGGTGGAGCTCGGCCCGGCGGTGAAGGTCGAGCGGATCACGGCGCTGACCAAGAACATCGCGTACGCGGTGGCCAGCCCCGATGTGCGGATCATCAGCCCGATCCCGGGCAAGTCCGCGGTCGGTATCGAAATCCCCAACAGCGACCGCGAGATGGTCAACCTCGGCGACGTGCTGCGCTCGGCGGACTCCGTCGGGGACGATCACCCGATGCTGGTCGGCCTCGGCAAGGACGTCGAGGGCGGTTATGTGGCGGCCAATCTCGCGACCATGCCGCATGTGCTGGTGGCGGGCGCCACCGGATCCGGCAAGTCGTCCTGCATCAACTGCCTCATCACCTCGATCATGGTTCGGGCCACTCCGGACGATGTGCGGATGGTGCTGGTCGACCCCAAACGGGTGGAGCTGACCGCGTACGAGGGCATTCCGCATCTGATCACGCCGATCATCACCAACCCCAAGCGCGCCGCCGAGGCCCTCCAGTGGGTCGTCCGCGAGATGGACCTGCGCTACGACGATCTCGCCGCCTACGGTTTCCGCCACATCGACGACTTCAACGCGGCGGTCCGCTCGGGCAAGGTCAAACAGCCCGAGGGGAGCGAGCGGGAGCTCAAGCCGTATCCGTATCTGCTGGTGATCGTCGACGAGCTGGCGGATCTGATGATGGTCGCACCGCGTGACGTCGAGGACTCGATCGTGCGGATCACCCAGCTCGCGCGCGCGGCCGGGATCCATCTGGTGCTGGCCACCCAGCGGCCCTCGGTGGACGTCGTGACCGGTCTGATCAAGGCCAATGTGCCCTCGCGGCTCGCCTTCGCCACCTCCTCGCTGGCCGACAGCCGGGTCATCCTGGACCAGCCCGGCGCGGAGAAGCTGATCGGCAAGGGCGACGGGCTGTTTCTGCCGATGGGCGCGAACAAGCCGGTCCGGATGCAGGGTGCCTATGTCACCGAGAGCGAGGTGGAGGCCGTCGTCGCGCACTGCAAGGAGCAGATGGCACCGGTCTTCCGCGAGGACGTGACGGTCGGAACGGCGAAGAAGAAGGAGATCGACGAGGAGATCGGCGACGATCTCGATCTTCTGTGTCAGGCCGCTGAGCTGGTGGTTTCCACTCAGTTCGGGTCGACGTCGATGCTTCAGCGCAAGCTGCGGGTGGGTTTCGCCAAGGCCGGGCGGCTGATGGATCTCATGGAGTCCCGGGGGGTCGTCGGGCCCAGCGAGGGCTCCAAGGCGCGCGATGTACTCGTCAAGCCGGACGAATTGGATGGAGTGCTGGACGTGATCCGCGGAAAAGCTCACTCGTAAGGGTTGGGCGGGCAACCGTTTCCCCTGCCGAGACGTCAAGTTGAGGGAGGTGGCGGAGTGAGGTCGCACCATCATGGTTGCGGGGCAATCCCGATGGCGGACAAACTCCGTCCTCCCGCTTGCCCGACCCTTTCGTACCACCCCTAGACTGAACCTCCAGCAGGTGGCTACACGCTCGAAAGGCGCCCCCGTGTCCATCGGCAACTTTCCCGAAGACGGCAACTCCCCCCAAGACGACCGCCCTTCCGTCGGCAGCGCCCTCCGGCAAGCCCGTATCGCCGCCGGGCTGACCATCGACGAGGTCAGCACCTCCACCCGGGTCCGGGTCCCCATAGTGCAGGGGATCGAGCAGGACGACTTCTCGCGCTGCGGCGGCGATGTGTATGCCCGGGGGCATATCCGCGTGCTCGCGCGCGCTGTCGGGCTCGACCCCGATGGTCTGATCGCACAATTCGACGCCGATCACGGGGGACGGCCCGTGCCGACCGCCCCGGCCCCGCTGTTCGAGGCCGAGCGGATCCGCCCCGAGCCCCGGCGCCCCAACTGGACGGCGGCGATGGTCGCGGCCATCGTGGCCGTCGTCGGATTCGTCGGATTCACGCTTTTCAGTGGTGGAGACAAGGACAACGGCTCCACGGTCGCCGAGGACTCCGCCTCGCCCAAGGCGAGCCACACCACCCCCAGCCACAGCCCCAGCCACAAGCCCGAGCGCCCGGACCGGCCGGAGCCGTCCGACAGCGCCATCGCGGGCGTGCCGGCGGACAAGGTCACGGTCAAGCTCACCGCCGAGAGCGGGCAGAGCTGGATCTCCGCGCAGGACCACAACGGGCGGCTGCTGGAAGAGGGCGTGCTGCGCGAGGGGGACTCCAAGACGTTCAGCGACAGCAAGCGCATCGACCTGGTGCTCGGGAACGCCGGGGCGATCAAGCTGTTCGTGAACGGCAAGGAAGTGAAGAACGTGGGCGACGGCGGGACGGTCCAGCGGCTGAGCTACACCAAGGGAGATCCCGAAGCGGGCTGAGCTGCCCGTGATCGGGAGCCCTGGCAGCGGGGGCGGGGCGGGGGACGAAGTAGTCTGAGCGCATGCCCGAACGCCGCACCGTTGCCCTTGTCACTCTTGGCTGCGCCCGTAATGAGGTGGACTCGGAGGAGCTCGCAGGCCGCTTGGCGGCGGACGGCTGGGAGCTCGTCGAGGAGGCCGCCGACGCGGACGTCGCCGTCGTCAACACCTGTGGCTTCGTCGAAGCCGCCAAGAAGGACTCGGTCGACGCCCTGCTGGAGGCGCGGGACCTGAAGGACCACGGCCGTACCCAGGCGGTCGTGGCCGTCGGCTGCATGGCCGAGCGCTACGGCAAGGAGCTCGCGGAGGCGCTGCCCGAGGCCGACGGGGTGCTCGGCTTCGACGACTACTCCGATATCTCCGACCGGCTCCAGACCATCCTCTCCGGCGGCATCCACGCCTCGCACACCCCGCGCGACCGCCGCAAGCTGCTGCCGATCAGCCCGGCCGAGCGGCAGGACGCCTCCTCCGTGGCGCTGCCCGGCCACGCCCAGGACACCCCGCCCGAGGACCTGCCCGCCGGAGTGGCGCCCGCCTCCGGGCCGCGCGCCCCGCTGCGCCGTCGGCTGGACTCCAGCCCGGTCGCCTCGGTGAAGCTGGCCTCCGGATGCGACCGGCGCTGCTCGTTCTGCGCCATCCCGTCCTTCCGCGGCTCCTTCATCTCGCGGCGGCCCTCCGATGTGCTGGGCGAGACCCGCTGGCTGGCCGAGCAGGGCGTCAAGGAGGTCATGCTGGTCTCCGAGAACAACACCTCCTACGGCAAGGACCTCGGGGACATCCGGCTGCTGGAGACGCTGCTGCCCGAGCTGGCGGCCGTCGACGGCATCGAGCGGATCCGGGTCAGCTACCTCCAGCCCGCCGAGATGCGGCCCGGGCTGATCGACGTGCTGACCTCGACCGAGAAGGTCGCGCCCTACTTCGACCTGTCCTTCCAGCACTCGGCGCCGGGTGTGCTGCGCGCGATGCGGCGCTTCGGGGACACCGACCGCTTCCTGGGCCTGCTGGAGGAGATCAGAGGCAAGGCGCCCCAGGCGGGTGCCCGGTCCAACTTCATCGTGGGCTTCCCCGGTGAGACCGAGGAGGATCTGGCCGAGCTGGAGCGTTTCATCAGCGGGGCCCGGCTGGACGCCATCGGTGTGTTCGGCTACTCGGACGAGGACGGCACCGAGGCCGCTGGTTACGAGAACAAGGTCGACCCGGACGAGGTCGCCGCGCGGCTGGAGCACATCTCGCGGCTTGCCGAGGAGCTCACCGCCCAGCGGGCCGAGGAGCGGCTCGGCGAGGTCGTCGAGGTGCTCGTGGAGGAAATCGACGAAAGCGGGGCGGTGCTGGGCCGCGGTGCGCATCAGGCGCCGGAGACCGACGGGCAGACGCTGCTCAGCACGGATGCGAAGCCCGCGGTGGGCCGTATGGTCGAAGCGAAGGTGATCGCGACGGAGGGAGTGGACCTCGTCGCGGAGCCGCTGCGGCCGCTGGACGGACCCGGCGGCGGCGCGTGTACCGAGGAGGCGGCCAGATGACCGGCGTCCCGGCCTCCGCCGCGGGAGGCCACCACCGCCCGGCCGCGGCCGTCCGGCCCGCCGGACTGTGGAACATCGCCAACATCCTCACCATGATGCGACTGGTCCTCGTACCGGGGTTCGTGTTGTTGATGCTCCACAACGGCGGCTACGACCCGGCCTGGCGTTCGTTCGCATGGGCGGCCTTCGCCATCGCCATGATCACCGACCTCTTCGACGGCCATCTGGCCCGCCGGTACAACCTCGTCACCGACTTCGGCAAGATCGCCGATCCGATCGCGGACAAGGCGATCATGGGCGCGGCGCTGATCTGTCTGTCCGCCCTGTCCGATCTGCCCTGGTGGGTGACGGGCGTGATCCTCTTCCGTGAGATAGGGATCACACTGATGCGGTTCTGGGTGATCCGGCACGGGGTGATCCCGGCCAGCCGCGGCGGCAAGATGAAGACCCTGGCGCAGGGCACGGCGGTCGGGATGTACATCCTGGCGCTGACCGGGCCGCTGGCCACCCTGCGCTTCTGGATGATGGCGGTGGCCGTGGTGCTGACCGTCGTCACCGGCCTCGACTACGTACGGCAGGCGATCGTGCTGCGCCGGGCGGGCCGTGCGGCCCAGGAGCCCGCGTCGTGAGCGCAGGGGCGGCGGGCAGCGGTGCGGCGGGAAGGAGCGCGGCGGGTTCCGGCCGTTCCACCGCGGCCGAGGCGCTGGCGCTGCTGGAGCGGTGCGGGCAGACCGTGGCGGTGGCCGAATCGCTCACCGGCGGTCTGGTGGCCGCGGAGCTGACGTCGGTGGACGGGGCGTCCCGCTCCTTCCGCGGCTCGGTGACCGCCTACGCCACCGAGCTCAAGCACGAGCTGCTGGGGGTGGACGCGGCCCTGCTGGCCGAGCGCGGGGCGGTCGACGCCGAGGTCGCGCGGCAGATGGCCCGGGGCGTGACGCGTGTGCTGGGGGCCGACTGGGGCGTGGCCACCACCGGTGTGGCGGGTCCCACACCGCAGGACGGTCAGCCCGTGGGCACGGTCCACGTGGCGGTGGCCGGGCCCTCGGAGCGGGTGGCCGCGGCCGCGCTGCGGCTGGAGGGAGACCGCTCGGGAATCCGCCTACAGACCGTGGACGCCGCGGTCAAGCTGCTGTTCAGCGAATTGATCGCGACAGCGGGGGCACAGGATACGGAACAACACAGCGGGATTTGATGTTTGCAGCCCTGAGTGAACACGACATCGCTCCCCGCACGGGCACAGCCGAAGGCGGTACGGTGGGGCGTGAAGGATCCGGATCCGAGGTCCGAGGAGGGAGCCAGCGATGATTCTGCTCCGTCGCCTGCTGGGTGACGTGCTGCGCCGGCAGCGCCAGCGCCAGGGCCGTACTCTGCGCGAGGTTTCCTCCTCCGCCCGGGTGTCGCTCGGCTATCTGTCAGAGGTCGAGCGCGGGCAGAAGGAAGCCTCGTCCGAGTTGCTCTCCGCGATTTGCGATGCTCTGGACGTGCGGATGTCGCAGGTGATGCGAGAGGTGAGCGACGAGCTGTCGCTCGCGGAGCTGGCGGAGTCGGCGGCGGCGGGCGAGAAGGTGCCCGCGCCGATGCGGCCGATGCTCAACCCCGTGTCCGTGTCCTCCGTGACGGGTGTCCCGGAGGAGCGCGTGACGATCAAGGCGCCCACGGAGGCCGTGGACGTCGTGGCGGCCTGATCAACAGACAGGCTCTGCCCTGCGGCTCTTCGGGCCCCGGTCGGTTCTCACCGACCGGGGCCCGATGTTTGTCCGGCGGCTTTCGGGTCACCCTGTGGTGTGAGAGGTAATCAAGGGGGCTTAACGGTCGAACAGGAGGAAGTGGATGTCTGTGGTCAAGAGCCCGCTCGCGGACGAGAGCCTGAAGATCGTCGGTGACGCTCTCCAGGGTGCCCTCGTCGACCTCGTGGATCTCGCCCTGGTGGGCAAGCAGATCCACTGGACGGTTGTCGGCCCGCGGTTCCGCACGGTTCATCTGCAGCTCGACGAGGTCGTCGCGACCGCCCGGACGCACGCCGACACGGTGGCGGAGCGGGCCTCGGCGATCGGGGTCGCTCCGGACGGGCGGGCCGAGACGGTCGCCAAGGCCAGCGCCGTCGGCGCGGTCAAGGACGGGTGGACCGAGGACACGCATGCCGTGCGGACACTGGTGGACGCCCTCGCGTCCGTGATCGGACGGATGCGTGAGCGCATCGACGCCACCGCCGAGCCCGACCCGGTGAGCCAGGACATTCTGATCGGACTGACCCGGGATCTCGAGAAGCATCACTGGATGTTCCAGGCGGAGAACGTCAACGGAGGCTAGGGCGGCTCGTCGCGCTCGCACGCCGTGTGGTCATCGCCCCGGTGGCGATGGCCGCACAGTCTGCGAGACGACCTGCGTCCGCTCCGGACCCACCCGCACCCCTGGACGCCTCGTGCTCGGGGGTGCGCTTCGCTCTGGGTGCGCCCTGCGGTCCGGCTGGGCAGACTGGGGGAGCGCGGGTGTCCAAAGCGCGCTGACGTGCCTCCTGTGCGCCCTCCCGCCGTGTGCGAACAGGCATCTAGCGTCGCCCGAAGGAGGCAGTCATGGCAGCCGTGGGAGGGGCCGGCATGCTGGGCCGACGGGCGGTCCGGTGGATGCTCGCGCTGGCTCTCGGCGGTCTGTGGTGGTGGTCGGTCTTCCGGCTGGCCCTGTCGCCGGACGCGGCCGGGCCCGTGGAAGGCGCCCTGGCGGTCGGCGGCTGGGGGCTGAGCCTGCTGCCGGTGCACTGCGGGCCCTCGCCCCGGCGAAGGGGCGGAAGGGTCACCACGGCATCGCGACTCCACCATTCGGGCGCAGGATCTGGCCGGTCGTGAAGGACGAGGCCCCGGACGCCAGATGGAGCACCGCGTGGGCGATGTCATCGGGTTCGCCGACCCGCCCCAGTGGAGTGCGCCGCGCCATGGGTTCCTCGGTGAGCCGTCGCTCCTCGTCGCTGTTCCGCGCGGTCATGGGGGTGCGGACCCAGCCGGGGGCCACGGCGTTGACGCGGATGCCGTGGCGACCCACCTCGGCCGCGAGCGTCCGGGTGAGCTGGACGACTGCCGCTTTGGCGACGCCGTAGCACAGCAGCCCCGGGGTGCCGGTGTCGATCGCGCCGGAGGCCATCGTGACGATGGAGCCGCCCGTCCCCTGGGCGATCATGGCGCGTGCCGCCTCCCGGCAGCCGTACAGCACGCCCTTGAAGTTGACCGCGAGGACCCGGTCGAGATCGGCCTCGTCGGTTTCCAGCACCGGGCTGCTGTGCATGATCCCGGCGATGGCGGCCAGTACGTCCAGTCGGCCCCCATCCTGGACGACTGCCCTGACGACGGCGGAGACCTGGCCCCGGTCGGCGACATCGAGCGCGTGGGCGCGGGCGCTGCCGCCGGACAGGGTGATCCGCTCCACGGTCCGGCGCGCCCCCTCCTCGTCGAGATCGGCGCAGTGGACGGCGGCCCCGGCCGCGGCGAGCAGAACGGCGGTGGCCCGCCCGATACCCCCGGCCGCACCCGTGACCAGGGCGGTGCGGCCACTGAGGTCGTACGCCGACGCGGGGGTCATGGAGCGACGGTACGACTGGATCTGACGGGCCGTCAATTGGTGGGTGCCGATGAGCGGGGTGCGGACGGCGGCCCCTGTGGTTCCGGCTGACAGCCCGGACACCAGAAGGTGGTGCGCTCCTGGCCCGCGTGTCCCTGGTCGGCGGCGCACACCGGCGTACCGCAGCGCAGACAGGGGCGCCCCGGGCGGCCGTACACCCACAGCCTGCGGTCGGGGCGGGACTGCGCCGTGGTGACGCGGGCCCGGCGGTTCCGGTTGACCTCCAGCAGGCGTTTGGCGACGGTCACCAGGCGCTCGGGGGAGGGGACGTCCCCGATCGGCAGCCAGGGCGAGAGCCGCAGCACGAAGCACAACTCGGACTTGTAGACATTGCCGATCCCAGCCAGATTGCGCTGGTCGAGCAGGGCCTCGCCCAGGGGCCGGGACGGGTCGGCGAGCAGTCTGCGCAGCGCCTCGTCCGGATCCCAGTCGGGGCCGAGGAGGTCGGGGCCCAGATGACCGACCGCGCGGGCCTCCTCGGTGGTGCGCAGCAGTTCCAGCACCGGGAGCCGGTAGCCGACGGCGGTGCGCTCGGCCGTGGCGAGGACGGCGCGGATCTGGTGGTGCGGACCGCCGCGCCACCGTTCCCCGGTGCCGTACACATACCAGGCGCCGTCCATCCGCAGATGGGAGTGGAGGGTGAGACCGCCCTCGACGCGGGTCAGCAGATGCTTGCCGCGCGGGACGACCTCCAGGACCCGGCGGCCGGTGAGATCGGCGGTCGCCAGCCGGGGGACGCGCAGATCGCATCCGGTGAGCGGGGCGCCCGCGAGCGCCGTGTGCAGGCGCTGGGCCGTCTGCCAGACGGTGTCTCCTTCGGGCATGGGCGGCCTCTCAGGGGCGCAGCCGCAGACCGCGCGGCGTCGGGTGGAAACCGGCGGCCTCCAGGACGCGGCCGACCGGGGACGACAGCGCGGCACCGCCGTTGATCCGCTCGACGGTCACGCTGCCCAGGGCGCCCGCGCGGGCCGACCCGGCCAGCTCCTCGACCGCCGCCCGCAGCCTGCCGTCGTCCTCGGGGGAGGCGGCCTCGGCCTGACCCGAGGGCCAGGCGAGCAGGGTCTTGCCGCCGCGCTCCATGTAGAGGGTCAGCTCGCCGTCGACGAGCACCACCAGCGACCCCGCCTTGCGGCCCGGCCGGTGGCCCGCGTCCGCGGGCGGATCGGGCCAGGGCAGGGCCGCGCCATAGGCATTGGCGGGGTCGGCGGCGGCCAGGACGACGGCGCGCCGGGCGGACTGCCCCGGCCGCCCGTCGAAGACCGGTCCCGGGGCGGGGTCGGCGGCGCGGTCGCGGGCGGTGCTGACCGCGCGGAGCCGGTCCACCGCGCCGTCCATCGCGAACTGGGCGGCGCCCAGCCCCTCGACCACATAGCCGCGGCGTGCCTGGCCGGTCTCCTCGAAAGCGGACAGCACCCGGTACGCGGCGGAGAAACCGCCTTCGACGCCCTCGGCGGCGACCGCCCCGCGGGTGACCACTCCGTGCCGGTCCAGGAGGGTGTGCGCCAGGGCGTGTGCCCGGTGGGTGGGGTCGGACACGCGCTCCGGCAGCAGCGACCAGCGCCCGGCGACGGTGGGCGGCCCGCCGCGCGAGGCGGTGGGGCGACCGGTGCGTACCGCGAGGCCGCCGTAGCGCCCCCGGGGGACCGCGCGCTTGGCGCGATGGGCGGTGGAGCCCGCGGTGCGGCCCGAGCCCAGCAGGGAGCGGAGCGGGGCCAGGGTGTCACCGGTGAGCCGCCCGGACCAGGCCAGGTCCCAGATGGCCTCGGCGAGCTGTAGGTCCTGGAACTCGTGCCCGGCGGCGCGTACGTGATCGGCGATCTGGCGGAAGAACAGCCCGTAGCCCCCGGCCAGGGCTTCCAGCACGGCCTGGTGGAGCGGGCTCGCCTCGAACGGATGAGGGGTGTGCAGCAGCAGCGGCGCGGTCTCCGCCAGATGGAGGGTGACCCAGCCGTCCTTGCCGGGCAGCGCGCCCGCTCCGGCCCAGACCACCTCCCCGGCGGCGGTCAGCTCGTCGAGCATCGTGGGGTGGTAGTCGCCGACCCGGGAGGGCAGCACCAGCTTCTCCAGGGCGGAGGCGGGCACCGGCGCCCCCTGGAGCTGCTCGATCGCGCGCACCAGGCCGTCGATACCGCGGAGGCTGTGGGTGCCCAGATGCTGCCACTGGGGGAGGAAGGCGGCCAGGGCCGCGGGCGGTACGGGCTCCAGCTCATGGCGCAGCGCTGCGAGCGAGCGGCGGCGCAGGCGCCGCAGGACGGCCGCGTCGCACCATTCCTGGCCCACGCCGGCGGGGTGGAACTCGCCCTGGACGATCCGGCCGCTCGCGGCGAGCCGGTGCAGGGCGCCGTCGGTGACGGCCGTGCCGAGGCCGAAGCGGGCGGCGGCCCGGGCGGAGGTGAACGGGCCGTGGGTGCGGGCGTATCGGGCCAGCAGATCGCCGAGGGGGTCCTTGACCGGCTCGGTGAACGCCTCGGGGACACCCACCGGCAGCGCTGTGCCGAGGGCGTCACGCAGCCGCCCGGCGTCCTCGACGGCCGCCCAGTGGTCCTCTCCCGCGATCCGGACCCGGATGGCGCGCCGGGCCGCCGCCAGCTCCTCGGCCCACCGCGGGTCGGCGCCGCGCTCGGCCAGCCCGGCCCCGGTGAGCGGGCCGAGCAGTCGCAGCAGATCGGCGACGCCCTCGGCGTCCTTGACCCGGCGGTCCTCGGTGAGCCATTGCAGCTCGCGCTCCAGCTCGGCCAGGACCTCGGCGTCGAGCAGCTCGCGCAGCTCGGCCTGGCCCAGCAGCTCGGCCAGCAGTCGCGAGTCCAGGGAGAGGGCCGCGGCGCGGCGCTCGGCCAGCGGGGAGTCGCCCTCGTAGAGGAACTGGGCGACATAACCGAAGAGCAGCGAGCGGGCAAAGGGCGACGGCTCGGGGGTGGTGACTTCCACCAGCCGCACCCGGCGGGCCTCGATGTCGCCCATCAGCTCGGTGAGGCCCGGGACGTCGAAGACGTCCTGGAGGCATTCGCGGACGGCCTCCAGGACGATCGGGAAGGAGCCGAACTCGCTCGCCACCTGGAGCAGTTGAGCGGCGCGCTGGCGCTGCTGCCACAGCGGGGTGCGCTTGCCGGGGTTGCGCCGCGGCAGCAGGAGGGCGCGGGCGGCGCATTCGCGGAAGCGGGACGCGAACAGGGCCGAGCCGCCGACCTGGTCGGTGACGATGCCGCCGATCTCGCCCTTGTCGAAGACGGCATCGGCGGCACCCACGGGGGACTGCTCGGTGTCGTACTCGGTGCCCCGCCCCATCGGATCGCCGTCGAGGAGGTCCAGGCCCATCAGATCGGCGTCGGGCAGGCGTAGCACGATGCCGTCGTCGGCGTGCATCACCTGCGCGTCCATGCCGTACCGCTCGGACAGCCGGGCCCCCAGGGCGAGCGCCCAGGGGGCGTGGACCTGGGCGCCGAAGGGGGAGTGGACCACAACCCGCCAGTCGCCCAGCTCGTCGCGGAACCGCTCCACCACGATGGTCCGGTCGTCGGGCACATGGCCGCAGGCCCGGCGCTGCTCGTCGAGATAGGCGGTGACATTGTCCGCGGCCCAGGCGTCCAGACCGGCGGCCAGCAGCCGCGCCCGGGCCGCCTCGGGCGTCAGGGCGCCGACCTCGCGCAGGAACGCGCCCAGCGCACGGCCCAGTTCGAGCGGACGGCCGAGTTGGTCGCCCTTCCAGAACGGGAGGCGGCCGGGGACGCCGGGGGCGGGGGAGACCAGGACCCGGTCACGGGTGATGTCCTCGATCCGCCACGAGGTGGTACCGAGGGTGAACACATCGCCCACCCGCGACTCGTAGACCATCTCCTCGTCCAGCTCCCCCACCCTGCCGCCGCCCTTCTTGGGGTCGGCGCCCGCGAGGAAGACACCGAACAGCCCGCGGTCGGGGATGGTGCCGCCGGAGGTCACCGCGAGCCGCTGCGCGCCCGGCCGCCCGGTGACCGTATTGGCGACGCGGTCCCACACCAGACGGGGCCGCAACTCCGCGAAGGCGTCGGAGGGGTAGCGTCCGGCCAGCATGTCCAGCACCGAGGTGTACGCCGACTCCGGGAGCGAGGCGAAGGGCGCGGCACGGCGGACGAGGGCGAGCAGCTCGTCCACGTCCCAGCTGTCCATGGCGGTGAGGGCGACGAGCTGCTGGGCGAGCACGTCCAGCGGGTTGGCCGGTACGCGCAGCGCCTCGATGGCCCCTTCGCGCATCCGCTCGGTGACCACCGCCGACTGGACCAGATCGCCGCGGTACTTGGGGAAGACCACACCGGTGGAGACCGCGCCCACCTGGTGACCGGCGCGGCCCACCCGCTGGAGCCCGGAGGCGACCGACGGCGGGGATTCGACCTGGACGACCAGGTCCACCGCGCCCATGTCGATGCCCAGCTCGAGGCTGGAGGTGGCGACCACCGCGGGCAGCCGCCCGGCCTTGAGGTCCTCCTCGACCAGCGCTCGCTGCTCCTTGGACACCGAGCCGTGGTGCGCGCGGGCCAGCAGCGTGGGCGCGCCCGTGGCCGCCCCCGACCCGCCCATCAGCTCGGCGGGGGAGTGGTCCTCGGGCAGCGCCTCGCCGGTGGCGCGCTCATAGGCGATCTCGTTGAGCCGGTTGCACAACCGCTCGGCCAGCCGCCGGGAGTTGGCGAAGACGATCGTGGAGCGGTGGGCCTGGACGAGATCGGCGATCCGCTCCTCCACATGCGGCCAGATCGAGGGGCGTTCGCCGGTCTCACCGTCCTGCACGGGGGAGCCGCCCAGCTCACCGAGGTCCTCGACCGGGACGACCACCGACAGGTCGAACTCCTTGCCGGAGGGCGGCTGGACGATCTCGACCGCGCGGCGCGGGGACAGATAGCGGGCCACCTCCTCCACCGGGCGCACGGTGGCCGACAGCCCGATGCGGCGGGCGGGGCGGTCGAGCAGTTCGTCGAGCCGCTCCAGGGTGAGCGCGAGATGGGCGCCGCGCTTGGTCCCCGCGACGGCGTGCACCTCGTCCAGGATCACGGTCTCCACTCCGCGCAGCGCGTCCCGGGTGGCGGAGGTGAGCATCAGGAACAGCGACTCGGGGGTGGTGATCAGGATGTCCGGCGGGCGGCTGGCCAGCGCCCGGCGCTCGGCCGCCGGGGTGTCACCGGAGCGGATGCCCACCCGGATCTCCGGCTCGGGCAGGCCGAGCCGGACGGACTCCTGGCGGATCCCGGTGAGCGGGCTGCGGAGATTGCGCTCGACGTCGACCGCGAGGGCCTTCAGCGGGGAGACGTACAGCACCCGGCAGCGCTTCTTGGCCTCGGCGGGTGGGGGCTCACCGGCCAGCCGGTCCAGGGCGGCCAGGAAGGCGGCCAGCGTCTTGCCGGAGCCGGTCGGCGCGACGACCAGCACGTCCGACCCCTCGCCGATGGCTCGCCAGGCCCCCTCCTGCGCGGCCGTGGGCGCGGTGAAGGCACCCGTGAACCATCCGCGGGTGGCCGGGGAGAATCCGTCGAGGGCCGAGCGTGCCATGTCCCCCATCGTGCACCGCACCACTGACAGCCCACCGGATCCGCAGGTCAGGGGCGGTGGAGCCGGGGCGCACAATGGATGGCATGGGCACAGGTGAGAGCGCGCGGCACTGGCGGCACCCCCAGCTGCCAGGGGTGGATCTGCTCCGCGCCCGCTACATCCGCAAGACCTTCGTCCAGCACACCCACGAGACCTTTGTGATCGCGGCGATCACAAAGGGCGTCGAGGAGTTCCACCACCGCGGCGCGGTGGAGCGGGCCGGGCCCGGTGGGCTCGCCCTCATCAACCCCGACACCCCGCACACCGGACGGGCCGGGGTGCCCGAGGGGTGGAGCTACAGCGTGCTGTACCCGGGCGTGGACGTGGTCGCCGCCATCGCCGCCGAGACCACCGCCCTGCGCGGTACGGCCGGGTTCGGGGCCCCCGTCGTCCACGATCCGCGCACCGCCCGGCTGGTCACCGAGGTGCACCGGGCCGCAGAGGAGGGCAACGCCCTGGCCGCCGACAGTCTGCTGCGCGTCGCCGTCGCCCGTCTGCTGCGCAACCACGGCGGCCCGCTCCCCGCGCGCACGGCACCCACGGCGGGTGCGCGGATCGCGGTGCGCGCCCGGGCGCTGCTGGAGGAGCGGATGGCGGACCCGCCGTCCCTGGAGCGGCTGGCCGCCGAGCTGGGCACCGGGCCGTTCGCTCTGCTGCGCGCCTTCCGCGCCGCCTACGGGATGCCGCCGCACACCTGGCTGACCGACGCCCGGGTGCGCCGGGCCCGCCGCCTCCTGGACGCGGGAACCGCACCGGCCGAGGCGGCCGCGGCCGTCGGCTTCACCGATCAGCCCCATCTGAACCGGCACTTCACCCGGATCGTGGGGGTGCCACCGGGCGCCTACCGGCGCGAGCGTGCAAGAACGTACAAGACCGGACCGGATACGTCCGCCTAGCGTTCGGGATGTGCCAGAACAGATAGACATACGAAACGAGTCCGCCGCGCCCGCGGCGGACTCCGCCGTCGTCCGTGACGCCCTGGGCGTCGGTGTCGCCGTCGGGCTCTCCGGTTTCGCCTTCGGTGTGACCTCGGCGGGCGCCGGGCTCGGCCTGTTGCAGACCTGTGCGCTGAGTCTGCTGGTGTTCACCGGTGCCTCGCAGTTCGCGCTGGTCGGGGCGCTCGCGGCGGGCGGCAATCCGTTCACGGCCGCCGCCGGGGCGTTCTTCCTCGGGGCGCGTAACGCCTTCTACGGGCTGCGGCTGTCCGGGCTGCTCGGCCTCCCCCGGCCGGTGCGCCCCCTGGCCGCCCACTGGGTCATCGACGAGACCTCCGCCGTCGCCCTCGCCCAGCCCGACCGGCGCACCGCCCGTCTCGGCTTCACCGTCACCGGGCTGACCCTGTACGTCCTGTGGAACCTCACCACCCTGATCGGCGCCCTGGGGGCGTCCGCGCTCGGCGACACCGCCGCGTGGGGCCTGGATGCCGCAGGGCCCGCCGTCTTCCTCGCCCTGCTGGCACCGATGCTCCGCTCCACTCTCGAGCGCGCCGTGGCCGGACTCGGTGTGCTGCTCGTCCTCGGCTGCCAGCCGCTGCTGCCCGCCGGGGTGCCGGTGCTCGCTGCCGCGCTCGCCGCCCCCGCCGTCCTCGTGGTGCGCGGACGCGCCGCGCGCGGCCGGAAAAGCCAGGAAGACCGGAAAGACCGGAAAAGCAGGGAAAGCCGAGAAGGCCGGGAAGAGGTGCTGCCCGGATGAGCACCTGGATCGCCATCGGCCTCACCGCGCTCGGCTGCTACCTGGTCAAGCTCCTGGGCCTCTCGGTGCCCGCCGGTGCCCTGGAACGGCCGGTCGTCAGACGGCTGGCGGCGCTGGTCCCGGTGGCCCTGCTGGCCGCCCTCACCGCCCAGCAGACCTTCACCGACGGACAGCGCCTGGTGATGGACGCGCGGGCGGCCGGGCTCGCGGCGGCGGCGCTCGCCCTGATCCTGCGCGCCCCCTTCCTGGTGGTGGTCGCCGTGGCCGTCATCGTCACCGCCGCTGTCCGCACCCTGTGAACGCACCTGCGGGGCTCACACCGGGCGGCCGTACGCGCGCAGGGTGAGCAGCGACTCGAGGGTCACCACCGGCCGGGTCTCCAGTGCCGCCCCCGGCGCCCACGCACGCCGGCGGGCCGGCCAGCCGCCGTCCTCCCGCTGCGCGTCCGCGAGGATGTCCAGCGACCGGTCCACCTCCGCGTCGGTGAACCACCGGCGGGCCAGCGAATCGGGCGCCGGGGCGAGATCGTGCACCAGCGCGTACGGGCCGGGGCCGCCCTGGCCGGGCGGTGCGGCGGCGTCCTCGGCGCGCGCGGGGTCCAGCGCCACCAGCCCCCGCTCCCGCACCCGGCGGCCCAGCCGCCCGGCCGCATCCTCGGCGCGCCCCCGGTCCGGTACGCCGTCCAGGAAGGCGACGGCCGCCGCGATCTCGTGCGGATGCCCGGGCGCGCCCTCGGCCAGCGCCGTGACCGCCGCCCAGCAGAAGTCCGTGGCCCGGAACAGCCAGGCGTGCCACACCTCGTTGCGGTGCAGCAGCCCCACCACCGGGCCGGTGGTGAGCAGTCCGCTCGGCGGATCGTCCGTCACCGGGATCCAGGGGGCGGCCGGATAGCCGCGCAGCGAGGGATGGCTCACCGGCAGCGCGCCGTCCGAGGTGGACACGGCCGTCAGATAGCGGCACAGCCGCTCGATCCGCTGCCCGCCGCAGCGCCCGATCCCGTCGAGCACCCGCAGCGCATGCACGGCGTGCAGCGGCTGACTCACCGGTCCGCGCAGATCCGGCTCCAGCCCGTGGCCGTAGCCGCCGTCCGGCCCCAGGTACGCGGTGAGCGCGGTCTCGACCGCCTCCGCGCCTCCCTCCAGGAAGTGGTACGCGAAGCGGCGCTGCTCCAGCACCCGGGCGGTCAGCCACACGAACCGCTCGGCACGCGAGAGGGCGGAGGAGGGCGAGGGCGGCGACGAGGAGAGGCTCACGGATCGATCCATGGTTCAGACCGTAGGGCGCGCGGCACCCCCGGCAGGGGGCTCACGCCCCGGTGCACCCCGCGAGCGCGATACTGGGCGCATGCGGTTGACGGTCTTCTGGCAGCGGATGGCGGATTACTTCGGCGAGGCGTACGCCGACTCCTTCGCGCGCGATCATGTGATGTCCGAACTCGGCGGCCGGACCGTGCACCAGGCCCTGGACGCGGGCTGGAGCGCCAAGGAGATCTGGCGCGGGGTGTGCACCGCGCTGGACATCCCCGAAGACAGGCGCTGACAACCGCTGACAACCACTGACAACCACTGACAAGCGCTGACAAGTGCTGACAAGCGAGGGTTGACAGGGCCGCTCCGCGCCGGCTGGGCCGACAAACGCCGGGGGAGCGCCCCGCGGCGGCCGTGCCCGGGCCGGTGACCGGTCCGGCGCGGCCAATGAGGGGGTGGCCGGTTTTTTTCGGCGGTTGTACGCCACACTTGCCCAGTGGCCCCGACCGACGAAACCCTCCCGCCCAGTGCCGACGGCGGCACCCCCGCCGCCGCGCCGACTGCCGTGAACCCCGAGAACCCGTCCACGGCGGAGTCCGCGCGCATGCCGCGCTGGCTGCCGCGCGCGATGGTGCTGGCGCTGTCGCTGGTGGCCTGTTACCGCCTCGCCAGCTGGGCCTTCGACCGGCTGACCTCGCTGCTGCTGAACATCCTGATCGCCTTCTTCCTGGCGCTGGCGATAGAGCCGGCCGTGGACCGGATGTCCGCGCGCGGAATGCGCCGCGGACTGGCCACCGGGCTGGTCTTCCTCGGCATCCTCGTCTCCGTGGCGGGTTTCTTCACCCTGCTCGGCTCGATGCTGGCCGACCAGATCGTGACCATGGTCGAGGAGTTCCCGAAGTACCTCGACGTGGTGGTCAGCTGGGTCAACGACACCTTCCACACCGAGCTGTCGCGACTGGAGATCCAGGACAGCCTGCTCCACTCCGACTGGCTCCAGAGCTATGTGAAGAACAGCGCCAACAATGTGCTGGACGTCTCGGCACAGGTGCTCGGCGGGCTGTTCAAGGTCCTCACGGTGACCCTGTTCGCCTTCTACTTCGCCGCTGACGGCCCGCGGCTGCGCCGCGCCCTGTGCTCCGTGCTGCCCCCGGCCCGCCAGACCGAGGTGCTGCGCGCGTGGGAGATCGCGGTCGCCAAGACCGGTGGCTACATCTACTCGCGCGGGCTGATGGCGCTGATCTCCGGTGTCGCCCACTACGTCCTGCTGGAGACCCTGTCCGTGCCCTACGCTCCGGCCCTCGCGGTGTGGGTCGGTCTGGTCTCCCAGTTCATCCCGACCATCGGCACGTACTTGGCGGGTGCCCTGCCGATGCTGATCGCGTTCACCGTCAACCCCTGGTACGCGGTCTGGGTGCTGGGCTTTGTCGTGATCTACCAGCAGTTCGAGAACTACCTGCTTCAGCCGCGGATCACCGCGAAAACGGTCGATATCCACCCGGCCGTCTCGTTCGGATCGGTGATAGCGGGTACGGCGCTGCTCGGCGCGGTGGGCGCGCTGATCGCGATTCCGGCGACCGCGACGCTCCAGGCGTTCCTCGGCGCGTACATCAAGCGCTACGACGTGACGGACGATCCGCGGGTGCACGGACGCACGCGGCGGCGCGGTGCCTCGGCCCTGGCGCGGGTGCGCCACGCTCTGTCGCGGCGTAGTTGACACAAAAATCGAACATCCATTCTCATGGAGTCCCGGCCGGTTATCCACAGGCCGAGGACGTCCGGGCCGCTTGTCAGTGGCAGGCGCTAGCGTCATGGACGTGAAGCGATCGACTCAAGCAAACCGGGTGGAGCCCATGGCAGGAACCGACCGCGAGAAGGCGCTCGACGCCGCGCTCGCACAGATTGAACGGCAATTCGGCAAGGGCGCCGTGATGCGCATGGGCGAGCGGCCGAACGAGCCCGTCGAGGTCATCCCCACCGGGTCGACCGCTCTCGATGTCGCTCTCGGCGTCGGCGGTCTGCCGCGCGGCCGGGTGGTGGAGGTCTACGGCCCGGAGTCCTCCGGTAAGACGACCCTGACCCTCCACGCGGTGGCCAACGCCCAGCGGGCGGGCGGCACGGTGGCCTTCGTCGACGCCGAGCACGCCCTCGACCCGGACTACGCGCAGAAGCTGGGCGTGGACACCGACTCGCTGATCCTGTCCCAGCCGGACAACGGCGAGCAGGCGCTCGAGATCACCGACATGCTGATCCGCTCCGGCGCCCTCGACCTCATTGTCATCGACTCCGTGGCCGCGCTGGTGCCGCGCGCGGAGATCGAGGGCGAGATGGGCGACTCCCACGTCGGCCTCCAGGCCCGGCTGATGAGCCAGGCGCTGCGGAAGATCACCGGTGCGCTGAACCAGTCCAAGACCACCGCGATCTTCATCAACCAGCTCCGTGAGAAGGTCGGCGTCATGTTCGGCTCCCCGGAGACCACCACCGGTGGCCGGGCGCTGAAGTTCTACGCCTCGGTGCGGCTGGACATCCGCCGGATCGAGACCCTCAAGGACGGCACCGACGCGGTGGGCAACCGCACCCGCGTCAAGGTCGTGAAGAACAAGGTCGCGCCGCCCTTCAAGCAGGCCGAGTTCGACATCCTCTACGGCCAGGGCATCAGCCGTGAGGGCGGTCTGATCGACATGGGCGTCGAGCACGGCTTCATCCGCAAGTCCGGCGCCTGGTACACCTACGAGGGCGACCAGCTGGGGCAGGGCAAGGAGAACGCCCGCAACTTCCTCAAGGACAACCCCGATCTGGCCAACGAGATCGAGAAGAAGATCAAGGAAAAGCTCGGGATCGGCGTCAAGCCCGAGACCACGGCCGAGCCCGGCGCGGACGCGGCGGTCGGTGCGGAGCCGGTTGTCGCACCGGTGAAGGCCGCGCCCGCGTCGGCGGCCAAGTCCGGGGCCAAGGCGGCGAAGACCGCCGCGGCCAAGAGCTGATCCATGACCCGGCGGACCGCATGGCCGCAGGACCCGGGCGGTCCGGAGCGACCGGCCCGTGCGGACGACGGTGGCCCCTCCCCGTCGAGGGCCGGGCAGGGGCCACCGCCGAGTCCCGAGGAGCAGGCGCGGGCGATCTGTCTGCGCCTGCTCACCGGGACCCCGCGCACCCGTCAGCAGCTGGCGGACGCGCTGCGGACCCGTGGCATCCCGGACGAGGCGGCGCAGGAGGTGCTGGCCCGCTTCGAGGACGTGGGGCTGATCGACGACGCCGCCTTCGCCGCCGCCTGGGTGGAGTCCCGGCACCACAGCCGGGGGCTCGCCCGCCGCGCGCTCGCCCGCGAGCTGCGCACCAAGGGCGTGGACTCCACCCTGATCGACGACGCGGTGGGGCAGCTCGACACCGATCAGGAGGAGCGCACCGCACGCGAGCTGGTCGCGCGCAAGCTGCGGGCGACTCGTGGCCTGGACCAGGAGAAGCGGCTCCGCCGCCTCGCCGGAATGCTGGCCCGCAAGGGCTATGCGGAGGGGCTGGCGCTGCGAGTGGTGCGCCGCGCCCTGGAGGAGGAGGGAGAGGACCCGGAGCTGTTGGAGCAGTACGTCCCGGACGCCTGACCGTTCCGGACCGGACGTTGACCCTTCCGGACACTGACTGCCCCGGACGCCTGACCGTCCAGGGACCGTGCCCCGGGGCTGTGACCCTGCCCTTCGGGGGTCCGCGCCCGTGCGGTGTCAGGGGGAAGCGGGTGGCTCCACGGGCAGACCCGCCGCCCGCCAGGCCTGGAAACCGCCCACCAGATCGGTCGCCCGCGCCAGCCCCAACTGCCGCAGGGAGACGGCCGCGAAGCTGGACGCGTACCCCTCATTGCACACCACCACGACCGGCAGATCGTGGTGAGCGGCCTCGGGCAGCCGGTGGTCGCAACTCGGATCGAGCCGCCACTCCAGCTCGTTCCGCTCGACGATCAGCGCCCCCGGGATGGTCCCGTCGCGCTCGCGCAGTGCCGCGTACCGGATGTCCACCAGCAGCCCGCCCGCGGCCCGGACGGCCGCGGCCTCGGCGGGTCCGATCCGGTCGAGATCCGCTCGGGCCTCGGCCAGCAGCTCGTCGACGCTCCGCCGGGTCCGTTGTGTGGTGCTCATGGCCTTAACCCCACTCCTCCGGCTGTTCGACCTGTTCCAGTCGCAACACCTGCCCGGTGCGGCTGTAGCGCCGCATCAGCGGCAGCGGCGGGTAATAGGCGTGCACCGAGACCGCGTGCCGGGTGGTGGACGCGTTGAGCACCTCATGGACATGATGCGGGCCGAAGGCCCGGCCCTGTCCGGCGGGCAGCCGCCGCTCGCGGTCCACGTCATCGGCGAGTTCGAGAGTCCTCCAGCCCTCGGTGGGCAGGCGCGCCGCGAGGGACTGCTCGGTGAGCTCACCGGCGGCCGCGACAAATGCGCCGTGCGAGCCGCCGTGGTCGTGCCAGCCGGTGCCGGTGCCCGGAGGCCAGCCGATCAGCCATGCCTCGCTGCCGCCCGGCCCCGCGAGCCGCAGCCAGGTACGGTCCTCCGGGGCCAGCGGCAGCGAAGCGACCAGCTCGGCGTCGGCGGCCGTGCGGCGGGCGAAGTCGAGGAGGTCGGCCTCGGTGGGCGGGACCGCCGGGCCGGGATCCGGGAACGAGCGCGCGGGGGCCGCGGCTGTACCAGGAAGGCCGGGGGAACCGGGGGAAGGGCGAGAAACCGAGGCAGGGGAGGGAGTGCGTACGTCGGGCACAGCAACCGTCCTGAATGATCGCGAAAGGGGCGCGGCCGGGCCGCGCGGGAGGCATGCGGATCAACAGGACGGACGACACACACAGCCCGCATAGCGGACGAGGTCCAGATGGACCCTCCGCCAGAAGCGAGGCAAGCAGGTGTCAGTCACGCTCCGCAGTGAAACATGCGCCGGAAGGCGAGGTCAACTGCGCCGGATGGGCCGGGGTCACCCGGACCCCCCCGCTGCCCGCGCTGCCCGCGCTGCCCGCGCTGCCCGCGCTACCGGCGCGCCGTCGCCTCCGCGTCCCGGGGCACCTCGTCCCGTGTCCTGGCCCCGCCCCGGAGGGCGTCCGCGCACGCGTACAGTTCGGCGGGCCGTACCCCGGACAGGGCCGCGGCGAGATGGCCGTCCGGCCGGACCAGCAGCACCGTATGGGCCGGCGCCCCCGGGTACTCCTCGGCGACCAGCAGCTCCGTCCGCATCGGCAGGGTGGAGACCGCGGCCGCCAGCCGCGGCATCAGCCCGGCCCGCATCCAGTGGCGGCGCTCCCACACCCCGGTCCCCGGGGCGACCAGCACCACCAGCAGTTCCCGGCCCAGCCGCTCCCGCAGCGTCACCACTGAGCCGTCCGGCGCCGTCACCAGGATATCGGCGACCGGCGCCCCGAGCGCCGTGCCCACCGCGACCGTCCCCGCGGGCGGCGCCGCGGGCGTCAGCGGCGAACGGCCGTAGACCGGCGGCGCGCCCAGCGGCCCGCCGCCGAGGTGCCCGTCGGTGAGCAGCGCGTCATGGCCGCGCTCCCCGCCCGGCAGCACACTGCGCCGTACCGCGCGCCAGCCGCCGGACGCCCGCACCTGCGGCAGTGCCTGGTCGGCGGTGCGCAGCCGGGCGCCGACGGCCCCGCGCCGCTCCGTCTGATAGCTGTCCAGGAGGGTGTCCGAGGCGCCGTGGTGCCAGGCGAGCGAGAGCTTCCAGGCGAGATTGCCGACGTCCCGCAGCCCCTCCTCGAGACCCTGGGTGCCGAGCGCGCCGAGCAGATGGGCCGCGTCCCCCGCCAGGAAGGCGCGGCCCACGCGCCAGCGCCGCGCGAGCCGGTGGTGCACGGTGTGCACGCCGGTGTCCAGAAGCTCGTAGGGGAGTGCGGAGTCCCCGCACCACCCCGCGAGGGTGTCGCGCACCCGGACCAGCAGGGCGTCGGGGGTGACGAGGTCGCGGCCGGGCGGCAGCAGCCAGTCGACCCGCCACAGGCCGCGTGGCAGCGGGCGCGCGGTCACCTCCGCGTCGATGCTGCGCCACGGGGGCGAGCGGTGCAGCAGGGCCTCACCGGGCCAGGGGAGTTCGGCGCGCAGCACGGCGACCGCGTGCCGCTCCACCGCCGTACGCCCCGGGAAACGCACCCCGAGGGCCTTGCGGACCGTGGACCGGGGCCCGTCGCAGCCGACCAGATGGCTGCCCCGCCACCAGGTGGCGTGGGCGCCGCGGGTGCGCACACTGACCCCGTGGTCGTCCTGCTCCAGGGTCTCGACCCGGGTTCCGGTGACGATGCGGACGAGGTCCTCGTCGCCGATGGCCGCCAGCGCACCGCGCAGCGCCCGGGTGAGCTCGTGCTGCGGCAGGTGCACCGGTGAGAGCGGCGCGGCCGCCTTGTCGTCCGGGGATCCGCCGTCCTGGTCGTCGCCGTCGCGGGCGCCCGGCAGGCCGA
Source organism: Streptomyces sp. NA02950 (assembly GCF_013364155.1). NCBI lineage: Bacteria > Bacillati > Actinomycetota > Actinomycetes > Kitasatosporales > Streptomycetaceae > Streptomyces > Streptomyces sp. NA02950. The sequence continues at coordinate 2,620,538 of NZ_CP054916.1, read as the reverse complement.
TACCGCGCCGGGTGTCGAAGAGGGGGCCCGGGGCCAGGGGGAGCTGCCGGACCAGCTGCCGCCGCCGCATGGTGCGCCAGCCGGTCCACGGCGCGGTACGGGCGGCGGCCCGGCAGCCCAGCCGCTCCAGCAGGGCGGCGGTGTCCTGGCGCAGAACGACGGTGCGGGCGAGGCGGTTCTCGTCGGCGTCGGCGGACTCGTCGAAGAGCACGACGGGCACGTCGTGACGGGCGAGGGCGAGGGCCAGGGTGAGTCCGACCGGGCCCGCCCCGGCGACGATCACCGGGTCCACGGTGCGGTTCCTGTGGCCCTGCGGGTCGTACGTGACGTACGGAAACTGGCAGTTGAAACCCGGTGAGCGATCACAGAAAGCATGCAACCGACTGCGGGTGCCCGCGTCAAGCGACGAAGGGCGGTGGCGCACGCGCCACCGCCCTTGGAGGACTCCGATACGACCGATCGTCAGTCCGTCTTGCCGCCCGGGGCGTCCGTCGTGGTGAGGTCCACGGCGTCACCGGCGGCCAGCGGCTGGGCGGCGTCCGCGACCGGGATACCGGTCTTGGTCCGGCGGCCGCGCCGCTCGATCCAGGTGGCCAGGGCGGAGAGCGCCATGCACATCGCGATGTAGATGACACCGCCGACGACGATCATCGGGAAGTAGGGGTTCTCGTCGTTGACGACGATGTTCCCGGCCATCTGCTGGAGCGAGTACAGCAGCTCCTCATAGGTGATGACGAAGCCGAGCGAGGTGTCCTTCAGGGTGACCACCAGCTGGCTGATGATGGTCGGCAGCATCGCCCGGACCGCCTGCGGGATGAGGACGGTCACCATGACCTGGGTCTTGCTCATGCCCAGGGCGTAGGCGGCCTCGCGCTGTCCCTTGGGCACCGCGTTGATGCCCGCCCGCAGCACCTCCGCCTGCACCGAGCCGTTGTAGATGGTCAGGCCGATGACCAGGGCCCAGAACGCTGTGCCGTCGCCGCTGAATCCCAGTTCCGACTTGTAGGTGAGGAAGAGCAGCCACAGGGAGTAAATGGTGATCAGCAGCGGGACGGCCCGGAACAGCTCGATGAAGCCGGTCGCGAACCACCGGACCGGCTTGTGGTCCGAGAGCCTGCCGACCGCCAGCAGGGCGCCGAGGGCCAGGGACAGCACCGCCGCCAGCGCGAACACCTTGAGCGTGGTGAGCACACCGTCGCGGATGTTGGTGCGCACACCCGCGTTGTTGAAGATGTTCCACATCTCCGGCTCGAACTGGCCCTTGGCATCGAGGCGCAGTACGGCGTAGACGACGATGCCGAGCACGGCCAGGGCACCGACGACCGAGAAGATCCGGTTGCGGATACGGGCCTTGGGGCCGGGGGCGTCGTACAGGACGCTCGAACTCATCGGGCCACCTCCAGGCGGCGCTCCAGCAGTCGGAAGGCACCGCTGATGGTGAAGGTGATGACCAGGTAGGCCAGGGCGATCCAGAGGAAGATCCAGCCGATCGCGTAACCCTTGTCGCTCAGCAGCTTCGAAACGCTGAACAACTCAGTGACGCTGAAGGCGCCCGCGATGGCCGAGTTCTTGGTGAGAGCGATGAAGATGCTGCTCAAAGGAGGGAGCACGGTTCGGGTGGCCTGCGGCAGAACGATCATCCGCAGGGTCTGGGAAAAGGTCATCCCCAGGCTGCGGGCGGCCTCCGCCTGGCCGAGCGGCACGGTGTTGATACCGGACCGCACGGCCTCGCAGACGAAGGACGACGTGTAGCAGCCCAGCGCTCCCATCGCGAGGACGAACGGGCTCGTCCCCGAGAAGAAGATCTGGGGGATCACGAAGAACGCGATCAGGAACAGCAGGGTCAGCGGCGTGTTGCGCAGCAGGGTGACCCAGGCCGTGCCGAAGGCGCGCAAGGGCGGAATGGGGGACACCCGGAAGCCGGCTATGAGAATGCCCAGGACAAGAGCGAGCACCGCACTGGCCGCCGTGATGGCAAGGGTTCCCAGGAACCCTTCACGGAACTCGGGCAAATGATCGAGGAGTACGTTCATCGATTCTCCGCGGTAGCGGTCAGGTCAGCGGCGTGCGGAGCGCACCGGCTTCGAGGGCGAACGGGAATCCTGCCAGGGGTGACCCGGCAGGTTCGGTGACGCGACTGGCTCAGTAGCGCGGCAGCGGGGTCTTCGGCGCGACGTAGGACGAGCCGGACTTGCCGAGCGTGCCGTCGTACGCCTTCTTGTAGTCGCCGTTCTTGATGTGCTTCTCGAGCGCGTCGGTGATCGCGTCGCGGAGCGCCTTGTCGCCCTTGTCCATGCCGACGCCGTAGGGCTCCTTGGTGAACGGCTTGCCGACCACCTTGAGCTTGCTGGGCCGCTGGGCGGCGTAGCCCTTGAGGATGGCGTCATCGGTGGTGACCGCGTCGACCTGGCCGTCGAGGAGCTGCTTGACGCAGAGCGAGTACTTGCCCAGCTCGGTGGTCTTGGCGCCGTACTTCGACTTCTTGATCTCCTGGAGCGGAGTGGAGCCGACGATCGAGCAGACCTTCTTGCCCTTGACGCTGTCCGGGCCGGTGATGCCCTTCTCGTCCTTGCGGACCAGGAGGTCGGCGCCGGCCTCGTAGTACGGGCCCGCGAAGCCGACCTGCTTCTTGCGCTCGTCGTTGATGGTGTAGGTGCCGACGTAGTAGTCGACCTGGCCCTTGGAGATCGAGGTCTCGCGGACGTTGGAGTCGACCGTCTTGAACTCGATCTGCTTCTCGGAGAAGCCGAGGTCGGCGGCGATCATCTTGGCGATCTCGATGTCGAAACCGGTGCGCTTGCCCGCGGTGTCCACGAAGCCGAGGTACGGCTGGTCGGCCTTGGCGCCGATGATCAGCTTGCCGCGCTTCTGCGCCTTCTTCAGGGTCGGCGAGTCCAGCTTCACGTCCTTGGCGACCTTGTAGGTGCCGCTCTTGACGTCGCCGCCCTTCGGCTTGTCACCGGCGGTGCCGGACTCTCCGCCACAGGCGGTCGCCGTCGCTGCCAGCGCGAGTACCACCGTGGCCGCCGCGGCCGTCTTACGCATGCTCATGGTGCCCATCCTTGGTTTCAGTACGTCATCGCGGAAACAAAGCGGCGGCCTGGGGGAGCCACCGCGTGATCAGTGGTGGAGGATCTTCGACAGGAAGTCCTTCGCCCGGTCGCTGCGGGGGTTGTTGAAGAACTGGTCCGGCTCGGCCTCTTCGACGATGCGCCCGTCGGCCATGAAGACCACCCGGTTCGCGGCGGAGCGCGCGAAGCCCATCTCGTGGGTGACGACGACCATGGTCATCCCGTCCCGGGCGAGCTGCTGCATGACCTCCAGCACCTCGTTGATCATCTCCGGGTCCAGGGCCGAGGTCGGCTCGTCGAAGAGCATCACCTTGGGGTCCATGGCCAGCGCGCGGGCGATGGCCACACGCTGCTGCTGGCCGCCGGAAAGCTGGGCGGGGTACTTGTCCGCCTGGGTGCCCACGCCCACCCGGTCGAGCAGCTTGCGGGCCTTGTCCTCGGCGGCCTTCCTGTCCGTCTTGCGGACCTTGAGCTGGCCCAGCATCACGTTCTCGAGCACTGTCTTGTGCGCGAAGAGGTTGAAGGACTGGAAGACCATGCCCACATCGGCGCGCAGCCGGGCGAGCTCCCTGCCCTCCTGGGGCAGGGGCTTGCCGTCGATCGTGATGGATCCGTCGTCGATGGTCTCCAGGCGGTTGATCGTCCGGCACAGTGTGGACTTACCGGACCCGGAAGGTCCGATCACCACGACCACTTCGCCCCGGGCGATGGTCAGGTCGATGTCCTGGAGTACATGCAGCGCGCCGAAGTGCTTGTTGACTCCTGACAGCGCAAGCAACGCGTTCGCCGCCGGTGTGGCGTCCTTGGTCACCGATACTTCGCTCATCGGCGTCTCGCTCCGTCCTCCTCGGTTGGGAGGACATTAATGAGCTGTCTCGACCAGCGTCATTACATCTGAGCTGAAATTGAGGATAACGATCTGGCCGCGACCGGACACTCTGTGTGAAGGGGCTGCGGCGGTGTCGTACCGGCTACATAACGGAAACCACTGTGTGACCGAAAGCGTCTTGACGGCCGGGCTTCGATCGGCGTGGATGCCCTGTGGCCATGTTCGTGGTCCGGGGCTACGGGGCGCCAGTCCCCTCATGAATTTTTGTGATTCCTTGAGTGATGACGTGATGAACCGAGCGATGAAGGTGGTGCGGGGATCCGGTGAGACTGCTGCTCGTCGAGGACGACAACCATGTCGCCGCGGCCCTGTCCGCAGTGCTGTCCCGGCACGGCTTCGACGTCACCCACGCGCGCAGCGGTGAGGAGGCGCTCCAGGCCCTGCTGCCCGACTCGGGCGCGCCCTTCAGCGTTGTCCTCCTCGATCTCGGCCTGCCGGACCAGGACGGCTTCGAGGTGTGCGGCCGGATCCGCAAGCGCACCACCACTCCCGTGATCATGGTGACCGCGCGGGCGGATGTGCGCTCGCGCATCCACGGTCTCAACCTCGGCGCCGACGACTACGTGGTCAAGCCCTACGACACCATGGAACTGCTGGCCCGTATCCACGCCGTCAGCCGCCGCACCGTCCCGCCGGACCCCGCCGTGCCCGCCGAGGAGCCCGGGAGCGGCCCCCAGCCGCCGCTGCGGCTCGGCCCCGTGACCATCGAACTGGCCACCCGCCAGGTGGCGGTGGACGGGGCGTCCGTCTCCCTCACCCGCAAGGAGTTCGACCTGCTGGCGCTGCTCGCCCAGCGCCCCGGGGTGGTCTTCCGCCGGGAGCAGATCATCAGCCAGGTGTGGCGCACGAGTTGGGAGGGGACCGGGCGCACCCTGGAGGTGCACATCGCCTCCCTCCGTTCCAAGTTGCGGATGCCGGCGCTGATAGAGACGGTGCGCGGGGTGGGCTACCGCCTCGTCGTTCCGGCCTCCTGAAACGACCACGGGGATCCCTGGGTGCGCACTCGACTCCTTCCGCTGCTCATCGTCCTCATGGCGGGCGTGCTGCTCGCGCTGGGCTTCCCGCTGGCGGGGAGCCTGGCCGCGCGGGAACAGCAGAGGGTGGTCGTCGACCGGATCGACGACACCGCGCGGTTCGCCGCGCTGGCCCAGTTCGTCACCGCAGGACCGTCGGGCACGGCCACCCCCGACGGGGACGGGCGCCGGGACACCCTGCGCTCCGAACTCGAGCGCTACCACGACCTCTACGGCATACGGGCCGGCGTCTTCTACCGCGATCGCGACGCCCCTCCCATGGCCGAGGCGCCCGATGGCTGGCGACTGCCCCGGACCGGCGATGGCGCCGCGGCGTTCGACGAGGCCCTCGCCGGGCGTCGCAGCCACGATCCGCACCAGGTGTGGCCCTGGCAGCGCGGGAGGCTCACCGTGGCGTCCCCCGTCGTCCGGGACGGGGACGTGGTGGCCGTCGTCGTCACCGACTCGCCCACGGGTCACATGCGGTCGCGCATCCTGCACGGCTGGCTGCTGATCGGCGCGGGCGAGGCGGCCTCGATGCTGCTGGCGGTGGGCGCCGCCTTCCGGCTCACCGGCTGGGTGCTGCGGCCGGTACGCGTCCTGGACACGGCCACCCACGACATCGCGACCGGCCGGATGCAGTCACGGGTCGCGGCCGCCTCCGGGCCGCCCGAGCTGCGCCGGCTGGCCCGCTCGTTCAACGAGATGGCGGACAACGTCGAGGAAGTCCTCGAGCAGCAGCGGGCGTTCGTCGCCGACGCCTCCCACCAGCTGCGCAATCCGCTGTCCGCACTGCTGCTGCGGATCGAGCTGCTGGCGCTGGAACTGCCGCCGGGGCACGAGGAGATCGCCTCGGTGCGCACCGAGGGCAAGCGGCTGGCCAGCGTCCTCGACGACCTCCTGGACCTCGCCCTGGCCGAGCACTCCGCGGCGGACCTCCGGCTCACCGACATCGCCGAACTGGCCGCCGACCGGGTCGGCGCCTGGCTTCCGGTCGCCGAGCGCGAGGAGGTCGGTCTCGCCTGCACCGGCCCCGCTGCGGTCACCGGCTGGGCCGATCCGGTGGCCCTGTCCAGCGCCCTCGACGCCGTGGTGGACAACGCCCTGAAGTTCACGCCGGAGGGCGCCCATGTGGAGGTCTCGGTGCGGCCGGAGGGCGACACCATCGCCATCACCGTCGCCGACGGCGGCCCCGGGCTCACCGAGGACGAGCTGGCCCGGATCGGCGACCGATTCTGGCGCAGCGGCCGCCACCAGAACGTCTCGGGCTCCGGCCTGGGCCTGTCCATCACCCGCGCCCTGCTGGCCGCGGGCGGCGCCACGATCTCCTACGCCCCCAATGAACCGCGCGGGCTGCGGGTCACCATCACCGTTCCGCGTACCGAACCCCAGGGCGGGCCGGGCCCGGTCAGGGCCTGACCGGGCCCGGCGGGGGCTACGGCTTGACCGAGCGGTAGTAGCGCGCCGCGCCCCGGTGCAGGACGAGCGGATCGGTGAAGACGGCGGTCCGCAGATCCACCTTCTGGGCGGCGTGCACCTGCGCGCCGATGCGGTCCCGGTTCTCTATCACCGTGCGGGTGACGCCCTCCGCCAGATCGGTGTCCACCCGGTCCGTGGTGACCAGCAGATTCGGTACCGCGATCGTCTTGACCGGCTCCGGCCACCGGATGTCCGCGTACGCGTCGGCGGGCACGGTCGCCGCCCGGTAGTAGCGCGTCACCCCGCCCTGCCGGTGCAGCCGGCTGGTGAGGTCACCGAGCTGGACCAGCCGGATCGGATAGGCGCGGGCCAGGGTGCGCACCGCGGTGGTCGGCAGCCCGCCCGACCAGAAGAAGGCGTCCAGCTTCCCCTGCCGCAGCAGCTTCGGCATGGTGTCGATCCCGGCCCGGACCGCCGTGATGTCCTTGTGGAAGTCGACCCCGGCGGCCTTCAGCAGCGCCCGGGTGATCAGCTGGACGCCCGAGCCGTCGTCGCCCACGCCGACCTTCAGATGCCGCAGGTCCCGTGCCGAGCGCACCTTCGAGCCCCGGGGCACGACCAGCTGCATGTAGTCGTCGTAGAGCCGGGCGCACGCCCGCAGCCGGTCGGCGGCCTTGCCGCGGTAGGCGGCAACGGCGTCGGTGGCGGCGATGGCGAAGGTGGCCCTGCCCTCGGCCAGCCGCTCGACGTTGTCAGGGGAGCCCCGGGACTGCGTGAGATCGACGTCCACGTCCGGGAGGTCCCTGGCCAGGTCCTGCTTGAGCATCTGGCCGTAGGTGTCGTAGACCCCGGTGGAGACCCCGGTCGCGAAGGTGACCTTCCCCCTGGGCGAGGTCCCGCCGCCGACCGGCAGCAGCCACCACAGCAGCAGCGCGAGGACGACCAGGCCCGCGCCCGCCGACTGGAGGGCACGGCGCCGGTCGAGACGCGGAAGGGTGACGGCCATGACCGCGATCCTGCCAGGCTTGCTCCCGGGAAGGGAGGGGCGGGGGAGGCGAGGGACCCCGTACCCTGGTCGATTGAGATGAGTGCGAAGACTTACGAGGTGCGCACCTACGGGTGCCAGATGAACGTCCACGACTCCGAGCGGCTTTCCGGCCTCCTGGAAGACGCGGGCTTTGTGCGCGCGCCCGAGGGCACCGGCGAGGGCGAGGCCGACATCGTCGTCTTCAACACCTGCGCGGTGCGGGAGAACGCCGACAACCGGCTCTACGGCAATCTCGGCCGGCTGGCGCCGATCAAGGCGCGGCGGCCGGGCATGCAGATCGCCGTCGGCGGGTGCCTGGCCCAGAAGGACCGCGACACCATCGTGAAGAAGGCGCCCTGGGTGGACGTCGTCTTCGGTACGCACAACATCGGCAGCCTGCCGGTGCTCCTGGAGCGCGCCCGCGTCCAGGAGGAGGCACAGGTCGAGATCGCCGAGTCGCTGGAAGCCTTCCCCTCCACGCTGCCGACGCGGCGGGAGTCCGCGTACGCCGCGTGGGTCTCCATCTCCGTCGGCTGCAACAACACCTGCACCTTCTGTATCGTTCCGGCGCTGCGCGGCAAGGAGAAGGACCGCCGCCCCGGCGACATCCTCGCCGAGGTCGAGGCGCTGGTCGCCGAGGGCGTCACCGAGATCACCCTGCTCGGTCAGAACGTGAACGCGTACGGGTCGGACATCGGCGACCGCGAGGCGTTCAGCAAGCTGCTGCGGGCCTGTGGAAAGGTCGAGGGCCTGGAGCGGGTCCGGTTCACCTCCCCGCACCCCCGGGACTTCACGGACGACGTCATCACCGCCATGGCGGAGACGGAGAACGTGATGCCCCAGCTTCACATGCCGCTCCAGTCGGGCTCGGACACCGTGCTGAAGGCGATGCGCCGCTCGTACCGGCAGGAGCGCTACCTCGGCATCATCGAGAAGGTGCGCGCCGCGATGCCGGACGCCGCCCTCTCGACCGACATCATCGTCGGCTTCCCCGGGGAGACCGACGAGGACTTCGAGCAGACGCTGCACGTGGTGCGCGAGGCGCGGTTCGCCCAGGCGTTCACCTTCCAGTACTCCAAGCGGCCCGGGACCCCGGCCGCCGAGATGGACGGGCAGGTGCCCAAGGCCGTCGTCCAGGAGCGCTACGAGCGGCTGGTCGCCCTCCAGGAGGAGATCTCCTGGGAGGAGAACAAGAAGCAGGTCGGCCGGACGCTGGAGGTGCTGGTCGCCGAGGGCGAGGGCCGCAAGGACGACGCCACCCGGCGGCTGTCAGGCCGGGCCCCCGACAACCGTCTGGTCCACTTCGCCCGGCCCGAGGAGCCGGTGCGCCCCGGTGACGTCGTCACGGTCGACATCACCTACGCCGCACCGCACCATCTGCTCGCCGAGGGCCCGCCCCGCGGTGTGCGGCGCACCCGCGCGGGTGACGCATGGGAGCGGCGGAACGCAGCGGAGCAGAAGAAGCCCGCGGGCGTCATGCTCGGGCTGCCGACCGTCGGAGCCCCGGCGGCCGCGCCCGCACCGGCCGCGGGCTGCGGCTGCGACTGACAGCCGCGGGCTGCGGCTGCGGCTGACACGACGGACGCGAAGGACACCGCCGACACGGCTGACACGTTCGGTCCGGCTGACACGTTCGGGGTCGGTACGGCTGACGGGGGAGAGCGTGACAACGGGGGACGGCACGACGTGGTGGGGCCTGCTCATGGAGGACTACCTCCAGATCATGGGGCCGGGCGCCAGAAACCACTCGATCACCGCGCTGGGGCATGTCCGGGGCACCCGCGAGGAGGCCCTGGAGGCGCTGTGTGAGCGGGCGCTGCACTACCAGCCGCGCCATCCGGTCAATCCGTACCGCAAGCTGGTCTACCGGGACGGGGACGTCTTCCTGATGGTCCTGGAGGCCGCGACCGGCAACTACTGCTACCGGTTCCGGGTCGCCGAGCTGCTGTGGGACTCGGCACCCCGGCCCGAAACCGCCGGATAGGCTGCCGATCATGCTGATCGCCGCCGCCGTCTGCCCGTGCCCGCCGCTCCTGGTGCCCGAGGTCGCCGCGGGGGCCGCTCCCGAGCTGGATCCGCTGCGGGCGGCGTGCGCCGACGCGATCGGGGTGGTCGCGGCGGCGCGGCCGGAGCGGTTGATCGTGGCCGGACCCGCCGACCTGGCCGGACGGGGGGCCCATCCCCAGGGGGCGGGCGGATCCTTCCGCGGCTTCGGTGTGGATCTTGAGGTACGGCTCGGCGCCGCGGATACGGATGCGGCGGGCTCCGCCCCCGCCCGGGAGCGGACGCTGCCGCCGTCCCTCGCGGTCGGCGCCTGGCTGCTGGAGCACGCGGGGTGGAGCGGTACCGCGCCGGTCGAGGGGCTGGGCGTGGGGGAACCTCTCGAGGCCGAGCGGTGTAAAGAAGTCGGAAGGGAGCTCGCCGCGGGGTCGGAGCGGGTCGCGTTGCTGGTGATGGCCGACGGCAGCGCGTGCCGGACGCTGAAGGCCCCGGGCTATCTCGACGAGCGGGCCGCGGCGTTCGACGCCGCGGTGGCGCGGGCGCTGGGGTCGGCCGACACCGCCGCCCTTGCCGCGCTGGACGAGGAGCTGGCGCAGGAGCTCAAGGCAGCCGGTCGCGCGCCGCTGCATGTGCTCGCGGGGGCGGGTGAGGGGGCGGCGCTGAAGGGGGAGTTGCGGTATGACGAGGCGCCGTACGGCGTGGGGTATTTCGTGGCCGACTGGTCCTAGGGCGCGCGGGCGCGGCCGCGAGGCGTTGTGCTCCGCGGCCGCGCACCGGCCGGGACCGGATGGGCGGGGATCAGGTCCCTTCGCCGCCGGGGGCCTTGCCCCCGCCTTGGTCGTCGCTTCTGCCTTTTGCTTTGTGCTCGTCCATGTGGGAAAGGCGGTTGAGGGCCTCCCTCGCCTTGCCCGTGCCAGTTTCGATCTTGCCGGTGTACTTGCCCTTGGTCTTGGAGTCGACCGTCTTGGCGGCCTTCTCCAGCCCCCGCTCGATCTTCGCCTCGTGCTGCTGCGCGAAGCTGCCGGCCTTGCCCTTCATGAGACCGGCCTTGGCCTTGAGATTCTCCATCAGGCCCATGGGCCACCTTCCCTCGTCGAATGGCTAGGTACGGGCGCTCTCGCCGGCCTCGCTGTCCGCCGATGCCTGGGCCGACAGCTGCTTGGGGATCCCGGCACCTTCGCCCGTCACGGTCTCCTCCTCGCTCCGCACCGCCTCCGCCGTGTCCTCGGCGGTGGCGGTCCCGGGCGCGGGCTCCGCCGTCACGGGGCCGGCCGTGGCCTTCTCGGGTGGCGCCCCCTCGGACGAACGTCCCGCCCCCTTCGATGCACGACGAAACCTGGAAAACACGCCCATATCTACTCCATACCCTACTCGTGTGGGCGAAATTCCGTGCCGCTCGGGGCGTCCCATTGCGCCGCCGGCGGGAACCGGTTTCCCGAGCCGGTCCCAGGAATCTCGCAACAGGCAACGAACCCGGCGGAACCCCGTCACGTCGCTCGTTCGAGGAACCCCTCGGGGGTTTGGGAGACTGGTGCGGTGAATACAGCAGGCCACCCGCCGCGAGTCATCGCCGTTGTCGGCCCCACCGCAGCCGGGAAGTCCGATCTGGGCGTCGCCCTCGCCCGCCACCTCGACGGCGAGGTCGTCAACGCCGACTCCATGCAGCTCTACCGCGGCATGGACATCGGCACCGCCAAGCTGACGGAGGACGAGCGGCAGGGCGTGCCGCACCGTCTCCTGGACATCTGGGACGTCACCCAGGCGGCCAGCGTCGCCGAGTACCAGCGGCTGGCCCGCGCGGAGATGGACCGGCTGCTCGCCGAGGGCCGCACCCCCGTCCTGGTCGGCGGCTCCGGCCTGTACGTCCGCGGTGCCATCGACGCGCTCGACTTCCCGGGCACCGACCCCGCCGTCCGGGCCCGGCTCGAAGCCGAGCTGGCGGAGCACGGCCCCAGGGCCCTGCACACCCGGCTCGCCGCCGCCGACCCCGAGGCGGCGCGGGCGATCCTGCCCAGCAACGGCCGCCGCGTGGTACGAGCGCTGGAGGTCATCGAGATCACCGGCCGCCCCTTCACCGCCAACCTGCCGGGCCATGAGGCCGTCTACGACACCCTCCAGATCGGTGTAGACGTCGAGCGGCCCGAGCTGGACGAGCGGATCGCCCTGCGGGTGGACCGGATGTGGGACGCCGGGCTGGTAGAGGAGGTCCGGCGGCTGGAGGAGATCGGGCTGCGGTCCGGACGTACCGCCTCCCGGGCGCTCGGCTACCAGCAGGTGCTGGCCGCGCTCGCGGGGGAGTGCACCGAGGACGAGGCACGGGCCGAGACGGTGCGGGCCACCAAGCGGTTCGCCCGCCGCCAGGACTCCTGGTTCCGCCGTGACCCGCGGGTGCACTGGCTCAGCGGTGCCGCCGAGCGGCGCGGGGAACTTCTGTCGGGCGCCCTCGCGTTGGCTGAACGGGCGGTCACAGCCTGATCACGTCATGGCATCGGGACGCTCCGCTCGTCATTCGGCCACCCGCGGGCATGCCATCATCAAGCTCCGATCGTGCCGTGGTGTCTGGAGTTGGGAGGGCGTGTGGCGATGGAGGCCGGCCCTCGCGACGCATCGCAGCAATCGCCGCACGGCGACCCGGAGTCACTGACGGAGCCACTGACCACGGATGGTCCCGATAACGACGGATCCGTCCATGAGCCCGGCTCACCGGCCCTCGACGATCCCGGTGAGCCGGTCTCCGAGGAGTCCTTCAGCGAGCTGCGCCCACCGCGCAGGCTGCGGGTCTGGCAGATCGCGCCCATCATCGGCCTGGCCATCCTCGGCTCGCTCATGTTCGCCTTCCCGCTCGCCTTCGAGTTCGGCGACGGAGGGGCGGTGGTGGCCATGCTCGGCCTGCTGCTCAGCTGCTGCGCCGCGGGCTGGGGGCTGATGGCGGCCCGCCGGGTGGGCTACACCTGGCCCGGTCTGCCGCCCCGGGGCTCCGGCCGCCGCCCCGACTGGCGCTTCGTCCTGCTCTACGTGGGGATCGTGGCGCTGCTCGCGGCGCTCACGTTCTGGCGGGTGGCCCGCCTCCGCTAGGGCCCGCCCCGCGTGGCCCCCGCCTCTGCCGACCGCTGAGTGGCGGCGCCACGGCCGTTCCGTGGGCCTGACCGTTCCATGGACCTGACCGCTACGCGGTTGTCTGCCGGGCGGCGGGCGGCGGGCGGCGGGCGGCGGGCGACGCCTGCGGGGCGCACCGTAGGATCGAGGGATGAGCACCAGGCCCCGGCTGCCCTTCCTCAAGGGGCACGGCACCGAGAACGACTTCGTCATCGTCCCCGACCTGGACGGGCACCTCGACCTGTCCCCGGCCGCCGTCGCCCGGATCTGCGACCGCCGCGCCGGTGTCGGCGGCGACGGGCTGATCCGTGTCGTACGGTCCTCGGCGCACCCCGGGGCGCGGGAGATGGCCGACCGGGCCGAGTGGTTCATGGACTACCGCAACAGCGACGGCAGCATCGCCGAGATGTGCGGCAACGGTGTGCGTGTCTTCGCCCGCTACCTCCAGCGGGCCGGGCTCGCCGTGGAGGGCGACCTCGCGATCGCCACCCGGGCCGGGGTGCGGCACATCCACATCGCCAAGGCCGCCGCCGGCCCGGGCGACACGGACGAGAGCAGCGAGGGCGCGATCACCGCCGTGATGGGCAAGGCCCTGCTGCCCGAGCCCGGCCCCGAGGGTGAGATCACCGTCTCGGTCGGCGAGCGGAGCTGGCCCGCCCGCCATGTGAACATGGGCAATCCGCACGCCGTCGCGTTCGTCGACGATCTCGACCACGCCGGAGACCTGTACACCGCCCCCGCCGTGCACCCCGCCGCCGCGTACCCGCACGGCACCAACGTCGAGTTCGTCGTGGACCGCGGCCCCCGCCATGTCGCGATGCGGGTGCACGAGCGCGGCTCCGGCGAGACCCGCTCCTGCGGCACCGGCGCCTGCGCCGTGATGGTGGCCGCCGCGCGCCGCGACGGGGCCGATCCGGCGGTCACCGGACACCCCGTCAGCTACACCGTGGACGTACCCGGGGGCCGCCTTGTGATCAGCGAGCGGCCGGACGGTACGGTGGAGATGACCGGCCCTGCCGTGATCGTGGCCGAGGGGGAGTTCGACGCCGCCTGGCTGGACGCGGCCCTCGGCTGACACCTCCCTCGAATGGGTGATCCGTTTCACTCTGGGCGAGAGCCGGTCGGCCGTGCGTGATGGGCTCGATAGCATCAAGCACCGGCCCCGGGGGAGTGCCCACGCCGGTTGACGCTCGACGCCGCCGGAGGTGCCCATGAGCGCAGAGGCCACCGATCACGCCGCTCTCGGCCGCAGGCGCGGCCTCCCCCGCATCGACCTGCGCAATCTCCGCAGGTTCAGCCGGGCGGCCCTGCTGGGGCCGGCGGCCCGCGGCCGTCTGCCGGACGCGATCGAGCATGTGGCCAAGGTCCATCGCGCCCATCACCCCGGCGCGGATCTGGATGTGCTGCGCCAGGCGTACGTCCTCGCCGAGTCCTCCCACCGCGGCCAGATGCGCAAGAGCGGTGAGCCGTACATCACACATCCGCTGGCCGTCACACTGATCCTGGCCGAATTGGGCGCCGAGACCACGACCTTGACGGCGTCTCTCCTCCACGACACGGTCGAGGACACCGATGTGACCCTCGATCAGGTCGGCGAGCAGTTCGGCAAGGAAGTCCGCTATCTCGTCGACGGTGTCACCAAGTTGGAGAAGGTCGACTACGGCGCGGCGGCCGAACCCGAGACCTTCCGCAAGATGCTCGTCGCCACCGGCAACGACGTCCGGGTGATGTCCATCAAACTCGCCGACCGGCTGCACAACATGCGCACCCTCGGCGTGATGCGACCCGAGAAACAGGCCCGCATCGCGAAGGTCACCCGCGATGTGCTGATCCCCCTCGCCGAACGGCTCGGCGTCCAGGCGCTCAAGACCGAGCTGGAGGACCTGGTTTTCGCCATCCTCCACCCCGAGGAGTACGCCCGCACCCGCGAGCTCCTCCAGACCCACGCCAGTCGCCCCGACCCGCTGGCCCGCGCCGCCGAGGACGTACGGGGCGTGCTGCACGAAGCGGGCATCGCCGCCGAAGTCCTCGTCCGGCCACGGCACTTCGTCTCGGTCCACCGGATCGGGCGCAAGCGCGGCGAGCTGACCGGCGCCGACCTCGGACGGCTGCTGGTGCTCGTCGCCGAGGACGCGGACTGCTACGCGGTCCTCGGTGAGCTGCACACCTGTTTCACCCCGGTCATCTCGGAGTTCAAGGACTTCATCGCGGTCCCCAAGTTCAACCTCTACCAGTCGCTGCACACGGCCGTGGCCGGGCGCGGCGGCGACGTGGCCGAAATCCTCATCCGCACCCACCAGATGCACCGGGTGGCGGAGGCCGGGGTGATCGCCCTCGGCAACCCCTACGCTCCCAGCGAGACCGCCGACGCCCCCGAGGACGAGCGGGCCGACCCGACCCGCCCCGGCTGGCTGTCCCGGCTGCTCGAATGGCAGAGCGCCACCCCGGATCCGGACATCTTCTGGACCTCGCTCCGCGACGATCTCGCCCAGGACCGGGAGATCACCGTCTTCCGCTCCGACGGCGGCACGCTCGGCCTGCCCGCCGGTGCCAGTTGTGTGGACGCGGCGTACGCGCAGTACGGCGAGGACGCGCACTCCTGTATCGGCGCGCGGGTCAACGGCCGGATCGCGACGCTCAGCACGGTGCTGCGCGACGGTGACACCCTCCAGCTGCTGATGGCCGCCGACGCGCAGGACGCGGCCTCCCACGGGCCGTCGCCGAAGTGGCTGGACCACGCCCGCACCCCCGCCGCGCGGATCGCCATCAACCGCTGGCTGGCCGCCCATCCGGCCCACCCCGAGCAGCAGACCCAGCAGCCCCGGGACCGGGGCGGGGAGCCGCAGACCGAGGACGGCCAGGACACGGAGTCCCCGGCGGCCCGGGTGGTCACCCCGGCGGGCGGCGCGGGCCGCGGCGAGGCGGGCGTTGTGGTCGATCTGCCCGGCGCCACCGTGCGGCTCGCCCGCTGCTGCACCCCGGTGCCGCCGGACGCGGTCACCGGTTTCGCGGTGCGCGGCGGAGCCGTCACCGTCCACCGCGAGCAGTGTTCCGGGGTGGGTCGGATGATCTCGGCCGGGCGCACGGCGGTCGGCGTGCGATGGGCGGACGAGGTCGACAGCGACGGGAGCGCCGACTACCGCGTCACGCTCTTCGCCGAGGCGTTCAGCCGGCCGCATCTGCTCGCCGATCTCACCGAGGCCATCGCCGCCGAGGGCGCTGAGGTGGTCGCCGCCGCTGTCGAGCCGCCCCGCGAGCAGCGGGTCCGGCACACCTACACGCTCCAGCTGCCCGACGCGGGCCGGCTGCCGGCGCTGATGCGGGCGATGCGCAAGGTCCCGGGGGTCTACGACGTGACACGGGAGAGCCGGAGCATGGCGGGCGCACGTTCCTGACCCCCGCTTCCGCAGCTCTGGCGCCCCTTGCCGGGCCCCGTGGCTTTCCGCAACTCCATCGGGTGGATACGGGTCGGGTGGAACTGCGCCCGCGCCGGGGCGCTGGTAGCCGTTGGGCATGACCCATTCCCCGGGGCACCGTCCCCGGCCCTCGTCCCCCGCCGGGCGCCGCAGGACGGCCTTCGCGGCCGTCTCCATGGCCGTCGCGCTGATCGCCGTCGGCCCCTCCTCCGCCGCGGGCCGGATCTCGGCGTCGGCTCCGGGAGCGTCCTCGGGGCCGCGGGCCCTGGGCATCGGCGACCCGCTGTACCCGAGGCTCGGCAACCCGGGGTACGACGTCACCGCGTACGACATCGCCTTGGACTACCGGCGCGCCGACCGGCCGCTCCGCGCCGTCACCACGATCGCCGCCCGCGCCACCGCCCCGCTGCACACCGTCAATCTCGACTTCGCCGGGGGCAGCGTGCGCTCGGTCCGGGTCAACGGCGCACCCGCGCGGTTCACCACCGCCGATGAGGACCTGGTGATCACCCCGTCCACCCGGATCGGAGCGGGCGACATCTTCGAGATCACCCTCCGGCACACCAGCGATCCGCGCGACGCGGCGGACGGCGGCTGGGTCCGCACCCGTGACGGACTCGCCATGGCCAATCAGGCCGACGCCGCCCACCGGGTCTTCCCCTGCAACGACCACCCGTCCGACAAGGCACGCTTCACCTTCCGGATCACCGCCCCGCGCGACCTCACCGTCGTCGCGGGCGGCCTGCCGCTGGAGCGGGTGCGCAAGGGGGCGCGGACCACCTGGGCGTACCGTCTCGCCCACCCCATGGCCACCGAGCTGGCCCAGGTCTCCATCGGGCGCTCCGCCGTACTGCGCCGCACCGGGCCGCGCGGACTGCCGGTGCGCGATGTCGTGCCCGCCGCGGACCGGAAGCGGCTGGAGCCCTGGCTGTCGCGTACTCCTGGACAGCTGGCCTGGATGGAGAGGAAGGCCGGGCCGTACCCCTTCGAGACCTACGGCCTGCTGATCGCGGGCGCCAGCACCGGCTTCGAACTGGAGACACAGACGCTCTCCCTCTTCGAGCGCGGTCTGTTCACCGGCCATGGTCTGCCCCGCTGGTATCTCGAGTCGATCATGGTGCATGAGCTGGCGCACCAGTGGTTCGGCGACAGCGTCGCCCCGCGCCGCTGGTCGGACCTGTGGCTCAACGAGGGGCATGCGACCTGGTACGAGGCGCTCTATGCGGACGAGCGGGGCAAGGCGAGCCTGGAGCGGCGGATGCGCGAGGCGTACCGGCTGTCCGACGGCTGGCGCGCCGCCGGAGGGCCGCCCGCCGCGCCCAGACCCGCCGAACCCGGCCAGCAGATCGGCATCTTCCGTCCGGTCGTCTACGACGGCAGCGCCCTGGTCCTGTACGCGCTGCGGCAGCACATCGGGCGGGAGGCGTTCGAGCGGCTGGAGCGGCAATGGGTGCTCCGTCACCACGACGGCGTCGCCTCCACCACGGACTTCGTGGCGCTCGCCTCGGAGGTGGCGGGCCGTGATCTGGCCGGGTTCCTGAACCCGTGGCTGTACGGGGCGAAGACGCCGCCGATGCCCGGCCGTCCCACCTGGAAGTCCGCGCCGAAGGCGGAGGCGGGGACGGACGCGAAGGCGGGGCGGAAGGTGGGGACGGGGCCGGGAGCGCGGGCGGGAGCCGGAGGAGGATTCCCAATGACGTTGTCAAGCGTCAGCGATGAGCTGTTCGGGTCCTCATGCCGCCATAGCGACGGGTGGGACCGCTTGGTAGCAGCGCCTGTCCCGCAGGAGTGCCCACAGGACGTTGACACGTCTGCGCGCGAGGGCGATGACGGCCTGCGTGTGGCGCTTCCCCTCGGCCCTCTTGCGGTCGTAGAACGCCCTGGACTCTGGGTGGCGTTGGATGCTGATCAGCGCGGAGGTGTAGAAGACACGCTGCAAGCCGCGGTGGTATCGCTGGGGTCGGCGCAGGTTGCCGCTGATGCGGCCGGAGTCGCGCGAGGCGGGAGCCAGACCGCAGAAGCCGGCAAGCCGGTCCGGGGAGCCGAAGAGCTCCATGTCACCGTTGGTGGCAGCGAGGAACTCCGCACCGAGAGTCGGGCCGATGCCGGGCATGCTGGTGATGACCTCGGCGAGTTCGTGCTCCCTGAACCGCTCGGCGATGCGACGGTCCACTGCGGCGATCTGCTCGTTGAGAGCGGTCAGTTGCTGGGCGAGCGTGTGCACCAGCTCGGCGGCGACGTCTTCCCCCGGCACGGCGGTGTGCTGCCGTTCGGCGGCCTCCAGCGCGGTCCGGGCGACCTGACCGGCGCTGCGGACCTTGCGACGGCGAAGCCATGCCTCCAGGCGGGTGCGGCCCAGCCGCCGGATAGAGGCCGGGGTCTGGTATCCGGTGAGCAGGATCAGCGGGCCCGCGTTGCTCAGGTCCAATGCCCGTTCCAGAGCGGGGAAGATGCCGTTCAGCTGGGCGCGGAGCCGGTTGATGGTGCGGGTGCGATCGCAGACCAGATCGGTGCGGCGGGCAGTGAGGAGCTTCAGTTCGGCGCTGAGGCTGTCGGGCAATCGCATCGGGGTCAGGTCGCGGCGCATGCGTGCCTGATCAGCGATGATCGCGGCGTCGCGGGCGTCGCTCTTGCTCTCGCCCCGGTATGCCTCCGAGGCACGGTTGACGGTGCGACCGGAGATGTAGAGCACCTGCTGGTCATGGGCGAGCAGGGTGGTGATGGCCAGTGCGGCGCCGCCGTCGGCGAGGTCGACGGCCCAGACCACCTCATGGCCCAGCGCAAGGACATCGGCCAGGAGTTGGAGGAGTTCCGGCTCGTCGTTGGCCACGCGGCGGGAGAGGAGTTTGTTCCCCTCGGAGTCGATTGCCACACAGTGGTGGTGGGCCTTGCCGGCGTCGATTCCGGCCCATACGCGGGGGTGCATCGCTCTCCTGATCGTCGTCGTGCCGTGTCCCACAGACGACCTCGCCGACGAGTCCCTACAAAGCGATCTTGTCGCATTTCCCAATTGGCGGCCGAGTCGTCGTGGGGCGCCGGGCGGCCAATCCTCCCGAGCCACGAGCGGCAGACCAGTGATAGCCACACCCAGCGCCCCTGGGTGAGCCAACCCTACGAATGGCTCGCTCAGCCCGATCAAGAAGGTAGGGACCCGTGACAGGGCCCCGGACAGGAGCCCGGCCAGGGGTGGAGCCCGGCCGGGTCTCCGCGGGGCGCCACACCCCGCAGCCGCCCGTGAAACCCGGGTGACGGCCCGGCCGCCGCGTGGCACCATCGATGAGTCGGCGTCGCGGCCGGCCGCGGGAATCCCGCGGGCCCGTCACGCGTTGTCGGTTAAGACATGTCCCACGACGTAAGGATTCCTTTGACCCACTCCTCTTCCCTTCCGCAGGACCGGCAGCGCCTCGCCGAGAGCCTTCGGGCCGACGCCCTGATGGAAGAGGACGTCGCCTGGGGTCACGCGATCGACGAGGAGCGTGACGGCGACCAGTACGACCGCTCCGACCGTGCCGCGCTGCGGCGCGTGGTGGGGCTCTCCACCGAGCTCGAGGACGTCACCGAGGTCGAGTACCGGCAGCTGCGCCTGGAGCGCGTGGTGCTGGTCGGTGTCTGGACGTCCGGCACGGTCCATGACGCCGAGAACTCCCTGGCCGAGCTGGCCGCCCTCGCGGAGACCGCGGGTGCCCTGGTGCTCGACGGGGTCATCCAGCGCCGGAACAAGCCGGATCCGGCCACCTACATCGGCTCCGGCAAGGCCGAGGAACTGCGCGACATCGTGATCGAGTCCGGCGCCGACACCGTCGTCTGCGACGGTGAGCTGAGCCCCGGCCAGCTGATCCACCTCGAGGACGTCGTCAAGGTCAAGGTGGTCGACCGCACCGCCCTGATCCTCGACATCTTCGCCCAGCACGCCAAGTCCCGTGAGGGCAAGGCGCAGGTCTCACTCGCGCAGATGCAGTACATGCTGCCGAGGCTGCGCGGCTGGGGTCAGTCGCTGTCCCGGCAGATGGGTGGTGGGGGCTCCGGTTCCTCGGGCGGCGGTATGGCCACCCGTGGTCCTGGTGAGACCAAGATCGAGACGGACCGGCGCCGCATCCGCGAGAAGATGGCGAAGATGCGCCGCGAGATCGCCGAGATGAAGACCGGCCGCGACATCAAGCGGCAGGAGCGTCGGCGGCACAAGGTCCCCTCGGTCGCCATCGCCGGATACACCAACGCGGGTAAGTCCTCGCTGCTCAACCGCCTCACCGGTGCGGGCGTTCTGGTGGAGAACGCGCTGTTCGCCACCCTGGACCCGACCGTGCGCCGGGCCGAGACACCCAGCGGACTGCTCTACACCCTGGCGGACACCGTCGGGTTTGTGCGCCATCTTCCGCACCACCTCGTGGAGGCGTTCCGCTCCACCATGGAGGAGGTCGGCGACGCCGATCTGATCCTGCACGTGGTGGACGGTTCGCATCCGGCGCCGGAGGAGCAGCTGGCCGCCGTGCGCGAGGTGATCCGCGATGTGGGCGCCATCGAGGTGCCCGAGATCGTGGTGATCAACAAGGCGGATATGGCCGATCCACTGGTCCTCCAGCGGCTGCTGCGCCTGGAGCGGCGCGCGATGGCGGTGTCGGCCCGTACCGGGCAGGGCATCGACGAGCTGCTCACCGTGATCGACGAGGAGCTGCCGCGGCCGCGGGTCGAGATCGAGGCCCTGGTGCCCTACACCGAGGGCCAGCTGGTCTCGCGCACCCACGCCGACGGTGAGGTGATCTCCGAGGAGCACACCCCGGAGGGCACGCTGCTCAAGGCACGGGTGCACGAGGAGCTGGCGGCCGAGCTGAAGCGGTACGCGCCGACGGCGGCCGCATCGCAGTAGCGTCCGGCCTCCCGTCGCGGCCTCTGCGCGCCTCTGCGCCCGACGACGGCGCGGCAGCCGAGACGACGAGGGCCCGCCCCCGGATCCTTGGATTCAAGGGGTCGTCGCAACACCACTTGGTTTCAGGTGGTGAGTAGATCACGTAGACGCTCGGCTGGGGTATCCCAGCCGAGCGTCTTGCGTGGGCGGCCGTTGAGTTCCTGGGCGACGTGTTCGAGGTCTTCGGGACTGTGGACGCTGAGGTCGGTGCCTTTCGGGAAGTACTGGCGCAGGAGGCCGTTGGTGTTCTCGTTCGAGCCGCGTTGCCAGGGGCTGGCGGGGTCGCAGAAGTAGACGGGCATGCCGGTGGCCATGCTGAACTGCTTGTGGCGTGCCATCTCGCTGCCCTGGTCCCAGGTGAGGGAGCCGCGCAGGTGGGCGGGCAGGGTCTGGATCGTGGCAACGAGGCCGTCGCGGACGGTCTCGGCGTCGTGGGCCCCGCCCGGCAGATGGACCAGCAGGGTGTAACGGGTGCTGCGCTCGACCAGGGTGGCGATCGCGGAGCGCCCGCCCGCGCCGATGATCAGGTCGCCTTCCCAGTGACCGGGCACGGCCCGGTCCTCGACGTCGGCGGGACGGTCGCTGATCATCACCATCGGGTCGATGAACCGGGGCGTGCGCCGCTGGGAGTCCCGGCGCGGTTTGCGGCGGGTCCGGCCGGAACGGATGGCGGCCTGCACTTCCCGCTTCAGGCCGCCGCGGGCCTGGAAATACAGTGCCTGGTAGACCGTCTCCACGCTCACCCGCATGCTCTCGTCGTCGGGATGCTCTCTCCGTAGAGCGTGGCAGATCTGTGCCGGTGACCACCGCTGGCGCAGTCCGTCCCGGACGAAGCGGCGCAGCCGTCCCTCGCGCAGCAGTTTGCGCTCCTTGGGCCGGGGTCTGCGCGCTGCCGCTGCCCGGTGGGCGGCGTAGGGCTGGTAGCCCTCGCTGCCCGAGTTCGCGTCGATCTCCCGCTTGATGGTGCTCGCCGGCCGTCCCAGGACCCGTCCGATCGCCCTCAGCGACTGCCCCGCCGCGCGCAGATCGCGGATCTTCTCGCGCTCGGCGAGCGCTAGGAACCGCGGGTGAAGCTGCTTCTCCAGGGCCGTCAGGCCCACCGGTGCCGTGGTCACACCGCACATCGTGACGGTCCCGGTGCTGTAGTCGACACGGCGGCCGTCAGCGTAAGTGCGCGTGGTGCCGGTCTTCTTGACGCCCCAGTCCCAGTCCTTGGCCGTGCGCTCGTTCACCCCGACCTGCAGGGCCGCCACCCGACGTGCGACACCGGCGGCCCGAAGCCGCTCGTACTCGTCGCGCCCGGGGTGCCGCCGAGGCAGGCGCACCGAGGTCCGTCCGGCCTTTCGGGCCCAGCCGAAGGCAGTGTTCCGGTTCACCCCCAGCTCACGCGCCACCACGGTCACGTTCCCCACGGCATCCAGCCGCGCAAGGAAACGCTCCCTCAACCCCGCAAGATCATCCCGTCCAACGGCCACGGTCCTCGCAACTCCCACAGATCGCGGGTGTTGCGAGGACCGTTAGAACCCAAGATCTCCGGGGGCGGGCCCTCGTCCGTGCGGACGCTCCGAGCGGGTGCGCGGCGGGCGGCCCCGCCGCGCACCCTACCGGCTCACTGGTTCGCGAACTTCTTGCTCACCGCGTTGTAGACGCCCTTGGCCTCGGGGCCGAGGTGCGGACCGGCCAGCCAGGTGGCGTTGGACGGGCCTATGGAGGTGTTGGACACCAGCGCGGGCTTGCCGTCGGCGCCCTCGGCGACCCAGCCGCCGCCCGACGAACCGGCGGTCATCGTGCAGCCGATGCGGTACATGGTCGGCTGCTTGGCTTCCAGCGACAGCCGACCCGGCTTGTCCGCGCACTGGTTCATCTTCTGGCCGTCGAACGGCGGGGCGGCCGGGTAACCGGTGGCCGTGATCTCGTTGATGGACTTCACCGCCGGGGCATTGAAGTCGACCGGCAGCGCGCCCCCGACCGTCTCCTCCAGCGACTTGCCGCCGCTGTTCTCCGGCTTCACATGGATCACCGCGAAGTCGTAAGGAGCGCCCTTGCCGCCGACCGCCGCGCCGGTGTCGATCCACTGCGAGGACGTCTGCGCCCAGTCGGCCCACCAGACGCCCTTGGGCGCGAGCTCTTCCTTGGTGGCGTTCTTCAGGTCGGCCGCCGACTTTCCGGCATCGTTGTAGGAGGGGACGAACATCAGGTTCTTGTACCAGCCGCCGCCCTTGCCCGCGTGGACGCAGTGGCCCGCGGTCCACACCATGTTGGACTTCCCGGGGTGCGCGGGGTCCTTGACCACGGTCGCGGAGCAGACCATCGAACCCTCGGGGCTGTCGAAGAAGACCTTGCCCGCGTAGGGGACGTTGGTGCTGTACGGGTGGCCGACCTCCTTGGCCGTGACCGGCTTCGGATCCGGGTCGGTCACCCCCTGGTCGTCCGCGATGTCGCCGTCGTCGACCGGCTTGTCGGGCTCCTGCGCGTCCCGCATCCGGTCCGGCTTCCACAGACCCTTGATGATCGGGTTGATGAAGTCACCGGCCTCGCGCAGCCAGTCGTCCTTGTTCCACTTGTCCCAGGCGCCGTTCTTCCAGTCGTCGAGATCGACGCCGAGGTTCTTCAGCCTGTCGTTGAGGTTGTCGGGCAGCTTGATGTCACCCGTGCCCTGCTGGCCCGATGACGCGGGCGCCTTGGACTCGGTCGTGTCGTCCGACGAGCCGCACGCGGTGGCGGTCAGCGCCAGCACGGCGGTGACGGCGGCCACGGCCAGCGCGGGTCGGCGTGTGGATGGCATCGGCGGAACTCCCCCTGATGTTCTGAGCTGCTCTACGTCCTGTGTGGATTTGTCATGCACCGCCCCGGCGACGGGGTGGTCTCCCACTATGCCCGTGCCGCCTACGACGGCTGAAGGCGGGTCCTTGGTTCCCGGGGCGGCAAGGATCTTCGGTCAGCCCGTGATCCCGGGGCTGACCCGTCGTTGGTACGTACGGGGGACTGCCGGAGGGTGTTCAGCAGCAGTCAGCAGCAGGAGGACCGTGAGCCATGGCCGTGACCCAGCTCCCGCCGATGCCCCTGCCCGGTGCGCCCGACGGCGGGGGGAGCGGCGCCCAGGGCATTCTGCGCCGTCAGGCACTGCGTGAGTCCGCCGCCCGCACCTATGCGCGGGCGCTGCCCATCGTGCCGGTGCGTGCGCGAGGACTGACGATCGAGGGCGCCGACGGCCGTCGCTACCTGGACTGCCTCTCCGGCGCCGGGACTCTGGCGCTGGGACACAACCACCCGGTGGTGCTGGATGCCATCCGCGGCGTGCTGGACTCGGGAGCACCGCTCCAGGTCCTGGATCTGGCCACGCCGGTCAAGGACGCCTTCACCGAGGAGCTGTTCAGCACGCTGCCACCCGAACTGGCCCGCCACGCGCGGGTGCAGTTCTGCGGACCCGCGGGCACGGACGCGGTCGAGGCCGCACTCAAGCTGGTGCGGACCGCCACCGGGCGAGAGGGACTGCTGGCCTTCTCCGGGGCCTACCACGGGATGACGGCCGGGGCGCTGGCCGCGTCCGGCGGCGCCCCCTCGGTGTGCACGGCCCGGCTGCCCTTCCCCTACGACTACCGCTGCCCCTTCGGCGTGGGCGGGGAACGCGGCGCTGAACTCTCGGCGCGCTGGACCGAGAGCCTCCTGGACGACCCCAAGAGCGGGGCGGGCACCCCCGCCGGAATGATCCTGGAGCCGGTGCAGGGCGAGGGCGGCGTGATCCCCGCTCCGGACGGCTGGCTGCGGCGGATGAGGGAGATCACCGCGGCCCGCTCCCTCCCGCTGATCGTGGACGAGGTCCAGACCGGCGTCGGGCGCACCGGCGCCTTCTGGGCGGTCCAGCACAGCGGAGTGGTGCCCGATGTGATGGTGCTGTCGAAGGCCATCGGCGGCAGCATGCCGCTGGCCGTCATCGTCTACCACGAGGAGCTGGACGCCTGGGCTCCGGGCGCCCACGCGGGCACCTTCCGGGGCAACCAACTGGCCATGGCCGCGGGTGCGGCGACCCTCGCCTACGTACGGGAGAACCACCTCGCGGAGCGCGCCGCCGCCCTCGGTGAACGTATGCTGCTCCGCCTGCGCCAACTCGCCGAGCACCACCCCCACATCGGTGACGTACGCGGCCGCGGCCTCATGCTCGGCCTCGAACTCGTCAACCCCGAGGCCCAGCGGGTGAGTGTCGAGCAGGTGAGGGCCGGTCAGGTGGGGTCCGGTCAGGTCGGGGCCGGCCAACCGGCGGAGGCGGTGAGCCGGGGCGCCGAGCCTCCGGATGCCATGGGTCCGGGAACAGAGGTCCCTGGGGCCGGATCTCCAGGGAGCGGTGCCCTACGGGCCCGGCCTGCCGCTCCGATGCTCGCGGCAGCCGTTCAGCAGGAGTGCCTGCGTCGTGGCCTGATCGTCGAACTGGGCGGCCGCCACGCCGCGGTCATTCGCCTCCTTCCGCCATTGACCATCACCGACGAACAGGCCGAAGCGGTCCTCGACCGGCTCGCCGACGCCCTCGACGCCGCGATCCGCGCCACTGCCGGAGTCCCTGGCCCCGAACGCCCGCCGACCGCACCGCCGTTCGCCGGAGACCACCGGTGACGCGTCCCGCACCCGCACCACCGCACCCCCACCGCACCAGCGAAGGAGGCAGGCACCGGGCCACGGACCGACCGACGTGACGCCCGCGCCGCACCCACCATGCCGCACTCCCCCGGGGGAGCCCCCCTTCCTTCCCAGCCGGACCCAGAGACCGGTGTCATGACCGACCACAGCGCCCCGGACGGTCGCCGCGCCGCCCGGCCCGCCCCCCCGGTGCAGCCGCCCCCGGCGGGATCGGCGACCCCGCCGCCCCCCGGTGGCACGCCCCAAGGAGGACCGCCCTCAGGCGGGCGGGCCGGGGGACAGGCGGCCGGGGGACCGGCGGTGGTGGTGCCGCCGGCGGTTCTGCCCTCCGCCGTCGCGAGAGCGGCAGGGACGGCGGGGGAGAGCCCCTCGGTTCCCCTGGCACCACAGATGCCCGCACCGCCCATGCCATCCGCGACCCCGCCCACCCTGGCGCCGCTCGCGCCCCCTGCCCAGCCTCCCGCAGCCGAGCCACCACCCACGGTCCCGCAGGCGGTCACGGCGATCCTGCCGCGCCAGGACCGGAGCACCCAGGACACGAGTGCTCAAGTCCGAGGCGCCCAGGACTCCACCGCCGCGGGCCCAGGAGCTTCAGCCCCTAGCACCCCTAGCGCCCCTAGCGCCCCTAGCGCCCCGAGCACTCCGAGCTCCCCGAGCTCCCCGAGCCGCGGCAGCCAGGGTGTGCCCGCCACCGGCGGCCCACCGCCGGCGGCCCCCGACCCCCTCGACGACCCCGACCCGCAGGTCGTGGCGGACACGGCGGGCGTCGAGAATCTGCTCCGCTGCTGGATCCGGGAGAACCGCACCCCGCGTCCTGACGGTGACACGCTCCGCATTCCCCTCGCAGCGAGCGGAACCGTCCTCCTCGTCCCCGTGCGGTACTGGTCACCCACCGGATGGCACCGCTTCGGACCGCCAGTGCTGGAGCACGGTCCCCATGACGCACCCTCCGTCGGCGCGGTCACCCTCGCGGCCCTGCTGACCCGCGAAGCGGCCTACGGCGCACGCCGTGACGACCCCGCCGCGGACGGCACCGAACTCATTGGCCGGGTGGCGGACTCGGTGCGGCGTACCGCCGCGTTCCTCGCCCACCGTCGAGCCGTTCCCGCCGATCCCGGCATGAGCACCCCGTTTCTCAGCGCGGAGCAGTCCCTCGTCCTCGGTCACCCCCTCCATCCCACGCCGAAGAGCCGTGAGGGTCTCTCCGACACCGAATCGTCCGTCTGCTCACCGGAGTCGTACGGCTCCTTCCCCCTTCACTGGATCGCCGTCGACCGGTCCGTGCTGGCCTGCGAGTCGGCCTGGACCGAGCGCGGCCGGACCGTGCCCGCCGAGCGGCTCGCCCTCTCACTCGCGGGCAGCGGTCTTCAACTGCCTGCCGGGACCGTCCCGTTGCCCCTCCATCCCTGGCAGGCCCGCGAGATCAGGCATCGTCCGGCCGTCGCCGCACTCTTCGACGCGGGGGTGCTGCACGACCTCGGTCCGTCGGGCGGTCGCTGGAGCCCCACGTCTTCGGTCCGCACCGTGTACCGGCCCGGTGCGCCCGCGATGCTCAAACTCTCCCTGGCTCTGCGGATCACCAACTCCCGTCGTGAGAACCTGCGTAAGGAGCTCCGTCGTGGTGTCGAGGTCCACCGACTGCTCCGCAGCGGACTGGCCGAGCAGTGGCGGGCGGCCTTCTCCGGGTTCCCCGGTTTCGACATCGTCCGCGACCCTGCCTGGCTCGCGGTCGACGGGCCGGACGGGGAACCATTGACCGGACTGGACGTTGTCGTCCGGCACAACCCGTTCGGGCCGGGCGACGACGCCGTATGCGTCGCCGGGCTCATCGCGCTCCGCCCCTGGCCCGGGCAGCCGGTAATGCGCTCCCGGCTCGCACACCTCGTCGCCCGTCTCGCCGCCCGTACCGGTCGCTCCGCAGCGGCCGTCGCCGCCGAGTGGTTCCTGCGCTATCTCCACACCGTTGTACGTCCCGTGCTGTGGCTGGACGGCGAGGCCGGTATCGCGCTGGAGGCTCATCAGCAGAACACCCTGGTGCTGCTCGATCCCGACGGCTGGCCCGTCGGCGGCCGCTACCGGGACAACCAGGGCTACTACTTCCGTGAGTCCCGGCACGCCGAACTCCAGCGGCGGCTGCCCGGAATCGGCGCCCTCAGCGACACCTTCGTGTCCGACGAGGTCACCGACGAACGGTTCGCCTACTACCTCGGCATCAACAACGTCCTCGGTCTTGTCGGTGCGTTCGGGTCCCAGCGGCTCGTTGACGAGCGTGTCCTGCTGGCCGCGTTCCGCCGCTTCCTGGCCGCTGCCGCGTCCGGCCCCGGCAGAACCCGCTCACCGCTGCCCGCACGGCTCCTCGACACACCCACCCTCCGTTGCAAGGCCAATCTGCACACCCGACTGCACGGCCTGGACGAACTCGTGGGCCCTGTGGACACCCAGTCGGTCTACGTCACCATCGCCAACCCCCTTGCCGCATCGGCCGCCACCGCTGTCATCCCTTCACCATGACGCCGCCTCCACCCAGGCAGCACCCACCAACAGCCCCGCATCGCCGTGCCCCCGTCGACATGTTCCGCACCGACGTGTCCCGCACCGGCATCCGCGGCATCACGCTCACCACGCCGTGCCGGAGAACCACCACGCGCCTGAGACCCATGAGAGGAGAGCGTCGTCGTGCCGCACACCGACTCCACCACGAGCTCCGAGACCGACGACACCATCGACCTGCGGCTGCGCCAGGAAGAGGAGGACGCCGCACACCTCAGTGACGAGCGCCTCGCCGGGGCGGAGACCCACAGTCGGCCGGACCTGCTCGACCAGATCGCCGAATGGGGCCCCACCAGCACCTCGGCGGGCGCCTTCCAGCTCGTCCCCGTCCGTATCGGGCGTGATCTCCGGCTGATCGCCCAATGGATGAACGACCCTGCCGTCGCGGCCTTCTGGGAGCTGGACGGTCCCGATGAGGCCACCGCGAGCCACCTGGGCGGCCAGCTCGACGGTGACGGCCGGAGCGTGCCCTGCCTCGGCGTCCTGGACGGGGTGCCCATGAGCTACTGGGAGCTGTACCGCGCCGATCTCGACCCGCTCGCCCGGTACTACCCGGCCCGGCCGCATGACACCGGTGTCCATCTCCTCATCGGCCGGGTCAGCGACCGCGGTCAGGGTCTGGGCACCACGCTGCTGCGCGCCGCCGCCGATCTTGTCCTCGACCACCGGCCGTCCTGCTCCCGCGTCGTGGCCGAGCCGGATCTGCGCAACACCCCCTCCATCGCCGCCTTTCTCGGCGCGGGCTTCCGTTTCTCGGCCGAGGTCGAACTCCCCGATAAGCGCGCGGCCCTGATGCTCCGCGACCGTGCCCTGCGCCACCTGCTCTGATCCGTCATCCCCGATCCGCCCTCACTGTGCCGCCTTCCATGATCTGTGTTCCAGCCGCTCACGTAGCCTTCTGTCACGCGTTGGCTCCGGTGTGTGTCTCTGCTTCTGATACACCGCTCGCGTGGATCCGGTTCCCCCTCGACAAGAACTCCGGCCGGATCCGTCGGTCACCGAGCGGACTGAGGAGAGCGATGTCGGTGCCGCCCCGTAGGCTGGCAGCCCTATGACTGAATCGTCCTCGCCTCCCCTCGCCGACCTGCTCCACGCCGCCGTCACCGCCGTCGGCGGCACCGAACGCCCTGGCCAGACCGCCATGGCGGAAGCCGTGGCGGAGGCGATCGACGACAGCTCCCATCTGCTGGTGCAGGCCGGCACCGGCACCGGCAAGTCCCTCGGCTATCTGGTCCCCGCCCTCGCCCAGGGCGAGCGCGTCGTGGTCGCCACGGCGACCCTCGCCCTCCAGCGTCAGCTCGTCGAGCGCGATCTGCCCCGCACCGTCGAGGCGCTGCACCCGCTGCTGCGTCGACGGCCCGAGTTCGCCATGCTCAAGGGCCGCTCCAACTACCTGTGCCTGCACCGCCTCCACGAGGGCGTACCGCAGGAGGACGCCGACGAAGCCGGACTGTTCGATCCCTTCGAGGCCGCGGCGCCCACCAGCAAGCTGGGCAAGGACCTGCTGCGGCTGCGCGACTGGGCCGATGAGACCGAGACCGGCGACCGCGACGACCTCACCCCAGGGGTCTCCGACCGTGCCTGGTCCCAGGTGTCCGTGACCTCCCGGGAGTGCCTCGGCGCTTCCAAGTGTGCCTACGGCGCGGAGTGCTTCGCCGAGGCCGCCCGCGAGCGGGCCAAGCTGGCCGAGGTCGTCGTCACCAATCACGCCCTGCTCGCCATCGACGCCATCGAGGGTGCCCCTGTGTTGCCCGGCCACGAGGTGCTGATCGTCGACGAGGCGCATGAGCTGGTCTCCCGCGTCACCGGCGTCGCCAGCGGCGAGCTCACCCCCGGCCAGGTCAACCGCGCGGTGCGGCGCGCCGCCAAGCTGGTCAACGAGAAGGCGGCGGACGCCCTTCAGACCGCAGCCGAGACCTTCGAACGGCTCATGGAGCTGGCCCTACCCGGCCGTCTCGAGGAGATCCCCGAAGACCTCGGCTACGCCCTGATGGCGCTGCGCGACGCCTCCCGTACGGTCATCTCGGCGCTCGGCACCACACGTGACTCCTCCGTTCAGGATGAGGACGCGGTGCGGAAGCAGGCGCTCGGCTCCGTGGAGAACATCCTCCAGGTGGCCGAGCGAATCGTGGAGGGCTCAGAGTTCGACGTGGTCTGGTACGAGCGGCATGACCGCTTCGGTGCCTCACTTCGCGTCGCGCCGCTGTCCGTCTCCGGGCTGCTCCGCGAGAAGCTGTTCGAGGACCGCTCGGTGATCCTCACCTCCGCCACCCTCAAGCTGGGCGGGGACTTCAACGGAGTGGCCGCTTCCCTCGGCCTCAACCCCGACAGCCCGCAGGACCCCGAGGGCGACGGGGACACCGCCCCGCGCTGGCAGGGGCTCGATGTCGGCTCGCCGTTCGACTACTCGAAGCAGGGAATCCTCTACGTCGCCAAGCACCTGGCGCAGCCCGGCCGCGAGGGCAGTCGCTCCGACATGCTCGATGAGCTCACGGAGCTGGTCGAGGCCGCCGGGGGCCGCACCCTCGGGCTGTTCTCGTCGATGCGGGCCGCGCAGACGGCCGCGGAGGAGCTGCGGGGCCGTCTGGACATGCCCATCCTGCTCCAGGGCGAGGAGACCCTCGGCGAGCTGATCCGTGCCTTCGCCACCGACGCCAGGACCTGCCTGTTCGGCACGCTCTCCCTCTGGCAGGGCGTCGATGTGCCGGGGCCGAGCTGTCAGTTGGTGGTCATGGACCGGGTGCCCTTCCCCCGCCCCGACGACCCCCTGATGAGCGCTCGCCAGAAGGCGGTGGAGGAGGCCGGGGGCAATGGCTTCATGGCTGTCGCCGCGACCCATGCCGCCCTGCTGATGGCGCAGGGGGCGGGACGGCTGGTCCGGGCGTCCGGCGACCGGGGCATCGTCGCTGTCCTGGACCCCCGTGTCGAGCGGGCGCGCTACGGCTCGTTCCTGCGGAAGTCCATGCCGGACTTCTGGTACACCACCGACCGCAATCAGGTGCGCCGCTCGCTGGCCGCCATCGATGCCGCGGCCAAGAGCGACGGCACGTAGTCAGGGGCACAGCAGGGCCCCGGAACCGGCGCAGTGGTCCCGGGGCCCGGTCGTTGGGCACGCTAGGGGCGCACCTCGATCCGTTGTGTCAGACGCGCCGCAGTACCGCGACCACCTTGCCCAGGATGGTCGCTTCATCGCCCGGGATCGGCTGGTACGCGGCGTTGTGCGGGAGGAGCCACACATGGCCGTCCTCGCGCTTGAAGCGCTTCACCGTGGCCTCGCCGTCGAGCATCGCGGCGACGATGTCCCCGTTCTCCGCGACCGGCTGACGGCGCACCGTCACCCAGTCGCCGTCGCAGATGGCAGCCTCGATCATGGAGTCGCCGACGACTTTGAGCACGAACAGCTCACCGTCGCCGACCAGCTGCCGGGGCAGCGGGAAGACGTCCTCCACCGACTCCTCGGCGAGGATCGGGCCACCGGCCGCGATCCGGCCGACCAGCGGCACATAGGAGGCGGCAGGCTTGCCGGTGGTGTCCGTCGGCTGTGCGCTGGGCTGGTCGGAGCCACGGACCTCGTAGGCACGGGGCCGGTGGGGGTCCCGCCGCAGAAAGCCCTTGCGCTCCAGAGCCATCAGCTGATGGGCCACGGACGAGGTGCTGGAGAGCCCTACCGCCTGGCCGATCTCCCGCATGGACGGCGGGTAGCCGCGCCGCTGCACAGAGTCGCGAATGACCTCGATGACACGGCGCTGCCGGTCGGTCAGCCCCGAACTGTCCGCCCGGATGCCTGGAGGTCGTCCGGGTAGGGCGCGCGAGGGCTTCTGGCCCTCCGGGTTCGTGGCGTCGTTCATGGTGTGGGTCTGGTTGATCGCGTGCGTCTGTTCGAGCCTGCTCTGGGAGCGCTCCTGAGCGGTGATAGTGGTGCTCTCTGCGGTGGTGGTCACGACGGCCCCTCTCGAGATGTTCTCCCTAGCTGGACAACGGTAGTTGCTTTCGAAAGGTTGCGCCAAACACACGTTCGAGTGAAATTTCGTAGATCGGCTGACGTGATCCCAGGGTTGGGTGTATAGGCAGGGTTCTGGTGGCCCTTCCTGCTGGTCTCCAGTCTCCCACTCCGACCCCCGTGAATCCGTGACCGAGGGGGCTCGCGTAGTCTCGTGCTGCTCCCGGACTGTGACACGCCACCCGGCCCGGTTGAGTGCCAGACACCAGATCTAGTGGTTTGATGGATGTCAGCCACCTACAGGTTGTGGTCCCCGGTGATTCATCGCCAAGGTTTTCGCCTATGCTTGTGGCCGCTTCACCGGGCCTGTGCGGCCCGGTCGAGGCTATACAGCCATGCGCCGTTCATAAGGGTGAGGGAGGGTACGGAGTCATGCACTGCCCCTTCTGCAGGCACCCCGACAGCCGCGTGGTGGACAGCCGGACCACGGACGACGGCTGCTCGATCCGCAGGCGCCGTCAGTGCCCCGACTGCTCGCGTCGCTTCACCACGGTGGAGACCGCGTCGCTGATGGTGATCAAGCGAAGTGGGGTCACCGAGCCCTTCAGTCGCGACAAGGTCATCTCGGGAGTGCGCAAGGCATGCCAGGGCCGCCCGGTCACCGAGGACGCCCTCGCCCAACTCGGCCAGCAGGTGGAGGAAGCCGTACGCGCCACCGGCAGCGCCGAGCTGTCCACTCATGACGTGGGGCTCGCCATACTCGGCCCGCTCCAGGAACTCGACCTCGTCGCCTACCTCCGCTTCGCCTCCGTCTACCGCGCCTTCGACTCGCTCGAGGACTTCGAGGCCGCGGTCACGGAGCTGCGTGACCGGCAAAGGCCTCCCGCGCACGACCGCGGGTCCGGCGCCGATGGGGCCGCGGAGGCCCCCGCGCCGGCCGTCGCCGCCGACTGACCGGCGGCCCAGACGTACCCGGGGCGCGGCGCGCACCCCGGGTGGAAGACAGACACACCGTGCCTCGGGAAGAAATAGGCACATCAGGGCGTTTTCGCCCGTACAGGGAGACGGAATGACAGAGACGGCGAGCGGCCCGGCACGAGGCTCCCGCTCCAAGGGAAGCAAGGCGAACAAGGGTCTGCGCATCGAGCGCATCCACACCACCCCCGGCGTGCATCCGTACGACGAGGTGGTCTGGGAGCGTCGTGACGTCGTCATGACCAACTGGCGCGACGGTTCGGTCAACTTCGAGCAGCGCGGCGTCGAGTTCCCCGACTTCTGGTCGGTGAACGCGGTCAACATCGTCACGAGCAAGTACTTCCGTGGCGCGGTGGGTTCCCCGGAACGCGAGGCGAGCCTGAAGCAGCTCATCGACCGCGTGGTGCGCACCTACCGCGCGGCCGGTGAGGAGCACGGCTACTTCGCCTCGCCCGCCGACGCCGAGATCTTCGACCACGAGCTGACGTACGCCCTGCTGCACCAGGTCTTCAGCTTCAACTCGCCGGTGTGGTTCAACGTCGGCACCAAGCAGCCGCAGCAGGTCAGCGCCTGCTTCATCCTCTCCGTGGACGACTCCATGGAGTCGATCCTGGACTGGTACAAGGAAGAGGGGATGATCTTCAAGGGCGGCTCCGGAGCCGGCCTGAACCTCTCCCGCATCCGCTCCTCCAAGGAACTCCTCTCCTCCGGTGGCAACGCCTCCGGCCCCGTCTCCTTCATGCGCGGCGCCGATGCCTCCGCCGGAACGATCAAGTCCGGTGGTGCCACCCGCCGTGCCGCCAAGATGGTCGTCCTCGATGTCGACCACCCGGACGTCGAAGCCTTCATCGAGACCAAGGTCAAGGAGGAGGAGAAGATCCGCGCCCTGCGCGACGCGGGCTTCGACATGGACCTGGGCGGCGACGACATCACGTCCGTCCAGTACCAGAACGCCAACAACTCCGTCCGTGTGAACGACACGTTCATGAAGGCCGTGGAGTCGGGCTCGGCGTTCGGTCTGCGCTCGCGGCTGACCGGCGAGGCCATCGAGGAGATCGACGCCAAGTCCCTCTTCCGCAAGATGGCGGAGGCGGCCTGGGCCTGCGCCGATCCGGGCATCCAGTACGACGACACCATCAACCACTGGCACACCTCGCCGGAGTCGGGCCGGATCACCGCCTCCAACCCGTGCAGCGAGTACATGCACCTGGACAACTCCTCGTGCAACCTCGCCTCGCTCAACCTGATGAAGTTCCTGCTGGACGACGACGCGGGCAACCAGCGCTTCGACGCCGAGCGCTTCGCCAAGGTCGTCGAGCTGGTCATCACCGCGATGGACATCTCCATCTGCTTCGCGGACTTCCCGACCCAGAAGATCGGTGAGACCACCCGCGCCTTCCGCCAGCTGGGCATCGGTTACGCCAACCTGGGTGCCCTCCTGATGGCCACCGGCCACGCCTACGACAGCGACGGCGGCCGGGCCCTGGCCGGAGCCATCACCTCGCTGATGACCGGCATGTCGTACAAGCGCTCCGCCGAGCTGGCGGCCGTCGTCGGCCCGTACGACGGCTACGCCCGCAACGCGGACGCCCACAA
The DNA here is from genome assembly GCF_013364155.1 of Streptomyces sp. NA02950. NCBI lineage: Bacteria > Bacillati > Actinomycetota > Actinomycetes > Kitasatosporales > Streptomycetaceae > Streptomyces > Streptomyces sp. NA02950. The sequence goes on along the minus strand of NZ_CP054916.1, from coordinate 2,586,010 downwards.
GCGCGTCATGAAGCAGCACGCGGACGCCAACTCCACCGCCAAGCGCATGGACGACCTGGACACCCCGGTCTGGGCCGCGGCCACCGAGGCATGGCAGGACGTCGTGCGTCTCGGCGAGAAGAGCGGCTTCCGCAACGCCCAGGCGTCGGTGCTGGCGCCGACCGGCACCATCGGCCTGATGATGGACTGCGACACCACGGGCGTCGAGCCGGACCTGGCCCTGGTCAAGTTCAAGAAGCTGGTCGGCGGCGGCTCGATGCAGATCGTGAACAACACGGTCCCCAAGGCGCTCAAGCGGCTCGGCTACCAGCCCGAGCAGGTCGAGGCGATCGTCGCCCACATCGCCGAGCACGGCAATGTGATCGACGCGCCGGGGTTGAAGCCCGGGCACTACGAGGTCTTCGACTGCGCCATGGGCGAGCGTTCCATCTCGCCGATGGGCCATGTGCGGATGATGGCCGCCGCTCAGCCCTTCCTGTCCGGCGCCATCTCCAAGACGGTCAACATGCCGGAGTCGGCCACCGTCGAGGAGATCGAGGAGATCTACTTCGAGGGCTGGAAGCTGGGCCTGAAGGCGCTTGCGATCTACCGCGACAACTGCAAGGTCGGCCAGCCGCTCTCCGCCAAGAAGAAGGAGGAGAAGAAGGCCGCCGAGCAGCCCGAGCCCGAGAAGGTCATCGAGTACCGCCCGGTCCGCCGGCGCCTCCCCAAGGGCCGTCCCGGCATCACCACCTCCTTCACGGTGGGCGGCGCCGAGGGTTACATGACCGCCAACTCCTACCCGGACGACGGGCTGGGCGAGGTCTTCCTGAAGATGTCCAAGCAGGGTTCGACCCTCGCGGGCATGATGGACGCCTTCTCGATCGCCGTCTCGGTCGGCCTCCAGTACGGCGTGCCGCTGGAGACCTACGTCTCGAAGTTCACCAACATGCGCTTCGAGCCGGCGGGCATGACGGACGACCCGGACGTGCGGATGGCGCAGTCGATCGTCGACTACATCTTCCGCCGTCTGGCGCTGGACTTCCTGCCGTTCGAGACCCGCTCGGCACTCGGTATCCACTCCGCCGAGGAGCGCCAGCGGCACCTGGAGACCGGCTCGTACGAGTCCTCCGAGGACGAGGTGGACGTCGAGGGCCTGGCCCAGTCGGCGCCGCGCCAGGTGGACGCTCCGGCGGCCACCACCTCGTCCGCACCCGCCGTGTCCCCGGCTCCGAAGGAGGCACACAGCTCGACCGAGCTGGTCGAGATGCAGCTGGGGCTGAACGCCGACGCGCCGCTGTGCTTCTCCTGCGGTACCAAGATGCGCCGCGCGGGCAGCTGCTACCTGTGCGAGGGCTGCGGATCGACGAGCGGTTGCAGCTGACGCGGGGGCCGTCCGGAGGTGATCTTCCCGCTCATCTCCTGGCGACCTGACCGGAAGTGAGGGCGGTGGAGCCGGTGATGCGGCTCCACCGCCCCCGGCCTGTCCGGTCCCGCTCGTTCCGTTCCCCGGTCGCCGCGGGTGTTCGCGGTAAGGGCTTGTGGCGGTGCGTGGGCCATGACAGGGTCCCCACCATGATCGAGAGAATCGAGTCCACCGACCGCCGTTGAGCGGGACGACCGGGATCGAGCCGCCCGGAGCCAGGATCTCCCTGTTCCGCCACGCGCTCCAGTTGCATCGGCGGACACCGGACCAGCCCCTTCCACGCGACGGCGAGCCGTATCCCGACGAGGCGCGCCATCACCTCCGGCCAAGGCCGAAGCGGCCGCGCGACCGGGACCTCGTCGGGGCCGATATCGCCCGCGTCCTCGACGCGCACTTCGCCGATCCGACCGCTTCGCCGAGCGGACTCGCTGACCGTTTCCACGGTCTCTGGACACCCCTCCACCCCAATGCGCACATCGCCGTTGCCGCGCGGCGGGCGGAGACCCGCCGAGTCCGGGAAGCGGGCCGGTGGCTGGTGCGGTACGGCACCGACCGATGCGCCGTCACGGTCGGACTCGGGCTCCTCGCCGCCGTGGGCACGGTGGCGGACATCCCCAGGATCCAGACCATCGGCCTGCTCTCCTGCGTCTTCGGAGCTCTTGCGGCGGACGCGCTGGAACGCCTTCCGGGCGGTGCCGAGGCGCTGATGTGGCTGTCGGAGCGGATGTCCGGCTGGGGCCTGGTCTACGGAGTGGAGGCACTGTGCCGCCTCGTGGACGACCATCCGGGCGTCCGCCCCTGGCTGCTGCGCCGAGCGGTCGAGGGCGACACCCTCAGCGGTTATGTCGCGGGCCGGGTGGCCTGCGCGGCCGGACTCCACGAAGCGGTGGGGGAGTTCGGGGACGACACCGGCCTGGTCGACCACACGACCCGGCTGCTCCATGTGATGACCGAGTGCGACGGCATGGGGATGACCCTGTGCCGCTACGTCCATGCCGTCCCGGTGCTGGAGGCGCATGTCCGGCACCTCGGGCGTCTGGGCCCCACGGCGGAGCGCTGCTTCTCCGTCGCGGTGCTCGCCCACTACCTGACCACGGAGCGGCCCGCCGGTTCCGCCGAACCCGGCACGGAATCGCGGTGGCAGGCGATCCGGGACGCCTATCTCGCCCTGCTCGACCGCGAGGACTGGTGCGCAACGGCCCGGCAAGGGGCGGCCGCCGGGGACGACCGGTTCCGCTGGCTCGCCGGTTCCGTGGCGGACGAACTCGGCCTGAGAGCCTTCCGCGCCGACAGGCGCCGCCGCCCCGGCGGCTGATGTGGGGGGCGCAGGGGTGGTGGAAGGGGCTCGCGCAGCGCTCACGGTTGTGAACCATCGCCGCGTGCGCGGGTCTTGGCCATGTGATGCGGGCCACCGGCGGGGCCGTAGGATAGCGCGGTGCTGGTCAAGTGGATTCGCTGCACCGTGGTGGACCGCCCGGGTTTCGAGCGGGGGCAGCGGAAGTGGGCGGGGTTGCCCGGCGAACCGGGATTCCGGGGGCAGGGCGGTGGCTGGAGCCGGGGGCGTCCCGATGTGGCGCATATCTTCGCGTTCTGGGAGAGCCGGGCGTTCTACGACTCCTTCATGGCGCGGTCGCACGACCGGCTGGCGGCCTCGCAGTCCGGGACCTACAAGGACATGCAGGTCCGGCTGTTCGAGCATCGCTTCGATGTGAAGGTCGGCTTCGAGCCGCGGTTCACCGACGTGGACGTGGTCCGGGTCGCGCACTGCCGGGTGCACGCGGAGCGGGTGGAGCACTTCACGCTGGTGCAGGAGAAGGTGTGGAATCCCGCGATGGCCGGGTCGCCCGGGATGCTGCGCGGGCTGTTCGGCGAGGCGCCCGGGAGCGAGTTCCTCGTGCTGTCGATGTGGGACTCCGCCGCGGAGCACGGGAAGTACCGGGCCGAGCGTGTGGAACGGCTCGGTCTGCGTGCGCAGATCGAGGCGGACGTGGCGGCCATCGCGGGTGACGTGGTGGGTGTCGAATCGGCCTGGACGGTCTGACCGGCGGGGGCGTGCGTCGGCTCCGGGCGGACGCCCGAACCGGTCCGGTGCCGGGCGCCCTGTCCGATGTCCGGCTCCGGTCCCACCCGCTCCGGTCCGACGCCCGGCCCTGGCCCCGCGCCCGGCTCCGGTCAGTCGCGGTCGGCCGACCCTGGTCGGTCGGCCGGTTCCGGTGATGTGGCCGGGAGGTAGCCCCCCGCCCGGACGGCGGCGGCGACAGCCGCCGCCGTCCGGGCGGCGAGCGGCGCGTCGAGGGGTTCGCGGGTGACCACCGCCCGGAAGAACAGCGGGGCGGACACGGCCCGCACGACCGCCGCGGCATCGGTGCCGGGTGGGGCCTCACCGCGTTCGACCGCCCGCTGTACGACGGTTTCACAGCGGGCGAACCGCTCCGCGTAGAAGCCGCGCAGCGCCTCGGCCGTGCTCTCGGACTGGAACGCGGCCGCGATGAAGGCGATCGGAGCCGCGGCGGCCGAGGCGTCGCCGAAGGTGTCGGTGACCTCGTGGGCGAGAGCGCGCAGATCGCCGTCGAGGCTTCCGGTGTCGGGGGGCGTCCAGGCGTCCTCGCCCGCGAGGTCGAGTGCGTCCGTCACCAGCCCCTCGACACTGCCCCAGCGCCGGTAGAGCGTCGTCTTGTGGACGCCGGAGCGCTCGGCGACGTACTCCACGGTCAGCCCGGGGTAGCCGTGCTCGGCGAGCCCGGTCAGCACGGCGTCGCGGACAGCGGCGCGGGTACGGGCGGTGCGCCCGCCCGGTCGGACAGTGCCCGGTGTGGTGGAGCCATCTTCTGCGGACAACTGCAACTCCTGTTGCGTTAGCTCGTTTGCCGTGTCATGCTGAGGGTAACGCAACTGAAGTTGTGTTTGGAGCCCTCCGGCTCTCCGCCGGTGTTGTTGCCCGCTCTCCTGCTCGGAGGTTCGTCTTTGCCCACTCAGATCTCGCTGCGCGGCGTCACCGTGTCCCGGGGCGACCGCACACTGCTCGACGACGTGTCTTTCTCGGTGCGACCCGGTGAGCGGGTGGGCATCGTCGGGGAGAACGGCGCGGGTAAATCCACCCTGCTCAAGGTGCTCGCCGGGATCGAACCGTCCTGCGACGGCGCGGTGGTGACCGCGGCCGACGGCGGCACGGGACATCTCGGCCAGACGCCCGAGCTGCCTCAGAACCGCCTGGTGGGGGACGCGATAGACGTCGCCCTGGCCGAGTTGCGCGCCATGGAGCGCGGACTGCGCGAGCTGGAGGCGGAGCTCGACGGCTGTGCGCCCGAGGTGCTCGCCGAGTACGGCGATCTGCTCACCGCGTTCGAGGCGCGCGGCGGTTACGAGGCGGACGCCCGGGTGGACAAAGCTCTCCACGGGCTGGGGCTGGGCGGCGTCGGGCGGGAGCGGCGGCTCGGCAGCCTCTCGGGCGGCGAGCAGGCCCGGCTCGGTCTGGCCTGTCTGATAGCGGCCGCCCCCGAGGTGATGCTGCTCGACGAGCCCACGAACCATCTCGACGGTGCCGCCCTCACCTGGCTCGAGGACGCGCTGCGGGCACACCCCGGCACGGTCCTGGCGGTCTCCCACGACCGGGTGTTCCTGGAGCGGGTGGCGACCGCGATCATCGAGGTGGACGCCGACCGGCGCACCCTGGTGCGCTACGGCGGAGGCTATGGCGGGTTCGTCGCCGAGCAGGCCGCCGCGCGCCGCCGCTGGGAGCAGGCGTACGAGCAGTGGTGCGCCGAGACGGCGGCGCTGGTGGAGGCCGCCACGACGGTCGCCCGGCGGGTCGCCCCCGGCCGGGGGATGAAGGACGGCAACAAGGTCGCCTACGACCGGGACAAGGGGCGGGTGCAGTCCTCGGTCTCCAGCCGGGTGCGCAACGCCCAGGAGCGGCTGCGCCGGCTCCAGGAGGATCCCGTGCCCCGGCCGCCGGAGCCCCTGCGGTTCACCGCGCGTCCCGCGGCGGGTAGCGAGACCGGTGTGCTGGTCGGTCTGCACGATGTGCGGGTGGGCGATCGGCTCGCGGTGGACGGACTCACGGTCGCCGCGGGCGAGAGGCTGCTCGTCCACGGTGCCAATGGAGCGGGTAAGTCCACCCTGCTACGGGTCATGGCCGGGATGGAGCGGCCGGACGCGGGCCGTGTGGTGCGGCGGGGCCGGATCGGCTATCTCGCGCAGGAGATACCTGTCGCCCGGCCCAGCGAGCGGCTGCTGCCGGCCTTCGGCCGCGGGCTGCCGGGAACCCCGGAGGAGCAGTCGGAGCTGCTGCTGTCATACGGGCTGTTCCGGGAGCGCGACCTCCATGTGCCGGTGGGGTCGCTCTCGGCGGGGCAGCGGCGCCGACTGGCGCTCGCCCGGTTGCTGGCCCGCCCCGCGGATCTGCTGCTGCTCGACGAACCGACCAACCATCTGGCCCTCGGTCTGGTGGAGCAGCTGGAGCAGGCGCTGGCCCAGTGGGCCGGTGCGCTGGTGGTGGTGTCGCACGACCGCCTGCTGCGCAGCCGGTTCACCGGCCGTCTGTGCGAGATACGCGACGGGCGGCTCATGGCGGACAAGGGGAACGAGGCACACGCCGCACGCCCGATCTAGGGTGGCCACATGGCAAGACCCCGGCGCATCGTCCTCATACGGCACGGAGAATCGGAGGGAAATGTTGATGACACGGTGTACGAACGCGAGCCCGACCATGCGCTGAGACTCACCGAGCGGGGGCGTCGCCAGGCGCAGGAGGCGGGCAAGCGGCTTCGTGGGGAATTCGGTGAGGAGCGGGTTTCGGTCTATGTGTCGCCGTACCGGCGTACCCACCAGACCCTGACTCTGCTCGGGTTGGACCCGTCCCGCACTCGGGTGCGGGAGGAGCCGCGGCTGCGCGAGCAGGACTGGGGAAACTGGCAGGACCGTGACGACGTGCGGAAGCAGAAGGCGTATCGCGACGCCTACGGGCACTTCTTCTACCGCTTTGCGCAGGGAGAGTCCGGTGCCGACGTCTACGACCGGGTGGACGCCTTCCTGGAGAGTCTGTGGCGCAGCTTCCAGGACCCGGCCCATCCGCCGAACGTCCTGCTGGTCACCCACGGGCTCACCATGCGGCTGTTCTGTATGCGCTGGCTGCACTGGACCGTCGCCGAATTCGAGTCGCTCTCGAACCCCGGCAACGGCGAGACCCGGTCCCTGCTGCTCGGCTCCGACGGGCGCTATCGCCTCGACCGGCCCTTCGAGCGCTGGTGCACCCCCGAGCCCTACGGCCTCACCGGCTAAAGTGCCCAGCGATGACCGCTGACCGTTTCCACCGGGCCCTCGGGAGCCTGCACGGGCTGTCCGTGGGCGATGCCCTCGGCTCCCAGTTCTTTGTCCCCGCCAACTATCCGTTCCTCAAGCGCCGTGAACTGCCTCCCGCCCCCTGGCAGTGGACCGACGACACCGAAATGGCGTGCTCCGTGCTGGCCGTCCTGGCCGCGCACGGGCGGATCGACCAGGACGACCTCGCCCGGTCGTTCGCCGAGCACCACGACTTCGACCGGGGTTACGGCCCTGCCGTGAACCGGATGCTCCGGTTGGTCAGGGAGGGCGGCGACTGGCGCGACCTGGCCGCCGCCCTGTTCAACGGGCAGGGGTCCTGGGGCAACGGCGCCGCCATGCGGATCGCCCCGCTCGGTGCCTGGTACGCGGGCGATGTGGAGCAGGCGATCCACCAGGCGGAGATCTCGGCCTACACCACGCACCAGCACCGTGAGGCGGTGGCGGGCGCGATGGCGGTGGCCGCCGCGTCCGCGCTGGTGGCCGACCCCGCGGGCCACGCCGGTCCGGAGGATCTGCTGGACCGCGTGACCGAGGCCGTGCCCCGCAGCGCCGTACAGGCGGGGCTGCGCCGCGCGCGCGACATGCTCGACTACGCGGACGCGGGCACCGTCGCCGCGGTGCTCGGCTGCGGCCGCCGCACCAGCGCCCATGACACCGTGCCGTTCGCCCTGTGGGCCGCGGCCCGCCATCTGGGTTCCTTCGAGGAGGCATTCTGGCGGACCGCTCAGGCGGGCGGCGATGTGGACACCACCTGCGCCATCACGGGGGGAGTGATCGCCGCCGCGGCCTCGGGAGCACCGCCCCGTGAGTGGATGGAGCGCACCGAGGCGCTTCCGGAGTGGCTTCCGGCACCGCCCGCCTGACGCTCGACGGTGCCGGCGGCCTGACGGTGCCCGGCACCCGGCTCCGCGGTCGGGGCGGGTGAAACGGCCGTCCTCGGCGTCGTGTTGGGCTGGAGGGCTGCCGGAGGCGCCGGGAAGGCGCCGTGCACAGTCGGCCGGACCCGGCGGCCCTCTATCCGGCTACCGAACCTCCGTAGGAGCGGCGTAATGTTGTCCTCGTCATGGCCTACGAACCGCCCACCCACAGTGTCGAGCGCTCGCTCCGCGCCACCACAGGAGCAAAGATCGTCGTCGGTGTCGACGAGGTCGGGCGCGGGGCATGGGCCGGGCCGGTGACGGTCTGTGCGGCGATCACCGGTCTGCGGCGTCCGCCGACCGGGCTCACCGACTCCAAGCTGCTGAGTCCCATGAAGCGCACGTCGTTGGCGCAGGAGTTGGAGACGTGGGTCACCGCGCACGCCCTGGGTCACTCCTCTCCCGAGGAGATCGACGACCTGGGGATGACGGCCGCCCTCCGGCTCGCCGCGACACGGGCGCTCGACGGGCTGCCCGTCCGTCCCGACGCGGTGATCCTGGACGGCAAGCACAACTACCTCGGCTCGCCCTGGACGGTTCGTACGGTCATCAAGGGCGATCAGTCCTGTGTGTCCGTCGCCGCCGCCTCTGTGATCGCCAAGGTACGACGGGATGCGATGATGGCCGAACTGGGAGTCGCCCACGCGGACTTCCGCTTCGGTGACAACGCCGGATATCCGTCCCCCGTGCACCGCGCCGCTCTGCGGGAGCTGGGGCCCACCCCCCACCATCGCCTGTCCTGGGCCTACCTGGACGGGCTGCCCCGGTGGCGGCACCTCAAGCGGGTGCGCACGGCACTCGAACCGGTCGGGCTGGAGGACGAAGGCCAACTCGGCTTCGACTTCTGAGCAGACCAAGCGGTGAAAACCGCCACCCGCCGATGCGAATCGCACCGACGTTTGATAGACATCAGCCCATGCCTCTCATCCCCGAGGAGCCTCAGATTCACGAGAGTGTCCCGGGTCCTCGCGCGACACCGGCCGCAGGCCGCACCGCGCCGACCCCTCGTCCTGTCCCTGGTCCCGGCCCCCGGCCTGTTCCGCGGCGGCCCGGAAGCCCCGGTCCGAGCCGCGGCACCACCGGGACCTCGTCGGCTCCGTCGCAGCGCTCCACGAGCGATTCGACGAAGCCCGTGCCGACCGCTCCGGCGGCCCCGGCTGCCAAGGCCGCTCCCGCTGCCGCCACGACGGCCGCGCCCCAGATACAGCTGATCCCCGCCTCGGTGGACGGCGCTCTGGACGCGGCGGACGAGGCGGTCGACCTGCTGCTGGACTCTGGTCGGGCACCCGGTGACATCCTGGTGCTGACCACCGGCGACCAGCATCCGTGGGCGGCCCACGAGTTGTCCTTCGGCGAGGCGTCCTACTGGGCGCAGCAGGACGCCGGTGACGACGTCTTCTACGCCGCGGCCGGCTCCGGCCGTGCCAAGGGCCGTCCGGTCGTGGTCGTCGCCGTCAACGGCGGGGCGGACGACGCCGTCGGACGGGCGCTGCCGGATGCGATGAGCCGTGCCGGTGCGCTGCTGATCGTCTGCGGTGACCCGCAGCGCATCAACTCCCTCATCACCGCGGGCGTCTGATCCCGCACGTCCTCGTACGCCCGGTGCCCGGCAGTCTCTGTCCCAGGTGACGGAGCTGTCCGGCGTCCGGCCGGACGGTGGCTACACGGCCGCGGAGTGGCTGAGCGCGTCATGCGCCCCGCTACGGGGCTGCGACAGCGGCGTGGCCTCGCCGTCGGTGGTGGCGGCGATGCCGAGCGCGGTCCGGAGCGAGGCGGAATGCGGCCGACGGCCGCTCCGCCCTTCGCCGAGGACCTGCCAGCCGTCGCGGGTCAGCGTGATGTACGCACCGCAGCGCAGTCCGTGCAGCGTGCAGGCATCCCGCAGTCCCCACATCCAGGCGCCGTCCTCCTGGGTCCACTGGCTCTCGCCGTCGCGGCAGTAGAGCAGCACGGCGGTGCGTACCGGTGTGCGGCGCCGCAGATCGTGGGGGATGACCCGGCGCAGCTGGGCCAGGAGCGCGTTGCGGAAATCCCAGCCGTCTGCGGAGAGAGCGCCGCGCCGGGAGAACGAGGCGCTGGCCGTGAGCCGTTCCTCCGGGTCCAGGACCGCCACGACTGCTGTGGACGGTGTCGGCAGATGGCGGCTGTGCAGTCCGGTGACGATCTCGCGAGGATTGCGCAGCAGCGGAATACCGGCGGCGGCCCATTCGGAGGGTTCGAGCATACGCCCCAGTCGGGAAGCGGGATCGGCGGACGGTGGCGGAGCGAAGCCGAAGGTCACGGTCCTCCCTTCGTCAGCGCGCCCAGGGTCCGGGCGAGGTCGGGCACGGGCGCAGGCCACAACACCGCCCCAGCGGGACCACGGACTGGCCGAAGGCGGGGAGCTGAGGACAATTCTTGCGGTCGGGCTCCCGTGCGGCAATGAGCAGTTGACGCCACTGACCGATTTACGTTGGTGCGCGTTCAAAATTCCCGGCCCGCTCGCGCATCGGGCGCGGGCGGGCGTCTCCTACCCCTGCACCGCGAGGACCAGTGGATACACCTCTGCCGCCCCGGCCCGCCGGAGCAGCCGGGCGGCGACGGCCATGGTCCAGCCGGTGTCCGACAGATCATCCACCAGCAGGACCGGGCCACCCGCTTCCGCGAGGGCCTCCGCCAGTGCGGGCGGCACGGTCAGCGCACCGTGCAGCGCACGCAGCCGCTGGGCGCTGTTGGTACGTGGCACCCGGGTGTCCACCTCCGGGTCCTGGTAGGCGACGGTGCCGAGCAGCGGCATCCGGCCGATGGCGGCGATCCGCTCGCCGAGTGTCCGGATCAGCTGCGGCCGGGTGCGGGAGGCGAGGGTGACCACACCCACCGGGCGGGCCGGTGCGTCCGACGCGCCCGACGCCCATCCGCCGGGGCCCCTGGCCCAGTCGGCCAGCACCGTCACCACCGCTTCGGCCACATCGTCGGGCACCGGGGTGTCCGGGCTCCGCGGGGCGAGCAGCGGCCGCAGCCGGTTTCCCCAGCCGATGTCCGAGAGCCGGCCGAGGGCCCGGCCGGGGGCGGCCTGCTCGCCCGCGGGGATACGGCCCTTGAGGTCGACGCCCACGGCGGGCAGCCCGGTCGGCCACATCCGGCGCGGCTCCACCTCGACACCGGGCCGCCCCAGCTCGCCGCGTGCCGCGTCGAGCGAGGCCGCGGACACCTCGGTGGTGAACCGGGCCCCCGCGCAGTTGTCACAGCGGCCGCAGGGGGCCGCCTTCTCGTCGTCCAACTGCCGGCGCAGGAACTCCATCCGGCAGTCCGCCGACGAGGCGTAGTCACGCATCGCCTGCTGCTCCGCCTCCCGCTGCCGGGCCACCCAGGCGTACCGCTCGGCGTCGTACGCCCAGGGCTGCCCGGTCGCGGTCCAGCCGCCGCGCACCCGGTGCACCGCCCCGTCGACATCGAGCACCTTGAGCATGATCTCCAGGCGGGACCGCCGCAGTTCGACCCGTGGCTCGAGCGCGGGCAGCGACACCGGCCGGTCCGCTGCCGCCAGCACCTCCAGCGTGCGGCGCACCTGCTCCTCGGGCGGAAAGGCGAGCGAGGCGAAATACCGCCAGATCGCCTCGTCCTCACGCCCGGGCAGCAGCAGCACCTCGGCGTGCTCCACACCGCGCCCGGCCCGGCCGACCTGCTGGTAGTAGGCGATGGGGGAGGAGGGCGAGCCGAGGTGCACCACGAAGCCCAGGTCGGGCTTGTCGAACCCCATGCCCAGCGCCGAGGTGGCGACCAGCGCCTTGACCCGGTTGGCGAGCAGATCATCCTCGGCCTGCTGCCGGTCGGCGTTCTCGGTCTTGCCGGTGTACGAGGCGACGGTGTGGCCGCGCTGCCGCAGAAACGCGGTCACCTCTTCGGCCGCGGCGACGGTGAGGGTGTAGATGATCCCCGATCCCGGCAGCTCATGGAGGTGGTCGGCGAGCCAGGCGAGCCGGTGGGCGGAGTCCGGCAGTTGCAACACACCCAGGCTCAGGCTTTCCCGGTCCAGCGGCCCGCGCAGCACCAGTGCCCGCCTGGCCTCCCCGTCGCCGTCGGCGGTCTCCCGCCCGCCCGTGCCCAACTGCTCGGCGACATCGGCCGTGACCCGGGCGTTCGCCGTGGCCGTCGTGGCCAGCACCGGGACGCCCTGGGGCAGATCGGCGAGCATGGTGCGCAGCCTGCGGTAGTCGGGACGGAAGTCATGGCCCCAGTCGGAGATGCAATGCGCCTCGTCGACGACGAGCAGGCCCGTGGCGGCGGCCAGCTTGGGCAGCACCTGATCGCGGAAGTCGGGGTTGTTGAGCCGCTCGGGGCTGACCAGCAGCACATCCACCCCGCCCGCGGCCACCTCCGCCTGGATGGTGTCCCACTCCTCGGTATTGGCCGAGTTGATGGTGCGCGCGTGGATACCGGCGCGCGCGGCGGCCTCGACCTGGTTGCGCATCAGCGCCAGCAGTGGGGAGACGATCACGGTCGGACCGCTGCCGCGCTCCCGCAGCAGCGCGGTGGCGACGAAATACACCGCCGACTTGCCCCAGCCGGTGCGCTGCACGACCAGCGCTCTGCGGCGCTCGGCCACCAGCGCCTCGATCGCGCGCCATTGATCCTCACGGAGACGTGCCGAGCCGGTGGAGTCGCCGACGAGGCGGGCCAGGACGCGGTCGGCCGAGATACGCAGGTCTTCGTCGCTCATGCCCCCATGCAACCCGATCCCCCCGACAACGCGCGAACGGGCCGGGCGGCCTGTGGATAACGTTATCCACAGGGCTGGCGGGGTCGGCTCGACTGCGAGACCGTCGGGCCATGACTCGACACGACGAAGCGGCCGGGCTCTCCGGCCAGGACCAGGTCACGCTGCGCAGCCCGGCGGAGCTCGCCGACGCCCTGCCGTATGTTCTGGGCTTTCATCCGGACGACAGCATCGTGATGATCGCGCTGCACGGCCCCCGCGGCCGGTTCGGCGGGAGACTGCGGCTCGGTATCCCCGGCACGCCCGAGGAATGGCCGGAGGTCTGCGACCAGCTCGCGGAGTGCCTGATCACCAGCAGTCAGCGGCGCGGTGAGCGCCCGGACGGGATTGTCCTGTTCCTGTGCCAGGATCCGGCCGAGGGCGAGTCCGGGTTGGACGCGATGGAGCGGTTACGGCCCCTCGCCCAGCGTCTGCGCATCGCGTGCGGGGCGATGGAGGTGCCCGTCTACGAGGCGCTGTGTCTGTCCGGCGGCAGGTTCTGGTCCTACGTCTGCCCCGACCAGCGCTGCTGTCCGCCGGAAGGGGTGCCGCTGGCCCTGCCCGGCACCTCGGTGATGGCCGCCGCTGCGACCTTCGCGGGTGTCCATGTCCGCGGTTCGCTGCGTGAGATGGAGGCCCGGCTGGCACCGCTCGTCGGCCCCCGGGCCGATGCGCAGGAACGTGCCCTGGACGTGGCCGCGGGTGGGCTGGTGCCGCGGATCCTGGAGCGCACCGACAGCGCCACGGTACGCGCTGAGACCCTCGTTCTCGTGGGGCAGATGCTCGACCGGCTCCGAGCGGCTCCAACGGCCACCGACCTCTGCGCCGCCGATCTCCGCGACGACGGCCTGCTCGGAGACGAGGAGACGGCAGCGGTGATCATCGGTCTCCAGGACCGGGTGACTCGGGACTGGGCCGCGCGATGGATGGAAGGTCCCGATACCGAGGCGGCCCTGCGGCTGTGGCGTGCGCTGGCTCGCCGCTGTGTCGGCTCGTACCAGGAACATGCGGCGGCGCCGCTCACCCTCGCGGGCTGGGTCGCATGGGCCGGGGGTGATGAGCCAGCCGCCCGGGTGGCGCTCAGTGGGGCGCTGAAGGCCGATCCCGAGTATCTCTTCGCCAAGCTGCTGCACCAGGCGTGCAACGAAGGGCTCAACCCGGAGCTGCTGCGCCGGTGCCTTCGCCAGGGCGGAGTGGACCGTGCCGTGCATGCCGCGGTCCAGGAGGAGTTGGTGCGGGCCGGTGCCGCCGAGCCGGTCGGCCCCGGCGAAGCGGTGGAGGCCGTGGAGGCAGTGGGGACGGCGGACTCCGTGGGGACGGCGGACTCCGTGGAGACGGCGGTGACGACGGAAGCGGAGCAGGACGAGAAGCGGTTCGAGCAGCAGGTGGACCGGGCGGACGAGGGGGAGCAACAGAAGCGGAGGGCGACGGACGGCAGGACCGGCTCCGGCGGCCCGGCCGCGGCGAGTGCGCCGGGAGGCAGGCGCCGCCCGGAGGGCAGGCCGCGCACCCGGCGCCGTACGGGCGGACGCGGGACGCGCAGCCGACGCTGACCGCTAGCGGCGGGCCGCGTCCGGGGGCCGCGGCATTCGCAGACAGATACGAGAATCGCGCGGGGATACGGGGGAGAGAGCGATCTCCGGAACATCCACGATCATGCTGAAGAGCCTGTTTATCGTCAGGCAGACGACTATGATCGCGTTATGCCCTACGACCCGTCGGCCTTCCCGGCATTCGCCGTCACCGTGGATCTGGTCGTGCTCACCGTGCGGCGGCACGCGCTGTGTGCGCTGGCCGTCCGTCGCGGAGAGCCGCCCTTCAAGGGGCGGTGGGCGCTCCCGGGGGGATTTGTGCGGGCCGACGAGGACTTGGCCGCGGCGGCGGCCAGGGAGCTGGCCGAGGAGACCGGACTGCTCGCCCATGACCCGGCTCTCCCGGCCCCGCCGAACGCCGCCCATCTCGAGCAACTCGCCACCTACGGGGATCCGAAGCGAGACCCCAGGATGCGCGTGGTCAGCGTCGCGCATCTCGCCCTCGCCCCCGATCTGCCCGCCCCCCGGCCCGGAGGGGACGCGCACAGCGTGCGCTGGGCCCCGGTCGAGTCGCTTCTCGACCAGGAGGGAGCGTTCGGCCGCGACGGCGAGCTGGCGGCACCGCTCGCCTTCGACCATGCCCGGATCCTCGCGGACGGAGTTGAGCGCGCCCGCTCCAAGATCGAGTACTCCTCTCTGGCCACGGCCTTCTGCCCTCAGGAGTTCACGGTCGGTGAGCTGCGCCGGGTCTACGAGGCGGTGTGGGGCGTCGCCCTGGACCCGCGCAACTTCCACCGCAAGGTCACCGGCACCCCCGGCTTCCTGGTGCCCACGGGGGGAACGACCACCCGTCAGGGCGGCCGACCCGCCCAGCTGTTCCGGGCCGGAGGCGCCACGCTCCTCAATCCGCCCATGCTCCGTCCCGAGGTGTGATGGATGGGACGGGTGTGACGGGTGTGACACGACGACTCGTCAGAGGGTGAGGTTCCGGCTAAATAGGACATAGCGGGTTACCGTGCTCCGGTACGTCACCAGTCCCCACGTGCCACCGAGCGGTTCGACGCCCCGCGGGAGAAGCAATGATCCAGGCCACCGGACTGACCAGCACCCCCCGCCGCAACCACCCGCCCGTCATCGACGATCTCACCTTCGAGGCCCCACCGGGCCGGGTCACCGTCCTGCTCGGCGGCTCCGGCGCGGGGAAGACCAGTGCGCTGCGACTGCTGCTGCAGCTCGACCGAGGCCATGGCTCCGTCTTCTTCCGGGGCCGGCCTCTGCACCGCATCCGGCGCCCGGCCCGCGAGATCGGCGTTCTGCTCGAGGATGTCCCAGGCCACCCCGGCCGCACCGCGCGCAGCCATCTGAGGATGCTCGGAGCCGCCGTCGGGGTGCCCGCCTCCCGTGCCGATGTGGTGCTCGATGTGGTCGGCCTCACCGACCTGGCCGATGAGCGCATCGGGGATCTCGCCGCCGGGATGGAGCGTCGCCTCGGCATCGCCACCGCGCTTCTCGGGGACCCGCACACCCTCATCCTCGACAACCCCGCGCGGGGACTCTCCGCCCGCGAGACCGCCTGGCTCCATGGGCTGCTGCGCGGATTCGCCGCACAGGGCGGTGCCGTCCTCGTCACCTCCGACGATCCCGAGGGTGTCATCCGCCTCGCCGACCGGGTGCTGACCCTGGAGGGCGGGCGGCTGGTCGCCGATCAGCCGGTCGAGGAGTTCGCCCGTACCCGGCTGCGCCCCCGTGTTGTGGTCCGCTCCCCGCTCGCCGGACGGCTCGCCGCCGTCCTCGAGGACGAGGCCCATGCCATCCGGCAGGCGGCCGAGGCGGAAGCGGCCGCCGAGGCCGCAGCCAGGGCGGCACTCCCGGCCGAGGCCGACGAGGCTGCCGAGGCCGTCAAGGCGGGTGGCTCCGCGGCCGGTGGCACGAAGACCGATGATGCCAAGGGCGCCAAGGGCGGTATCAAGGGCGAGAAGGCACCCGGGTCGAAGTCCAGGTTCAGATTCCGATTTCGCACCAGGGGGGCCGCGAAGGCAAAGGCGCGGCCCGAGCTCGCCGCTGCGGCCTCGGGGGCCACCCCGGCCGCGGCAACCACAGCTGCCACCACCTCCACCGCATCCACGGTGACCCCTGCCGCGGCCGTGCCCACGGCCACCACCACGGAGATCGGGACCGTCGCAGCCGATGGCGCCGTCAGCCATGACGGCAAGGGGATCTCCGGCCAGGCCGGAGCCGCGGCCGAGGTCGACACCGAGCTTGAGGGGACGACGGTGCTCGCCGACCCGTTCTCCGTGGTGCGGGACGACGAAATCCACATCTCGGTCTACGGCCTCCCCACCGCCTCCGTCGGGGAGGCCGCCTACCGTCACGGCATCGTGGTGCACCGGCTGGGTGAGGAAACCGCCGACATGGGGCCGACAACCTCCGCGGGCGTCCGCGCCCGCGACCCCGAGGCGCCGCCGCCCCGTTTCCTGCCCCGGCTCCGTCTCCCCGGCCCGGCTTGGCCGATGCGCTACGAGCTGCGCCGCGCCACCGGCGTACGCACCGGCTGGATCATCGCCGTCGCGTCGATCGTCACCTCGCTCCTGGCCTCCGTGCTGCTCGCCCGCGCGGGCATCACCGGTGAACTGCACCGGGTCACCGGCTGGCCGGCCGACCTTCCGCTGCCTCCCGTCGCCATCGCCGCGGGACTCCTCGGCGCACTCGCCTTCGGAGAGGAGTTCCGCTATCCGGCGCTGGCCCCCGCCCATGACACCGTGCCGCGTCGGCTCGGGCTGCTGTCCGCGAAGTTCGTGGTCTGCGCCGCCGGGGCGATCCTGCTGTCGGTCGGCGTTGTTGTCCTGGACAGCGCGGCCCTCCTGCTCCTCGTCGGCGGTGACGCCGTTCCGCTGCCGGGCGACTGGCCCGAGCTGACCGCCAGTCTCGTCGGGCTCACCGTCGGTTCCTCCTGGGCCGGGCTGCTCGCCGCCGGTGTCTTCCGTTCCACGGCGCTCGGACTGGCCACCCTGCTCGCCGTGCCGGTCCTGGCCGTGCCCGTCGTGCAGCGGGTGATGCAGGAGCCCGAGCTGCGCTCGCTGGCCATGCTGCCGCACCGGCTGCGCGCCGCCGCGCTCGAACGTCCGACCTCCGAATTCGACCGCATGTTCGCAGTCCTGATGCGGCTCGCGGGCCAGCCTGTGGGCCAGGCGCTGATGCTGTCGGTGGCCGTCCTGCTGTGCGCGTATGCCCTCACCGGGTTGCGCGGCAGAAGTACGCGCCAGTAGTGCGCCGTGGGCCGGTCGACCGGCCCACGCTCCGGCGCCCGGTCACCGGTCGCCTCCGTGCAGCGGCGCCCCGCCGGACCAGGTCGGGGGCCGTTTCGCAGGTCCATCGCGTGAAGTGCTCGCAACTCCCCGAAGGGTGCTGCTTTCTGTCCGATTGAGCGTCAATTATGAGGTAATGGGCGATCACCCTTTCGTGTGCTTTTCACCAAAGACCTCAAGGGTCTTCGGAGCGTCGCCGACAAAGGATGCGTGAGTACCCTTGCGCACACCACGATGACCGCGGCTCGTCCCGCCGACTCCGGCCTGGCCGGCTCGGGCGAGCTTGACCGCTACTCCTACGCCGACGCCCCCGGCGCCGACCGCGGCAGCGCTCCCTCATGGGACGGCGCCGACGCGGAGATCGGACGGGTGGGCCGACGCGCGGCCGGCAACCGGGGCCGTGGGCTGCACGGCCAACTCGTCCAGCAGCTGGGCCAGATGATCGTTTCCGGCGACCTGGGCGCGGACCGCCCCCTCGTCCCCGAGGAGATCGGCCAGCGCTTCGAGGTCTCCCGCACCGTCGTACGGGAATCGCTGCGTGTCCTCGAGGCCAAGGGCCTGGTCAGCGCCCGCCCCAATGTGGGCACCCGGGTCCGCCCGGTCAGCGACTGGAACCTCCTCGACCCGGACATCATCGAGTGGCGCGCCTTCGGCCCGCAGCGCGACGACCAGCGCCGTGAGCTGTGCGAGCTGCGCTGGACCATCGAGCCGCTGGCCGCCCGTCTCGCCGCGGGCCACGGCCGTGAGGACGTCCAGCAGCGGCTCGCCGACATGGCCGAGATCATGGGCCATGCGCTGACCCAGGGCGACACCCTCACCTTCTCCCGCGCCGACGCCGAGTTCCACGCCCTGCTGCTCCAGGTCGGGGGCAACCGGATGCTGGAGCACCTGGCGGGGATCGTCAGCGCCGCCCTGCATGTCTCCGGCGCGCCCAGCACCGGCTGTGAGCGCCTCACCGAGGCGAGCGTCGGCCACCACCGCCGGATCGTCGAGGCGGTCGGCGCGGGTGACGCCGCGGCGGCCGAGTCGGCGATGCGTCAACTGCTGACCGTCCACCCGGACCTCGATCATGCCGACGTCGGAGTGCCCGCACCGCGCGAGCACTGACCTCGCGGCGCGTTCCGCGTGCCTGCGGTGCGTCGCGCGTCCGCCGGACGCGCCGCTCGCTCCGTGCGGCGCCGGAGAGGCGTGGCGGGCCGGGTGAGCGGGTGGACATGCGCGGCGTCCGGAAGCCGCAGGGCGGGCGGCGGGCGCGGATGCGCGGTGGACGTACGGCGTACGGTGTCGGATGCCGGGCGGATCATGGGCGGCGAGCGAAGGGTCCGGCGGGCGGGCGAGGGCTCGGTGAGCGCTGTACGGCGCACGAGAGCGGCGTCGCCGGATCCCGCGTCGCGGGTTCGGCGGCGCGGCGCGGCGGGGTGCGACCCGAGGGATTCCGGCGATTGTGCGACGCCGTGCGGATTCCGTATGTGATCAACTCGGAGTTATCTGTCCGGTTGGGTGGGTATTAATCCCGTTATGGGGTGTGACTCGGGCCACGACGATTGGGCGTAACGCTCTTTGGGGCAGCGCGATGATTAAAGAGGTGGCAGCCGCGGAGGGAATACGGATGTCGCTCGCGACGCTGTACTCCTCCGCACTCCGCCCGCGCCGTCGGTTCATCCCTGCCGGCGGTCGTCGGCTCCCGTCCTCATAGGGCGGAGCCGGAAGCCGTTTCCAACGTTCCGAGAGGTTGTTCGTGTCGGCCAGCACATCCCGTACGCTCCCGCCGGAGATCGCCGAGTCCGAGTCTGTGATGGCGCTCATCGAGCGGGGAAAGGCTGAGGGGCAGATCGCCGGCGATGACGTGCGTCGGGCCTTCGAGGCTGACCAGATTCCGCCAACCCAGTGGAAGAACGTACTGCGCAGCCTCAACCAGGTCCTCGACGAGGAGGGTGTGACGCTGATGGTCAGTGCCGCAGAAGCGCCCAAGCGCACCCGCAAGAGCGTCGCAGCGAAGAGCCCGGCGAAGCGCACGGCCACTAAATCCGTCGCGGCCAAGGCGGTCACCGCCAAGAAGGCCCCCGCCGCTCCGGCCGCCTCCGCGGTCGAGGCAGACGCGAGCGCCGACGAGCCCGCCGCGGCCCCCGCGAAGAAGGCCGCCGCGAAGAAGACCCCGGCGAAGAAGACCGCGGCCAAGAAGACCACCGCGGCGAAGAAGACCACCGCGGCCAAGAAGACCGCCGCCAAGAAG
Organism: Streptomyces sp. NA02950; assembly: GCF_013364155.1. Taxonomy (NCBI): domain Bacteria; kingdom Bacillati; phylum Actinomycetota; class Actinomycetes; order Kitasatosporales; family Streptomycetaceae; genus Streptomyces; species Streptomyces sp. NA02950. The sequence continues at coordinate 2,566,561 of NZ_CP054916.1, read as the reverse complement.
GACGCCACCGACGAGCTCCTCGAGGGCGAGGAAGTGATGGAGGAGGCGCCGCCGACCGGTAAGCCCGGCGGCCCCGAGGGCGCCGAGGGCGAGCCCGAGAACCAGGGCTTCGTGCTCTCCGACGAGGACGAGGACGACGCCCCCGCGCAGCAGGTCGCGGCGGCCGGTGCCACCGCCGACCCGGTCAAGGACTACCTCAAGCAGATCGGCAAGGTCCCGCTGCTCAACGCCGAGCAGGAGGTCGAGCTCGCCAAGCGCATCGAGGCGGGTCTGTTCGCCGAGGACAAGCTGGCCAACTCGGACAAGCTCGCCCCCAAGCTCAAGCGTGAGCTGGAGATCATCGCCGAGGACGGCCGCCGCGCCAAGAACCACCTGCTGGAGGCCAACCTTCGACTGGTGGTCTCGCTGGCCAAGCGCTACACCGGCCGCGGCATGCTCTTCCTGGACCTGATCCAGGAGGGCAACCTCGGTCTGATCCGCGCCGTCGAGAAGTTCGACTACACCAAGGGCTACAAGTTCTCCACGTACGCCACCTGGTGGATCCGTCAGGCGATCACCCGGGCCATGGCCGACCAGGCCCGCACCATCCGTATCCCGGTGCACATGGTCGAGGTCATCAACAAGCTCGCGCGCGTCCAGCGCCAGATGCTCCAGGACCTGGGCCGTGAGCCCACCCCGGAGGAGCTGGCCAAGGAGCTCGACATGACCCCCGAGAAGGTCATCGAGGTCCAGAAGTACGGCCGTGAGCCGATCTCCCTGCACACCCCGCTGGGCGAGGACGGCGACAGCGAGTTCGGTGACCTCATCGAGGACTCCGAGGCCGTGGTCCCGGCCGACGCCGTCAGCTTCACGCTGCTGCAGGAGCAGCTCCACTCGGTGCTCGACACTCTCAGCGAGCGCGAGGCGGGCGTGGTCTCCATGCGCTTCGGTCTCACCGACGGTCAGCCGAAGACACTCGACGAGATCGGCAAGGTCTACGGCGTGACGCGTGAGCGCATTCGCCAGATCGAGTCCAAGACGATGTCGAAGCTGCGTCACCCGTCCCGCTCCCAGGTGCTCCGCGACTACCTGGACTGATCCATCCGCGGCCGGAAGCGACCGCGGCGGCCGAAACGGCACAGACACGAAGGCCGGACCCCGAGAACGGGGTCCGGCCTTCGTGTTGCGTCCGGCCGGATCCCCTCGCCCCCCCGCATGGCCCATCGCCGGATGCGCTCCCCGCCACACCGGGTGACGCTGAGTGTGCGCCACGTTCCGTACGGTCAGGAGGCTGCATGCGTAGGTCGCTCCGCTCACTCCTCGCCGTTCTCGCGGTTCCGCTCGCCGCCGCTCTTGCCCTGGTGCTGGTCGCCCCGGCCCCGGCGACCGCCGACCGCGGGGTGGTGGGCGGCCAGCCGGTCCATACGATCGAGGCGCCGTGGGTGGTCGCCCTGTCCAGTCGTGAGGTGTTCGGTGCTGCCCGCTCAGGCCAGTTCTGTGGCGGGGCCGTGGTGGGCCCCACGACGGTCCTCACGGCGGCCCACTGTCTGAGCCGGGCGGTGCTCGGCCGGAACTGGCGGGAGGTGCCGGATCTGCGCGTGCTCGTCGGGCGCAACGATCTGCGGGGGAGTGCCGGGGTGGAGTTCCCGGCGGGTCGGGTGTGGGTGAATCCCGCGTACGAGGGCGACGACCGGGCCGGTGATGTCGCGGTGATCACCCTGAGTCGTCCGCTGCCGCCCGCCTACGTCCTTCCCATGGCTCAGCGCGGCGATCTCGCCTACCAGCCCGGTACCCGGGCGGCGGTGTACGGCTGGGGTGATACGGAGGGCAACGGCAGCTATGCCTCGACGCTGCGGATGGCCACCGTCCGGGTGCTGGAGGACGCGACCTGTGAGGCCGCGTATCCCGGCACCGCGGAGGGTGACTACCAGGCGGATTCAATGATCTGCGCTGGGCTGCCGCGCGGCGGGCACGACGCCTGCCAGGGGGACAGCGGCGGGCCGCTGGTGGCCGGAGGACGGCTGGTGGGGCTGGTGTCCTGGGGGAGCGGCTGTGCGGTGGCGGGCCGGCCCGGGGTCTACACGAGGATCTCGGCGGTGGCGCCGCTGGTGGCCGCCCATGGTTGACGGGCCCGTGACACGAGCGCGGGCGGCCGCCCCCGGTGTGGGGGCGAGCCGCCCGAGATCCGGCCCTGGGCCGGCGTCGCTCGTCGTCGTGGTGGGGCGAAGCGTCAGCGTTCGTCTTCGGACGCGGACGCCGGAACGGCGGTCAGCCGCTCGGTCTCGTCCTGTATCTCAGCGGCGATCTTCTTGAGTTCCGGCTCGAACTTGCGCCCGTGATGGGCACAGAAGAGCAGTTCACCGCCGCTCATCAGGACGACGCGCAGATAAGCCTGGGCGCCGCAGCGGTCGCAGCGGTCAGCGGCCGTCAGCGGGCTCGCGGGGGTCAGAACAGTAGTCACGTCGCCTCTTCTCTAGCTCGACGAGCTGTCGTACCAGGGTCAACATCCAACCAGCCCGATATCGTTCCCGCTCGTGGCTTTTTCCCAAAACTTGCTTCTGAGTAGGCCGGATGGTGACGGTTGGCGGCGAATGAGCCGTATTGCGATGGTTTACAGATTCACGTCGTTTGGTCGGTTATGTCCAACCGGCTGGGTTGCCGGTTGTTCATGAGGACGTGCCCGGAGCCTAAATGGTTCATGCCTGAAAGGGAACGTGATGTGTGCGTCACTCCGACGGGCGATCGAACGTACGAGCGAAACAGGTGTTGTCTCGACTAGCATGGACGTTTCACGGGTGGCGGCACAGAGGCTCTATCAAGCCTCGGTACCCTCTGACGGGCGACCCAGCCACCACCGTGCCCACAGCCGGGCCAACCAGAAATTCAGCGAGGAGCGAACCGCGTGACCGCCGACACGTCCGTGCCGTCCACTGCGCTGCTGACCGGAGCAGACCGGGGCGGCTCCAACTACACCGCGCGGCACCTTCTCGTCCTCGAGGGCCTCGAGGCCGTGCGCAAGCGCCCCGGTATGTACATCGGCTCCACCGACAGCCGGGGCCTGATGCACTGCCTCTGGGAGATCATCGACAACTCGGTGGACGAGGCCCTCGGCGGCTACTGCGACCGCATCGAGGTGATCCTCCACGACGACGGCTCCGTGGAGGTCCGGGACAACGGCCGCGGCATCCCGGTCGACGTCGAGCCGAAGACCGGGCTGTCCGGCGTCGAGGTCGTGATGACCAAGCTGCACGCCGGCGGCAAGTTCGGCGGCGGCGCGTACGCGGCCTCCGGCGGTCTGCACGGCGTCGGCGCCTCCGTGGTGAACGCGCTGTCCGGCCGGCTCGACGTCGAGGTGGACCTCAACGGCAAGACCCACTCGATCAGCTTCCGCCGCGGTGTCCCCGGAATCTTCACCGAATCCGGCCCCGACGCGCCTTTCGACCCCTCCAGCGGCCTCCTCAAGGGCAAGCGGGTCCCCAAGACCCGCACCGGCACCCGCATCCGCTACTGGGCGGACCGGCAGATCTTCCTCAAGGACGCCAAGCTCTCCCTGGACACGCTGTACGCCCGCGCCCGCCAGACCGCCTTCCTGGTGCCCGGCCTCACCCTGGTCGTCCGGGACGAGCGCGGTCTCGACGGCGAGACGGGGCCGGTCGAGGAGACGTTCCGCTACGACGGCGGCATCAGCGAGTTCTGCGAGTACCTCGCCCAGGACAAGGGCGTCTGCGATGTGCTGCGCCTCTCCGGCCAGGGCACCTTCAAGGAGACCGTGCCGGTCCTCGACGAGCGCGGCCATATGACGCCCACCGAGGTCACCCGCGAGCTCGGCGTCGACATCGCGCTGCGCTGGGGCACCGGCTACGACAGCACCGTCAAGTCCTTCGTCAACATCATCGCCACCCCCAAGGGCGGCACCCATGTCTCCGGCTTCGAGCGCTCGGTCACCAAGACCGTCAACGAGGCGCTGCGCGTCACCAAGACACTGCGCGTCGCCGAGGACGACGTCGTCAAGGACGACGCCATGGAGGGCCTGACGGCGGTGGTGACCGTCCGGCTCGCGGAGCCGCAGTTCGAGGGCCAGACCAAGGAGGTGCTGGGCACCTCGGCCGCCTCCCGGATCGTGGCCAATGTGGTCTCCAAGGAGCTCAAGGCGTTCCTGACCTCCTCCAAGCGGGACGCCAAGGCGCAGGCCCGCGCCGTCCTGGAGAAGGTCGCCGCCGCGGCCCGCACCCGTATCGCGGCCCGCCAGCACAAGGAGGCGCAGCGCCGCAAGACCGCGCTGGAGTCCTCCTCGCTGCCCGCCAAGCTGGCCGACTGCCGCAGCGACGACGTGGACCGCAGCGAGCTGTTCATCGTCGAGGGGGACTCGGCGCTGGGCACGGCCAAGCTGGCGCGCAACTCGGAGTTCCAGGCGCTGCTGCCGATCCGCGGCAAGATCCTGAACGTTCAGAAGGCGTCGATCTCCGACATGCTGAAGAACGCCGAGTGCGGTGCGATCATCCAGGTGATAGGAGCCGGCTCGGGCCGCACCTTCGACATCGACCAGGCCCGCTACGGCAAGGTGATCTTCCTTGCGGACGCCGATGTCGACGGGGCCCACATCCGCATCCTGCTGCTCACCCTGTTCCAGCGCTATATGCGGCCGATGGTCGAACAGGGCCGGGTCTTCTCGGCCGTTCCGCCGCTGCACCGGGTCGAGCTGGTCAACCCCAAGCGGGGCCAGTCGAAGTACATCTACACCTACTCCGACAACGAGCTCCGGGAGACGCTGCTGGACCTCCAGCGCCGCGGTGTCCGCTACAAGGACGGCATCCAGCGCTACAAGGGTCTCGGTGAGATGGACGCCGACCAGCTCGCGGAGACCACGATGGATCCGCGCCACCGCACCCTGCGGCGCATCAACATCAGCGATCTGGAGGCGGCGGAGCAGGTGTTCGACCTGCTCATGGGCAACGAGGTCGCACCGCGCAAGGAGTTCATCACCAACTCCGCGGCCACTTTGGACCGTTCGCGCATCGACGCCTGATCCGGCGCCTGATCCGGCCCGCGCCTCTCCACCCACGGGTGGAGAGGCGTACGTCATGGGCGGCCTCGTGGGTCCACCCGGGTCCCACCCCGGCTCCGATCCGCGCGGCCCCACCTCATCCGTAGCGTCCCGGGAAGTGGTTGTGTCCCTTCCCCGGAGGCTCTGTGTGATGTCGGGAATCCCCCATGCCGTGGTGATCGCCGCGGTGGTCGTCGTCGTGATCGCCCGTCAGTTCCGGCCGCAGAAGGTGGTCGAGGACACCCGGCGATGGTGGGCGCTGCCGGTCGTCCTCGGCTGGCTGGCGCTGCGTGAGCCGGGACTGATCGACCACCGCCACCAGGCGGCCGCCGTGGCGCTGCTGGTGGGGGATCTGCTCGCCGGTGCGGTCACCGGAGCCGCCTGGGCCTGGACCAGCCGGGTGTGGACGGACGACTCGGGCGCGGTCTGGGCCCGGGGCGGGAAGGTCACGGCGGCGGTGTGGGCCGGTGGACTGGTGCTCCGGCTCGCCCTGGCCGCGGCGGGCGCGCTGGCGGGTGTGCGTCAGGAGAGCGGTTCGATCACGCTGACCCTGGCCGTGTCGCTGCTGCTGAGCAGCGCCGTCGTGATGCTGCGGGCGCACGGTCCGGAGCTGATGACACGTGGCGTGGGGAAGGGCACACTCGGCCGATGAGCGCATGGACACGGTGGCCGTCGTGGCAGGCGCTGTCGGGCCAGGGGCTGCCCCGGATCCGACGGGCGCTCGATGTCTGCGGATGGGCGACCGCCGTGTGCTGGCTGGTCCGGGGGCTCTTCCAGGACGAGGCCCTGCCGGGCTGGGAACGGGCGGTGCTGATCGGCACCCTGGCCGGATGCACGGCCGCCATGTTCGCGTTCCGCCGGGTCACCGTGGACCACCGGCTGCTGCCCGCCCTGGCGCTGGTGGCCCTGCTGATCGGCGCGGCGGCCGGAATGCGGACGGCCGGGGCCGACCACCCGGCGGACGTGGTGTGGGGCGCCTCCGCGATCCTCGCGATGGAGCGGCTGCCGCTGCTCGCGGGGGTGGGCTGCGGGGTCACCGCGATGGGCTCCTCCGTGCTCACCAGCGCCGAACCGTCGCTGAGCGGTGTCATCACCGGCGCCGGTCTGCTGCTGATCGGCTATACGCTCCGCCTGGACGACGAGGCCCGGGGCAGCGGCTACCGGCTGCTCGCCCAGGAGCGGGCCGCCCGGCGGGCCGAGGCGGAGACGGCGGCGCTGGCCGAACGGACCCGGATCGCCCGGGAGATCCACGACGTGCTGGCGCACAGCCTGTCCGCCCAACTCGTCCACCTGGAAGCGGCGCGGCTGCTGATCGAGCGCGGTGAGGACTCCGCGAAGGTCCTGGAACGCGTGGTGGCCGCACGGGGAATGGCCCGCGAGGGGCTCACCGAGACCCGGCAGGCGCTGTCGGCGCTGCGCGGTGAGATGGTGCCGGTCGAGGACTTCCTGCGGGACTCCGCGGCGGCGGAGGGGGCCGGGTTCGCGACCGAGGGGGAGCGGAGGCGGCTGAGCGCGGAGGCGGGGCTCGCGGTGCGTCGGGTCGCGCAGGAGGCGCTGACGAACGTCCGCAAGCACGCGCCGGGCGCGCGGGTGCGGCTGCGGCTGGTCTACGGGGCGCGCGAGGTCGCGCTCGAGGTGAGCGACGACGGCGCGGGCCGGGCACCAGCCGGCGCCCAACTGGCCGCCACCGGCTCCGGGTACGGTCTGCTGGGGATGCGCGAGCGTGCCGCCCTCCTCGGCGGCAGCCTGGAGGCGGGGCCGGCGGGGGAGGGGTTCACGGTGCGGCTGAGGGTGCCGCTGTGAGCGACGGTACGAGACTGCCAGGGGGCGCGTGGAGTACGGGAGGTCTGGTGTCGCGTGACCGCAGAAGCCGACGGGCACGCGTGCCCGCGGCTGCGCGCCGGGCGGCCGTGGCGACGGACGGGATGGTGGGGGCGTGACGGACGACGGCAGCGGAGGGACGCCGCCGGTGACCGCACGGGTGGTGGTGGCTGACGACCAGACCGTGGTGCGCGAGGGGATCGTGATGCTGCTGGGGCTCCTCCCCGGTATCGAGGTCGTCGGATCCGCCGGTGACGGCGAGGAGGCGCTGCGGCTCGTCGCCGAACGCGCCCCGGACGTCGTCCTGATGGATCTGCGGATGCCGCGCTGCGACGGTGTCGAGGCCACCCGCCGGGTATGTGCCGCCTACCCGGACACCCAGGTCGTCGTGCTGACCACCTACGCCGACGACGACTCGCTCTTCCCCGCGCTGCGCGCGGGTGCCCGCGGCTATCTCACCAAGGACGCCGACGCGGACGAGATCCTGCGGGCCGTCCGGGACGTGATGTCCGGGGACGCCGGGCTGTCCCCGAAGGTGCAGCGGCTGCTGCTGGATCGGCTCACCGAACGGGACGGACCCGCCCCCGCCGCGCCCCGGAGGCCCGGCGGCGCCCCGAGTACGCCCGCAGCACTGCCCGACGGGCTCACCCCGCGGGAGGCGGAGGTCCTGGCGCTGGTCGCGGAGGGGCTCTCGAACGCGGAGATCGCGCGCGGTCTGCACGTCGCCCCCGCGACCGTGAAGACGCACATCAACAACCTCTTCTCCAAGACCGGGGTACGCGACCGGGCGCAGGCCGTCCGCTACGCCTACCGCTACGGCATCGCCCGGCCACCGGGGGACAGTTCCGATGCGTTCGTCACCTGAGTCACCTGATGGGGTGAACGTCCGGTATTGAAGGGTCAGGGATCTTCCGGATCTGCCCATCCTTGGGCACGCGGCCAATGCGGCAGTGAGCAAGGAGTGTTCGGGTGGACATGCACAACGCGCGCGATACGGGAGCGGCCCGGCTGGACGATCCCTGGTACGACGCGCTCGCGTCCGGCTGGGGAGAGCCGGACGACGGGGACAGCAGACCGCGGCGGGCGAGCCCGCCCGCCGCGGAGGAGGTCTACACGGAGGTGCACGGCAGCGCCGCGTTCCAGGAAGTGCGGAGGCGCTACCGCCGGTTCGTGTTCCCCGCGGCCGCCGCGTTCCTCCTCTGGTATCTGGTCTATGTCGTCGCGGCGACCACGGCCCCCGATCTGATGGCCCGCCCCGTGGTCGGCGTCCTCAATGTCGCGATGGTCGCCGGACTGGCCCAGTTCGCCACCACCTTCCTCCTCACCTGGGCGTATGCCCGACACGCCCGGCTGCGCCGGGACCGGGTCGCGCTGGAACTGCGCTGGGTGACCCAGGAGATGATGCGGGGGCACGGGCGGTGACCGGCAATCAGCAGAGCCTGGCGCTGCTGCTCTTCGGCGTCTTCGTGGCCGGCACGCTCGGGATCACCACCTGGGCGGGCCGCAGACGTCATGGCTCACCCGAGGAGTTCTACGCGGGCGGACGGCTGTTCTCGCCCATGGAGAACGGCTTCGCGATCGCCGGTGACTACATGTCGGCCGCTTCCTTCCTCGGTATTTCGGGGCTGATCGCGCTCTTCGGCTACGACGGGGTGCTCTACTGCGTCGGCTTCTTCGTGGCCTGGCTGGTGGTGCTCCTCCTGGTGGCCGAACTGGTCCGCAACTGCGGCCGGTTCACCCTGGCCGACGTACTGGCCGCCCGGATGCGCGAGCGCCCGGTCCGGATCGCCGCGGGCGTCTCGTCCGTCACGGTCTGCGTGCTCTATCTCGTCGCCCAGATGGTCGGCGCGGGCAGTCTGGTCGCCCTGCTGCTCGGCGAGACCGGTGCCCACGCCCGCACCTGGACGGTCATCGGTGTCGGCACCCTGATGGTGGTCTTCGTGACGCTCGGCGGTATGCGCGCCACGACCTGGATCCAGATCATCAAGGCCGTACTGCTGATGGGCGGGGCGATCGCGCTGACCGTCCTCGTGCTCGTCCGCTTCCAGGGCGACATCGACGCGCTGCTGAGCTCGGCGGCGCGCCACAGCGGGCACGGCGCCGACTTCCTGGCCCCCGGCCTCAAGTACGGCGGCGACTGGACCGCGCGGCTGGACTTCGTGAGCCTGGGGCTGGCCCTGGTGCTGGGCACCGCCGGGCTGCCGCACATCCTCTCGCGCTTCTACACGGTCCCCACCGCCCGGGCCGCACGGCGCTCGGTCATCTGGTCCATCGGCCTGATCGGCGGCTTCTACCTGATGACGATCGTGCTCGGCTTCGGCGCGGCCGCGGTGCTGGGCACCGACGCCGTACGGTCCTCCAACGCGGCCGGGAACACGGCCGTTCCGCTGCTCGCGCTGGACCTCGGCGGCGGCGCCGGGTCGACCGGGGGGACGGTGCTGTTCGCGGTCGTCGCCGCGGTCGCGTTCGCCACCATCCTGGCCGTCGTCGCGGGTATCACCCTCGCCTCCTCGGCCTCCGTCGCCCATGACCTCTACGCCTCGCTGAGCCGCCGGGCGGACCGCACCCCGCGCAGCGAGGTCGCGGTCGCGCGGCTCGCCGCGGTGGGGATCGGGGCGGCGGCGATCGGCCTCGGACTGCTCGTCCAGGACCTCAATGTGGCTTTCCTGGTGGGGCTGGCCTTTGCCGCCGCCGCGTCCGCAAACCTTCCGGTGCTGCTGTATTCGCTGTTCTGGCGGCGGTTCACCACCCGGGGGGCGGTGTGGTCGGTCTACGGGGGTCTGGTTCCGGCGGTGGTGCTGGTGGTGCTGTCCCCGGTCGTCTCCGGCGGTCCGGGCGCGATCTTCCCCGGGGTGGACTTCCATGTCTTCCCGCTGGAGAACCCGGGCCTGGTCTCCGTGCCGCTCGGCTTTCTCGCGGGCTGGATCGGCACGGTCACCTCAGGCGCGGCCGTGGACACCGCCGGGCACGCGGCCAAGCACGCGGAGACGGAGGTCCGGGCGCTCACCGGGGCGGGAGCCGCCTGATGCCACAGCGCGGGCAGTCCGCTCAGACCCACACATAGCGGTGCTCGGGGCGGCCGGTCTCGCCGTACTTGAGGCTGAGCCGCACCCGGCCCGTACGCTCCAGCAGCTTCAGATAGCGCTGTGCGGTCTGCCGGCTCAGCGCCGACCGCTCGGCGACCTCCTGGGCCGACAGCGGTCCTTCGGCGCCGCGCAGCACCTCGCGGACGAGATCGGCGGTGAGCGCGGAGTGGCCCTTCGGCAGCTCCGCGGGGCCGGCCGAGGCACCGCCCAGCGCGCCGAAGATCCGGTCCACCTGGTCCTGTCCGGCCTCGCCGCCGCCCTCCAGCGCACGGCGCAGCGCCGCGTACCCCGCCAGCTTGGCGCGCAGTCCGGCGAAGGTGAAGGGTTTGACCAGGTACTGGAGCGCGCCGTGACGCATGGCCGCCTGGACGGTCCCGATGTCGCGGGCGGCGGTCACCATGATGATGTCGGTGTGGTGGCCGAGCTGGCGCAGCCGCCCCACCAGCGCGAGCCCCGTCTCGTCCGGCAGATAGTGGTCCAGCAGCACCAGGTCGGCGTGGCCGCGCTCCAGGAAGTCCAGCGCCTCGGCGGCCGAGTGCGCCGATCCGGCCACGTGGAAGCCCGCCACCTTGCCGACGTAGGCCGCGTTCACCCGGGCCACGCGCACATCGTCGTCCACGACCAGTACCTCGATGGGCGCGGGCGGTCCGGGTCTGTCGTTCATCGTGGCTCTCCTGTCGCGGTCAGCGGTGCCCCGCCCGGTTCCTCGGCCAGCGCCTCGGGGAGGACAACGGTGAACTCCGCGCCCCCGCCCGCGCGGTCGGACACCTGTGCGCTGCCGCCCTGGCGTTCGGCGAGGCGGCGCACCAGGGCCAGACCGATACCGCGCTTCCCGTGCGCGGGCGGCTCCTTCGTCGACCAGCCCTCGGTGAAGACCAGGTCGCGACGGTCGGCGGGGACACCGGGGCCGGTGTCGGAGACGCGCAGGAGCACCGTACGCGTGCGGTCGTCCGCGCACAGCGCCACCTCGACCCGCGGTTCGCGCGAGCCGACGGCCGCGTCCAGGGCGTTGTCGATGAGGTTGCCGACGATCGTCACCAGGCCCGGCGGATCCACCAGCCGGTCCGGCAGCAGGGTGTCGTCGGCGAGGGCCAGGGAGACCCCGCGCTCGGTGGCGACGGTGGCCTTGCCCACCAGGAGGGCGGCGAGCAGCGGGTCGTGTACCCGCTCGGTGACCTGCTCGGCGGTGGCGCGGTGCACCCCGACCGCCTCGGTGATGAACTCCGTCGCCTCCTCGTGCAGCCCCAGCTCCAGCAGGCCCAGGAGGGTGTGCATCCGGTTGGCGTGCTCGTGGTCCTGGGCGCGCAGGGCGTCGATCAGCCCGCGGGTGCCGTCCAGTTCGCGGCCCAGCCGCTCCAGCTCGGTGCGGTCGCGGAGGGTGGCCACGGCGCCGCCGTCGTCCGTCGGCATCCGGTTGGCGACCAGGACCCGTCCGCCGGAGACGGTCAGCAGATCGGCGCCGGTGACCCGCCCGGTGAGCACATCGGTCGTACGGCCCGGTGGCAGTACCGCCTCCAGCGGCTGCCCGGTGTCCTCGGTACGCAGCTCCAGCAGCCGCTGCGCCTCGTCGTTCAGCAGCCGGATACGGCCGCGCGCGTCGAGGGCGACAACACCCTCTCGGATGCCGTGCAGCATCGCCTCGCGCTCGGCGAGCAGCGCCGAGATATCGGAGAAGGCCAGGTCATGGGTGCGCCGCTGGAGTCTGCGGGAGACCAGATACGCCGCGAGGGCACCGACGGCGAGCGCCCCGCCCGCGTACGCGAGCATCCCGGGCACCGCGCCGACCAGCCGCCCGCGCACCGTCTCGTACGCGATGCCGACCGATACGGCGCCCACGATGCGGCCGTCCGCGTCGCGCAGCGGCACCTTGCCGCGTGCGGAGCGGCCGAGGGTGCCCTGGTCGATCTGCATGACGTCCCGGCCCGCGAGGGCCTCGCTGGGGTCGGTGGAGACATGCCTGCCGATCTCGCGCGGGGAGGTGTGCGACCAGCGGACCCCGTGCCGGTCCATGATCACGACGTACTCGGCACCGGTCGCCCGGCGGATCCGCTCCGCCTCGGTCTGCACCGGGCCGCCAGGGGAGGGGCGGGTGTGCTGGAGCTCCTCGGCCAGCCGCGGCCGGGCGGCCGTGGTCTGCGCGATGGCGAGGGCACGGCGCATGGCCTGGTCGTCCAGCTGCGAGCCGAGCGGGGCGAGGAAGAGGCCGGTCGCGAGCACGGTGACGCCCGTGGCGATGGCCAGCTGCATCAGCAGGACCTGGGAGAAGACGCGTCGGGGCCATCCGATGCGCCACCTGATGGCCGCGAGCCGCGGCCGCGGCGGTATCGCGGCGCTCATGGCAACGAAGGGTAACCAAGGGCGCGGGGGCGGGGTCCATGGCCGCCCGGCGGAGAGGGGCGCGGGGCCAGGCCCTGTCCGGTGGATCGGATCGGCCGGGGGCCCGGGGTGACCGGGTCAGCGGCGGCCCGCGGGCACCGGCCGGGGAGCGTGGGCCGCGGTGGTCCGGGTCGCACGGATGCCGACGACCTCCATCCGGGCCGGGGAGCCCAGCGCGGAACCGCAGCTCTCCGGGCGGGGCGGGGCGGAGGCGACCTGGGCGACGCTCACCCGCCACGCCCGGCCGTCGCGGTGCACGACGGTCACGGACCAGGTGGGGGCCGCGCCCTCGGTCCGCGCCACCGTGAGCGCCTCCGTGCCGTCCTCGCCGGTGATGGCGCGGACGGCCAGCTCGGCCGCCTGCCCCGGCCGCTCCCAGGCGGAGCGGCCACGGCAGCCCTCGAGGACGACGCGGCCGCCGCGCAGCGCCTCGAGGGCGTTCCGCACGCTCCGCGCGGTGGCGCGCCCGTAGGTGTAGCCGTGCGGCAGGACGACAAGCGTCGGGGAGAAGCGGTGGCCGCCGATGTGGGTGACCTCCCAGGTGCCGTCGACGCCGGCGGCGACGAGCTCGGCGGCGAGGGGACGGCCCAGGAGGGCGCAGCAGCGGTCCCGCTTGCCGTTGGTGCAGACGAGCACCAGCGGATCGCCGGTGTACTCCTCCCACTGCCCGGGGGCGTCCTGGGCGGTGTGCCGGCCGGAGGGTTCGCCGTCGTCCGGTGCCGCCAGCGTCAGACCGGCCGGGTCACCGGCGCCCAGCGCCGCGAAGTCGAGGGCGCGCAGCCGTCCTGGGTCGTTGAGGGCGGTGGTGCGGATCCAGGAGCGGCCGGGCCGGGTGTGGGAGACGAACACCCGGTGCCGCGCACCGGTGTGCAGATCGGCGTGGCGGCCGGGGCGGCGGATGAGCGCGACCCGTACGCCGGTGTCCTTGGCCGCGCGCTCCAGCGCGCGGCCCACGGCCGGGTCGAGATGACTCGCCGTGAGGGCCTCGGTGCCCCACGGACCGGGTTGTTCGACCAGCAGCCAGGTGGGGGCGGTGGCCGCCGTCCCGGCGAGCGGCTCGGACAGGTCCCGGGAGGCAGTCGCGCACGTGCTCACGAAGGTAAGCCTAACCTCTCTCGATCGACCTGGCGCGCCGGAGTGGGACAGGGAGCACCACATGAGCCGGATCGTGCCTCCTGCGCCCCACAGCCGGACGATGACGGTCCGTATTCAGCGCCGTGCACGCGGTTCCGCGATGCGGAAGCGAACGGGAGAATGGCGGCTACGGGGGCGGGGAGGGGGCTTGGGATGAGCGGTTTATGGGCGCGGTGGCGCGAGCGCCGGGGGAGACGCGGGGGACGACGGGGGCTGGATCCCGCCCTGAAGTCGATGGTGCGGGCGGCCTACCGCGACGGGCGGCCCCTTCCCGAGCCGCTCGCCCGCAAGGCGGCGCACGCCGGTGATCCACAGGGCATGACGGTCTACGGCATCGGGCTCGGCAACCGGGGCGCGTACGCCGAGGCGGTGCACTGGCTGGGCAAGGCGGTCGCCGCGGGGGACACCTCGGCGATGGTGGTCCTCGGCACGCTGCAGATGGATCTGGGCAATCTGGGCGAGGCGGAGCGGCACTTCCGCAGGGCCGCCGACCGCGGACACTCCGGCGCCCGCGTCGCCCTCCAGCAGCTCCGCGCCCGCCGCAACGGCAGCGGCCACTGAGCCGCACCACGTCGCTGAGGCAGCCGCACGGGGCGGGTCGCCACCCCTCCGCACGCGCGGGGGCGCGGCACCCCGTGGTGCCGCGCCCCCGCGTCCAGCGTTCCGCGGTGCCGCGCGCCCCCGCCCGCTTCAGCGGCCGGTGGCCCGCCGCCCGGCTCACACGGGCCCGGCCACCACCGCCACCGGCTTCGCCAGCGGGATGCCCGAGCCGTCCCGGCGCGGGTCCGGGTCGGGCAGTGTCGCCGCGGCTCCGGTGGCCGTCGCGGCGCGGGCCGGGGTGGCACCCGCCCAGGCCAGGACGAGACAGTCCTCACCCTTCAGGAACCGCTGGCAGCGCACCCCGCCCGTCGCCCGGCCCTTGCGCGGGTACTGGTCGAACGGGGTCAGCTTGGCCGACTGCTGCACCGAGTCGTCGAGCGTGCCGTGTGCGCCCGCCACCGTGAACACCACCGCGTCCGCCGCCGGGTCCACGGCCGTGAACGAGATCACCTTCGCGCCGGAGCCCAGCTTGATGCCCGCCATACCACCCGCCGGGCGGCCCTGCGGCCGCACCTGGCTCGCCTGATAACGCAGCAGCTGGGCGTCGTCGGTGATGAAGACCAGGTCCTCCTCGCCGGTGCGCAGCTCCACCGCGCCCACGATCCGGTCGCCGTCCCGGAGCCCGATGACCTCCAGCTCCTCCTTGTGGGCCGGATAGTCGGGGACCACGCGCTTGACGACGCCCTGCTCCGTGCCGATCGCGAGCCCCGGTGAGGACTCGTCGAGGGTGGTGAGGCAGATCAGCTCCTCGCCCTCCTCCAGGGTCAGGAACTCCGCGATCGGCGCCCCGCCCGCCAGGTTGGGGGGCCCGGCCTTCTCGGGGAGGATCGGCAGGTCGATCACCGACAGCCGCAGCAGCCGCCCGGTGGAGGTCACCGCGCCCACATCGGCGCGGGCCGTGGCCGGGACCGCCGAGACGATCACATCGTGCTTGGCGCGCTTGGCCTGTCCCTCGACCGGGAACGGCTCTCCGTTCGCGGTGCGGGCCAGCAGGCCGGTGGAGGACAGCAGCACCCGGCACGGGTCGTCCGCGACCTCCAGTGGCACCGCGGTGACCGGCGCGTTCGACGACTCCAGCAGCACCGTCCGCCGGGGGGTGCCGAACTTCTTGGCCACCTGGGCCAGTTCGGAGGAGACCAGCTTGCGCAGCTCGGCGTCGGAGTCCAGGATCCGGGTCAGCTCCTCGATCTCCGCCTTGAGCCGGTCACGCTCCGACTCCAGCTCGATACGGTCGAACTTGGTCAGGCGCCGAAGCGGGGTGTCCAGGATGTACTGCGTCTGGATCTCGGAGAGTTCAAAGCGCGACATGAGGGCTTCCTTGGCCTGCGCCGCGTTGTCGCTGGAGCGGATCAGCCGGATGACCTCGTCGATGTCGAGCAGGGCGACCAGGAGACCCTCGACCAGGTGCAGCCGGTCGCGCCGCTTGCCGCGCCGGAACTCGCTGCGCCGCCGCACGACCTCGAAGCGGTGGTCGAGATAGACCTCCAGCAGCTCCTTGAGCCCCAGGGTGAGCGGCTGGCCGTCCACCAGCGCCACATTGTTGATACCGAAGGACTCCTCCATCGGCGTGAGCTTGTAGAGCTGCTCCAGCACGGCTTCGGGGTTGAAGCCGTTCTTCACCTCGATCACCAGCCGCAGGCCGTGCTGGCGGTCGGTGAGGTCCTTGACGTCCGCGATGCCCTGGAGTTTCTTCGAGCCGACCAGGTCCTTGATCTTCGAGATGACCTTCTCGGGGCCCACGGTGAAGGGCAGTTCGGTGACGACCAGCCCCTTGCGGCGGGCGGTCACGTCCTCCACCGCCACCGTGGCGCGGATCTTGAAGGTACCGCGGCCGTTCTCATAGGCGTCCCGGACGCCGCCGAGACCCACGATCCGGCCGCCGGTCGGCAGGTCGGGGCCGGGCACGAACCGCATCAGCGTGTCCAGATCGGCGCCCGGGTGCTTGATCAGATGGCGGGCGGCGGCGATCACCTCGCCCAGATTGTGCGGGGCCATATTGGTCGCCATACCGACCGCGATTCCGGACGTGCCGTTGACCAGCAGGTTCGGATAGGCGGCGGGCAGGGTGACCGGCTCCTGCTCACTGCCGTCGTAGTTCGGTGCGAAGTCGACCGTGTCCTCGTCGATGGACTCGGTCATCAGCGAGGTGGCCGAGGCCATCCGGCACTCGGTGTAGCGCATCGCCGCGGGCGGGTCGTCATTGCCCAGCGAGCCGAAGTTCCCGTGGCCGTCGACCATCGGCAGCCGCATCGAGAACGGCTGCGCCATGCGCACCAGCGCGTCGTAGATCGAGGCGTCGCCGTGCGGGTGGAGCTTTCCCATCACCTCGCCCACGACGCGGGCGCACTTCACGAAGCCGCGCTCGGGGCGCAGCCCCATCTCGTTCATCTGGTAGAGGATGCGGCGGTGCACGGGCTTGAGCCCGTCGCGGGCGTCGGGCAGCGCACGCGAATAGATGACCGAGTAGGCGTACTCAAGGAAGGAGCCCTGCATCTCGTCGACGACGTCGATGTCGAGGATGCGCTCCTCGAAGTCGTCCGGCGGCGGGGTCTTCGTGCTGCGGCGGGCCATCGCGCGTGCGGCTCCTTCAACTGCCGGGGCGGGATCTGACGGCGTCCATTGTGGCCCGCCCCGCCGACAACTGTGGAACGGGCCATGGACGAGCGTGGCCGCGTCCCCTCCCGCGGCCGCCCGCGGGGCCCCTCCCACAGGGGTCACGGCGGCGGTCCGCGGCACCCTCGCGGGGCGGAACGGGACCGGAACTTCGCCAGATGTCCGTGCGCTTGCATACAGTGACAGGAGCGCTCATCACGCGGCTCGCACCGCCTCCATCACGCGATCGAAGGGACGTACATGCCCATGGGTCACACGGCCACGCAACAGGCCGGCTCCGGCGGCCTGAAAGCGACCGAGCATCGGCTGGCCAACGGACTGCGGGTGGTGCTCTCCGAGGACCACCTGACCCCGGTCGCCGCGATCTGCCTCTGGTACGACGTCGGCTCGCGCCACGAAGTCAAGGGGCGCACGGGCCTGGCTCACCTCTTCGAGCACCTGATGTTCCAGGGCTCGGCCCAGGTGACGGGCAACGGCCACTTCGAGCTGGTGCAGGGCGCCGGCGGCTCGCTCAACGGCACGACCAGCTTCGAGCGCACCAACTACTTCGAGACCATGCCCACCCACCAGGTGGAGCTGGCGCTGTGGCTGGAGGCGGACCGGATGGGGTCCCTCCTGACCGCGCTGGACGAGGAGAGCCTGGAGAACCAGCGGGACGTCGTCAAGAACGAGCGCCGCCAGCGCTACGACAACGTGCCGTACGGCACGGCCTTCGAGAAGCTGGTCGCCATGGCCTACCCCGAGGGCCACCCGTACCACCACACCCCCATCGGCTCGATGGCCGACCTGGACGCGGCCTCCCTGGAGGACGCGCGCGCCTTCTTCCGCACCTACTACGCGCCGAACAACGCGGTGCTGTCGGTCGTCGGCGACATCGACCCCGAGCAGACCCTCGCCTGGGTCGAGAAGTACTTCGGCTCCATCCCCTCCCACGACGGCAAGCGGCCGCCCCGCGACGGCACGCTCCCGGAGGTGATCGGCGAGCAGCTGCGCGAGGTCGTGGAGGAGGAGGTCCCCGCCCGCGCCCTGATGGCCGCCTACCGGCTGCCGCACGACGGCACCCGCGAGGCCGACGCGGCCGACCTGGCGCTGACCGTGCTCGGGGGCGGCGAGTCCTCCCGGCTCCACAACCGCCTGGTGCGCCGCGACCGCACGGCCGTCGCGGCCGGATTCGGGCTGCTGCGGCTGTCGGGCGCGCCCTCGCTCGGCTGGCTGGACGTGAAGACCTCCGGCGGGGTCGAGGTGCCCGCCATCGAGACCGCGGTCGACGAGGAGCTGGCCCGCTTCGCCGAGGAGGGGCCGACCCCGCAGGAGATGGAGCGTGCCCAGGCGCAGATCGAGCGCGAGTGGCTGGACCGGCTGGCCACCGTCGGCGGCCGGGCGGACGAGCTGTGCCGTTTCGCCGTGCTGTTCGGCGATCCGCAGCTGGCGCTGACCGCCGTGGAGCGGGTGCTCGACATCACGCCCGAGGAGGTGCGGGCGGTGGCCGCCGCGCGGCTGCGCCCGGACAACCGCGCCGTGCTGGTCTACGAGCCCGTCCAGGGCGCGGACACCGCTGATGACGCCGCTGATGACGCCGCCGACGACACCGACGCAGAAGGGGAGGCGGCCCAGTGAGCGACGCCGTCACCGCGACCATGACCTTCCACCCGCAGCCCGTCGGCGGGGCCCCCAGGCCGTGGGCCTTCCCGGCCCCCGAGCGCGGTGAGCTGTCCAACGGGCTCACGGTGCTGCGCTGCCACCGCCCCGGCCAGCAGGTCGTGGCCGTCGAGGTCAATCTGGACGCCCCGCTGGACGCCGAGCCCGCCGGGCTCGACGGGGTGGCCACCATCATGGCGCGCGCCCTGTCCGAGGGCACCGACAAGCACGACGCCGAGGAGTTCGCCGCCGAGCTCGAGCGCTGCGGTGCCACCCTGGACGCCCACGCCGACCACCCGGGTGTGCGGGTCTCCCTGGAGGTCCCGGTCTCCCGGTTGCCCAAGGCGCTGGGGCTGCTCGCCGACGCGCTGCGCGCCCCCGCCTTCCCCGACAGCGAGGTCGAGCGGCTGGTGCGGAACCGGCTGGACGAGATCCCGCACGAGCTGGCCAACCCGGCCCGCCGCGCCTCCATGGCACTGTCCAAGGAGCTGTTCCCGGCCGAGTCGCGGATGTCCCGGCCGCGCCAGGGCACCGAGGAGACGGTCGAGGGCATCGACGCCGCGGCCGTGCGCGCCTTCTACGAGGCGCATGTCCGCCCCTCCACCGCGACCGCCGTCGTGGTCGGCGACCTCGGCGGGGTCGACCTCGACCAGGCCCTCGCCGACACCCTCGGCGCCTGGACGGGCGGCACGGCCGCGCCCCGGCAGGTCCCGCCGATCGTGGCCGACGACACCGGTCGGGTGGTGATCGTCGACCGGCCCGGGGCGGTCCAGACCCAGCTGCTGATCGGCCGGATCGGGGCCGACCGCCACGACCGCGTCTGGCCCGCCCAGGTGCTGGGCACCTACTGCCTGGGCGGCACCCTCACCTCCCGGCTCGACCGCGTGCTGCGCGAGGAGAAGGGCTACACCTACGGGGTGCGCTCCTTCTGCCAGGTGCTGCGCTCCACGGCCTCCTCGCCGTCCGGCGGGTCCACCGGTGCCGCGATGCTGGCGATCAGCGGCTCGGTGGCCACCGAGGTCACCGGCCCCGCGCTGGAGGACCTCTGGAAGGTGCTGCGCACCGTGAAGGACGAGGGGCTGACGGACGCCGAGCGCGATGTCGCCGTGCAGAACCTCGTGGGCGTCGCCCCGTTGAAGTACGAGACCGCGGCCGCGGTCGCGGGCACCCTCGCCGACCAGGTCGAGCAGCACCTTCCGGACGACTTCCAGGCGCAGTTGTACGCCCGGCTCGCCGAGGCCGGAACGGTGGAGGCCACCGCCGCCGTGGTGAGCGCCTTCCCGGCGGACCGGCTGGTCACGGTGCTGGTCGGGGACGCCTCGGCGATCGAGGAGCCGGTCCGGGCGCTGGGCATCGGTGAGGTGACCGTCGTCTCGGGCTGACCCCGGCAGGGCCTCCGGCGGTCCGACGGGCCGTCAGCGGAAGGGCCCTGACATCGAGTGCGATGTCAGGGTCCTTCCGAATGCCCGTTTTATAGGAGGGTTGGGTGTTTGGTTTGTGGGGAGGGCAACAAAAATCCGGATCTGTTTGGTGATCGAAAGACGCCCCGTTTAGCGTCAGTCCGGCTGTTCGCCATCTACACGCCGCGCCCGCGGCACGGGCAGTCATCGCCGAGTCCCCGTACGGCGCGAGCCAGGGGAGCCGGGGACCCAATGTCCCCTGGGGTGAATCGGGCGCCTTGTCCTCCGGGGCGAGGGGGCCGTAGGAGACCTTCCTGCTCCGAACCCGTCAGCTAACCCGGTAGGCGAGAAGGAAGGAAAGGAGTGCGCCACAGCATGGCGTTCACCCGTGCCACCGGGAAGCACCGCCGTCCCCGACGGTCCGTCCGCACCGGCGCGAACATCGCGGGAGTCACCACCATCGCCTCGGGCGTCGTCGCCGGTATCGCCGGTCCCGCCCTGGCCGCCTCCGACGAGGCACCCGCTCCCGAGCAGACCGGGTTGCAGCAGGCGATCGTGATCGACGAGGGGCTGGCCGACCAGATCCAGGCCCAGGCGCAGTCCCAGGAGACCGCCGCCGCGGAGGCCGCGGCCAAGGCGCGGGCCGAGACCATCGCCCGTCAGGAGGCCGCCAGGAAGGCCGAGGCGGCCGCGAAGAAGGCCAAGGCGGAGCGCGCCGCCAAGGAGCGCGCCGCGCGCGAGGCCGAGCGCAAGCGCCTCAACACCTTCGTCGCGCCGATCTCGGGCTCCTACGTCTCCACCGGCTACCAGGCGTCCAGCGGTCTGTGGTCCTCCGGCAGCCACACCGGCATCGACTTCCACGCCGCCTCGGGCACCACGGTGCACGCCGTGGGCGCCGGTGAGGTCGTCGAGGCGGGCTGGGGCGGTTCGTACGGCAACAACATCGTCATCAAGATGAAGGACGGCACGTACACCCAGTACGGCCACATGTCCTCGCTCAACGTCTCGGTCGGCCAGAAGGTCACCCCGGGCCAGCAGATCGGCCTGTCGGGCGCCACCGGCAACGTCACCGGACCGCATCTGCACTTCGAGGCGCGCACCAGCCCCGACTACGGTTCGGACATCGACCCCGTGGCGTACCTGCGCTCCCACGGCGTCAGCGTCTGACCCCACCGCGACCGTGCCGTGTCCCCACGGGGACACCCCGCGCACCAGGACCGTGCCAAGGCCCCGTCCGCCGGACCTTGGATTCAAGGGGTCGTCGCAACACCACTTGGTTTCAGGTGGTGAGTAGATCACGTAGACGCTCGGCTGGGGTATCCCAGCCGAGCGTCTTGCGTGGGCGGCCGTTGAGTTCCTGGGCGACGTGTTCGAGGTCTTCGGGACTGTGGACGCTGAGGTCGGTGCCTTTCGGGAAGTACTGGCGCAGGAGGCCGTTGGTGTTCTCGTTCGAGCCGCGTTGCCAGGGGCTGGCGGGGTCGCAGAAGTAGACGGGCATGCCGGTGGCCATGCTGAACTGCTTGTGGCGTGCCATCTCGCTGCCCTGGTCCCAGGTGAGGGAGCCGCGCAGGTGGGCGGGCAGGGTCTGGATCGTGGCAACGAGGCCGTCGCGGACGGTCTCGGCGTCGTGGGCCCCGCCCGGCAGATGGACCAGCAGGGTGTAACGGGTGCTGCGCTCGACCAGGGTGGCGATCGCGGAGCGCCCGCCCGCGCCGATGATCAGGTCGCCTTCCCAGTGACCGGGCACGGCCCGGTCCTCGACGTCGGCGGGACGGTCGCTGATCATCACCATCGGGTCGATGAACCGGGGCGTGCGCCGCTGGGAGTCCCGGCGCGGTTTGCGGCGGGTCCGGCCGGAACGGATGGCGGCCTGCACTTCCCGCTTCAGGCCGCCGCGGGCCTGGAAATACAGTGCCTGGTAGACCGTCTCCACGCTCACCCGCATGCTCTCGTCGTCGGGATGCTCTCTCCGTAGAGCGTGGCAGATCTGTGCCGGTGACCACCGCTGGCGCAGTCCGTCCCGGACGAAGCGGCGCAGCCGTCCCTCGCGCAGCAGTTTGCGCTCCTTGGGCCGGGGTCTGCGCGCTGCCGCTGCCCGGTGGGCGGCGTAGGGCTGGTAGCCCTCGCTGCCCGAGTTCGCGTCGATCTCCCGCTTGATGGTGCTCGCCGGCCGTCCCAGGACCCGTCCGATCGCCCTCAGCGACTGCCCCGCCGCGCGCAGATCGCGGATCTTCTCGCGCTCGGCGAGCGCTAGGAACCGCGGGTGAAGCTGCTTCTCCAGGGCCGTCAGGCCCACCGGTGCCGTGGTCACACCGCACATCGTGACGGTCCCGGTGCTGTAGTCGACACGGCGGCCGTCAGCGTAAGTGCGCGTGGTGCCGGTCTTCTTGACGCCCCAGTCCCAGTCCTTGGCCGTGCGCTCGTTCACCCCGACCTGCAGGGCCGCCACCCGACGTGCGACACCGGCGGCCCGAAGCCGCTCGTACTCGTCGCGCCCGGGGTGCCGCCGAGGCAGGCGCACCGAGGTCCGTCCGGCCTTTCGGGCCCAGCCGAAGGCAGTGTTCCGGTTCACCCCCAGCTCACGCGCCACCACGGTCACGTTCCCCACGGCATCCAGCCGCGCAAGGAAACGCTCCCTCAACCCCGCAAGATCATCCCGTCCAACGGCCACGGTCCTCGCAACTCCCACAGATCGCGGGTGTTGCGAGGACCGTTAGAACCCAAGGACCGGACGGGGCCTTCGGCATGCGCCACCCGCCCCCGCTGACCAAAAATATCCATGAATTCCGGCTCGCCATCGGAAATTCCGCCGGTTTGGAATAGAGTTGTCGAACGCCCGTCGACCGGGTGCGTTTCGCTGGGATTAAGGCGGAGGTTCGACTGTGGCGGGACCGGAAGTGAACGGGGATACCACCGCCATCCCGGGCGGTCGGCGGATTTCGGCGCAAGCGGTGTGCACGGCCATTCGCGACGACATCGTATCCGGTGCTTATCCGCCCGGCGGCCGGCTCACCGAGGAACTGCTCGCGCGCCGCTACGGCGTCTCGCGGGTGCCCGTCCGGGAGGCCCTGCGCACCCTGGAGTCCGAGGGGTTCGTGACCACCCGGCGCCATGCGGGCGCCTGTGTCGCCCAGCCCTCCGAGCGGGAGGCGGCGGACCTCCTCGACATCCGTGGGCTGCTGGAGCCGCTGGGCGCCGCCCGCGCCGCCCAGCGCCGCACCGAGGCCCATCTGAAGGTGCTGCGCGGCCTCGTCCGGCTCGGCCAGGAGCGGGCCCGCCGCGGCTGCCTCGGCGAACTGCCGCCCCTGGGCGACTGGTTCCATGAGACGCTCGCCCAGGCGTCGGGCAGTCCGAGTCTGGCCGGGCTGCTCGTCCAGGTGCGGCGCAAGATCGCGTGGGTGTACGCGGCCGACCCGGCGCGGCGGCCGGAGCGGCCCGTGCCGGGCGGCGGTGCCGGGCGGTCCGACCCGGCGGTGCGGGCCGTGGAGTCCTGGGCGGAGCACGGCGCGCTGGTGGACGCGGTGGCGCGCGGCGACGCCGATCGCGCCCGGATCATCGCCACCGCGCACACCGAGCGCGCGCTCTCGGAATACCGGCTGCGCCGTCCGGCTCAGGTGAGAACTTCGAAACATTCCGTCAACACGGCGAGCGGGCGGAATTAACACGGTTCCCGTATACAAGTTCCCGACTGCGTTCCTTTACAAAGGCGATTGCAAAGGGGCGGTTGCGAGGAGAGCGGCTTCACAGGGGGCAGGCGCAACGGGGCAGGAATTCGGAAACGACAGGGCCGCGGTGACCGGAATGGGTCACCGCGGCCCTGTCGCGCGAAAGAAGATCCGGCGGAATGCGAGAGCCGAATCACCGGGCGGGTCAGACCGTCTCGGGAAGCTCCTCGAGACCCTCCGCCACGAGCTTCGCCAGACGGTCGAGCGCGATCTCCGCGTCGTCCGCGTCGGAGGCCAGCACGACCTCCTCGCCGCCCTGCGCGCCCAGGCCGAGCACGGCCAGCATGGAGGCGGCGTTGACCGGGGTGCCGTCGGCCTTGGCGATCGTGATGGGGACGCCCGCGGCGGTGGCCGCCCGGACGAAGATCGACGCGGGGCGGGCGTGCAGGCCCTCGGCCCAGCCGATGGTGACGCGGCGCTCAGCCATGGTGTTGCCCTTCAGGTGTGACGGGTGCTGTTGTCTAGACCAAAATCATACGGTGTCCGGGTTCACCCGAACGATGTCCGAGTGAGCCCGGGAGTGCCCGGACCGGTCCGATACGGACCTTCCCCCGACACCCGGCCCCGACGCAAGGGGGTCCACCATTCGGACCCGCTCCCGATTCCGGTGGGGACCGTTCGGACCTGCTCCCGATGACCTCCCGGCCCGTACGCTTGCCCCATGCCGACGCCGCCGGACCAGCACGCCTACCCGACCCACTGGGAGGCCGACGTGGTGCTCCGGGACGGTGGTACCGCTCAGATCCGCCCCATCACCCCCGATGACGCGCAGCGGCTGGTCAGCTTCTACGAGCATGTCTCCGACGAGTCGAAGTACTACCGCTTCTTCGCCCCCTATCCGCGCCTGTCCGACCGCGATGTCCACCGCTTCACGCACCACGACTACGTCGACCGGGTGGGTCTGGCGGCCATCGTGGGGGGCGAGTTCATCGCCACCGTGCGCTACGACCGCATCGACGGCCGGGGCCGGTCGGCCAGCGCACCCGCCGACGAGGCCGAGGTCGCCTTCCTGGTCCAGGACGCCCATCAGGGCCGCGGTGTCGCCTCCGCCCTCCTGGAGCACATCGCCGCGGTCGCGCGGGAACGCGACATCCGCCGCTTCGTCGCCGAGGTGCTGCCCGCCAACACCAAGATGATCAAGGTGTTCACGGACGCGGGCTACACCCAGCAGCGCAGCTTCGAGGACGGCGTCGTCCGCCTCGAGTTCGACCTCGAACCCACCGACCGGTCCGTGGCCGTCATGCGCGCCCGCGAGCAGCGGGCCGAGGCCCGCTCCGTGCAGCGGCTGCTCGCCCCCGGCTCCGTCGCCGTCATCGGCACCGGACGCGCCCCCGGCGGCGTCGGCCGCACAGTGCTGCGCAACCTCCTCGACGGGGGCTTCACCGGGCGGCTGTACGCCGTCAACCGCGCTTTCCCCGAGGGCGGCGCGCCCCTGGACCCGGAGGGCGTCCCCGGCCACCGCTCGCTGCGCGAGATCGACGGCCCGGTCGACCTGGCCGTCGTCGCCGTCCCCGCCGAGCAGGTGCCGTCGGTGGCGGCCGACTGCGGTGAGCACGGCGTCCAGAGCCTGGTCGTCCTCTCCGCCGGATACGCCGAGAGCGGGCCCGAGGGCCGCGCCCGCCAGCGCGACCTGGTCCGCCAGGCGCGCACCTACGGCATGCGCGTCATCGGCCCCAACGCCTTCGGCGTCATCAACACCGCCGACGGCGTGCGGCTGAACGCCTCCCTCTCCCCGCAACTGCCCGTCCCCGGACGGCTCGGGCTGTTCACCCAGTCCGGGGCCATCGGCATCGCGCTGCTGTCCGGGCTGCACCGGCGCGGTGCCGGGCAGGCCGGTCTGCCCGGGATCGCCGGGATATCGACCTTCGTCTCCGCGGGGAACCGCGCCGACGTCTCGGGCAACGACCTCCTCCAGTACTGGTACGACGACCCGCAGACCGACGTCGCCCTGATGTACCTGGAATCCATCGGCAACCCGCGGAAGTTCACCCGGCTCGCCAAGCGCACCGCCGCCGTCAAACCGGTGGTGGTGGTCAAGGGCGCCCGCCACAGCGGCAGCGCGCCCACCGGCCATGCCGTGCCCGCCACCGGGATCCCCGACGCCACCGTCTCCGCCCTGCTGCGGCAGGCGGGCGTCATCCGGGTCGACACCATCACCGAGCTCGCCGACGTCGGTGTCCTGCTCGCCTCCCAGCCGCTCCCGGCCGGGCCGCGGGTCGGCATCCTCGGCAACTCCGAGTCCCTGGGGCTGCTCACCTACGACGCCTGTCTCACCGAGGGGCTGCGCCCGCTGCCGCCCCGCGACCTGACCACGGCCGCCGATCCCGGCGACTTCCGCTCCGCGCTCACCGAGGCGCTCGCCGACGACGGGTGCGACGCGGTCGTCGTCACCGCCATCCCCTGGGTCGGCGACACCTGCGCCGCCGATCTCGCCGCGGCCGTGCGCGAGGCGGCCGACGCGGCCCCCGGGCCCGGCGGCACCAAGCCCGTGGCCGTGGTCCACCTGGAGATCCCCGACCTGGTGGAGGCCCTGGCCGGGGTCAGCGACGGGGGCACCCCGCGGACCCGGCGGATCCCCGCGTACCCCGCGGCGGAGCGGGCCGTACGGGCGCTGGCCGAGGCCGTGCGGTACGCGCGCTGGCGGCAGGAGTCCGCCGAGCCCGGACGGGTGCCGGAGTACGACGACATCGACGAGGCCGGGGCCGCGGCCGACATCGAGGTCCTGCTCGCCCCGGCCGAGGTCGCCCCCGCCGAGAGCACCCCGGCCCCCGGCGTCCCGACCCCTGATCTTCCGGTATCCGGCGTCCCGGCCGACGGCGGACCGCACCCCGGCGCCCCGCCGCCGGACGACACCGGGGCCGCCGCCGCCGCCGGTGTGGAGCTGTCCGCCGCCGACACCCAGCGGCTGCTGGCCCGCTACGGGGTCAGCGTGCTGCCCGCCCTGCCCGCGCCCGGCCCCGACGCCGCGGTCCGGGCCGCCGAGCGGCTCGGCTTCCCGGTCGCCCTCAAGCCCACCGCCCCCCAGCTGCGCCACCGCACCGACCTGGGCGGTGTACGGCTCGGGCTCGGCAGCGAGGTGGAACTGCGCCGCGCCTACGCCGAGTTGACCGACTACCTCGGCCCGCCCGAGGAACTGGGGCTGGTCGTCCAGCGGATGGCGCCACGCGGTGTGGACACCGTGGTCCGGGCCGCGATCGACCCCGCGGCCGGGACCGTGCTCTCCTTCGGCCTCGCCGGTGCCCCTTCCGAACTGCTCGGCGACACCGCCCACCGCCTCGTCCCGGCCACCGACCAGGACGCCGCCGAGCTCATCCGGTCCATCCGGACCGCCCCGCTCCTCTTCGGCTGGCGCGGCTCCAAGCCCGTGGACACCGCGGCCCTGGAGGAGCTGCTGCTGCGGGTGTCACGTCTGGTCGACGACCACCCCGAGATAGTCGCGGTCGACCTCGAACCGGTCGTTGTCGCTCAGCGCGGTCTGTCGGTGCTCGGCGCCTCCGCCCGCCTCGCCCCACCTCCCGTCCGCACCGACCTCGGCCCCCGCCACCTCCCCGCCTACTGACCCCACCAGGCCTGCTGACCCCACCAGGAGGTCCTGAGACGGGGACACCGCATCCCGGACGGTCCCCCCGGCCACGGCCCCGGTGGGTTCCGAACCGGCCGTCCGCCCCCTCGTACGGCCGGAGCGGCCGCACCCACGGATTAGGATGGTGCACATGGCGAAGACCGGTACGACGACCCAGGGGCTGCGAGCGGCGATCGAGCGCAGCGGCTATTACCCGGCACTCGTGGCCGAGGCGGTGGAGGCCGCCGTGGGCGGGGAACCGATCGTCTCGTACCTCGTCCACCAGGAGACCACCTTCGACGCCAACGAGGTCCGCCGGCATGTCACGGTCCTCGTCCTCACCCGCAACCGCTTCATCGTCAGCCACACCGACGAGCAGGCCGCGGACGGCACCTCTCCGTCGCCGTACGCCACCACCTCCACCGAGTCGGTGAAGCTCCAGCGGATCTCCTCGGTGGTGCTCAGCCGGGTCGTCGCCAACCCCGAGTCGTACACCCCGGGCACCCTGCCGCGGGAGGTCGTGCTCACCATCGGGTGGGGCGCGGTCAACCGGCTGGACCTGGAGCCCGCCGCGTGCGGCGACCCCAACTGCGAGGCGGACCACGGCTACACCGGCTCCTCCACCGCCGACGACCTGAGCCTGCGCGTCAGCGAGGCGGGCGACGGTCCTGACAGCGTCCGCCAGACCCTCGCCTTCGCCCAGGCGCTCTCGGAGGCCACCGCGGCCACGCCGGACTCCGGCCGCTGATGTCCGGCTCCGCCCTCGGTCCCGTCACCCCGGCCGGCTCCGCCTGGCCCGAGCCCGCTCCGCTCGACCCGCGCGCCGCGCCGCTGCCGAAGTACGGCTCCGGTTCGCTGGCCGACCTGCTGCCCGCCATCGCCGCGGGACAGGAGATCCCGGGGTTCGCCTCCGGTCTCGCCCTCGCACCCGCCGACCGGGTCTGCGTCTTCCTGATCGACGGTCTCGGCTGGGAGCTGCTGC
Source organism: Streptomyces sp. NA02950 (assembly GCF_013364155.1). Classification (NCBI taxonomy): domain Bacteria; kingdom Bacillati; phylum Actinomycetota; class Actinomycetes; order Kitasatosporales; family Streptomycetaceae; genus Streptomyces; species Streptomyces sp. NA02950. The sequence continues at coordinate 2,538,601 of NZ_CP054916.1, read as the reverse complement.
GCGCCCACCCGGCCGAGGCGCCCTTTCTGACCACGCTGCTGTCCAGCTCGCTGAACGGCACCGGAGCACCGCTGACCGCGGGCTTCCCGTCCACCACCGCGACCTCCCTGGCGTCGGTGGGCACCGGGCTGCCGCCGGGCGCCCACGGGCTGCCCGGGTACACCGTGGCCGACCCCGCCACCGGCCATCTGATGAACCAGCTGCGCTGGCAGCCCTGGACGGATCCGTATCTCTGGCAGCCGTACCCCACGGTGTTCCAGCGCGCCGACGCCGCGGGCGTGCACACCTGCCAGGTCTCCGCGCCGACCTTCGGGGAGACCCCGCTCACCAAGATCGCGCTGAGCGGCGGCACCTTTCACGGACGGCTCTCCGGCGAGGAGCGGATGGACCTCGCCGCCGAGCAACTCGCCGCCGGGGGCCGCTCCCTGGTCTACACGTACTACAGCGAAGTGGACGGCAAGGGCCATCGCTTCGGTGTGGACTCCGCGGAGTGGCGGGACCAGCTGCGGTACGTGGACCGGCTCGCCCAGCGGCTCGCCGAACAACTCCCGCCCCGTACCGCCCTCTACATCACCGCCGACCACGGCATGATCGACATCCCGTTCGACCCTGAGTCGCGGATCGACTTCGACGAGGACTGGGAACTGCGGGCGGGCGTCGCGCTGCTGGGCGGCGAGGGCCGCGCCCGGCATGTGTACGCGGTCCCCGGCGCCGCCGGTGATGTACTGGCCGTCTGGCGCGAGGTGCTGGGCGACCGGATGTGGGTGGCCGGGCGCGACGAGGCCATCGAGGCGGGCTGGTTCGGACGGCCCGGCGACGGCGGCGGGGTGGACGAGCGGGTCTACCGGCGGATCGGCGACGTGGTGGCGGCGGCCGCCGCCGACGTCGCCATCGTCGCCTCGGAGTCCGAGCCGAAGGAGTCCGCGATGGTGGGGCTGCACGGTTCGATGACCCCCGTGGAGCAGCTGGTGCCGCTCCTCGAAGTACGCTCCTGAAGCGCGATCCGTCACCCGCCGTACGAAAGGCTCTGCCACCCTCATGCCCGAGCTGGTGTTCTTCTCCGGAACCATGGACTGCGGAAAGAGCACCCTCGCTCTGCAGATCGAGCACAACCGCTCGGCGCGCGGACTGCAAGGGGTGATCTACGCCCGGGACGACCGGGCGGGCAAGGGCAGGCTCTCCTCGCGGCTCGGGCTGGCCATCGAGGCGGTCGAGGCCGCCCGGGACCTGGACTTCTACACCCATGTGGTCGGGGTGCTGACCGCCGGGGGCCGCGCCGACTACGTCATCGTGGACGAGGCGCAGTTCCTCGCCCCGGCCCAGATCGACCAACTCGCCCGGATCGTCGATGACCTGGGCGTGGACGTCTTCGCCTTCGGCATCACCACCGACTTCCGCAGCAAACTCTTCCCCGGCTCGCAGCGGCTGGTGGAACTCGCCGACCGGGTGGAGGTGTTGCAGGTCGAGGCGCTGTGCTGGTGCGGTGCGCGGGCGACGCACAACGCCCGTACCGTCGGCGGCCGGATGGTCGTGGAGGGCGCGCAGGTCGTCGTGGGCGATGTCAACCAGCCGGAGAATCCGGTCGGTTACGAGGTGCTGTGCCGCCGCCACCACCGGCGCCGGATGACGGCCGCCACCGCCCACGCGGCCACCCTGTCACCGGATGTGCTGCCGGTCGACGCGCCCTCGGGGCGGGAGGGCACCGGTGCGAGGCCGGACGGGACCGCGCACCGGCGGCGCCACGAGCCGGCCGCCACCTCCGCCTGAGGGGCGTCCCGAACAGCCGTGGCCGTCGTACCGTCAGCGGTCCGCGGCCCGTACGACGGTGAAGTCGGCGCCTTCCGGATCCGTCACCGTGGCCGAGCGGCCGGCCGGCCCCTCCGACGGCGGCCGCACCACCTGTCCGCCGGACGCGGCCACCCGGCCCACCGCTTCGTCCACGTCCGCCACCGCGAAATGGGTCATCCAGTGCGGCCCCCGGTCGCGCGGCAGCGCACGGCCCACACTCTGGATCGCACAGACCGGTTGCCCGTCCAGCCGCAGGGTGTGGCCGCCGGAGTCGCCCGGGCCGGTGGGCTCCGGCTGGTAACCGAAGACCATCTGGTAGAACTTGGCGACGCCGGTAGCGGAACGGGTCATCAGCTCGTGCCAGACGGGGGTGCCCGGCGCCCCGCCCGCCGGGGTCTCCGGCTGGTGCACCTCCTGCCACACCCCGAACACCGCGCCCTCCGGGTCGGCCGCCAGCAGCATCCGTCCGGCCTCGTCCGCGTCGAGCGGGCCCACCGCCACGGTGCCGCCGCAGGCGCGGATCATCTCGGCCGTCTCATTGGTGTCGTCCGAGGCCAGATAGGTCATCCAGGCCACCGGAAGATGGCGCTCCGGAGGCAGCTCACCCAGCCCGGCGACCGGCCGTGCGCCCTGTACGGCGCGGACGTACGCGCCGAGCTGCTGCGGGCCCGGTGTGAACTCCCAGCCGAACACGGCGTGGTAGAAGTCCTGTGTCGCGGCAAGGTCGTGCACCATCAGACTCGTCCAGCAGGGCGTGCCCGGTGTGCGCCGAGTCGCTGCCTCGGTCATACGTCAATCTCTCCTCGGACCATTTGTTGTGGCCGTACGTCCCCGGGCGCCGGTCGGCGGCGCGGGGCGGTGGTGCGGAGGTGCTGCTGTGGGGGGTCCGGAAGATATTTGCACCACCTGTCGCAACGTGACCCCCGGCCGCGCCGCAATTCGCCGGTTCCCACTGGAGAATGCCCGAAATCGCACTGTGTATCCGTTTCGGCTTCATTGCGGTCGTGTGGCCATCAGCTGTACGTCGGGTGACTCGGTAGTCCAGAAGTCGCAGGGATATCTACGTAAGGATGGTTCCCATGAATCCCCTCGTCACCGCATCTGACCTCATGGACGAGTTGGCGGGAGACCGGCCGCCGCTGCTGCTCGATGTGCGCTGGCAGTTGGGCGGCCCTCCGGGGCGCCCCATGTACGAGGCAGGGCATCTGCCCGGTGCCGTCTACGTCGACCTCGACACCGAGTTGGCGGGTCCGGCCGGAGCGGCGGGCCGTCATCCGCTGCCCGAACTGCCCACCTTCGAAGCCGCGATGCGCGGGGCCGGGGTCGACCGTGACCGGCGCGTGGTGGCGTACGACGGCGGCCAGGGGTGGGCCGCGGCGCGTGCGTGGTGGCTGCTGCGCTGGGCGGGCCATCCGTCCGTACGGGTGCTGGACGGCGGGCTGCCCGCCTGGACGGCGCAAGGCGGCGCGCTGACCACCGATGTCCCGGCCGTGGCCGAGGGGGACTTCGTCCCCGAGCCGGGGGCCGTGCCGCTGCTGGAGGCGGACGACGCGGCGGCGCTCGCCCGCCGCGGCGTGCTGCTGGACGCGCGGGCCGCCGAGCGCTACCGGGGCGAGGTCGAGCCCATCGATCCGATCGGCGGCCACATCCCCGGCGCGGTCTCCGCCCCGACGGCCGAGAACGTCGCCGCCGACGGTCGGTTCCTGCCCGCGGCCCGACTGGCCGAGCGCTTCGCGGGACTGGGCGTCACGGAGGCCACCGAGGTGGGGGTGTACTGCGGTTCCGGGGTCTCCGCCGCGCACCAGGTGCTGGCGCTGGCGGCCGTGGGCGTACCGGCGGCCCTGTACGTCGGCTCCTGGAGCGAGTGGTCCGCCTCCGGCGACCGTCCGGTGGCCACGGGGCCGCAGCCGGGCTGAGCACAACGGTGGGCCCTGCCGCCGCTGTTCGGGGCGGCAGGGCCCACCGGATGAGCACCTGCGGGCCGAGGGGCGCCCGGCGCACGGCCAGGGCGCCCGACGGCTACTCCTGCTTCTTGCGGCGGGTGCCGAAGACGATCTCGTCCCAGCTGGGCACCGCCGCCCGGCGGCCCGGACGGACACCGTCCGCCTCCGCCTGGCGGTCCGTGGTCCCGGTCAGCCGGTCGCGATGCCCCGCCACCGACCGCGGCATCAGCACATCCGCGTACGCCGAACCCGCGCTCGCCGCCGGAGCGGGCGGCTCCACGGCCTCCGGCTCCTCGGCGGGCTCGTCCGGCTGGGCGGCCGACGCGACGGGCGCGTCGGGCACGACCATGTCCCCCCGGAAGTTGGGCACGGCCTCCAGCAGGCTGGTGAGCGAGTCCCGCTCGCCGCCGATGCCGTCGTCCACGGAGGCGGACGCCGACGCCGGTGCGGGGGGGTCGGTCTCCTCGCCGCCGCGCTCGGCCGATGTCCGGTCCCGGTCCCGGTCTCTTTCTCTGTCCCGGTCCCGGTCGCGCGGCAGCCGGGCGATCCTCGGGACGAAGGGGAAGCTGGGCTCGGGGGTGTCGTCCGCCTCGCCGATCAGCGCCCGCGCCTCGTCGTCGACGGCCTGGACCAGCCGCCGGGGCGGGTCATAGGTCCAGCTCGCCGAGTGCGGCTCCCCGGCGACCCGGTAGACCAGCAGCACTTCCCAGGTGCCGTCGTCGCGCCGCCAGGAGTCCCACTGCGTGGTGTCCTTCTCGGCGCCGCGCAGCAGCAGCCGCTCCGCGACGGCCTCGCCGAGCTGCGGTCCGGTGTTCTCGCCGGGCCGGCGCACGGGTGTCTTGCGGGCGCGCTCGGCCATGAACGCGCGCTCCGCGAGCACCGGGCCCTCGAAGCGGCGCACACGGTCGACGGGGATGCCCGCCATCTGCGCGACCTCTTCGGCCGAGGCACCGGCGCGTATACGGGCCTGGATGTCACGGGGCCGCAGATGGCTTTCGACCTCGATCTCGATCTGGCCGAGCCGAGCGCGGTCATTGCGCACCGCGGCACGCAGTCGCTCGTCGATGGGAAGCGTGTACTCCGTGCTGTCCGCAGCCTTGAGCACCAGCCGTGTGCCGTCGTTGCTGACGGCCACGACACGCAGTTCGGGCATGGGGACCTCCCGGGTGGTGCCTGCCGACGTCACGGTTGCGTCGCTGCTCTCCCGCTAGACGAGTGTGGCCTGCCCGGGTGCAGCCTGCCACAACTTTGCCGAGTTGCCCGGCGTGTCGGGCATGGGCCCCGATCCGCCGTTATGGCACGGTGACCTTTTTGCAACCCAAAGTGACGGCGCTGTCACCTCGGGCGGCGATCCCCATGTCATGTCGCGGCGGCGCCGGTTGAGTTGCCGCCTTCCGGCCCCTCCCGTTGGGTCCGGGCAGCCGGACGGGAAGAGGGGGGCCAAGGTTCGCCACAGTACTCCATTCGGGCCGCTCGGGTGGAGCGGCGCGCCAGCCGAGTTCGGCCCCGGCATGGTGATCGGACGCCCAACCCTTCGCGGTGGGCCCGGTTATGAGTGGCAAGCTTCACAGAATCGTCAGAATCGGAACGATCTGCTTCGTTTATCGGTCACTTCTCCTTGCGGGCTGGAACGAATGTCCAAGCAAGGCCGAGAAGGCCGCGCGGCGGGCGGCGTCCCGCGCCCGCGGCACCGGCCGTGTTCGCCGTCGCCATGATGGCCCTCACGGGGATCGAGTGGGCGTCAGGCGGGCCGGTGTCCGACGTCTGGGGCGGCGACCGGGGAGGGACGACGGTCGGCGGGAGCGTCAACCGTCCGCCGGGGGCCTCGGGATCGAAGCACGGGCCTCCGCCATCGGACACCCGTTCACCGGGGGCACCGGGGACGCCACACCCGCGCCGGACTCCCCCACGGGTGAGTGAACCCGCGCCGGAGGAGCCCGGAGCCGGGCATCAGTCGCCGAGCACCCGCCGCAGATAGTCGTTGGCGAACAGCCGGCCGGGGTCCAGCCGGTCGCGGACCGCGGTGAACTCGCCGAACCGCGGATAGACCCCCGCCAGATAGGCGGCGTCACGGCTGTGCAGCTTGCCCCAGTGCGGGCGGCCGCCGTGTGCGGTCATGATCTGCTCGGCGGCGGTGAAGTACGCCCGGTGCGGGGTGCCCCGGTACAGATGCACCGCGATGTAGGCGGTGTCCCGGCCCGAGGCGGTGGACAGCGGGATGTCGTCGGCGGGCGCGGTGCGCACCTCCACCGGGAAGCTGACCCGCAGATCCGAGCGGTCCACGGTTCTCTTCAGCTCGCGCAGCGCTTCGACCGCGGCCTCGCGCGGCAGGGCGTACTCCATCTCCAGGAAGCGGACCCGGCGCGGACTGGTGAAGACTTTGTAAGGGATGTCCGTGTAACTGCGGGCGGACAGTGCCCGGCTGGAGATCCGGGCGATCCCGGGGATGGTCGCGGGGACCGCCCGCCCCACCGAACAGGCCACCTGGAAGATGCCGTTGGACAGCAGCTCGTCGTCGACCCAGCCGCTGACCCGGCCCACCGGGGCGGCGGGGCCCCGGCTGCGGTTGTTCCGCTTGGTGTTGCAGTTGCCGGTGTGCGGAAACCAGTAGAACTCGAAGTGCTCGTTCTCGGAGACCAGATGGGGGAAGTCGGCCAGCACCCGGTCGAGGGACATCGGCTCCTCCCGCGCGGTGAGCAGGAACTCCGGCTCCGCCCGGAAGGTGATCGCGCTGATCACACCCAGCGCCCCCAGCCCGACCCGGGCCGCCGCGAAGATCTCCGGGTTCTCCTCCGCCGAACAGCGCAGCACCGAGCCGTCCGCCGTCACCAGTTCGAGAGCGGCGATCTGGGCGGAGATCGAGGCGCTGTCCCGGCCGGTTCCATGGGTGCCGGTGGAGATGGCACCGGCCACCGTCTGCTCCATGATGTCGCCCATATTGGTCAGCGACAGCCCATGGGCCGACAGCGTTTCGTTGAGCTGGTGGAGCGGGGTGCCCGCGGACACCGTCACGGTCCCGGCCTCGCGGTCCAGCTCCCGTACGCCCACCAGCCGGTCCGGGCGTATCAGCAGCCCGTCCGTGGCGGCCGCGGTGCTGAACGAGTGGCCGGTGCCCACCGCCTTCACCGTCAGCCCCTCGGCCGCCGCTCCGCGCACCGCCTCGGCGAGATCCTGAGTGCACGACGGGCTCACACTCCGTACCGGCCGGGCCGCCACATTGCCCGCCCAGTTACGCCACACGCTGCTCCGACCGGTCCTCACGGTCCTGACGGCCATCCGCACCCGGCCCCTCCCGCTCTGGCGCCGGCCGCAGCCGGCGGTATCCGAGGAACGCCACCGTCGCCGCGAGCGCCCCGGCCACGGCCGGCACCAGGTACCCCGCCCCGGCCCCGGCGGCGTCGACCACCGAACCGGCGACCGACGAGCCGAGCGCCACCCCGACCGCGAGCCCGGTGGTGGTCCAGGTCATGCCCTCGGTCAGGTTCGCGCGCGGTACGTGCCGTTCGACGAGGGCCATGGTGGTGACCATGGTCGGAGCCACCGACAGGCCCGCGACGAAGAGCGCCCCGGCCAGAAACGGCAGGTTCCCGACCAGTAGGAGGGGGATCATACTCACGGCCATCGCACAAATACCCACCAGCCACTGGCGGGACACCGCCCCGCGCGGGCCCTTCATGCCGAACACCGCGCCCGCCAGACAGGAGCCCAGCGCGTAGACCGACAGCACCAGGCTGGCCGCGGCCTTGTGGCCCTCCTCGTCGGCGAAGGCCACCGTCACCACGTCGATCGCCCCGAAGATGGCGCCCGTCGCCACGAAGGTGGCCACCAGCACCCGCAGTCCGGGCGAGCGCAGGGCCGAGCCGCCGGTGTGGTGCTCGCGCGGGTGCGGCACCGGTTCGGTGGCGCGCTGGAGGGTCAGCGAGAAGACGCCGACGGCCAGGAAGCAGGCCGCCAGCAGCACGCCCGCCTCCGGGAACCAGGCCGTGGACAGACCGATCGCGATCACCGGCCCGACGATGAAGCACACCTCGTCGACGATCGACTCCCAGGCGTACGCGGCGTGCAGCTGCCGCGCCGCGTCCTGGTGGATCGCCGCCCAGCGGGCCCGCACCATCGCCCCCACGCTCGGCACGCACCCGGCCGCCACGGCCCAGACGAACAGCGTCCAGTCCGGCCAGCCCCGGCGCGCGGTCAGCAGCAGCCCCGCGACACCGGTCAGCGCCACGAGGGTCGCCGGGCGCAGCACCGCGCGCTGACCGTGCCGGTCGACGAGGCGGGAGATCTGCGGTCCGGCGACCGCCGCGGACAGCGCGACGGTCGCCGAGAGCGCGCCCGCCAGCCCGTACCGGCCGGTGAGCTGGGAGATCATCGTGACGAGGCCGACGCCCTCCATCGCGATCGGCAGCCGCCCGACAAAACCGGCGGCGGAGAACGCCTTGGTACCGGGGGGCGCGAAGAGCGCGCGGTAAGGACTGGAACTGGGCACGACAGGGGCTCCGCCGATGAGCAGGACCGGACGGCAGGGCCGACCGGGTGAGGAACGTGAGAGCTGATACAGCTTACGGCCACCGCCGGGTCCGCGCAGGGGTTATTTCCCGCCCGTCAGGGGCTGGTGGCAGGATCGGCAGCATGCCGGATCAGTCAGAACAGCCATCTCCCGCCCCGTACGACGCCCTGCTCCTGCTCTCCTTCGGCGGGCCGGAGGGGCCGGAGGACGTCGTCCCGTTCCTGGAGAACGTGACGCGCGGGCGGGGCATCCCACGTGAGCGGCTGAAGGAGGTGGGTCGGCACTACTTCCTCTTCGGCGGCGTCAGCCCGATCAACGCGCAGAACCGGGAGCTGCTCCAGGCGCTGCGCAAGGACTTCGCCGAGCACGGCCTGGACCTGCCGGTCTACTGGGGCAACCGCAACTGGGCGCCGTATCTGACCGACACCCTGCGGGAGATGGTCACCGACGGCCACCGCCGCATCCTGGTGCTGGCCACCAGCGCCTACGCCTCCTACTCCGGCTGTCGCCAGTACCGGGAGAACCTGGCGGACGCGCTCGCGGCGCTGGAGGGGGAGGGCCTGCCGTTGCCGCGCGTCGACAAGCTGCGGCACTACTTCAACCACCCCGGCTTTGTCCGCCCCATGGTGGACGCGACGGTCGCCGCGCTCGGCGAGCTGCCCGAGGGGCTGCGCGACGCGGCGCACCTGGCCTTCACCACCCACTCCATCCCGACCGCCGCCGCGGACACCTCCGGCCCCCCGGCGGACCACGGCGAGGGCGGCGCGTACGTGGCCGAGCACCTCGAGGTGGCCCGGCTGGTCGCGGACGCGGTGCGCGAGCGGACCGGTGCCGACCGCCCGTGGCGCCTGGTCTACCAGTCGCGCAGCGGTGCCCCGCACATCCCGTGGCTGGAGCCGGACATCTGCGACCACCTCGAGGAGCTGCACGGCGCGGGCGCGGCCGCCGCGGTCATGGTCCCGATCGGCTTCGTCTCGGACCACATGGAGGTCACGTACGACCTCGACACGGAGGCCACGGACAAGGCCGCCGAGCTGGGCCTGCCGGTCTCCCGCGCCTCGACCGTCGGCGCCGATCCGCGGTTCGCGGCGGCGGTCCGCGATCTGGTGCTGGAGCGCGCGGCCACCGAGCGCTTCGCCGAGGGGCGGGCGGCCGCCGCCCCCGAGCGGTGCGCGCTGGGCGCCCTCGGCCCGAGCCACGACCTCTGCCCGGCGGGCTGCTGCCCGGCCCGCTCCCCGCGGCCCGCGGCCGCGGGGGTCGACTGAGCCCACCGAACTCAACGGCCCGTCACCGCCGCCGGCGCCGCTCGCACCCCACGGGGACATCCGCGAAGGAGCACGATGACCGACCCGCTCACGACCGAACTGCTCGACCTGGCGCTGGAGGTCGCCCGCCGGGCCGGGGACCTGCTGCGGGACGGCCGCCCGGCCGACCTCGGCGTGGCCGCCACCAAGTCCAGCCCGATCGATGTTGTCACCGAGATGGACATCGCCTCCGAGAAGCTGATCACCGACTTCCTGGCGCGGCACCGCCCGGCCGACGGGGTGCTGGGGGAGGAGGGCGCGAGCCACGAGGGCAGCAGCGGTGTCCGCTGGGTGATCGACCCCATCGACGGCACCGTGAACTACCTCTACGGCCTGCCCGCCTGGGCGGTCAGCATCGCCGCCCGGAAGGACGGCGAGACGGTCGTCGGGGTGGTGGCCGCCCCGGTCCGCGGTGAGACGTACCACGCGGTGCTCGGCCAGGGCGCCTACGCCAACGGCGAGCCCGTTCACTGCCGCCCCGCGCCCGAGCTGGAGCGGTCACTGATCGGCACCGGCTTCGGCTACCTACGGGAGCGGCGCGTCGGGCAGGCCAGGGTGCTGCACGAGCTGCTGCCCGGGGTGCGCGACATCCGCCGCGGCGGATCGGCCGCCATCGATCTGTGCGATGTCGGCTGCGGGCGCCTGGACGGCTACTACGAGCGCGGGCTCAACCCCTGGGACTACGCGGCCGGAGAGCTGATAGCCCGGGAGGCGGGGGTGCTGACCGGCGGGCGGCCGGGCACCCCGGGCTCCGGGGAGCTGATGGTCGCCGCCGCCCCCGGCCTCTTCGAAACGCTCCAGGGCCGCTTGGAGGAGCTGGGCGCCTGGCACGACTGACGCGACGCCCGGCAGAGACGCCGAAGCGCCCCGGTGCCGCTGGGACACCGGGGCGCTCGGGCGTGGGACCGGAACCGACCGCTGGATCGACGGCGCGTTTCCGGCTGTGAACCTGGATCTGTATGTGGATCGTGCATCAGCGGATCTGTATCCCCGGAGGGATCAAGCGACGGCGCTGACCTCCACGCCATGCTCGGCAGCCAGCCGACGGAGGTCTTCCAGCTCCGCCTGCTCCACATCGGCGAGGAACTCGTCGCCCGTCTCACGGGCGCGAGTGAGGTCGGACTGGGTGGTCTCTATACGCTGCAGAATGCCTGCGGTGAACGCGTCCATGGTGCGCCCCCTCGTCGTGGGTCGGTGGCACGGGGGTGTGCCGACGGCGGGGCGATCACGTACGTGGTCCCTGCGGATGACAGCAAGATCATGGGATGCCAAAGACAGGGCGTGATCGCGGGTGTGCAGTCGTCCTCCCCACCCCGTTGTGAGCGGAAACCTCCGGCGCAAAAAGAATCTGAATTACCTGTTCCGGCGCTTCCGTCCCGCCTCGGTGGCCGTGCGGCGGTCCCTCCGCTCCCTCTTACCGCCGGTTTATGAGACTTCGAGGCAGGATGGAGGGCGCCGAACGCTCATCGAGTTCGGCGAGATCACGCCCGCTGCGGCCATGACGGAAGGACTAACGACGTGCGCGTACTCGTCGTCGAGGACGAGCAGCTGCTCGCCGACGCGGTGGCCACCGGTCTGCGCCGGGAGGCCATGGCCGTCGACGTCGTGTATGACGGAGCGGCCGCCCTGGAGCGCATCGCCGTCAACGACTACGACGTCGTCGTCCTCGACCGGGACCTGCCCCTCGTCCACGGCGACGACGTCTGCCGCAAGCTCGTCGAGCTCGGGATGCCCACCCGGGTCCTGATGCTCACCGCCTCCGGTGACGTCAGCGACCGGGTCGAGGGCCTGGAGATCGGCGCCGACGACTACCTGCCCAAGCCCTTCGCCTTCAGTGAGCTGATCGCGCGGGTGCGGGCGCTCGGCCGCCGTACCACCGTCGCGCTGCCGCCCGTACTGGAGCGGGCCGGGATCAAGCTGGACCCCAACCGCCGCGAGGTGTTCCGCAACGGCAAGGAGATCCAGCTGGCGCCGAAGGAGTTCGCGGTGCTGGAGGTGCTGATGCGCAGCGAGGGAGCCGTGGTCTCCGCCGAGCAGCTGCTGGAGAAGGCGTGGGACGAGAACACCGACCCCTTCACCAACGTCGTCCGGGTGACCGTGATGACGCTGCGCCGCAAGCTGGGTGAGCCCGCGGTGATCGTCACCGTTCCCGGCTCGGGTTACCGGATCTGACCGGGCATGGCGACGACCCCGCTTCCGCCCACGGCGCCACCGAAGCCCAGCTGGGACCCGCCGCACGGCTCGCCCCCCAACCCCTGGCTGCGCCCCACCATCCGGATACGGCTCACCCTGCTCTACGGCGGGATGTTCCTGATCGCCGGTGTGGTGCTGCTGACGATCATCTATCTGCTCGCGGCCGACGCCATCCGCCGCGGCAGTGAGTTCCCGCTCCAGATCGTGCGGATCGACTACAAGCCGACCGACACCTGCCACCTGCCCAGCCAGGGCAACAACGACGCGTTCAACCGTGCGGTGGCCCAGTGCATGAAGCAGCAGCGCGACTACGCCCTGGACGGGCTGCTGCGCCGCTCGCTGATCGCCCTCCTCGGGCTGGCCGTGGTCGCCTTCGCGTTCGGCTACGCCATGGCCGGGCGGGTGCTCTCGCCGCTGGGCCGGATCACCCGTACGGCGCGCCAGGTGGCGGGCTCGGACCTGTCCCGCCGGATCGAGCTGGACGGCCCGGACGACGAGCTGAAGGAGCTGGCCGACACCTTCGACGAGATGCTGGAACGGCTGGACCGGGCGTTCACCGCCCAGCAGCGGTTCGTCGCCAACGCCTCGCACGAGCTGCGCACGCCGCTGGCGATCAACCGGACGCTGCTGGAGGTCCAACTCTCCGATCCGCAGGCCCCCCCGGAGCTGGTCCAGCTGGGCAGAACGCTGCTGGCCACCAATGAGCGCAGCGAGCAGCTGGTGGAGGGCCTGCTGCTGCTCGCCCGCAGTGACAACGAGATCGTCGACCGCAAGCCGGTGGACCTCGCCGAGGTGGCCTCCCAGGCGCTGGACCAGGTCCGGGCCGAGGCGGAGGCCAAGGGCGTGGAGGTGCGCGGGGTGCGCGAGCCCGCGGTGGTCCAGGGCAACGGTGTGCTGCTGGAGCGGATCGCGCTGAACCTGGTGCAGAATGCCGTGCGCTACAACGTCGCCGAGGGCGGCTGGGTGCACCTCACCACCGGGATCCAGCGGGGTCAGGCGGTGCTGGTGGTGGCGAACACCGGCCCGGTGGTCCCGGCCTACGAGCTGGACAACATCTTCGAGCCCTTCCGGCGGCTGCGTACCGAGCGCACCGGCAGTGACAAGGGCGTCGGCCTCGGGTTGTCGATCGCGCGCTCGGTGGCGCGCGCCCACGGCGGCAGGATCGCGGCGGAGCCGCGCGAGGGAGGCGGCCTTGTCGTGCGGGTGGTACTCCCGCTCTGAGCGGGCAGACGGGCCCGAAAACGGAAGCTGCGGTACCGTCGGGAGGTGTTCGCTTTGGGCGGAATTTTCGTGATCCGACCCACACCTGTATGGTGTGTGATCGATCACATGGGCGATTTTCAAGCCATATACTCTGCGTGATCGTCACGGTTGACGGAAAGCCGGGAAAATCCGGGTTTTCAGGGACCGTGATCACGGGAAGTACACGTCATGGCGCATGCGAGTGCGACTGTCGGACCGTGTACGGTCCCGATGGCCATCCAACCCGATCACCTCTTCAGGGGTGCGGTTGGGTGTCGATTGAGTAACAGACCTTGATGTGAGGCAAAATCTCCGCCTCGGGTCGGGCACAAGTCCGGCCTCTCACGCGTTACGTGCGCTGGAGACACCGCAGACACCCAGAGGGGGAGAGCGACATGGCAACGGATTACGACACCCCACGCAAGACCGACGATGACGTCAACGAGGACAGCATCGAGGAACTGAAGGCCCGGCGGAACGACAAGTCCGCCTCGACCGTCGACGTGGACGAGTTCGAGCAGGCCGAAGGCCTCGAACTGCCCGGCGCGGACCTCTCGAACGAGGAGCTGTCCGTTCGAGTGCTGCCCCGTCAGGCGGACGAGTTCACCTGCATGAGCTGCTTCCTCGTGCACCACCGCAGCCAGCTGGCCAACGAGACCAAGAACGGCCAGCCGATCTGCCGCGACTGCGCGGCCTGAACCACGGCGCAGGCGTGGACGCGGAGCACGGCGGCGTGACCGAGGCGCACCCCGAGCGAGGCCGGACGGCCTCGCTCGCGAGCGCCCTGGGCCGTGGCGTGCGCAAAGGCGGCGAGCGTGCGAGAGCGGGGGTTCACGCGGTCGCCGACCGGATCATCGCGAACGCTCCACGGATCCCGGTCCGGGACCTGGAGACACTGCGCAAGCAGTTCCCCGGGCTCGGCCCGGAGGAGATCGCGGACAAGCTGGTGGCCGGTGCCGCGCACGGCACCTCCACCGTGGGCGCGGGTGTCGGCGCAGCGGCCATGCTGCCCGTCCCGCCCGCCATGCCCACCGAACTGGCCGCGGAGATCATCGGCGTGGCCTCCATAGAGATCAAGCTCATCGCCGAGCTGCACGAGGTCTACGGACTGCGGGCACCCGGCGGAGTGCGCCAGCGCGCCACCGCCTATCTCGGGGCGTGGGCCGACGAGCGCGGGATCGACGTCACCGTCCCGGCCACCGTCAACGCCGCGCTGGGCGTCCAGATGAAGCGCGAGCTGCGGCAGCAGGTGCTCAAGCGCAGCTTCCGGAATCTGCCGGTGCTGGCCCCCTTCATGGTGGGCGCGACCGTCGGGGCCGCCATGAACCGGCGCGACACCAAGAAGCTCGCGCGCAAGGTCCGCAAGGACCTGCGCACCAAGCAGATCCCCTGGAGCGATCTGGTCCCCCTGGCCGAATGAGCCTCCGGCGGCGCCCACGGCGTTGTCCCCCAGCGCCCGGGCCCAGCCCCTGGGGAGCGGCTGCTACGAGGCGTCCGAGCGCACCGCCGCCAGAGCGGCCGCCAGAGCCTCCGGATTCCGGGTCGACACATACACGTACGGCGTCGGGTCCCGCGGATCGGTGACCTCCACCCGCAGCGCGGTGGGGATGTAGCTGCGCAGCAGCATGAACGCCCGCGGATCGGCCTTGTAGGTGCGCCAGGCGCGCGCCTCCTCCGCGTCCAGCACCTCGGTGGCCCCCAGTGCCGACACCGGGACCTTCGCCTCTCCCGCCACCAGCGAGCCCGCCACCACCCGCACCCGCGCCGAGCCGTACGAACTCACCCCGACCGCGGTCAGCGCCGCGCCGCCGATCAGACCGCCGAGCATCGGCAGCGTGCCGAACGGCAGCATGATCAGCCCCATGGCGACCCCGGCCATCAGGGCGATGAACCACCAGGAACGGGGCGCGGTCAGGCGTTCGTCGTAAGGCTGCATGCCTATCAGCTTGGCACGGCCGCCGGTTCCGGCTGTCCGCGCGGGTAAGGTCAGCCGTTGTGAGTGGAACAACGACAGCGCTGAAGCCGCCGGAGGGCGCCAGAGCACCCGTGCGCCACCCCGACGCGCCCGCGCCCGGGGAGCTTCTCGACGCCCACAACGACCAGTGCTTCGGCTGCGGCGACCAGGTGAACGGTCTGCGCCTGCGGGCCCGCGCCGGCGAGGGCGTCGGCGTCACCGCCGAGTTCGAGGTGCGCCCCGCCGGCCAGGGAGCGCCGGGCCTGGCCCACGGCGGGCTGCTGAGCGCGGCGCTGGACGAGACGCTGGGGGCGCTCAACTGGATGCAGCGGGTGATCGCGGTGACCGGGCGGCTGGAGACCGACTTCGTCCGTCCCGTACCCGTGGGCGCCGTGCTGCACCTGGAGGCGCGGGTGACCGCCGTGCACGGCCGCAAGATCTACTGCACGGCCACCGGCCGGGTGGACGCCCCCGACGGCCCCGTCGCCGTCCGCGCGGACGCCCTCTTCATCGAGGTGCGGGTCGACCACTTCATCAAGAACGGCCGGTCGGCGGAGATCGACGCCGCGCTCGCCGACCCGGACCAGGCGAAGCTGGCGCGGGTGTGCGAGGTGAACCCGTGAGTCCGAAGCCGGTCGAGGTGCTGATCCGCCGGGTCGATCCCGAGGTGCCGCTCCCCGGGTACGCCCACCCCGGCGACGCGGGCGCCGATCTGGTCACCACACAGGCCGCGGAGCTCGCCCCCGGGGAGCGCACGGTTCTGCCCACCGGAGTGTCTATCGCGCTTCCGGAGGGGTATGCCGCCTTTGTGCATCCGAGGTCCGGACTGGCCGCCCGCTGTGGCATCGCCATGGTGAATGCCCCGGGGACCATCGATGCCGGGTACCGTGGAGAGATCAAGGTGATCGTGGTCAATCTCGATCCGCGCGAGAGCGTGCGGTTCGAGCGCTTCGACCGGATCGCCCAATTGGTCGTCCAGCAGGTCGAGAAGGTGCGCTTCCACGAGGTGGCGGAGCTTCCCGGGTCGGCGCGGGCCGAAGGGGGCTTCGGGTCCACCGGCGGCCACGCCGCCGTGGACGGCACAAAGGGTGGGAATGGATACGCTTCGGTCGGTTCCGACCGGGAAGGACGATGACGTGTTCGGACGTCGCCGCAAGCGCAGCAAGGAGGACGTCGAGGCGCTCGACGTGGCCTCCGAGGAGTTGGCCGAGGACGCGGAGGACGCGGAGGACCCCTCCGAGGCGGTGGAGGCCGCCCGGGTGAGCCTGCCGCCCGCGCCGCGCCCCGAGGGCCCGTGGGACGTATCCGAGGTGCGTGAGCCCGCCGAGGGCCGGGTGGACCTGGGCGGCCTGTTCGTCCCCGGTGTCGAGGGCATGGAGCTGCGGGTGGAGGTCGCGGGGGACGCGATCGTCGCCGCGACCGTGGTGCTGCGGGACAGCGCCGTGCAGCTCCAGGCGTTCGCCGCGCCCAAGAAGGAAGGCATCTGGGCCGAGGTCCGGGATGAGATCGCCACCGGCATCACCCAGCAGGGTGGCGTGGTGGACGAGGTCGAGGGACCGCTCGGCTGGGAGCTGCGCGCGCAGGTGCCGGTGCAGCTGCCGGACGGGAAGAACGGCGTGCAGGTGGTCCGCTTCATCGGTGTCGACGGGCCGCGCTGGTTCCTGCGCGGAGTGATCTCCGGGCAGGGCGCGGTGCAGCCCGAGACCGGCAGTCTGCTGGAGGCGATCTTCCAGGACACGGTGGTGGTGCGCGGCGAGGGCCCGATGGCCCCGCGCGATCCGATCGTGCTCAAGCTGCCGGACGACGCGCAGATGGTGCCCGACGGGGTGCAGCAGGAGGAGGCGCAGGGCTCGCGGTTCGCGGGCGGCGCCGACCGTCTCCAGCGCGGCCCGGAGATCAGCGAGGTCCGCTGAGACTCCTCCCGCGCGTACTCCCGCGCCGACGGAAAGCCAGGTCCGAAGGGGCCCGGGGCGATGTCCCCGGGCCCCTTCGGCATTTTCCCGGGGGCATTGAACAGAGCTGCCCCACGGGCCGTATCCCTGGGCGTGAGACCTCCCCGGCCCTCCCCGGTTCGACCCCGACGAGGTGATGAGATGGCGCACAGCCTTCCGTTACGGCTCCGTAGGCGCATCGTCGCCGCCGCTGCCATCGGTGGTGTCACCTGTGTGTCCGTCGTGGCCGGAGCCGCGCTGGCGGACCTGTCGGATCCGTCGGGCCGGAGCGACGCCACTGCGTCGGCCGGAGCCGCGTCCCGGATCAGCTGTCCCGCCGTCTCCGGTTCGCTCCCCGAGGTCCCGGCGGGCGCCAGGGCCGAGGTGGACCGCAATCTCGCGCTGCTGGACGCCCAGCTCGCCGAGGCCAGCTCGCGGCTGGCCGACTCCCCGGGCAAGGGCGGCCCGGACCCGGACTTCGTCCGGGACGCCGTGCTGGGTCCGCTGAAGGACCAGCGCAGCTCGACGATCGAGCGCATCGCCCTCTCCATCTCCCGCCAGGGCGTGACCGCCCCCTCCGGTCTCGGCGCCTTGGCGGGCTGCTCGCTCGGATCAGGCTGAGCCCTTGGCGTAAGGCTTGGCCTGATGTGAGCGTTCACGGGTGGGCCGTACTCTTCTCTGCGGAGTACGGCCCACCGCTTTTCGCAGGTGGGAGCGGTCGGCGTCAGGGATGCGTCAAAAGGGCGCCAATGGCCGTAAGGGAGCCGTCAACGGGCGTCGCCGGGTGCCCTGGGCGGGGGTTTGCTCTAGGGGTCCGTTCGTATCCGAGCCCCTAGGAGCCCACGATGGCCGACCTGGCCTTCGTCGTCGCCACGATCGCGGTTTTCGCGGTGGTGGCCGTCGTCGCCAGAGGGGTGACGAAGCTGTGACCGCCGAGAACGTCGCCGGCCTGGTCGTGGCCGTCGCCCTGCTGGGTTATCTGGTCCTCGCGCTGATCTTCCCGGAGAGGTTCTGAGGTCCCGCCCATGAGCCCCGAACTCGCCGGGGTGCTCCAGCTGGCCGCGCTGATCGGCGCGCTCGCCCTGGTGTACCGACCGCTCGGCGACCACATGGCCGCCGTCTACAGCTCCGACAAGCATCTGCGTCCCGAGAAGTGGATCTACCGCTGCATCGGAGCCAACCCGTCCACCCAGATGCGCTGGCCCGCCTATCTGCGCGGAGTCCTCGCGTTCTCGCTGGTGGGTGTTCTCTTCCTGTACCTGATGCAGCGCGTCCAGGGCGGCCTGCCGCTCTCGCTCGGCTTCACGCCGATCAGCCCGCACCAGGCGTTCAACACCGCCGCGTCCTTCGTCGCCAACACCAACTGGCAGTCGTACGCGGGTGAGCAGTCCATGGGGCACGCCGTCCAGACGGCCGGACTCGCGGTGCAGAACTTCGTCTCCGCCGCCGTCGGCATGGCCGTGGCCGTCGCGCTGGTCCGGGGCTTCGCCCGCTCGCGCACCGGTGAGCTCGGCAACTTCTGGGCCGACCTGGTGCGCGGCACCGTGCGCATCCTGATCCCGCTCGCGGTGGTGGGCGCGCTGGTGCTGGTCGCCTGCGGCGCCGTCCAGAACTTCGCGGGCATCCACGAGGTCGGGCAGCTCACCGGCGGCAGCCGGCAGATGAACGGCGGCGCCGTGGCCTCGCAGGAGGCCATCAAGGAGCTGGGCACCAACGGCGGCGGCTTCTTCAACGCCAACTCCGCCCACCCCTTCGAGAACCCGAGCGGCTTCACCAACCTCTTCGAGATCTTCCTGATCCTGGTCATCCCCTTCGCGCTGACCCGCACCTTCGGCAAGCTGGTGGGCAACCTCCGGCAGGGCTACGCGATCCTCGCCGCGATGGGCCTGATCTGGCTCGGCTTCACGGCGCTGATGATGTGGACCGAGTTCCACCACGGCGGCGCGGCCCTCCAGGAGGCGGGCGGCGCGATGGAGGGCAAGGAGCAGCGGTTCGGCGTCGGCGCGTCCGCGATCTTCGCCACCAGTACCACGCTGACGTCGACCGGCGCCGTGGACTCCTTCCACTCCTCCTTCACCGGCTTCGGCGGCGGGCTGACGATGCTGGGCATGATGCTCGGCGAGATCGCCCCCGGCGGTGTGGGCTCGGGCCTCTACGGCATGCTGATCATGGCGATCATCGCGGTGTTCATCGCGGGCCTCATGGTCGGCCGCACCCCCGAGTACCTCGGGAAGAAGATCGGCTCTCGTGAGATCAAGCTCGCGGCCTGCTACATCCTGATCACCCCGACGCTGGTGCTCGGCTTCACCGCCGTGTCGATGGCGCTGGCCACCCCGCCGGACTCGATCCTCAACACCGCCGGGGACTCGGTGCACCGCAGCGGCGCCCACGGCTTCTCCGAGGTGCTCTACGCCTTCACCTCCGGCGCCAACAACAACGGCTCCGCCTTCGCCGGGCTCAACGCGAACACCGAGTGGTACAACACCACGATCGGCCTGGCCATCCTGCTCGGCCGCTTCCTCCCCATGGTCTTCGTCCTGGCGCTGGCCGGCTCGCTGGCCGAGCAGAAGCCCGTCCCCGAGACCGCGGGGACCCTGCGTACCGAGAAGCCGCTCTTCGCGGGGCTGCTGGTCGGGGCGATCCTCATCATCACCGGTCTGACCTACTTCCCGGCCCTGGCCCTTGGCCCGATGGCGGAGGGACTCTCATGAGCACAGCCACCACTCCCGCACGCACCGCACCCGAGGGCGGGCGCCCGCACGGCCCCGAGGGCTCCGGCGGGCGGGTCTCGGGCGGCCTGTTCGACCCTCAGCAGCTGGTGACGTCGCTGCCGGACGCCTTCCGCAAGCTGGACCCGCGGATCATGGCGAAGTCCCCGGTGATGTTCGTGGTCGAGATCGGCTCGGTGCTCACCACCGTGCTCGCCGTCCTCGACCCCGGCGACTGGTTCGGCTGGGCCATCACCGCCTGGCTGTGGCTGACCGTGGTCTTCGCCAACCTGGCCGAGGCCGTGGCCGAGGGCCGCGGCAAGGCGCAGGCCGACACCCTGCGCAAGGCCAAGACCGACACCGTGGCGCGTCGGCTGACCGGCTCCGCCGAGGAGCGCGTGCCCGGCACCGAACTGCGCATCGGCGATCTGGTGGTCTGCGAGGCGGGCGACATCATCCCGGGTGACGGCGACGTCGTCGAGGGTGTGGCGTCCGTGGACGAGTCCGCCATCACCGGTGAATCGGCCCCGGTCATCCGGGAGTCCGGCGGCGACCGGTCCGCGGTCACCGGCGGCACCAAGGTGCTGTCCGACCGCATCGTCATCAAGATCACCACCAAACCGGGCGAGACCTTCATCGACCGGATGATCAACCTCGTCGAGGGCGCCGCCCGGCAGAAGACCCCGAACGAGATCGCGCTGAACATCCTGCTCGCCTCGCTCACCATCGTCTTCCTGCTGGCGGTGGTGACCCTCCAGCCGTTCGCGATCCACGCGGGCGCCGAGCAGACGATGATCGTGCTCACCGCGCTGCTGGTCTGCCTCATCCCGACCACCATCGGGGCGCTGCTCTCGGCCATCGGCATCGCGGGCATGGACCGGCTGGTCCAGCGCAATGTGCTGGCCATGTCCGGCCGCGCGGTCGAGGCGGCAGGCGATGTGTCCACCCTGCTCCTCGACAAGACCGGCACCATCACCCTCGGCAACCGGCAGGCGGCGGAGTTCGTCCCGGTTGCCGGGGTGTCCGAGGCGGAGCTCGCCGACGCGGCCCAGCTGTCCTCGCTGGCCGACGAGACCCCTGAAGGCCGCTCGATCGTGGTCCTCGCCAAGGAGCGCTACGGGCTGCGGGCGCGGGACGAGGGCGAGCTGGGCCACGCTGCCTCTTTGATGTTTGTGCCCTTCACCGCCCAGACCCGGATGTCCGGCGTCGACCTGGACGGCATCAAGGTGCGCAAGGGCGCCGCGGGCGCCATCGTCGCCTGGGTCGGGCAGCGCGGCGGGAAGGTCTCCTCCGACGCGCAGGAGAAGGTCGACGCGATATCGGCGGCCGGTGGCACCCCGCTGCTGGTCGCGGTCGAGGACGCCGACGGACCGCGGGTGCTCGGCGTGATCCACCTCAAGGACGTGGTCAAGGAGGGCATGCGGGAGCGGTTCGACGAACTGCGCCGGATGGGCATCAAGACCGTGATGATCACCGGGGACAACCCGCTGACCGCGAAGGCCATCGCCGACGAGGCGGGCGTGGACGACTTCCTGGCGGAGGCCACGCCCGAGGACAAGATGGCGCTCATCAAGCGGGAGCAGGCGGGCGGCAAGCTGGTCGCGATGACCGGCGACGGCACCAACGACGCCCCCGCGCTGGCCCAGGCCGACGTCGGCGTCGCCATGAACACCGGTACCTCGGCCGCCAAGGAGGCCGGGAACATGGTGGACCTGGACTCCAACCCGACCAAGCTGATCGAGATCGTGGAGATCGGCAAGCAGCTGCTCATCACCCGCGGCGCGCTGACCACCTTCTCGATCGCCAACGACGTCGCCAAGTACTTCGCGATCATCCCCGCGATGTTCGGCGCGGTGGCGGGCTACGAGGGCCTGGACACGCTCAACATCATGGGGCTGTCCTCGGCCCAGTCGGCCATCCTCTCGGCGGTGATCTTCAACGCGCTGATCATCGTGGCGCTGGTGCCGCTCGCCCTGAAGGGCGTGCGCTACCGCCCCATGAGCGCCGACCGGATGCTCCGCCGCAACCTGGGCCGGTACGGCCTCGGCGGCCTGATCGCCCCGTTCATCGGGATCAAACTCATCGACCTGCTCATCTCCCTCATCCCCGGGATCGGGTGACCCACCACCATGACCTCCATGAACAGCTCGGTCCGCGGCACGGCGCGGCTGATCGGCGCGGGTCTGCGCGCGCTGCTGGCGCTCACCGTCGTCTGCGGGGTGCTCTACCCCCTCGCGGTCACCGGGATCGCCCAGGCCGCCTTCCACGACCAGGCCAACGGCTCCGAGGTGACGTCCGGCGGCCGGGTCGTCGGCTCCGAACTCATCGGCCAGCGCTTCGACCTCGACACGAAGGACGAGGACGGCAATCCGCTGCCGGACCCGCGCTACTTCCAGCCCCGGCCGTCCGCGGCGGGCACCAACGCCTACAACACCCAGTACTCGATCACCGTCTCCGGCGCGTCCAACCTCGCCGCCGACAGCAAGGTGCTGAGGCAGACCGTCATCGACCGCCGGAAGCAGGTGGCCCGCTTCAACGACGTCGCCCCGTCCCGGGTGCCGGTGGACGCGCTCACCGCCTCCGGTTCCGGCCTCGACCCGGACATCTCCCCGGCCTATGCCAAGCTCCAGGTCAACCGGGTCGCCAAGGCCAACGGATTGGCGGGGGACGAGGTCGCCCGGCTGGTGAAGAAGCACACCGGCGGCCGTCAGCTCGGCTTCCTCGGTGAGCCGCGGGTCAACGTGCTGAGGCTGAACATCGCGCTGACCCGGCTCACTCAGCGCTGAGAACGCGGAACAGCGAGGAAAATAGGGTCATGGGACGCGGCAAGCTACGGATCTACCTCGGTGCGGCCCCCGGAGTCGGCAAGACCTACGCCATGCTCTCGGAGGGCCACCGCCGGGTCGAACGCGGCACCGACCTCGTGGTCGGCTTCGTCGAGCACCACGGCCGCCGTCGCACCGAGGTGATGATGCACGGGCTGGAGGCGGTGCCCCGCCGGGAGCTGGATTACCGGGGCGCCGTCTTCACCGAGATGGACGTGGACGCGGTGCTCGCCCGCCGCCCCGCCGTCGCCCTCGTCGACGAGCTCGCCCACACCAACGTCCCCGGCTCCCGCAACACCAAGCGCTGGCAGGACGTCGAGGAGCTGCTGCGGGCGGGCATCGACGTCGTCTCCACTGTCAACATCCAGCACCTGGAGTCGCTGGGCGACGTGGTGGAGTCGATAACGGGCGTCCGGCAGCGGGAGACCGTGCCCGACGAAGTGGTGCGCCGCGCCGACCAGATCGAGTTGGTCGACATGTCGCCCCAGGCCCTGCGTCGCCGGATGGCGCACGGCAACATCTACGCCCCCGACAAGGTCGACGCGGCGCTGTCCAACTACTTCCGGCCCGGGAACCTGACCGCGCTGCGCGAGCTGGCCCTGCTGTGGACCGCCGACCGGGTCGACGAGTACCTCCAGCAGTACCGCTCCGAGCACAGCATCCGCACCACCTGGCAGGCGCGCGAGCGCATCGTCGTCGGCCTCACCGGCGGCCCCGAGGGGCGGACGCTGATCCGCCGGGCGGCCCGGATGGCGGCCAAGGGCTCCGGCAGCGAGATCCTCGCCGTCTACATCGCCCGCAGCGACGGGCTGACCTCCGCCTCCCCCAAGGAGCTGGCGGTCCAGCGCACCCTGGTCGAGGACCTGGGCGGAACCTTCCACCACGTCATAGGGGAGGACGTCCCCGGGGCGCTGCTGGAGTTCGCCCGCGGGGTCAACGCCACCCAGATCGTGCTCGGTTCCAGCCGCCGCAAGGCGTGGCAGTACATCTTCGGACCCGGGGTGGGCGCCACCGTCGCCCGCGACTCCGGACCCGACCTCGACGTCCACATCGTCACCCACGGCGAGGTCGCCAAGGGCCGCGGACTGCCCGTGGCGCGCGGCGCCCGGCTCGGCCGCTCCCGCCTGATCGCGGGCTGGGTGGTGGGAGTGGCCGGACCGGCGCTGCTCACCCTGCTGCTCACCGGCACCGGCGCCACCCTCGCCTCCGACGGCGGACCCGGCTTCGCCAACGAGGTGCTGCTCTTCCTCTTCCTCAACGTGCTGGCGGCGCTGCTCGGCGGGATGCTGCCCGCCCTCGCCTCGGCGGCCGTCGGATCACTGCTGCTGAACTACTACTTCACCCCGCCCACCCACACCCTCACCATCGCCGACCCCGAGAACATCGTCGCCATAGCGATCTTCGTGGCGGTGGCGGTCAGCGTCGCCTCGGTCGTCGACCTCGCCGCGCGCCGCACCCACCAGGCCGCCCGGCTGCGCGCCGAGTCCGAGGTGCTGTCCTTCCTCGCGGGCAGTGTGCTGCGCGGTGAGACCAGCCTGGAGGCGCTGCTGGAGCGGGTCCGCGAGACCTTCGGCATGGACACGGTGGCGCTGCTGGAGCGGGAGAGCGATGTCGCCTCCTGGACCTGCGCGGGCAGCGTCGGCGCCGCCGGGGGAGCGGGGCCGCCCGAGCGGCCCGAGGACGCGGACGTGGACATGCCGGTCGGCGACCACATGGCGCTCGCGCTCTGCGGCCGGGTACTGCCCGCCGAGGACCGCCGGGTGCTCGCCGCCTTCGCCGCCCAGGCCGCCGTCGTCCTCGACCGGCAGCGGCTGACCGTCGAGGCCGAGCGGGCCAACGAGCTGGCCGAGGGCAACCGGATACGGACCGCCCTGCTGGCCGCCGTCAGCCACGATCTGCGCACCCCGCTCGCGGCCATCAAGGCGGCCGTCAGCTCCCTGCGCTCAGACGACGTCGCCTGGTCCGAGGAGGACGAGGCCGAGCTGCTGGAGGGCATCGAGGACGGCGCCGACCGGCTCGACCACCTGGTGGGGAACCTGCTGGACATGTCCCGGCTCCAGACCGGCACCGTCACCCCCCTCATCCGCGAGATCGACCTCGACGAGGTGGTGCCGATGGCGCTCGGCGGCGTCCCGGACGCCAGCGTCACCCTCGACATCCCCGAGGAGCTGCCGATGGTCGCCGTCGACCCCGGGCTGCTGGAGCGCAGCGTCGCCAACATCGTGGAGAACGCCGTGAAGTACAGCCCGCCGGACTCGCCCGTGCTGGTCTCGGCCAGCGCGCTGGGCGAACGGGTCGAGCTGCGCGTCGCCGACCGCGGCCCCGGAGTGCCCGACACCGCCAAGGATCGGATCTTCGAGCCCTTCCAGCGGTACGGTGACGCCCCGCGCACCGCCGGGGTCGGCCTCGGGCTCGCCGTGGCCCGCGGCTTCGCCGAGACGATGGGCGGCCGGCTGGCCGCCGAGGACACCCCGGGCGGCGGGATGACCATGGTGCTCACCCTGCGGGCCGCCCCCGGCCGCCCACCGGTCCGCCCCGACCTCCCGGCGCGGGCGATTTCCTGACCGGCTCCCCGGAGCCGTGCGGGGGGGGCGGCCCGAGGAGGCGGACGACACCAGAGATCGGAAGGCAGACCAGATGAACCGGGTGCTCGTGGTGGACGACGAGCCGCAGATCGTACGCGCCCTCGTGATCAACCTGAAGGCGCGCAAGTACGAGGTGGACGCCGCGTCGGACGGCGCGACCGCCCTGCGGCTCGCCGCCACCCGCCATCCCGACGTGGTCGTGCTCGACCTCGGACTGCCGGACATGGACGGCGTGGAAGTGATCAAGGGGCTGCGCGGCTGGACCCGGGTACCGATCCTGGTGCTCTCCGCCCGCCAGACCTCCGACGAGAAGGTCGAGGCCCTGGACGCGGGGGCGGACGACTACGTCACCAAGCCCTTCGGCATGGACGAGCTGCTCGCCCGGCTGCGCGCAGCCGTCCGCCGCGCCGAGCCCACCGTGCAGTCGGAGGACCGGGTGACCGTGGAGACCGAGGCGTTCTCGGTCGACCTGGCGGCCAAGAAGGCCCACCGCGACGGCCGCGACGTCCGGCTGACGCCCACCGAATGGCATCTGCTGGAGGTGCTGGTGCGCAACCCCGGCCGTCTGGTCAGCCAGAAGCAGCTGCTCCAGGAGGTCTGGGGCCCCTCCTACGGCACCGAGACCAACTACCTGCGGGTCTACATGGCCCAGCTGCGCCGCAAGCTGGAGGTGGACCCCTCCCATCCGCGGCACTTCATCACGGAGCCGGGGATGGGCTACCGCTTCGAGCGGTGATCTGCGGGCCGGGGTGTGCGGCCGGGGGTCCGGGGGTTGCCCCCGGGGGGATGCAGCATCACGGAGCCGGGGATGGGCTACCGCTTCGAGCGGTGACCGGCTCGCGCGGCGATCGGTTCGAGCGCTGATCGGTTCGTGCGGTGCGTGACAAGACGGGGTTGCGGTGGAGACTCACCGGTACGCTGGCCGTATGAGTTCCGTACGCCAGCCCTCCGAGAAGGGTGACAAGCCGGTCGGCCGCTTTCGGCGGATGCTCGACCGGCTGTCGAGTTCCGAGGAGGAGCTTCACTCCGCAGAGCTCCAGCAGGACGCGGAGGCCGCGGGCTGCACCAAGATCGGTGAATGCGGCGACCGGCAGATCGTGAAGGTGACGGGTACGCTGCGCACCGTCACACTGCGACCGAGGGCCGGAGTGCCCGCACTGGAGGCGGAGCTCTTCGACGGCACCGCCGCGCTGGACGTGGTGTGGCTGGGCCGTCGCTCCATCATCGGCATAGAACCGGGCCGCAAGCTGATCGCCTCCGGCCGGATCTCCATGAGTCACGGGCGCCGGGTGCTGTTCAATCCGAAGTACGAACTCCGACCGCTCGGACAGGAGTAGCCGGTGACGTCAGACGACAAGCCGACCCCCACCGATGACCAGGACGCCGCCGCGAAGAGCAGGGCGGCGGCCGACACCGCGCTCCTCGAGGCGTTCGGCGGCGTACGGGGCATGGTGGACACCACCGTCCCCGGCCTGGTCTTCGTTCTGCTCTACACCATCAAGCGCGACATCCATCTCGCCGCCATCGCCGCGCTCGGTCTGACCGTGCTGCTGGCGCTGGCCCGGCTGGCGCGCAAGGAGACCCTGAAGCACGCCTTCAGCGGGGTCTTCGGGGTCGCGTTCGGTGCGATCTTCGCCATGATGTCCGGCGACGCCAAGAACTTCTATCTGCCGGGCATGCTCTACACCCTCGGCCTGGCGGTCGCCTACGTCCTGTCGGCGATCTTCCGCTATCCGCTGATCGGTGTGCTGCTCGGGCCGATGCTCAAGGAGAACCTCTCCTGGCGCACCCGCAATCCGGGCCGTCTCCGCGCCTACACCAAGGCCACCTGGGCGTGGGGGCTGATCCTGCTGGCCAAGTCGGCGATCCTCTTCCCGCTCTACTGGTGGGGGGACGCCACCCAGCTGGGCTGGGTCAAGGTGGCGCTGGGCATTCCGCCGTTCCTGCTCTGCGTCTATCTGACCTGGATCTTCCTGGCGAAGGCCCCACCGCCGATCGATGTCATCGCGGAGATGGAGGCCGAGGAGAAGGCCGAGCGGGAGCGCCGGCGCGCCCGGGCCGAGACCGAGCGGGTCACCGACCCGCTGCTCGCGGAGTGGACCGACCAGATCGTGAGCGAGGCCCGCGGTGAGTCGGCCGACCGTCAGCCGCCCCGCTTCCCCTGACGCGGCCGCCCGCCGACGGCGGACGACGCGACGACGAGGGCCCCGGGAACCGAAGCTTGGATTCAAGGGGTCGTCGCAACACCACTTGGTTTCAGGTGGTGAGTAGATCACGTAGACGCTCGGCTGGGGTATCCCAGCCGAGCGTCTTGCGTGGGCGGCCGTTGAGTTCCTGGGCGACGTGTTCGAGGTCTTCGGGACTGTGGACGCTGAGGTCGGTGCCTTTCGGGAAGTACTGGCGCAGGAGGCCGTTGGTGTTCTCGTTCGAGCCGCGTTGCCAGGGGCTGGCGGGGTCGCAGAAGTAGACGGGCATGCCGGTGGCCATGCTGAACTGCTTGTGGCGTGCCATCTCGCTGCCCTGGTCCCAGGTGAGGGAGCCGCGCAGGTGGGCGGGCAGGGTCTGGATCGTGGCAACGAGGCCGTCGCGGACGGTCTCGGCGTCGTGGGCCCCGCCCGGCAGATGGACCAGCAGGGTGTAACGGGTGCTGCGCTCGACCAGGGTGGCGATCGCGGAGCGCCCGCCCGCGCCGATGATCAGGTCGCCTTCCCAGTGACCGGGCACGGCCCGGTCCTCGACGTCGGCGGGACGGTCGCTGATCATCACCATCGGGTCGATGAACCGGGGCGTGCGCCGCTGGGAGTCCCGGCGCGGTTTGCGGCGGGTCCGGCCGGAACGGATGGCGGCCTGCACTTCCCGCTTCAGGCCGCCGCGGGCCTGGAAATACAGTGCCTGGTAGACCGTCTCCACGCTCACCCGCATGCTCTCGTCGTCGGGATGCTCTCTCCGTAGAGCGTGGCAGATCTGTGCCGGTGACCACCGCTGGCGCAGTCCGTCCCGGACGAAGCGGCGCAGCCGTCCCTCGCGCAGCAGTTTGCGCTCCTTGGGCCGGGGTCTGCGCGCTGCCGCTGCCCGGTGGGCGGCGTAGGGCTGGTAGCCCTCGCTGCCCGAGTTCGCGTCGATCTCCCGCTTGATGGTGCTCGCCGGCCGTCCCAGGACCCGTCCGATCGCCCTCAGCGACTGCCCCGCCGCGCGCAGATCGCGGATCTTCTCGCGCTCGGCGAGCGCTAGGAACCGCGGGTGAAGCTGCTTCTCCAGGGCCGTCAGGCCCACCGGTGCCGTGGTCACACCGCACATCGTGACGGTCCCGGTGCTGTAGTCGACACGGCGGCCGTCAGCGTAAGTGCGCGTGGTGCCGGTCTTCTTGACGCCCCAGTCCCAGTCCTTGGCCGTGCGCTCGTTCACCCCGACCTGCAGGGCCGCCACCCGACGTGCGACACCGGCGGCCCGAAGCCGCTCGTACTCGTCGCGCCCGGGGTGCCGCCGAGGCAGGCGCACCGAGGTCCGTCCGGCCTTTCGGGCCCAGCCGAAGGCAGTGTTCCGGTTCACCCCCAGCTCACGCGCCACCACGGTCACGTTCCCCACGGCATCCAGCCGCGCAAGGAAACGCTCCCTCAACCCCGCAAGATCATCCCGTCCAACGGCCACGGTCCTCGCAACTCCCACAGATCGCGGGTGTTGCGAGGACCGTTAGAACCCAAGAAGAGGTTCCCGGGGCCCTCGCCCGTGTCGCGGCCCGGGGCTCAGCCGCCCCCTCACGGACCGGGGCTCGGCTCCCGGCGGACCGACAGCAGGTCCTCCAGCTGCTCCTCACGTGCCTGCGCAGCGACGAACAGCAGCTCGTCGCCCGCCTCCAGGACATCGTCCTTGTTCGGGGTCAGCACACGGGTGCCGCGGATGATGGTGACCAGGGTGGTGTCCTCCGGCCACTCCACATCGCCGACCCGGGTCCCGGCCAGGGCCGCCTCCGGCGGCAGCGTCAGCTCGACCAGGTTGGCGTCGCCGTGGCTGAAGCGCAGCAGCCGCACCAGGTCGCCGACGCTCACCGCCTCCTCGACCAGTGCCGACATCAGCCGCGGGGTGGAGACGGCGACATCGACGCCCCACGCCTCGTTGAACAGCCACTCGTTCTTGGGGTTGTTCACCCGGGCGACCACCCGGGGCACCCCGTACTCGGTCTTGGCGAGCAGCGAGACGACCAGGTTCACCTTGTCGTCCCCGGTCGCCGCGATGACCACATTGCAGCGCTGGAGCGCGGCCTCGTCCAGCGAGGTGATCTCGCAGGCGTCGGCGAGCAGCCACTCGGCCTGCGGCACCCGCTCCACCGAGATGGCGGTGGGCGCCTTGTCGATGAGGAGCACCTCGTGGCCGTTCTCCAGCAGCTCGCCCGCGATGGAGCGCCCCACGGCGCCCGCTCCGGCAATGGCGACCCTCACGGCGCCTCCTCGTTCGCTTCTCCGCCCGCACGGCGCACCGGTGCGGCTTTCGCAGTCGGATGCGGCCCGGCGGCCGTACGTGTGACGCTCACCGGTTCCGCTCCTCGGGGCCCTCGTCGAAGGCCGCCTCGACCTTCTCGACCTCGTCGGTGCGCATCATCACATGGACGAGGTCGCCCTCCTGGAGCACCGTCTGGGAGGTCGGCAGGATGGCCTCGCCGAGCCGGGTCAGGAACGCCACCCGCACCCCGGTCTCCTCCTGGAGCTTGCTGACCTTGTGCCCGACCCAGGCGGGGGAGGTGTGCACCTCGGCCAGCTGCACGCCACCGCTGGGGTCGCGCCACAGCGGCTCCGCGCCGGACGGCAGCAGCCGCCGCAGCATCTGGTCGGCGGTCCACCGGACGGTGGCCACGGTGGGGATGCCCAGACGCTGGTAGACCTCGGCACGGCGGGGATCGTAGATCCGGGCCGCCACGTTCTCCACGCCGAACATCTCACGGGCCACCCGGGCCGCGATGATGTTGGAGTTGTCGCCGCTGCTGACGGCGGCGAAGGCCCCGGCCTCCTCGATGCCCGCTTCGCGCAGGGTGTCCTGGTCGAAGCCGACGCCGGTCACCCGGCGCCCGCCGAACCCCGCGCCGAGGCGGCGGAAGGCGGTGGGGTCCTGGTCGACGACCGCGACCGTGTGCCCCTGCTGCTCCAGGGTCTGGGCGAGTGCGGAGCCCACCCGGCCGCAGCCCATGATCACGATATGCATGCGTCCTACCCCGCACTCCTGATGACCGTGCTGACCTGCGCAAACACCCTGCTCACATCTTCCTTCCAGGACCTACGGGGCAACAGTGGGGACCGTGTCCCCGCCGCCGGTGCTCCAGCGGGGACGGACTGTCGTCGCCGCGGCGCTAGTCCCCACCGTATCCGTACCGATGGGAAAGTTCCCCGGGGCGGTGGAGAGGGCGTCGGGCCCACGTGGAATACTGATCATTTCCGATAGGGGCGAACTCGTGGAAATGCGGTGGACGATCACATCGGCCCCCATGGTGAGAAGTGGACCGGGGGTTCTTTCCGAGTCGCATTCGCGTCATCTTCGCCCCGCGTCCAGGACCTTCACTGAACCATCACGGCAAATGGCAATAGAGTCCCCTGCGTTCGAACCGTGTTCCGGGCGTCGGACGCTCGGTCATGGCGTGGCTAAGATGATCGCCGTATGCCGTTTCCGGACGGGACATCGGGGCTCTGAATCGTTCCTTCCGCGCCCGCGTTCTCTGTACGAGGTTCCTGATGACTGATCACATAACGGAGGCGGTGAGCTGGTGTCTGGCCGTCGTCGCCCTTGTCGTTCTGGTGCTGTTGATGCGCCAGCGGCAGATCACCGCGGGTGTGCGCAGGCGCAACGCCACACTCGAGGAAGGTCTGCGGGCCCGGGACGAGGAGGTGCGCCATCTGGTCGATATCCGGCTTCCCGCCGTCGCGGACGGGGTGAACCTGCCCACCCCGCTGCCGGGGCTGAAGGACGAGAAACTGGCGGGCACCACCTTCGCACAGGGCCTGCACGCCGTCATGGAGCAGTTCACCCGGGCGGTGGACAAGGCACAGGCGCGGGCCGACGCCTCGGCCAAGTCCGCGCTCAAGGCGTCGATGCGCGCCCTCCAGGGGCTCGCCAATGAGCAGCAGGTGGCCATCTCGCAGATGCAGGACCGGCACGACAACCCCGATGTGCTGCGGGACCTGCTGGAGATCGATCACGCCAACTCCCAGTTCGGCCGCCGTGCCCAGGCCATCGCCGTGCTCTGCGGCTCCTGGCCGGGACGCCAGCGGCTGGCCTCCTCGCTGACCGATGTCGTCCGCGGTTCGAAGTCGCGCATCCGCGACTACCAGCGGGTGCAGGTGCACAGCCTGATCGACGTCGCCGTGGTGAGCCGGGCGGTGGAGCCGGTGGTGCTCGCCGTCGCCGAGCTGCTGGACAACGCGGCCCGCCACTCGCAGCCCAACACCAGCGTCGAGGTCAGCCTGCAACCGGTGCACAACGGCGCCTGCATCGTGATCGACGACGCGGGTGTCGGCATGGACGGCCTGGAGGTGCAGCGCGCGGCCACCCTGCTGTCCGGACAGCGCGCCGTGGACGTCTCCCGGCTCGGCGACCCGCCGCAGTTCGGCTTCGCCGTCGTCGGGCTGCTCGCGGCCCGGTACGGCTTCAGCGTCTCGGTGGACACCCGGTCGCCGTACGGCGGCGTGCGCGCCGTGTTGTTCCTTCCCTCCGCGCTGCTCACCCATATCGAGACCGGCACTCAGAGCGCGGCCGCGGCGCCGGAGGCGCAGCAGGCCGCCCCGCCGCGCACCCTCCCCTCCCGCCCGAGCCGCCGCCGTGCCGAGCCCCGGACCCCGGCGCCCGGATCCGCACCGGCCTCCGCAGGCACACCGGCCCAGGCCCGGCCCGCCGCTCCCGTCGCCACCCCCGATCCCGCGCCCGCGACGGCCCCACCCGCCGCGGACGACGAGGCAGCGGCCAGTTTCGGTGTGACGGCCGGCGGTCTGCCCAAGCGCCGCCGCCGTCAGGCCTCCGCCGCGTCCGGACCGCAGCCGGTCGGCCAGACCGAGCCGGACACCGGCTCGCACCGGGTCCGCTCGGCCGAGGAGACCGCCCATCGGATGGGTGCCTTCGCCCGGGGCACCCGCTCCGGCCGAGCGGCCCATCAGGAAACCGCCCCCCACCCCGAGGACGCCGCCCCCCACAGTGAAGAAGGGAATCGCCAGGCATGAACGACCACATGAACAACGAGTTGGGCTGGATGCTCGACGAGGTCGTCAAGATGCCGGACGCGCGGCATGCGATCCTGCTGTCCGCGGACGGGATGCTGCGGGCGCACTCCGCGGGCATCCCCCGCGACGAGGCGGAGCGTCAGGCCGCCGCGCTCTCCGGGCTGCAGTCCATCAGCCGCAGCACCTCCGAGTTCTGCGATCCGTACGAGACCCCGTGGCAGCAGACCCTGGTGGAGTTCGTCGGGGGCTATGTCTTCCTGATCGCCGCCGGACCCGGCGCCTATCTCGCGGTCTCCGCCACCGAGGCGGTGGACATGGAGGCGGTCAGCTACCGGATGCAGAAGGTGGTAGACCGGCTCGGCAAGGAACTCACCAGTCCGCCGCGGCAGGACTTCGGGCGGCAGGGCCTCGGCAGCTCCGCATGAGCCCCGGCCGGCGCGAACGAGGACTGGTACGGCCGTATGTCGTGACCGACGGCCGTGCCTACCCGACCCGCAACACCTTCGACCTGGTGACCCTGGTCATGGCCCACACCGACCGTCCGCTCACCGGGCTCAGCCCGGAGAAGCGGCGGGTGATGGAGCTCTGTCTCGGTGGCGCGCTCTCCGTCGCCGAGGTCGCCGGCTATCTGGAGCTGCCGGTGAGCGTCACCAAGGTCCTGCTCGGCGACCTCGTGGACAGCGGCCACATCACCACCCGGTCCCCGATTCCCCCC
This sequence comes from Streptomyces sp. NA02950, assembly GCF_013364155.1. Taxonomy (NCBI): domain Bacteria; kingdom Bacillati; phylum Actinomycetota; class Actinomycetes; order Kitasatosporales; family Streptomycetaceae; genus Streptomyces; species Streptomyces sp. NA02950. The sequence goes on along the minus strand of NZ_CP054916.1, from coordinate 2,505,710 downwards.
GCCGAACTTCCCGAGACACAGCTGCTGCAGGAGGTGCTCGATGGACTCCGCGCTCGCCTCTGAGCAGGCGGTCTATCTGCCCGGAACCGTGCGAACGGCCGTCAAGCTGCTGGTGGTGGGTCATTTCGCGGTCGGCAAGACCACGTTCGTGGGCTCGCTCTCCGAAATCCGCCCGCTGCGCACCGAGGAGACGATGACGCAGGCCGGAGCGGAGGTCGACGACCTCGCCGGCACCGAGCGGAAGACCACCACCACGGTCGCCATGGACTTCGGGCGGCTCACCCTCAGCGATTCCCTGGTGCTGTATCTGTTCGGTGCCCCCGGACAGCACCGGTTCACCCGGCTGTGGAAGGACATGACCCAGGGCGCGCTGGGCGCGCTCGTCCTCGCCGACACCCGGCGGCTGGAGCAGTCCTTCCCGGTGATGGCCGTACTGGAGGAGCGGGGCCTGCCGTACGCGGTGGCCGTCAACCGCTTCGAGGGGTCCCCGGTCTTCGCCGAGGAGGAGATCAGGGAGGCGCTCGACCTGCTCCCCGAGACTCCCCTGGTGATCTGTGACGCCCGCAACCGGATCTCCTCCACCCGCGCTCTGATCGCCCTCGTCCAGTACCTCCAGTCCCTCCACACCCGTACCCCGCAGGAGTAAGCGTGACCTACAGCTCAGACGTCGGGGCCCGCTCGGGAGCCGTACCGCCGCCGGGGTGCCCCGCGCACCCCGGCGGCGGTACGGCCCAGGGGAGCTCCGCCGGTGGCCACGGCGTGTCCGTGCCGCTGTACGGAGCCGACTTCGTCGCCGATCCGCACGCCTTCTACGCGCGGCTGCGGGCCATGGGGCCGATCGCGCCGGTCGAGCTCTCGCCGGGTGTGTTCGCCTCGCTCGTCACCAGCTATTCGCTCGGTCTGGAGATCCTGCGCGACACCGAGCGGTTCGCCAAGGACCCGCGCGGCTGGCGAGCGATGAACGACGGGACCATCCCGCCGGACAGCCCGGTGGTCCCCATGATGGGGTACCGGCCGAACGCCCTGTTCTCCGACGGTGAGGCGCATGCCCGGCTGCGCGGGGCGATCACCGACAGCCTGGACCGGGTGGATCCGCACGCGCTGAGCGAGTACGTGGAGCGCAGCGCGGAGACCCTGATCGACGCCTTCGCCTCCAAAGGTGAGGCCGACCTGCTGAGCGAGTATGCCTCGGTCCTCCCGCTGCTCGTCTTCAACCAGCTCTTCGGCGCGCTCGCCGCGGACGGGCCGAAGCTGGTCGAGACCATGGGGAAGGTCTTCGACAGCGGGGAGGATGCCGTCCAGGCCAACGAGGACCTGCTCCGCTGGATCGCGGGCCTGGTGGCGGGCAAACGGCAGCAGCCCGCTGCCGACGTCACCTCCTGGCTGATCGCCCACCCCGCGCAGCTGGCCGACGACGAGATGATGCAGCAGATCATCCTGCTGATGGCCGCCGGCATGGACCCTCAGCAGAACCTGATCGCCAACGCGCTGCGGCTGCTGCTGTCGGACGACCGCTTCGCCGGTGAGCTGTCCGGGGGAAGCATGCCCGTCCAGGACGCCCTCGACGAGGTCCTGTGGAACGACCCCCCGATGGCCAACTACGGCACTCGTTTCCCCCGGTACGACTTCGACTTCGGCGGCGTACGGCTGCGCAAGGGCGAGCCGGTGCTCATCAGTTATGCCGCCGCCAACCACGAGGCCGCCCTCGCCTCCGACCGCCGTTCCGGCAACCGCGCCCATCTGGCGTGGAGCGCGGGCGCCCACCGCTGCCCCGCGGACCGTCCCGCCCGCGTCATCGCCTCCGTCGCCATCGAGCGGCTCCTCGACCGTCTTCCGGACATGGAGCTGGCCGTCCCCGCCGACCGGCTGACCTGGCGGACCGGTCCCTTCCACCGCGCCCTGGCCTCGCTGCCGGTGCGCTTCCCCGCCCAATTGGCAAGTCCCACCGAACAGTCTGCAGCGTCCGTACCCGGAACCCCCCGTTTCGCCGAGACCCAGGGAGACAGCCAGTGGAACCCAGCCAGTGCCCCATCGTCATCGACCCTGCCGGACACGACATCCACGCCGAGGCAACCCGAATCCGCGAGCGGGGGGAAGCGACGCTTGTTGAGCTCCCTGACGGCGTGGTGGCGTGGGCTGTAAGCCGCCAGAGCCTGCTCAAACAGCTTCTGACCGACCCCCGCGTCTCCAAGGACCCGCGGCAGCACTGGCCCGTGTGGATCAACGGTGAGATCTCGCCCGAGTGGCCGCTGTTCACCTGGGTCGCGGTGGAGAACATGTTCACCGCCTACGGCGCCGACCACCGCCGGCTGCGCACCCTGGTCTCCAAGGCGTTCACCGCGCGGCGCAGCGCAGCCCTGCGGCCGCGTATCGAGGAGATCTGCGACGAGCTCCTCGACGGGCTGGCCGCCACCGCGCCGGGCGGGACGGTCGATCTGCGGGAGGGGTACGCGTACCCGCTTCCCATCAAGGTGATCTCCGAGCTGTTCGGGCTCGAGGACGAAAGCCTGCGGGAGCGGATGCGCAGGGTCGTCGACAGCGTCTTCCACACCTCCGCCGAGCCCGAGGAGGTCACCGCCACCTACGCCGAGATGTACGACGTCCTGGGCACGCTGGTCGCCATCAAGCGGGAGCAGCCGGGCGACGACCTGACCAGCAGCCTGATCACCGTGCGGGAGGAGGAGAGCGACTCCCGGCTGAGCGAGAAGGAACTGGTCGACACCCTCGCGCTGATGCTCAGCGCCGGTCACGAGACCACCGTGAACCTTCTGGACAACGCCATCCACCTGCTGCTCACCCACCCCGAGCAGCTGGAGCATGTGCGGTCCGGCCGCGCTTCGTGGGACGACGTCATCGAGGAGACGCTGCGGCACTCCGCCCCCGTCGCCAGCCTGCCCCTGCGCTACGCCGTCGAGGACATCGAGCTCGGGGACGGCGTGGTGCTGCGCAAGGGCGACGCCATCCTGGCCGCGTACGCGGCCGCCGGACGGGATCCGCAGGTGCACGGCGAGAGCGCCGAGCGCTTCGACGTCACCCGGCGCCTGAAGAGCCATCTCGCCTTCGGCCACGGCGTCCATCTGTGCCTCGGAGCGCCGCTCGCGCGCCTGGAGGCCGCTATCGCGCTCCCCGCCCTCTTCGAGCGCTTCCCCGGGCTCTCGCTCGCCGCCGGAGAGGATGAGCTGGAGCCCGTGGAGTCGTTCATCTCCAACGGTCACCGGACCCTGCCCGCCCGGCTGTCCTGACCGCTGCAAGGAGCGGGTCCCCGCCCGTTCACCGCCCGAAGGGTGGGCGGGTGGGCGGGGCTCGCGCCGACCCCTTACGATCCTCTGCGTGTCCAAACTGACCGACGTCCCGAAACGGATCCTGATCGGGCGTGCGCTGCGCAGCGACAAACTGGGGGAGACCCTCCTCCCCAAGCGCATCGCGCTCCCCGTCTTCGCTTCCGACCCGCTGTCCTCCGTCGCGTACGCGCCGGGGCAGGTGATGATCGTTCTGTCCGTGGCGGGGGCGTCGGCCTACAGCTACAGCCCGTGGATCACGATCGCGATCATCGTGCTGATGTTCACCGTGGTCGCCTCGTACCGCCAGAACGTGCACGCGTATCCCAGCGGAGGCGGCGACTACGAGGTCGCCACCACCAACCTCGGCCCCAAGGCCGGTCTCACCGTCGCCAGTGCCCTGCTGGTCGACTACGTCCTGACGGTGGCGGTGTCGATCTCCTCCGGAGTGGAGAACCTCGGCTCGGCCGTCCCTTTCGTCGTCGAGCACAAGACGCTGTGCGCGGTCGGCATCATCCTGCTGCTGACGCTGATGAACCTGCGCGGGGTACGGGAGTCGGGCAAGCTCTTCGCGGTCCCCACCTACGTCTTCGTCGGCGGCGTCTTCGCGATGATCATCTGGGGCGCCTACCGGGGGCTGGTCCTCGGTGACGACATGAAGGCCCCCACCGCCGGTTACGAGGTCCACGCCGAGCACACCGGGCTGGCCGGTTTCGCGCTGATCTTCCTGCTGCTGCGGGCCTTCTCCGACGGCTGTGCCGCGCTGACCGGTGTCGAGGCGATCAGCAACGGCGTACCCGCCTTCCGCAAGCCCAAGAGCCGGAACGCGGCGACGACGCTGGCGCTGATGGGCGGACTGGCCGTCACCATGTTCGTCGGCATCATCTCGCTGGCCCTGGTCACCGACGTCAAGATGGCCGAGGACCCGGCCCGGGACCTGCTGGACAAGGGGGTCGCGCTCGGCTCCGACTACACCCAGAACCCGGTGATCTCGCAGGTCGCCGCCGCCGTCTTCGGCGACGGCTCGATCCTGTTCGTGGTGCTGGCAGCGGCCACCGCGCTGGTGCTGTTCCTGGCCGCCAACACCGCGTACAACGGCTTCCCGCTGCTCGGCTCGATCCTGGCCCAGGACCGCTATCTGCCCCGCCAGCTGCACACCCGCGGCGACCGGCTCGCGTTCTCCAACGGCATCGTGCTGCTGGCCTCGGCCGCGGCGGTCCTGGTCTACCTCTACGGCGCCGACTCGACCCGGCTGATCCAGCTCTACATCGTCGGCGTCTTCGTCTCCTTCACCCTCAGCCAGACCGGCATGGTGCGGCACTGGAACCGCCATCTGGCCACCGAGCGCGATCCGGCGGCGCGCCGCCGGATGGTCCGTGCCCGCGCCATCAACACCTTCGGTGCCTTCTTCACCGGTCTGGTGCTGGTCGTGGTGCTGCTGACCAAGTTCACCCACGGCGCCTGGGTCGCCCTGCTGGGCATGTTCATCTTCTACGTCACCATGACGGCGATCCGGCGCCACTACGACGGGGTCTCCGAGGAACTCGCCGCCGCCACCGAGCAGCTCGACGAGGAGGAGGTGCGCCCCTCCCGGGTGCATTCCATCGTCCTGGTCTCCAAGATCCACAAGCCGACGCTGCGTGCCCTGGCCTACGCCAAGCTGATGCGCTCCCACCGGCTGGAGGCGCTGAGCATCGGCGTCGATCCCGCCGAGACCAAGGCCCTCAGGGCGGAGTGGCACGAGCGCGGCATCGATGTCCCGCTGAAGATCCTCGACTCCCCGTACCGCGAGATCACCCGGCCGGTCATCGACTACGTCAAGAGCCTGCGCCGGGAGAGCCCGCGCGACGTGGTCTCGGTCTACATCCCCGAGTACGTGGTCGGCCACTGGTACGAGCATCTGCTGCACAACCAGAGCGCACTGCGGCTCAAGGGGCGGCTGCTGTTCACCCCGGGCGTCATGGTGACCTCCGTGCCCTGGCAGCTGGACTCCTCGGAGCTGGCCCGCAAGCGGGCGCGCAAGCGGGCCGAGTGGAACGCGCCGGGCGCGGTGCGACGCGGTCCGGTGGTCCCGCCGAAGGGCGAGCGGACCGGCGCCAAGTCGCAGACTCCGGGGCGCTGAGCGGAGTCGCTGACGTCCGGGGGACCGGGGAACCGGTGCGGCACCGGCGGCCGGACCGGGGGAGGGGCGGCGGCACGTAGACTGGTGGGCTGTTGTCCCCCCGCCGGGCCGCGCCCCGCGGCCGGGGGGTGTCCCGCCCGCCCCCTCACCCCTTCAGGAGCCGAGCCCGCCATGCACCGTGAACCCGAGGCGTCGCTGGTCGGCGAGGAGTACGAGGTCGAGGTCGGCCCGGTGGCCCACGGCGGCCACTGCATCGCCCGCACCGAGGAGGGCCAGGTCCTCTTCGTCCGGCACGCACTGCCCGGTGAGCGGGTCGTCGTCCGGGTGACCGAGGGCGAGACCGGCGCACGCTTCCTGCGCGCCGACGCGGTGCGGGTGCTGGACGCCTCCAAGGACCGGGTCGAGGCGCCGTGCCCGTTCTCCGGGCCGGGCCGGTGCGGTGGCTGCGACTGGCAGCACGCCGCCCCCGGCGCCCAGCGCCGGCTGAAGGCCGAAGTGATCACCGAGCAGCTGCGCCGGCTCGCCGGGCTCACCCCCGAGCAAGCGGGCTGGGACGGCACGGTCGAGCCCGCACCGGGCGACAAGGTGGCCCGCGGTGAGGTCCCCGCCTGGCGCACCCGGGTGCAGTACGCCGTCGACGAGCAGGGTCGGCCCGGACTGCGCCGCCACCGCTCGCACGAGGTGGAGCCGGTGGACCACTGTCTGATCGCCGCCCCCGGCGTCACCGAACTCGGTATCGAGAAGCGCGAGTGGCCGCAGATCGAGACGGTGGAGGCGATCGCCGCCACCGGCTCCTCCGACCGTCAGGTCGTCCTCACCCCGCGCCCCGGCGGCCGGCTGCCCATCGTCGAACTGGACCGGCCGGTCTCGGTGCTGCGCACCGCCGAGTCGCGCGGCCGGGACCGGGTCCGGCTGGTGCACCGCGTCCATGGCCGTCCCTTCGTCCGTGAGCGCGCCGCGGGCCGCACCTGGCGGGTCGGCGAGGGCGGCTTCTGGCAGGTCCACCCCAAGGCGGCGGATCTGCTGGTCGAGGCCGTGATGCAGGGCCTGATGCCGCGCAAGGGACAGACCGCGCTCGATCTGTACTGCGGTGTGGGGCTGTTCGCGGGCGCGCTCGCCGAGCGGGTCGGGGACGAAGGCGCGGTGCTCGGCATCGAGTCCTCCAAGCGCGCGGTCGAGGACGCCCGCCACAACCTCCAGGACTTCGACCGGGTCCGGATCGAACACGGCAAGGTCGAGCAGGTGCTGCCGCGCACCGGGATCACCGAGGCCGATCTGATCGTCCTGGACCCGCCCCGCTCGGGCGCGGGCAAGGAGACCGTGACCCGGCTCGCGGGCATGGGCGCGCGCCGGATCGCCTACGTCGCCTGCGACCCCGCGGCACTCGCCCGCGATCTGACGTACTTCGCCGCCGCGGGCTACACCCCGCGCCGGATGCGGGCGTTCGACCTCTTCCCGGTCACCCACCACGTGGAGTGCGTGATGATCCTGGAGCCGCAGCGCGAGAACGGCTCACCCGGCGGCCCGGAGCTGCTCGCATAAACTAGTGGCTCGTTACCCCGGGGGACGGCAGCGCAGGGCGCACGTCGGCACCGGTTCCATCGCCGCACAGGGGGAGGCCACACACCCGTGGAGCCACTGAGGGACGACGACCCGCGGACCGTCGGCGGATTCACCCTGGTGTGCCGTATCGGGGCCGGCGGAATGGGGCAGGTCTACCTCGGCGAGTCCGCTGCGGGACAGCAGGTCGCCGTCAAGGTGATCAAACCCTCTGTGCTGGACGAGGACAGCCGGGCACGCTTCCTGCTCGAAGTGGACAGCCTCAAGACGGTGTACGGGCCGTTCATCGCCTCCTTCGTCGCGGCGGACGCGGACGCGGAACGACCTTGGCTGGCCGTCGAATTCGTCGCCGGTCAGGACCTGCTGACCATCGTCGACGAGCGGGGGCCGCTGCCACTGGTGGAGACGGCCAGCCTCGGCGCCCTGCTCGCTGAAGGGCTCGGCACCGTACACGAGGCCGGGTTGCTCCACCGCGACCTCAAACCGCAGAACATCCTGCTCGCCCCCTACGGCCCCAAGGTGATCGACTTCGGCCTCGCCGTCCTTGCCGAGCGGCGGACCACGCTGACCGCGACCGGAGTGGTGGTCGGCTCTGTGCTGTGCATGCCGCCGGAGCAGGCCCGGGGCGAGCATGAGCTTGATCGGCCCGCGGATGTCTACGCTCTGGGCGCCGTCCTGCTCTACGCCGCCACCGGCCACTACCCCTACAACGGCCCGAGCTGGCAGGCGGTCGCCCTCAAGATCGAGGACCCGGGCACCCCGCCCGACCTGAGTGATCTGCCGCCCGAGCTCCAGCCGCTGATCTCCGCCATGCTCGCCCTGGACCCGGCCGCCCGACCGACCCTGGCGCAAGTCACCGACCAGCTCGTCGACGTACTGTCGGCACACGGGCTCACGGCCGCGCAGGCCAAGCGCAGACTCACGGACCATGTCCCGGCCATCACGGTCCCCGAGGCGCCCGCCCCGCCCGCGAGCGAGACCGCCGCGTTTCAGGAGGGATGGACCGGCTACACACCGACCGTCGTGGACGTGGCCGCGCGGGAGGACGACGACGCGCCCCACGACCGGCGGCCGGCCACCGAACCCGAGGAGGACGGGCCCGAGCCCGCCGCCGATATCCCCGACAACGCGCCGGAGCCGTCGACGCCCCGGCGGCCGGACCCCACCGGAGCGGGTGTCCGTCTCATCGCGCCGCTGCGGATCGCGGAGCGGATGAGAGCGTCGTACGCCCGCGACGCCCGCTTCTGAGCGACACGGTTCGCGGCGGCCGAGGGTGGCGCCTACGGCGGGGGCCTGACCTGCGGTTGCTCTGGCCATTCCGGCACAACCCGCCCACATCCCGTGAAACACTTGTCGCGCGCGGAACGCGACACACTCTCGGCACGATCGATGGAGGGACGACGGGTGGCAGAGCAGGGGGAGACTCGGTACCCGCCAGGCGCACAGATCCTCGTACGGGACGAGGAATGGCTGGTGCGGACCGCGACCCGGACCGACCACGACGGCGACAGGATCGAAGCGATAGGCGTCTCGGAGTTCGTCCGGGACGAGGAGGCCGTCTTCTTCACCGGCATCGACACGGTCGAGCTGCTGGAGCCGGAGAAGACGCGCCTGGTCCCCGACACCTCCTCGTACTTCCGCCGCGGCCGGCTCTTCCTGGAGGCGGTCCTGCGCAAGACGCCCCTCCCGCAGTCCGAGCGCGGTCTCGCCCTCGCCGACCGCTTCCTCCTCAATCCGCTCGCCTATCAGCAACGTCCCGCGGAACTCGCGCTGTCCATGCGCAACCTCCGCCCCCGCATCCTGATCGCCGACGTCGTCGGCCTCGGCAAGACGTTGGAGATCGGCCTCACCCTCGCCGAGCTGATCCGCCGCGGGCGGGGCGAGCGCATCCTCGTCGTCACCCCGCAGAGCATCCTCGAACAGTTCCAGCACGAGCTGTGGACCCGCTTCTCCATTCCGCTGGTGCGGCTGGACTCCCTCGGGATCCAGCGCATCCAGCGCGAGATCCCCGCCGGGCGCAACCCCTTCACCCACTACAAGCGGGTCATCATCTCCGTCGACACGCTCAAGAACATCGGCCAGTACCGGCACCACCTGGAACGCATCCAGTGGGACGCCGTCGTCATCGACGAGTCCCACAACCTGATCAACCAGGGCAGCCAGCGCCGCGCCCTCGCCGAAACCCTCGCCCCGCGCACCGACGCCCTGCTGCTCGCCAGCGCCACCCCGCACAACGGGGACAAGCGGTCTTTCGCCGACCTCATCTCACTCCTCGACCCCGCCGCCATCGCCGACCGCGATCACTACGACCCGGCCGAAGACCTCGGGCACCTCTTCATACGCCGGACGAAGATCAGCCCCGAGGTCCGCAACGGTATCGGGACCGAGTGGGCGGACCGGGGGCCCACGCTGTCCCTGCACTGCCCTGCCAACGACGACGAGGAGCGTGTCTTCGCGGAGCTGACCGAGTACTGGCTGCCCGCGCCCGCGAGCAGCGCCGAGTTCGGCACGGCGGATCAGGACCGGACCTCGGTCAGCACCGACCGGCTGTTCCCCTACACCCTCCTGAAGACGTTCCTGTCGTCCCATGTGGCGCTCGCCGAGACGGTCAACCGCCGCAGTACCGAGCTGGCGAAGAAGGCGCGCAAGGCCGAGGACGAGGGCAGGAGCCCGGACCCCGCGATCGACACGGAACAGGCCGCGCTCGCGCGGCTGCGCGAGATCACCGACTCCATGGGCGACGGCACCGCACCCGGCGACTCCGCGAAACTGGACAAGCTCATCGAGCAGTTGACATCGGATGAGATCAATGCGGGCCCGCACAGCGACACCCGTGTCGTCATCTTCTCCGAGCGGGTCCGCACCCTCACGTGGCTGGCGAAAGTGGTCCCTGCCCGTCTGGGCTTCCCGGTGGACAAGGACGGGAACCACAAGGCCGTGCGCGTCATGCACGGCGGCCTCAGCGACGAGGAACAGCGCAAAGTCGTGGAGGCCTTCGGCCTCGCCGACAATCCGGTGCGCCTGCTGTTCACCGGCGATGTCGCCTCCGAGGGCGTCAACCTGCACCGCCAGTGCCATCACCTCATCCACTACGACATCCCCTGGTCCCTCATCCGCATCGAGCAGCGCAACGGCCGTATCGACCGCTACGGACAGGAATACGAGCCGCAGTTCCGGGCGCTGATCCTCACCTCCGCCCACCCGGGCGCCAAGGACGACCGCACCGTCGCCGAGAAGCTCCTCGCTCGCGAGGAGGAGGCCCACAAGCTGAACGGCACGGCGGAGGCGGAGACCGGCTACTACCGGGCCGACGAGGAGGAGCGGCGGCTCATCCGTGAACTGGTCGAGGGCGGCAGCGTCGAGGACTTCCTCAACCCCGCGCCCGCCACGGCGGACGACGACCTCGCCGACCTCTTCGGCCAGGTGGACACCATCACCGACGAGGAACTCCCGCCGCGCGCCGAAATCCCCTCGCTCTTCGACGGGGACACGGCGGCCTTCGTGGACACCGCGCTGGCCGAGGTGTACGAGGAGCGAGCCGAGGATGCCATCGGCCTGTCGCGGGGTGAGGACGCCCAGAAGCGCCCCTACCTCTCCCTCTCCCCGGCCAAGGCCCCCGACCTGCTGCGCCGGCTCAAGGCCCTGCCGCCCTCGTACCTCAAGGAACAGGGCGTGGCCGAGCGCATGATCATGACCTTCGACCGCGACCTCGCGCAGGACAAGCTCGACCAGGCCCGGACGAGTTCGGACACCCTGTGGCCCGGCGTCTCGTTCCTCACCGACATCCACCCCGTGGTGGAGTGGCTCACCGACAAGGTCCTCGTCCAGTTCGGGCGGCAGGAAGCCCCGGTCATCACCTCGCCCCATGTCACCCACCCCACCTTCCTCATCCAGGGCATCTACTCCAACGCCCTCGGCCGCCCCACCGTCGTGCGGTGGATGGCCGTCAGCACCGAGCCCGGCGCCCCCGTCGCGTCCCTGACGGACGCGCTGCGCGCGGCGAAGGTCGGCCCGGACCTGGCCCGCACCGGCGGCCCGCGCGACCTCGGCCACCTCCAGTCGCTGGTCCCGGCGGCGGTGGCCACGGCACGCGAGCACCTGGAGACGTACAAGGACCAGTGGGCGGAACAGATCAGCGGACCGCTCACCACGTACCGCGACCGCCTCAAGGACTGGCGCCAGGACTCGCTGCCGGGCGCCGGCGCCCGGCGCCAGCGGCAGATCGAGGAGACCGCCGACGAACAGGCGCACCTCCTGGACCAGCTCACCACCACCGGCCGCCCCCTGCTGCGGGTGCTGGCCGTCCTGGACCGACCCGCTCCGGACGAGACCTCCGGCAGCGCCTTCGACCCGTTCGACCCGGCGGAGAACTGACGTGACGTACGACTCGCTGGTCAACCACGGCGACTACCTCTCGGCGCACTACCTCGCCGAAGTCCTGCCCAAGGACCTCAAGGCCAAGGACGGACTCCTCGCCCGCTGGGCCGAGGCCGAGGAGGAGGCGCGGCGCGCCCACGCCACCGCCGTCGCCGAGGCCAGGCGCACCGGCGCCGACCCCGATTCCGTGCCGCCGCGCCCCCGTACCCCGCGCGAGGGCCTGCGCGCCCTGCACGGCCCTTACTTCGCCTCCCGCGCCGACTTCGTGCAGGACGCGGAAGCGCTCGCCGTACCCGACGCGCCGGTCCCCGCCGACTGGGGCAAGCGGCTCACCGATCTCCACCTGGCCACCCTCCGGGCGCTGGGCTACGACACCGCCCACGAGCAGACCGTGACGGTCCACCGGGCCGACCGAGAGTACGCCGTCCAGGTCGCGCACGCCGAACGCGGCCTGCTCGCCGTCTCCTGTGGCTGGACCGCCCAGCCCGACGCGGCCCTCGACCCCGACGGCGCGGGCCGACTGCTGCATCCGGTCACCCTGGAGGCGTCCGGGAGCCTCACCGACGCCAAGGCCGTCACCGACTTCCTTTTCGCATGCGACGAGCCGCCCAGGTACGTCCTGCTGCTGGTCGGCGGCGTCATCGTCCTCGCGGACCGGCTCGCCTGGCACGAGGGCCGCTACCTCGCCGCCGACCTCGACGCCGCCCTCAGCCGCCGCGACGACCGCAACGGCGGCGAACTCGACACGCTGGCCGCGCTCTTCGGCGCGGACTCGCTCCGCCTCCCGGCGGAGGGTGGCGCCGCTCCGCTCGCCGCGTTCGTCGACAAGTCCGGCAAGCACGCCGTCGGCGTCTCCACGGAGCTGCGGGAGGGGCTGCGGCTTTCGGTCGAGTGGATCGCCAACGAGGTGCTGGAGCGGCTGCGCGAGCCCGAGAACGGCGTCACCCCGCAGCGACTCGACGACCCGGCCCGCCTCGCCAAGCAACTCAGCCGCGAGGCGCTGCGCTACCTCTACCGCGTCCTGTTCCTGCTGTACGCCGAGGCGCAGCCCGCGCTCGGCATCCTGCCCGCCGACTATCCCGAATACGCGCGCGGCTACGGCCTCCAGCGCCTCGGTGACCTCGTCGTACGCGACCTGGTCGGCGAGCGGTCCCGGCGCGGCTTCCACCTGTACGAATCGCTCGACCTGCTCTTCCGCAAGGTCGAGGAGGGCCACCGGGAGTACGGCAGCGAACCGGAGGACCTGGCCGCCGAGGCCGCCGACCGCGCGGCCACCCAGGCCGAGCACGAGGCCGCCGACCTGCTCGCCTCCGGCGCCATCACCCGCGACGAATACACCGACCGCATGCGCGAGGCCGACCGCTCGCGCCGAGCCGCCCGCCGGAGCGCCGATGTGGGCCTGCGCTTCGAGCCGTTGCGTTCCGACCTGTTCAAGAAGGACGCGGTCCGCCTCATCTCGGCCGACCAGATCGAGAACCCGGCGTACGAGGACACGGAGGACTCCGGGGAGTCGTCGTCGGGCGAACGACCGGCGCGCCGTGAGTTCCTGGACACCCGGCTGCGCAACGAGACGCTGCACAAGGTGCTGCGCCGCCTGATGCTCACCAAGGGCAAGGGGCGCGAGCGCGGCGGCTTCATCTCATACGCCCAGCTCGGCATCAACCAGCTCGGCGCGGTGTACGAGGGCCTGATGTCGTACACCGGCTTCATCGCCGAGGAGGACCTGTACGAGGTCGCCAAGGGCGGCGACGCGTCGGGTGGCAGCTGGATGATCCCGGCCTCGCGCGTGCACGACTACCCGGACGAGGTGTTCGTCGTACGGCCCGACGAGGAGACCGGCCGACCGGTGCGGGTGGTCCACCCGAAGGGCTCGTTCGTCTACCGCCTGGCGGGCCGCGACCGTCAGACGTCCGCCTCGTACTACACGCCGAAGTCCCTGACCGAGGTCACCGTCGAGCTGGCCCTCAAGCACCGCCTGGACCAGGACGGCGAGACGACGACGGCCCGCGAGCTGCTGGAGTGGAAGATCTGCGAGCCCGCGCTGGGCTCGGGAGCGTTCCTCAACGAGGCGATCGACCAGGTGGCGTCCGAGTACCTGCGGCGGCGCGAGCGGGAGCTGGGGCGCCGGGTCGACACCGAACAGCGCCAGATCGAGTTGCAGAAGGTCAAGGCGTACGTCGCGCTGCACAACGCGTACGGAGTGGACCTGAACGCCACCGCTGTGGAGCTGGCCGAGGTGTCGCTGTGGCTCAACTCCATGCACCCGGGCATGCGCGCCCCCTGGTTCGGCCTGCACCTGCGGCGCGGCAACTCGCTGATCGGCGCGGGGCGGAAGGTCTACGCGGCGGATGCGTTGCCGCACGGCAAGTGGCTGGCGAAGAAGAAGGAGGACGCCCTTCCGCCGACCGAGCTTCCGTTCCGGGACGGCGACCTGCCGGAGGGCGCGGTCCACCACTTCCTGCTCCCGGCGGTGGGGTGGGGCGCGGTCGCGGGGGAGAGCGAGGCGAAGAAGCTCGCGGAGGAGCAGGCCAAGGCGCTGGGGCAATGGCGCAGGGGCATCCAGAAGGCGCCGAAGGGCCCGAAGCCGTTCGAGGAGCGTGGCGATGAGTCGCCAGAGAAGCGGCAGAAGCGCTACGAGCGGTGGGCGAAGGCGGCGGCGAAGACCGAGCAGTGGCGGCTGCAACGTGTCGCGCGGCGGGTGGAGTTCCTGTGGTCTCTGGTCGCCAAGCGTCTGGAGCTGTCGGAGCGGAAGGTGTCCCGGCGCATCGACGTCTGGGGCGCGGACTGGCTGACGCCGTCGGAGGAGGCGGCGGACAAGCAGAAGATCCTGGACGACCTGACCGTGGTCGGCACGCCGTACTGGCGGCTCAAGACCGTCATGGACACCTGGTGCGCGCTGTGGTTCTGGCCGCTGGACAAGGTGGCCGAGCTGGACGGCTCGGGCTGGCTGTACGAGGAGGGCCGCGGGGTGATCCGCGAGGCGGACCTCGCCGCGGGGCGCGCTTCGGGTGCGTCGTCGGTTGTTCCGTCTGCCGCTGTGGTTACGGCTCCCGCCCCGGCGCCCGAGCCGAGCGGCCCCGCACCAGGTGAGGTCGCCTGGCAGGCGGCCGGTCTCTTCGACGACCCGGACGGCGAGCAGGGCGAGCTGACCGTTGGCGCCGCTGACAGCGGAGCGGGCCTGCGGACCAAGGCGGCGTTGGCGGGCGGTGGCGGTGGCCGCAAGCACGAGATCGCCGAGGACAAGTGGCGGCCGATCATCCCGCTCAAGACGTTCGGCGACTGGCTGGACTTCCTGGAGGCGACCCTCGGCACCCAGGACACCCCGGACGGCTCGTTCCTGGACGGCTTGGACGACCTCCCGGTGGACGAGGCGCTTCCGGTGCTGGAGGCGTACGAGCGGGACCTCGACGGCACGCTGGGCATGGACCGGGCGTTCAATCTCCCGACCCGGTTCCCGTGGCTCAACACGGTCGAGGACCTGGCGGGTACGACGGAGCGGGACATAAGGCCGGAGGACGGCCACGGCTTCTTCCACTGGGAGCTGCACTTCGCGCATGTCTTCCGGGGGAGGGGTGGGGGATTCGACCTCCAGGTGGGGAATCCGCCGTGGGTGCAGCCGCGTTGGAAAGAGGATGTCGTCCTCGCCGAGAAGGAACCGTGGTTCAAGCTCGCTGAGAAGCCGAGTGTGGAGGCGTGGCGTAAGCGGAAGGAAGAGGTGCTGGGGAAGGCGGGGGCAACCTCATACTTCTTGGAAGAGCTTGCGTCGAACACGGCGATGGCGGATTGGCTCGCGTCGCCCCTGACATATCCGGTGCTGACGGGTACACAGCCGGACTTGTACCGGGCGTTCATGTGCCGGGTGTGGGGGAACCTTGGTGTGCAGGGAATGGCCGGGCTTGTGCATCCGGACACGCATTTGGGTGGTACGAAGGATGGCCGAATCCGGGAAGCGGTGTACCTCAGACTTCGGCTTCATGCGGGTTTTGTGAACGTAGGAAACTGGGCCTTCGAAGCCAGTAGAAATACTGAATTTGGTGTCCACATCTACGGCAGTCGCCAGCGCTCCATTTGCTTTGACAACCTGAGCCGGTTGTACGGAGTGGAACCTCTGGTGGCATCTCTCGACCATGATGGCAAGGGCGAGGTGCCCGGCATGAAGCGGGATGGACACTGGGATCTGCGCCCCCATCGTGCGCGGGTCGTCACGGTTGACGACGATGTACTTGCGGAGTGGCAACGGTTGACAGGAGAGACCGATGCGCCGAAACAGCAGACGGCGCTTCTTCAACTTGCTACAAGTGAGGAGCAGGGAGCAATTGCTGCTCTGTCGGCCGTTCAGGCGCGACTGAAACAGCGTAAACCTCGGATCAGTAGTGGCTATCACGAGAAGATGGGAAGGGAGAACGGCTATATCGGCTGGAACACAAGGCAGCCTGCGTTGCTGGCCGAAGTTGTCCTCCAAGGCCCCCACTTTGGTATCGCAACGCCAATGAGTAAACAGCCGAAAATCCCGTGTCGAGGTAATCACGACTGGACGACTGTCGATCTCACGAGTCTACCCAGCGATGCAGTGCCTCGGACCAACTATGTGCGCCCGAAGTCCTGCTCGCTGGAGCGGTACGAGGAAGAGCAGGACCGCTGGCTGGACCACTCGCGGCTTGATGTTGACTGGGAGCCCAGTGCCGAGGAGTGGACAGGCCGTGCTGAGGTCTTGACCGAGGAGGAGTTGGAACTCTCCGAGGATGAGCAGCGAGAGTTGCTGCGGCGACGGCTGTGGTGCTTTCAGCCTTACACGCAGTTTTACCGGTTGGCGTGGCGGGTGATGATTCCCTTCAACACTGAGCGTAGCTTGTTCGCTGCGCTGATTACCCCGGGGCCAGCACACATCCATGGCGTTCAATCATTGGCGATGGCAGACGATCGAGCAACTGTACTCAACTCGGGGTTTTGGGCGTCGTTGCCGCTCGACTACATGTTGCGCATCGCAGGGAAGGCGAATTTCCAACGGGCCGAAGCAGAGAGGATGCCCTACGCCGACCCCGGCCATCCCCTTGCCGCTCCTCTCCTCATCCGCACCCTCCGTCTCAATTGCCTCACCGAGGCGTACGCGCCGCTCTGGACCGAGCTGTACGACATGACGTGGCCCGGATACGAGGACTGGGTCGTGGAATGGCCCGAACTGGCGCCCCTTGCTGGGCACCTCAAGAAGACCTGGGATTACAGCACTCCGCTCCGGACCGAGTACGAGCGGCGTGCAACTCTCGTGGAGATCGACGCCCTGGTTGCCGTGTGGCTGGGTATGAGCGCCGATGAACTCGTGGCCATTCACAAGGCCCGGTATGCGATCCTCGCTGACCGCGAATCGCAGATGTGGTTTGATGCGGAGGGCCGCCAGTTGGCCAAGGACCCGTATGCCCATGGGTATGGCCAGACCAAGGAACACTACGAGCAGTTCGTCGCTTTTGAGAAGGGCGAACGGTCGGAGCCGCCGGAGGGCTATGCCGAGCCTTTCTATAAGGCGAACCGCGAAGAGGAAATGCGCGCCGCGCACGCCCACTTCGAGGCCCGGCTCAAGAACGCGCAGTGAACGCCCGCCCTGCACCGGAGCGATCCGGTACGGGGCGGGCTGCGAAGCTCAGTACTCGGCGACGTACGCGACGAAGCTGGCCCACTCCGTGGGAGAGAAGGCGAGCTGTGCGCCCGCCTTGTCCTTGGAGTCGCGCACATGGACGGTGCCGGGGCAGGTGGCCACCTCGACGCAGTCACCTTCACTGCCGCTGCTGTAGCTGGACTTGCGCCAGACGAGTTCGGGCGTGCTCATAGGTCTCCTCGCATCCGCTCCAGCAGGCTCCTGGAGTCCTCCGGGGTGAGGGCTTGCGAGCGCAGTTTGGCATACCGCTGGTGCAGGACGCTGATCTCTTTCGAGTCGGAGATGAGGCGACCGTTCTTCTGCCCCTCCGAGTACCCGAACCATCGATGCTTGGGTGTCTCCAGCAACTGCATAGGACCGTCCAACCCAGCATGCACCGGCTTCCGCAACGGCATGATCTGCAACTCCACGTTCCAGTGCCGCTCGTCCACGCCCAGCAGATGGTCCAGCAGCTCCCGCGTAACGTCCTCGCCGCCCGTGTACCGTTCCAGCACCGCCTGTTCGATGATGAAGCTGAACGCCGTCGGCGGCTTGCGGCTGGTGGACAGCAGATCTTGTCGTGCGAGCCGGGCGGCGATGCGCTCGGCCAGCTCCGTCTCGTCTGGCACGGGCGGGACGTTCAGCGACACCGCCTGCGCGTACGCCTCCGTCTGCAACAGGCCCGGCACCACCCGGCATTCGTACGTGCACAGGCTGATCGCCACCCTCTCCAACCGCGCCCACTGCCGGAACCAGGCCGCCAGTCCCGGCTGTCGGCACAGGTGCCGGGCAGCCTGCCGCAAGGCGCCGGTGTTCCCCAACGCCTCCTCCGCCCGTTCCACGAGCGAGGGGTCCGGCATGCGCCGCCCCTGTTCCACCGACGCGACCGTGTGCTTGGAGAACCGCACCAGGTCTGCGAACTCCGCCCTGCTCAGACCGGCATGTTCCCGCAGGGCCTGGACGACGGCCCCGAACGTCCGCAAACTGTCGGAGGATTCCGGTTCCCCGCCGCACAGCGACGCGGGCACCTCACCCGATTCCGCCCCACCATCCGCACTGCCACTTTCCTCGGCCATCGCTGGCCACCTCCTGTGCAACCCCGCCCCGCCGTGCCCCTCCTGATCGCACCCATGCTTACGGTCGTTCACGAGTACCGTCCACCATCTGTGTGCGTACGTTGACTCAGCGTACGCAATATCATCCTGGTGCACGGGTGAATCCGCAGGCCACAGTGGCCGCATGACACCACCCCCCCCACGCGCCAAGGGTCCGTCACCGTACGTGTGTTCACGCAGCGGTTCAGCTCAACCCCGCTCGGCGCGCGCCTCGCCCGGCGGCTCACGCTGCACCAGCTCCATGGCTGGGGCATCCCGCACGGCACGCGGATCTCGGACAGCGCCGCCTTGATCGTCGCCGAGTTGTGCGCCAACGCGGCCACACATGGCCGCGTCCCGGGCCGGGACTCCGAACTGCGCCTCACTCTCGGCGAAGACGTACTCCGCATCGAGGTGTCGGACACCCGTGGCGAGAAGCGGCCCCCGGGCCCCGGCGAGGTCACCGCCCCGCCGACCCTCTCCGAGACCCGACGGGGGCTGCTCCTGGTCGACACCCTCGCCGACCGCTGGGCCGTCCTGGACCGCGCACCCGTCGGAGAAACCGTCCGCGCCGAACTCGACCTGCCGCACTGACGGTGTCGGTCTCCGTCTATAGGGTGACGGGAGGAAAGGTCACGTACGGCGGCGACGAGCGACGGTGACGGGGAGATACATGGCGGGGCTGGAGGACAGCGGCAGCGGGCGGGCCGCCGGACGTGAGCGGGACCGTGGCTATCGGCGGTATCTGCCACAGGACGAGCCGGACGATCTGCTGACCAGCCTTTTCTCACCCCGTTACGCCCCCGTCGAGGTGGGGGACGACGGTCGGCCGACCGGGGTGGAGCTGGAGGAGCCCGCCGACGAGGAGGGGTTGGACGGCGAAGAGGGGTTGGACGACGGGGGCGCGGACGACCCCGGAGCCATTTCCGCGCCGTTCCGGCCCGAGAGCATCAAGATCGAGACCCAGGCGACCACCGTCGATCTGCTGCTGTCGCGGCTGAGGGAAGGGATGATCGACCTCGCCCCGGACTTCCAGCGCAGGGCCGGGATCTGGAGCGACGTCCAGCAGAGCCGCCTCATCGAGTCGCTGCTGCTGCGTATCCCGATCTCGTCGTTCCACATGGCGCAGGACGAGCAGGACAACTGGGCCGTCGTGGACGGGATCCAGCGGCTGACCGCGATCGCCCGGTTCATGGCGCCGGAGGCCGTGGGCATGCGGCCGCTGAGCCTGCGCGGGCTGGACTATCTGCGGCAGTTCCACGGCAGCGGCTATCAGGACCTCACCGGGCGGCTGCGGATCAGGCTGCGCGAGACGCAGCTCGTGGTGCACATCATCCAGCAGGGGACGCCGGAGACCGTCAAGTTCAACGTGTTCTCGCGGATCAACACCGGCGGCATGCCGCTGAAGCCGCAGGAGATCCGGCACGCCATGATCAACGGACCGGCCAGGGGGTTCCTCGCCGACCTGGCCGAGGACCCGGCGTTCCTCACCGCGACCGGGGACAGCGTGTCGAATGAGCGGATGGCGGACCGGGAGATGGTCCTGCGGTTCGCCGCCTTCCGCATCACCGATCCCTCCTTGCACATGCAGCGGGACTTCGATCAGTTCCTCGTCGGCTCCATGCACCGCATCAACCGGCTCGACGTCGCCGATCGGGACTGGCTGGCGCTGGAGTTCCGCAAGGCGATGCGGTGCGCCACCGACCTCTTCGGGGACCATGCCTTCCGGAAGTGGAAGGGCGGGAAGGCGAAATCACCCATCAACAAGGCCCTGTTCGAGACCGTCGCGGTCAATCTGTCCCTGCTGGGTGATCACGAGCGTGAGGCGCTGGTAGCGTTCCGTGACAAGGTGCTCGAAGGGTTCTTCGGGCTGATGAAGGACTGGGACTTCGACCGTTCCATCTCCGTGGCCACCGGTGATCCGAAGAAGGTGCGGACCCGGTTCATGATGATGGGCGAGCTCTTCCGGGGGGTACTGAGCGGTGATTGACCGACTGGCGCTGACGAACTTCAAGGCGTTCCAACAGGTGGATCTGCCCTTAGGCCCGCTCACCCTGCTGACCGGTCTGAACTCCTCAGGCAAGAGCAGCGTGTTGCAGGCGCTCGCCCTGCTCCATCAGTCGTACGCCGCCGGCGACCTTGACTGGGCAGGCCAGATGGCTGAGGTCATCGCGCAGGGGGGCCGCGCGCCCGCCCACGACAGCGGCTTGCTCCTCAACGGCGAACTGGTCAGGCTGGGCACCGGCCGGGACGTTCTCCACGAGGACTTCACGGGCGATGACCCGGAGATCATGCTCGCGGTGAGCGAGGGCCCGCACCGTTACTGCTGGTACGTCCGTTACGAGGCCGAGCAGAATCTGCTGCCGCTGAGCGATGTCGCACTTCCGCTCACTTCGGAGAGCGTGGCCGCTCGCCCGGCCGGGGACGCGGCCGTGATCCCGAACTACTTCACGGCCGGATTCCAGTATCTGCACGCCGACCGCATCTCCCCGGCCGAGTTCTACCCCCGCGACCACCAAGTGGCCATCGGACGCCGCTTCCTCGGCGTGCGCGGGGAGCACACTGTCAACTTCCTGCGGCAGCACGCCCGGGACGAGGTTCCCGCCGGGCCGCTGCGCCATCCGCGTGCCCAGTCGTCGCTGCTCCTCGCCCAGGCCGCCGCCTGGATGGGGGAGCTGTGCCCGGGGGTGGACATCCGGGCCGACGCCATCGCGAACACGGACTCGGTGCGGCTGTCGTACGGGTTCGGAGAGGGCGCGCTCACCTCGACGCAGCGTCGGCGGCCGACCAACGTCGGATTCGGGCTGACCTACGCCCTGCCGATCGTCGTGGCCTGCTTGACCGCGCGGCCCGGGTCGCTCGTCCTGCTGGAGAACCCCGAGGCGCATCTGCACCCGCAGGGCCAGACCCGGATGGCCAAACTCGCCGCCGCGGCCGCCGCGCAGGGGGCGCAGCTCATCGTGGAGACCCACAGTGACCACGTGCTCAACGGGGTGCGGCTCTCCGTCAAGGAGGGGCTGCTGGCTCCGGATCAGGCGGTCCTGCACTACTTCCGGGGCGATGGCACGGGCGTCGACGTCATCAGTCCACACATCGACCGGGACGGGATGCTTGACCAGTGGCCCGAGGGGTTCTTCGACGAGCTGGAGAACACGCTGGAGAAGCTTCTCGACTGACTGCCGGCCCTCGGCCGAGCCGCCGGGGACCGACCAGCCGGGGACGGACCGGCCGGGCCCGATCCGAGTCGGCCCGGCCACGGTTCGTACATCATCGCGGAGGGGGAGACGTGCCGCTGTTATTCCTGAACGAGAGATCCTGTGAGTCGTCGTGCGAACCGGCGCGGGCCGACCGGGCCATGACGGAGTTCGCACAGGCGGTGCTGAAGACCTGGCGGGCCGACCGGAAGGGCACGGTGCTGGTGGCGCGGGAGCCGATCACCGGGCTCCAGCTCGCCGCGGGCCACCCCATCGGGAAGTGGCACGGCAATCCCAGGAACCGGGATTCCTGGATGCTCATGCTGAAGATGCAGAACAAGTGGCCGCACCGTGCCGTCTTCCCGGACGGTGAGGGCCACTACGACGTCGAGTACCGGCATCAGGGCGACCCGGTGGAAGGGCTCGGCGCGGCCCACTTGATGGACGGGCTCGGGGTCTCGCTGCCGGTCGAGTCCCGCTGGCATGCCGACCGGCTGACCCTGGAGCGCGAGCAGCTCGTCGAGGGCGAGGAAGGCGAGTCCGGTTGGCGGACCAGCGAGGTCCAGATCCGGCACATGTCGGCCCGGGACCATTACGAGACGCACCACGCGTGGATCCGGGACGGTGCCGAGGCGGCGCGCAGAGGCGGCCTGGGCGCCGTACGGCGGGGGGACGAGCTCTGGGAGCGGCGGGCGGAGTTCTTTCCCCGTCTCCAGTTCCTCCCACGCGTCGAGGGTGACCTGCGCGACCTGCCCGAGGTCTGGGTCCGGCCGGTCCGTGACCGCCTGATCGAGCTGGAGGCGGCGGTGGCCGAGTGGAACCCGGACACGCAGCCCATCGCCCCGCAGTGGCGGTCGGACGTGCGGACCGAATTCGAGTCGCGCAGGCGGCTGTGCTGGTTCGAGGACGGGGGCGCCGAGGAGCTCTTCGACTGGCACTGCGAGTTCCTGCCGAAGCCGGGACGGATGCACTTTCGGCTGCTGCACGCCGAACGCACCCTGCGGATCGCCTACGTGGGGCGCAAGCTCGGCGTCTGATCCCGCCGCCCAGCCTGCCGGGCCGTACCGGCAACGCCGCAGGTCGCGTCCTGCCCGCGCGTGCCGGGCACCGCCGGGTCCCGGTTACCGTATCCGCGTGGCCGGCCACGATCCGCACACAGACGAAACCGGGCACACCGCAGCACCGGGAGCAGACCGGGAGCAGAAGAAGAGGAGGAGGCGCGTGCGACCGACCCTCGCCGCCGAGCAGGTGCGCGACAGCTTGAGCCAGTACCTGTCGACGACGTACGCGCTGGCGGACGAATCCACCCGGCGCGCCCTGGAGCGGTTTCTCGGCGACCCCGAGGACGGTATCTTCCGCGGCCCCTACCTCCGCATCCGCACCCCCTTCCGGCCCGCCGAAGGGGACGGCTGGCAGCGGCACCTCGCCTGGTGGCCGCGCGGCTTCCGGCCGCACCGGCACCAGGAGCTCGCGTGGGAGCGGCTGTCCACGCTCCACGGCCCGGCCAGGCCCACCCTGGTGACCACCGGCACCGGCTCCGGCAAGACCGAGTCGTTCCTCGTGCCGCTGCTCGATCACTGCCGCCGGGAGCGGGAGGCCGGCCGGGAAGGGGTCAAGGCGGTCCTGCTCTATCCGATGAACGCCCTGGCCACCGACCAGGCCCAGCGCCTCAACGACCACCTGGACAGCCCGCGCGACGCGCGGCTCAGGGACGCGGGCGTGCGGGCCGGGCTGTACATCGGCGACAAGGCGTCGAAGGAGTTCAAGCAGGCCAACCCGCGCGTGGCCGTCGACCGGGACGAGATCCGGCGCACCCGCCCGGACATCCTGATCACCAACTACAAGATGCTGGACCTGCTGCTTCAGCGGCCCGAGGACCAGCGGCTGTGGCAGGCCCCCGACGGGGCCGAGCGTTCCGCGCTGACCTATGTCGTCCTGGACGAGTTCCACACCTACGACGGGGCCCAGGGCACGGACGTGGCGATGCTGCTGCGCAGGCTCGGCGCGGTCACCGGGCTGGCCGAGCCGGGGCGGCCGCTCGGCCCGGTCTGCCCGGTCGCCACCTCGGCCACCCTGGGGGAGAACGGGCCCGGCGGGGCGGGCACCTCCATGCTGGACGTGGCGGAGCAGGTGTTCGGCGTGCCGTTCCCACCGGAGGCGGTGGTGGCGGAAGACCGGCGCTCGGTGCAGGAGTTCGCGGGGGCGAGCGACTTCGCGCTGCCCTTCCCGCCGCCGCAGGAGGTGGCCGCCCTCGGCGACCCCACCCGGGACCGTGATGCCCTGGACCAGTTGGCCGCGGCGTTCACCGGCAAGAGCGGGCTGAGCCCCGAACAGCTCGGCCGGCAGCTGCGCCGTCACCGGCTGACCGCCGCGGTCCTGGAGATCCTCGACGGCCGCCCGCGCACCCTCGGCGAGGTCATGGAGGTCCTGCCGCGGTACGCCTACCACTGGGGCATGGCCGTCCAGCAGAACCCGGCCGTCGCCGCCCAAGCGCTCGCCCGCTACGTCGCCCTGCTGTCGACCGCCCGCGACCCGGATCACCCCGGGCGGCCGCTGCTGTCCATCGAGATCCACCACTGGGTGCGGTCGGTCTCCCGCGTGCTGCGCGGGATCAGCGCGGCGCGGGCGGAGTTCCGGTGGGACGACGAGCGGGTGGCCTCGGGCGGGACACTGGCCCGCACTTCCGGCGACGATCCCGGGGGCGGTCCGGCGGACGGCGCGGCTCTCGCCATGCCCGCTGATGACAGCGCGGCGCCGCCCGCCCAGGTGTTCCTGCCCGCCGTCTTCTGCCGCGAGTGCGGCCGCTCGGGCTGGGCGGCGCTCTCCCCGGAGGTGGACCCGGCGACCCTCGACATGAACGCCTCGAAGATCCGCCGCGCCTCCGTGGGACGCGACAAGCGCCGTGTACGCAACATGATCGCGGCCACCCCGCAGCAGGCCTACGAGGCGGCCCTGGTCACCGAACGGCCACGCAGCGGGCCGACCGTGATGGTGCTCGACGGGCTGAGCGGCCGTCTGCGCCCGCTGTCGCCCGAGTCGGACTTCGAGGCGCCGCGCGACGGCGACGGGCCACGGGTGCCCAGGCCGCTGCACGACGCCGCGTTCGTGCTGACGGACCTGGCCGACGACCGGGCGGGGCAGGGCGACCAGTGCCCGGCCTGCCGTACCTTCAACGCCATCCGCTACCTCGGTACCGGGCTCGCAGCACTCGCCGCCGCCTCCATCACCCAGCTCTTCACCGGCGGAGAGTTGGACAAGAACCTCAAGGAGGACAAGACCCTCCTGTTCAACGACTCGGTCCAGGACGCCGCCCACCGCGCCGGATACGTCGCCAGCCGCTCGTACACTTTCTCCTTTCGCTCGCTGCTCGCCAGCCGCATCGACGAGGAGCAACCGATCGCGCTCAGCGACCTCGCGGCGGACCTCATCGCGGACGTCGTCGACAGCAAGGCCGTGCAGGCCGCTGTGATTCCGCCGGACCTGCACGTCGTGCCGGGCGTCGACACGCTGCTCTCCGGACGAAGCCGCGGCTCCAAGGCCACCTGGGAACTCATCGCCCAGCGCCTCGCCTTCGCGGCCGTCCTGGAGTTCGGCCTCCGCTCCCGGCAGGGCCGCACCCTGGAGCTGACGCGTACCGTCGCGGCGGACGTCCCCCTCACCGACCCGGACGGCATCGCGGGGATCGTCCGCGAACTCCTGCACACCACCCCCGGCGACATCGCCCTGCCGGACGGCTCCGTGCCCGGCCCGGAACGGTGGGTCGGCCATGTCCGCGGCCTGCTGGAACGGCTGCGCATCCGCGGCGCCATCCGGCACGCCTGGCTCGACGGCTGGATCGGCCAGGCAGGGGTGCGGCGCTGGGCGATCTGGGGCGGACGTACGACCGGTATGCCGGCCTTCCCGCCCGGGGTCTCGGCCCCCGCCTTCCTGCTGGGCGGCCCCAAACAGGGCAGCGACGACTTCGACGTCCTGACCGGACGGCTCGGCTGGTACCAGGACTGGACCCGGCGCAGTCTCGGGCTGAGCCCGGACGCCGCCAACGCCTTCCTCGTACGGCTGCTGCCCGCCCTCGTCGACACCGGGGTCCTTTCGGCCCGTACCGCCAAGGACGGCGCCACCCGGGTGTTCGGGCTCCAGCCCGGCCACGTCCAGGTGCGCAAGCTCGCGGACGACACCGTGGCCGACGCCTCGGCCCACTGCCCGGTCTGCTCCTGGGAACAGACCATCCACCCCGACCTGGCCGACCAGTGGCACGGACTGCCCTGCCCGCGCTACCGCTGCGGCGGCACGCTGCGCACCGGCCACGACCTGGAAAGCGGTGTGCGGCGACGGGACTTCACCGAGGACTTCTACCGGCGGATGTACCGGGAGGCCGGGGTGTTCACCATCAACACCGCCGAGCACACCGGCACCCTCAGCCGCCCCAAGCGGGAGGCCGTGGAGAAGGCGTTCCGTGCGGGAACCGACGCCCACTACGCCAACCCACAGGTCCTCTCCTGCACCCCGACCCTGGAACTGGGCATCGACATCGGCGACCTGTCCGCGGTGGTCCTCGCCTCGCTGCCCAAGGGACCGGCCAACTACGTCCAGCGGGTGGGCAGGGCCGGCCGCGCCACCGGCAACGCCTACCTGCTGACCATGGTCGACCGGGGGCCCCGGGACCGCTACTACCTGGACGACCCGCGGCAGATGATCGCCGGGGACATCCAGCCGCCCGGATGCTTCCTGTCCGCCATCGAGATCCTGCGCCGCCAGTACCTCGCCTTTCTCCTCGACCGTGCCGGTGCGGGAGGCCTGACCACCCCGGACGGCGACCGGACCCCGGTCATGCCACTGCCGCGCCTGGCCACCGAGCTGTTCGGCCCGTCGGGCTGGGCAGCCGAATTCCGTCAGGCCGCGCTCGCCGACGGCGCGCGGCTGGCCGAGGAGTTCCTCGCGCTCTTCCCCCCGTACGACGAGGAGAAGGGGACGGGCGTGAGCCCGCAAGCGGCCGACGAGCTGCGCGGGTACGCGACCGGAGGGCTCGCCCGGGCCCTGGACCGGGCCCGCGAGCAGTGGGAGGGCCGGCGAGCCGAGATGCGGGGCCGCATCGAGGCCATCGACCGGGCGCACGAGGCGCTGGTGGCCGGCGACCCCGAACACGACCGACAGCGCCGCGAACTGCGCGCCGAACGGCGGGCCGTGGCCAGGCGCGCGGGCCAGATCAGCCGCACCACCGCGCACGGCGCCCTCGTCGACCTCGGGCTGCTGCCCAACTACAGCCTCGTCGACTCCCTCACCGAGCTGGAGGCCACCCTCCTGTGGCGGGAGGACAACGGGGGCGAGCGCCCCGAATACCGCAGCAAGCCGTTCAGTTACGAACGCTCGGCACGCCTGGCCCTGGAGGACTTCGCGCCCGGCAACCACTACTACGTCCAGGGCTATAAGCACCGGATCACCGGCCTCGACATCGGCAGCCCCCGCCGCCCGGCCTGGATCTGGTGGCGGATCTGCCCCGACTGCGGATACGTCCGCGACCACCAGGCGCAAGCGGACTCCTCCGCCTGCCCGCGCTGCCGCTCCGCCGCCATCGGCGACGTGGGCTGTCTGCACAAGGTGCTGGTGCCGCACCGCGTCACGTCCAGGGACCAGCGGGACGACGTACGCGTACGGGACGACACCGACGAGCGCGAACGCCGCCACTACACGGTCGTACCGGCCGTGGACATCCCGCACGAAGGGATCGAGGTGGCGCGGCGGCACACGAAGGCCACGTTCGGCTGGGAGTTCACCCGCCAGGCCGTGATCCGGCACATCAACGTGGGCGCGTCCCGGGTGGACGGCGGAGCGGACGACGCCTTCGCCGGGCGCCGGGCGCGGCTCAACCCCTTCTGGGTCTGCGATGCGTGCGGATACGCCGACCCCGACGGCGGACCCACCACCGAAGCGCAAGAGGCGTTCGTACCGGCGCGGCCCACGAAGTACCACCGGCCCTGGTGTCCCCGGTTGCGTGAACGGGCCGCCGACGGAACCCGGGCCGATGGGAGCGGGGACGCGGAGCGGGGCGTCAAGCTGCTGCTCGCCCACGAGCTGCGCAGTGAGGCGCTGCGCGTCCTCATCCCCGCCGTCACCGCCCACACCCAGGAACGGCTCGCCTCGTTCAAGGCGGTGCTCCTCGCGGGCATCGCGCGGAGCTACGGCGGCGACCCCGATCACCTGGCCGTCGTCACCGACTCGATGCCCGAGCCCGGTGGTGACGCGGACGTGCGCAGGCACTTCCTCGTGCTCTACGACACCCTGCCCGGCGGCACCGGCTATCTGCACCGTCTCGCGGCCCCCGGTGGGCTGTACGACGTGCTGACCCGGGCCCGGGAGGTCATCGAAACCTGTGTGTGCGTCGGGGAGAAGCGCCCCGCCTGCCACCGCTGCCTGCTGCGGCATGTCGCCGACAGCGAGTACGAGCTCGTCTCCCGCGAACACGCCCTCGACATGCTCGGCGAAATCCTCGGCCCCACCGGGGAGGGCTGGGACATCGAGGAAGCCACCACGACCGGGGACATCACCCTGGTGCGCCAGGTGGAGAGCGAGCTGGAAGGGCTGTTCCGGCGCGGGCTGCTCGCGTGGGCGGAGGGTGTCGACGAGGTCAGCGTGCGCACCGCGCTCACCCCGGACGGCGAGCGCGACATCACGCTGCGGTTCAGGGCGCCCGGCGGCAAGGTCAGCGGCTGGCGCATGGAGACGCAAGTCCACCTCGGGTTCACCGTGCCAGACGTGGTCTTCCGGAGCCTGGATGACGACCGGCGTGTCGCCGTCTACCTCGACGGCTACCGCTACCACGCGAGCCCCGCGCACAACCGTGTCGCCGACGACGCGGCCAAACGCACCCGGCTGCGCTCCGAACGCGGCTGGCAGGTCTTCCAGCTCACCTGGGACGACGTACGGGCCTGGACGGGTCAGTCGAAGCCATCCGCCGAGCCGGTGTGGGTGCCCTACCAGAACACGGCGCAGAAGACCGCGTCCGACATCCACCGGCGCATGCACGGGGGCGACCCCCGCGACCTGCCGCGCTTCGTCTGGGCCAACCCGGTGGAGACCCTGATCGGCTATCTGACCAGCCCGGACCTCGACCTGTGGCGGCGGCGGACCCAGAGCGCCCTCGCCGGGTTCGCCGCGGTGTCCGCGACCAGCCGGGCCCTCGCGGACGGCCCCGAGACCGGACTGCGCGTCGGCGAGGCGCTGGCGGGGAAGCGGCTGTCCGGGGGGCGAGGGGCCGTCCAGGTCATGGCGACGTGGGATCGCAGTGGCTGCCCCCTGACCGTCGCACTCGATCTACGCAAGGGACAGGCCGGGGCGGTATGGACAGCGCTGACCGTGCTCGACGACCGTCCGGAAGCGGTCGGTGGCGACGAGAACGCCCACCGCAGGCGCTGGCAGGCCTGGCTGTACTGGACCAACCTCCTCCAGTTCCTCGGCGACGGCGAGGGGGACGGCGTACAGCTCACGTCGAGTCAGCTTCCCGGCTTCGACCCGGCCGAGCTGGCCGTGACCGGCGGCGCGGGCTGGCTGGAGTCGCACCGGCGGGTACACGAACCGGCTACCAGCCCCGGCGCGGGTGCCGCGCGACAGGAGGCCCGGAAGGCCGAGCCGCACGCTGAAGCCGTACGCGATCCCGCGTGGGACGAGGTGATCGCCTACCTCGTGGAGGAGCCCGGACTTGCCGAACTGGCCGAGGAACTGGCCGCCATGGGCGTGCTGGTGCCCGAGGCGGGCTTCGAGCTGGGGGAAGCGGCCTGGCCCGCCGAACTGGCCTGGCCCGGCCACCGCATCGGCGTGGTCCTGGCCCACCAGCGGGGCGCCGACGGCACCCCGGACGCCGACGCCGAGGATCGCGACCGGGCCTACGCCGCCGAGGGCTGGCACGTCCGGCCCGCCACCGAGTGGGACGTCCGGGAACTCGCGGACGCACTCGCGCGGCCCGCCGCGGACCACGGTCCTGACGACAACCACGACGAGGAGCACGACCGATGACCAGCACCGGTGCACCGACCACGGGTGCGACCCTGCGTCTGCTGGACAAGGCGGACAAGGAGATCGTCAAGCTGGACCGGGCGATCGTCGGAGCGGTCTACAAATTCCAGCACGAATTCCGCAAGAACCCCGAGGCGGGCGGCTTCGACCTCAAGCCCCTCAAGGGGCACGAGCGGCTGTGGTCCGCGCGCGTCAACCGGGAGTACCGGGCCCTGCTGCTCCGGCTCGGCGGCAACGACTGGCTGCTGGTATCGGTCAAGCACCGCGGACACGTCCACCGGAACCTGGACCGTCTGGCCTACGGCATCAACCAGGTCACCGGTGCGATCGAGTACGTGGACCTCCACGTGGTCGAGGAAGACGTGCTG
The DNA here is from genome assembly GCF_013364155.1 of Streptomyces sp. NA02950. Lineage (NCBI taxonomy): Bacteria > Bacillati > Actinomycetota > Actinomycetes > Kitasatosporales > Streptomycetaceae > Streptomyces > Streptomyces sp. NA02950. The sequence continues at coordinate 2,476,081 of NZ_CP054916.1, read as the reverse complement.
CGCCGGGAGGCGCCCGCACCACAGGCCACGCCGGAGCCGGAGGCCCGGCCGGAAGCGGCGTCTCAGGAGGAGGCGGCGCCTCAAACGGAGACCGGCAAGCCGCTGTTCGCCGAGTACAGCGCACAGCAGCTGGCCGACCTCGGTGTGACCGAGCCGCTCATCCCGATCGCCCTGAAGCTGACCACGGACGATGAACTCCTCGGCCTCGCCGAGTACGCGCCCCGGCATACCGGCGAGGTGCTGCTCAGGCTGCGTGACGGCATTCCGTATGAGCAGGTCATGGAGCAGGTCACCGAGCCGGTCGCGGTCGAGCCCGACGCGGAGTTCGACGCCGGGGACTGGCGGGCGGCCATCGAACGCTCGGCCGCCGTGGTGATCACCGACGACGACGCGATCCAGAGCATCCTGGAAGAGGGCGACTTCGGCCGGTGGAAGGTCTTCCTCCACCCCACGCAGGAGAAACTGGTGCAGCGCACCTACTCGGGCCCCGCCCGGGTCGGCGGCGGGCCCGGCACCGGAAAGACGATCGTCGCCCTGCACCGGGTGAAGCATCTCGTCGATCAGCTGCCCCCGGGTCACAACAAGCCGGTCCTGCTCACCACGTTCAACAAGAACCTGGCCGCCGACCTGCGCACACGTCTGATCTCACTCGGCGGCCCCAGGACGCTGGCCCGCGTCGACATCATGCACGTCGACCAGTTGGCGACACGTGTCGTCAGCGAATCCGACCCAGGCAGCAGCAAGCGGAGGATCGACGACACCCAGGCCCTGGGCCGGTGGCGGCAACTCCTGGTCGAGGCCGGCGAGAACCGGTGGGACGCCGAATTCCTGAGCGACGAGTGGAACCAGGTGATCCTGGGCCAAGCGGTGGCTTCCCGCGCCGACTACTTCCGGGCCCGCCGGGCGGGCCGGGGCCGCAGCGTCTCCCGGGCAGACCGGGCCGAAATCTGGCAGCTCGCCGAGCGCTTCACCCAGCGGCTCGACGCCGACGGACTGGAGACTCACCGGCAGGTGGCCGAACGCGCGGCCCAGATGGAGATCGCCCGCAAGGCCAGGATCGAGGAGCGCCGACGGCAGGAGGATGAGCGCGGAGGGCCGGGCAACATTCACGTGGAGTCCGGGACCGGTGCGTGGCTGCGATATCGCTACCAGCACATCGTCGTCGATGAGGCCCAGGACCTCAGCGCCGCGCACTGGAAGATGCTGCGCGCGATGGTGCCGCAGCAGCCGAACGACATCTTTCTCGCCGGTGACACGCACCAGAGGATTTACGACAATCAGGTCACCCTCGGCAGTCTGGGCATCAACATCCGGGGCCGCTCGGCCAAACTGACCCTCAGCTACCGCACGACGCGGGAGATTCTGGGGTCGGCGCTCGGTGTCCTCGAAGGCACCGACTACGACGACCTCGACGGGAGTTCCGAAGACCTGGCCGGATACCGGTCCGTGTTGCACGGTCTGCGGCCGGCACTGCGATGCGCCGAGAGCTGGGACCAGGAGCTGGACCTGGTGGTGGAGCAGCTCCAGGCATGGCACGACATCCCGCGAGAGTCCGTCGCGATCTGTGTCCCCACGAACGGCATGGTGGACGATGTCGTCTTCCGGCTCGGCCGCAGGGGCATCCTGGCCACGCCCATCACTCCGGAGGGGCCCAGGCGCGATGAGGGCGTGCATGTCGGCACCATGTACCGCTTCAAGGGGCTCGAATACCGTCGCATGATCATCGCCGGGGTCTCCGAGGGGCTGGTCCCCCGCTCGTCCGTGGACGCGTGGGAACGGACCGACCGTTCGCGTCACAAGCGTGAGCTGCAGCGGGCCCGCTCGCTGCTGTTCGTCGCGGCGACCCGGGCCCGTGACGCTCTCACCATCACATGGAACGGGAAGCCGAGCCGATTCCTCCGTCCTCTGGGGGCTCAGCCCGGATAGGGATGACCCAGGCTGCGATCGGCCGGGGGGCTCGACGTCCACCCCTCGTTCCCTCGTTCCGGCATCGCCGGACTCGGTCGAGACGGTGGAGGCGATTGCCGCCACCGGCTCCTCGGACCGTCAGGTCGTGCTCACTCCGAGCCCCGGTGGCAGGCTGCCGATCGTCGAGCCGGACCGGCCGGTCTTGGTCATGCGGGCCGCCGAGTCGCGCGGCCGGGACCGGGTCAGGCTGGTGCACCGGGTCCACGGCTGCCCCTTCGTCCGTGAGTGCGCCGCGGGCCGCACCTGGCGGGTCGGGGAGAGCGGCGCGGTGCTCGGTATCGAGTCCTCCAAGCGCGCGGTCGAGGACGCCCGCCACAACCTCCAGGACTTCGACCGGGTCCGCATCGAGCACGGCTGGAGCCGCAGCGCGAGAACGGCTGACCCGGCGGCCCGCCGTGGTGGGCCGAAGGATGTAGCGCGCTTTCCCCCTTGGGCAGGAGATCGCGCCCCCGACTGCCGGTGAGGATGGGGGCGTAGGCGCGGCGCCCGGTGCCGGGCGCCGCGTTCGGCTCGATCTCGGGGGAGTGGACAGATGGCGGAATTCCTGCGGGGGATGCCCGGCGTCGCATGGGCCGGGGCGCTGGGCCGGGCGCTGACCGGCGGGCTCATCATGGCGACGGCGCTGGGCGCCGGTACCGGGCTGGGCCCGGCCGTCGCCGACGCCGTGGGAGCGTCGGGGCTCGCGGCGCGTCTGATACCGGCCGCGCTCGTCACGGCCACCGCCCTTCCGCTGGTGGCCGTGGCGCACCGGGGCCGGTCACCGCGGCGGCTCGGGTTCGGCGGGCCGTGGGCGAGCGTGGGCGCTTTCCTGGCCGGGGTGGGCGTGACGGCTGCAGCGGCGACGCTCGTCCTGGGCGCGGCGACGGCCGGGGGCCTGCTGCACTGGTCGGATCCGGATCCCGGTGCGCTGGCCGGGTTCCTCGTCTCGAACGCGGTGGTCGCCTTGCTGCTGGAGGCCCTGCCGGAGGAGACGACCCTGCGCGGCTACACCTGGACCTCGCTGCGCGGGCGGTTCGGCGGTACGGTCACCGCGCTGGCCACCACGGCGGTGTTCCTGCTGGTCCCGGGGGCGTCGACGGTCGTGGCCGCCGGGGCGGCACGGTTGGCCGGGGAGGACGCGGGGCCGATCGGCATCGCGCCCGACGGGCAGAACCCGGTGGACTACCTGATCCTGATCGTGGTGTTCGGGCTGACCCTGGTCGCGGCGCGGACGGCCCTGGCCCGGGCTCCGCTGTGGACCTCCATCGGCGTCCATCTGACCTTTCTGACCGTCAACCGGATCGCCCTGGAGGGCGACAGGCGCCACGCGGGCTGGTACGTCGAGCACGGCGCGGGGGACGCGGGCCTGCTGGTGCCGGTGTATCTACTGCTCGTCGCGACCGGGTTCGCGCTGTGGGGACGGGGGTTGCGGCGGCGCCGCCGGGAGGGGACGGCGTACGCGACGGCCTTGCGTGGCTCGCGGGAGGCCGGCGCGATGCGCTGACGGGCCGGGGGGTCAGCCGGAGTCGGGTGCCTCCGGGCGCGCCCAGTCGGCGCGGACATGGTGCAGATGCTCACGGAGCAGGCCTTCCAGCCGGCCGGTGTCCCGCTCGGCGACGGCCGCCAGGATGGCGCGGTGCTCACCGGCGGCGCCGCCGAGCGACCCGCGTGCGGCGAGCGCCTCCAGGCCGTACAACCGGGTCCGGTCGCGCAGCGCGGCGACCGTGTCGACAAGGCGACCGTTGCCGCCGAGCGCCAGCAGTTCGAGATGGAAGCGCCGGTCGGCGTCGAGGAGACGGGGGACGTCGCGCGCCTCGGCGGCGGCCTCGATGTCCTCCGCGATCGCCTCCAGACGGCGCAGATCCTCCGGTCCGGCGAGGGCGGCCGCCTTCAGGGTGCCGGGGATCTCCAGGAACAGCCGTATCTCGTGGATCTCGTCGAGGTCGTGCTCGCTCATCGGGACGACGCGGTAGCCGCGGTTGCGGACGGGCTCCATCAGGCCCTGGTTGACCAGGGTCAGCATGGCCTCGCGCACCGGGCTGCTGGAGACGCCGAGCCGGGTCGCCAGGGCCGCCGCCGAGTAGATGTCACCCGGGCGGATCTCACCGGAGACCAGGGCCTGCCGGACCATCGCGAGGATCTGGTCGCGCAGGCTGGTGCGGTGCAGCGGTGCGGATTCCGGCTCGGTCACCTCTGCCCCTCCCATGGCTGTCATCTGCCCGTGCGCCCTCGGCCCTTGACGTCGGGGCGAGAGGGTTGCATCGTACCCGGAACGGTAGCCGGTAACCGGTTACTCAACCGTAACAGGATCTCCCTCGCTCACGCCCCAAGGACGCCATGCTGCACTTCACCCCCGAGAACACCGTCCGGGCGCTGCCGTTCGACGCGCTGATCCCCGCGCTGCGCCGGGGTTTCGCCCGCGGCGCGCACACCCCGCCCCGGCACCACCACACCCTCGACGAGGCGAGCAACGCCACCCTGCTCCTCATGCCGTCCTGGACCCGAGGGACCTGGGACGAGGGCGACTTCGTGGGCGTCAAGCTGGTCAACGTCTTCCCCGGCAACGCCGACCAGGGGCGCCCGGCGCTGTCCTCCGCCTACCTCCTCGCCGACGCCGCCACCGGTGAGCACCTCGCGCTGATCGACGGCAACGAGCTGACCCGGCGCCGTACGGTGGCCACCTCCGCGCTCGCCGCCTCCTTTCTCGCCCGCCCGGACAGCACGACCCATCTGGTCATCGGCGCGGGCCATGTCGGCAGCCTCGCGGCGGCCGCGTACCGCAGTGTGCTCGGCATCCGCACCGTGCTCGTCCACGACCGCACTCCCGCACGCGCCGAGCGGCTGGCCGAGGGTCTGCGCGCGGAGGGGATGGACGCACGGGTGGCCCCGGACCGGGCCGAGGCCGTGGCCTCGGCCGATGTCATCACCTGCGCGACGCTCGCCACCGAACCGGTGGTGCGCGGCGAGTGGCTGCGGCCCGGCACTCACCTCGATCTGATCGGCAGCTTCCAGCCCACCATGCGGGAGGCGGACGACACCTGCGTTCGGCGCGGCTCGGTCTACATCGACACCCCCGTCGCCCTGGAGGAGTCCGGCGATCTGACCCAGCCGATCGCCTCCGGTGCCCTCGACCGGGACGGTGTGGTGGGCACACTGCCGCAGCTGTGCCGCGGGGAGGTGCCAGGCCGCCGCGACAGCGAGCAGATCACCGTGTTCAAGACCGTCGGCAGCGGACTCGCCGACCTCGCGGCGGCGGCACTGGTCTACCGCGGGGCAGGGGCGCCGGCCGCGTGAGGCGCCGCTACACCTCGTGCAGCGCGGTCCGCGCGGCGTCGACGAACGCCGTGAGGGTCTCCCAGAACGGCCGGTAGGCGTCGTCGAAGCGGCCCGCCGCCTCCGCGTCACCGGAGCGCATCGCGCCCAGGGCCCGGTGGAAGGGACCGGTCGCCTTCTGCAACGCGTTCGCCGCGGTGGCCGCCGCGGGCGGACCTTCCAGCTCCACCACACGGACGCAGCGGCGCATCTTGCCGTACTCGTCGCGTTCGCGCTCGGCCAGTTCGTCGAGGACCTCGGGGCGGCGCCGGGCCTCGCCGGTCCGGTCGGCCGCGGACACCTCCCAGTACAACTCACAGATGCCGTGGGCCTGTTCGATGAGATCGAGATAGGCCGTGCGCCTGCTGTCCCGCAGCCGCTCCGCCCGCTGGGCGATGGCCGCGGTGTCCGCCTGTATCCGGGCCGCCCTGGTGTTGCCGCGGCTGGTGACCCAACTGGCCACGACCGCGGTGCCACCGGTGAGGGCGGCGATCCAGAAGGTGTTGTCAGCCACGGCCGTCCCGCGCCGCGCCCCCGCTGAGCAGGGCGTCGAACCCGCCCTCGCGGGCGAGCCGTTCGAGGTCGTCCAGGGCGGCGCGGGCCCGTTCGGCGGCGGCCGGGTCACGCTCGGCGAGCCCGCTCTCCAGGAACTCGTCCTCGTCCAGCCGCAGGACGGCCGTCCGGTCCGCCGAGACCCACAGGTCCAGGTCGAGGTCGGTGACGACGAGGGTGTCCGGCTCGACGACGGTGGGCCGGGTGATGTCGCAGTACCAGCCCTTGAGCGCGCCGGAGGCCGACCGGACCTCCTTGACCGCGTACCAGCGGTCGCGCCAGTAGTGCTCGGTGAAGACGTCGCCGTGCTCGAAGCGGACGAAGCCGAAGTCGCGGACCGCCGCACCGGCCCAGGGGGCGCGCACGGTCAGCCGCTTTCCGTCGTCGGTGACCACGGTCGCGGGGTAACGGACGTCGGGGCGGGGTTGTTTGACGAGCCTGACCGTGATCTCGCGGTCCGGTGCCAGGGTGCCGGGTGTCGCCGTGGTGTCCGCGCCGCTCATGGTGTGCTCGCTCTCCCCGTGTCGCTGTTGCTGTTGCTGTTGCTGTTGCTGTTCCCGAGCCTTCCGTACGTGTGGTCACACCGGCCACTCCATTTTCTTCGGCCCTCTGCGTGCTCAGAGTCATCTTTGGTAACCGCCCTTATCCCCCGATGGTAGGAAGATACGGAAGGCGTAACGGTTCGCCGGTATATTCCAGGGATATGTTCCAGGCATGAGCGCATCGGGGCTGCTGCCCAGGACCGAACTGCGGCCCATCGTCTCCGAGTTGAGACTTTCGGCCTTCAAAAGGCACCGCCGTGCCGCCTTCTCGCTGGGCCCGCTGACCCTGATCTCCGGTCCGAGCGGCAGCGGCAAGTCCGGTGTGCTGGAGGCGTACGCGGCGCTCGCGCGGCTCGCGGGCGGTGCCCGGCTCCCGGAGGTGTTCCGCGATCCGGCGGCGTACATCCCGCGCTGGGCACGGCCGGACCGGCAGGGGCGGCGGGGCTTCCGGATCGGCTGCACGGTGGACGGTCCGGTCGGGCCGGTGCGGCTGGACGTGGCCGTGCAGGCCGAGCCCGAGCTGCGGATCGTGGGCGAGCGGCTGACCGGCGCGGGGGAGACCCTGCTGGAGACGGCGCTGCGCGACCCCGGGCGGCGCTGTGTCCAGGCGGCCTGGCACACCGCCGGGGCGGTCGCGGTCACCCGCGCTCCGCTGCCCGACGACCGGCTGGCCACCTCACTGCTGCCGCTGCGGGTGGCGGGCACCACGGAGGGGCAGCGGCTGGCGCTGTCCGCCGCCGAGCAGGTTGTCATCGCGCTGCGCTCGGTCTTCCCCTGCGATCCGCGGCCGGAGCGGATGCGGGCACCGGCGCCGCCGCGCGACGGCCGGTTACGCGGCGGCTGCGAGAACCTGGCGGCGGTGCTGCGACGGACCAGCCGGGAGTGCGGCAGCCGCCACGCGGCGCTGGTCGCGGCGGTCCGGGCGGGGTGCGCGGGGCCGGTCGAGGGCCTGGTGACGGAGGGGCGCGCGGACGGGGTGGTGCGCGCCCTGCTGGAACAGGGGCCGCTGGGGGCCATGCCGGTGGAGCGGCTGGGGGACGGTGAGCTGCGCTACATCGCGCTCGCGCTGGTGCTGCTGACCGGGCCGGGGGTGCTGGCGGTGGACCCGGCGGCCGATGTGCTGCCCGCGCGTCAGGTGCTGACGGTGCTGGCCGACGGGTTCGACCGGTGTCTGGACCGGCGGCAGGCCCGGGAACTGCTGGGGGTGGCGGCCCGGATGTGCGCACGGGGGCACATCCGGCTCGTGGGGACGGTGGGGGACGTGACGGGGGCGATGGGGGGCGCCCCCGTCACGGTGGTAGACCTGGGGCGTGAGCGAGTCCCCTGAGCACGACGTTCCTGAGAACGAGTTCCCTGAGCACGCGTCCCCCACGAGCGAGGCGGTCGAGGGCGGGTCGTCCGAGTCCGGGCGGCGGTCCGACGGCCTCGATGTGGCGGGGCTGCAGCGCAGGCTGGCCACCTTCGCGGCGGTGCGCGACTGGCAGCGATACCACACCCCCAAGAACCTCGCGGCGGCGCTGAGCGTCGAGGCCTCGGAGCTGGTGGAGATCTTCCAGTGGCTGACGCCGGAGCAGTCGGCGCGGGTGATGGAGGACGCGGGGCAGGCGGCCCGGGTGGAGGACGAGGTCGCCGATGTACTCGCCTATCTGCTCCAGTTCTGCGAAGTGTTGGGGATCGACGCGCTCGCCGCGCTCTCCGCGAAGATCGACCGCAATGAGGGACGGTTCCCGGCGGCGGCCCCCACGGACTCTGATCATCACTCTCGGTAGTGATTGAGTTATCCACAACGCAACTGTTGTCAACAGATTCCTGAATTCCCCTAGCTTTTCGGCCTGTTAGTCATCACTCTGGGTAGTGGAGGAGTGACGGGTGCGGGAAATCCGTTGAGAGGGGAACGGGGCATGGACGCGATGCGGCTGATCGGTGTCACGCGGCACGCCCTGGCAAAGGCCGGGAGCGTGCACGACATCGTGGCCGAAGCCTGGCAGGTCCAGGCACTGGCAGAGGCGGTAGGCGGATATTTCGTGGTCAGCGGCCCGGCGGCGGCGCGGGCCGAGGCGCGAGGGCTGTGTGAGGCGGGTGGCAGGGCGCGGGGTGCCCTCTTCCACCCCGCATTGCACCACCCCGCGCTGCACAGCGGCGGTTTACGGGCCGCGCAGCTGTCGGAGGTGCGAGATCCCAAAGAGGTGCTGCTCGCGCTGGGGGATCTGCTCGCGGAGGCGGGGTTCGCCCTGGTCGGGGTGGCCTCCAACACCGAGGAGGAGGCGCTGTACTGGCAGTGCGTGGAAGCGATCGACGCGGCTGACGAGGCGAGAGACCGGGTGCACGGCATGCTCAGGCACCTCACGGTGCGCGAATGGAGTGGAGAGTGGGGTGGCGCGGCATGACGAGGCAGGATGGAGTGCATGGATCTTCGCATCTTCACCGAGCCCCAGCAGGGGGCGAGCTACGACACCCTGCTGACCGTCGCCAAGGCCACCGAAGCCCTGGGCTTCGACGCCTTCTTCCGCTCGGACCACTATCTCCACATGGGCGGTGTCGAGGGGCTGCCGGGCCCGTCCGACGCGTGGATCACCCTGGCCGGGCTGGCCCGCGAGACCCGGCGGATCCGGCTGGGCACCCTGATGACCGCCGCCACCTTCCGGTTGCCGGGCGTGCTCGCGATCCAGGTGGCGCAGGTCGACCAGATGTCCGGCGGACGGGTCGAGCTGGGGCTGGGCGCGGGCTGGTTCGAGGAGGAGCACCGGGCCTACGGGATCCCGTTCCCGAAGGAGAAGTTCGCCCGGCTGGAAGAGCAGCTGGAGATCGTCACCGGTCTGTGGGAGACACCGGTCGGCGAGACCTACAGCTACGACGGGACCCACTACCAGCTGGTCGACTCGCCCGCGCTGCCCAAGCCCGCCCAGTCCAGGCTGCCGGTGCTGGTCGGCGGTCATGGGGCGACCCGCACCCCGCGGCTGGCCGCGCGGTTCGCGGCTGAGTTCAACATGCCCTTCGCCTCGGTCGAGGACAGTGTGCGGCAGTTCGGGCGGGTGCGGGAGGCGGCCGAGGCCGCCGGGCGCAAGGGGGACGACCTGGTGTACTCCAACGCGCTGGTGGCCTGCGTAGGCAAGGACAACACCGAGGTCGCACGGCGGGCCGGGGCGATCGGCAGGGAGGTCGAGGAGCTGAAGGAGAACGGTCTGGCGGGCTCCCCGGCCGAGGTTGTGGACAAGATCGGTCGCTATACGGAGGCCGGAGCGTCCCGGATCTACCTCCAGATCCTGGACCTCGACGACCTCGACCACCTGGAGCTGATCTCCTCCCAGGTCCAGGCCCAGCTGGGCTGACCGGCCGACCGGCCGACCGGCCGAACCACCAGGAGCACCTGTGATGTCCGCTCGTTCGACGTCCTTCACCGCCGCACTGGTGGAAGGCCCACCGCTCGTCCTCGACGGTGGGCTGTCCAACCAGTTGGAGGCGCAGGGCAACGATCTGGCCGACGACCTCTGGTCGGCCCGGCTGCTCGCCGACGACCCGGGACAGATCGAGGCCGCGCACACGGCGTATGCGCGGGCGGGCGCACAGGTGCTGATCACCAGCAGCTATCAGGCGACCTATGAGGGGTTCGCCCGCCGGGGGGTGGGCCGGGAGGAGGCGACGGAGCTGCTGCGGCGCAGTGTGCGGCTGGCCCGGAGCGCCGCCGAGGAGGCGGGCGGTGGGGAGGCGGGCGGCGGGGAGCCGGGTCCGGCCGGGGCCCCCGGGGCCGGTCCGGGATGGGTGGCCGCCTCCGTCGGTCCGTACGGCGCGATGCTGGCGGACGGCAGCGAGTACCGCGGGCGCTATGGGCTGAGCGCGGAGGAGTTGGAGCGGTTCCACCGGCCGCGGATCGAGGCCCTGGCCGGTGCCGGACCGGATGTGCTGGCGCTGGAGACCGTGCCGGACATCGACGAGGCGGTGGCGCTGCTGCGGGCCGCCGAGGGGTGCGGGGTGCCGGTCTGGCTGTCGTACACCGTCGCGGGGGAGGCCACCCGGGCCGGGCAGCCCCTGAGCGAGGCGTTCGCCCTGGCCGCCGGGAACGACCAGGTGATCGCCGTCGGGGTCAACTGCTGTGCGCCGGACGACGCCGACCGGGCCGTGGAGATCGCGGCCGACACCACCGGAAAGCCGGTGGTGGTCTATCCGAACAGCGGAGAGGAGTGGGATGCCGGAGCACGTGGCTGGCGGGGGCGGCCGACGTTCGGCGCGCCCCGGGTGCGGGCATGGCGGGACGCCGGGGCGCGGCTCATCGGAGGTTGCTGCCGGGTGGGACCGGACCGGATCGCCGAACTGAGCGCCGTGCTGCGCACATCGTGACGGCCGTGCTGGGCGAGCGGTGACCGCCGTACCCGGCACGTGGTGATCGTCGTTCCGGGCGAGTGGTGACCGCCGTGCTGAGAAAGTATTAGGAGCCCGGCCGGCGCGCGACGATACTCGGACGGGTGTTCTTGACGATAACAACCACCGGCACCGATGAGCGCCCCGCGACCGATCTCGGGTTCCTGCTGCACAAGCACCCCGACAAGGCGCAGCGGTTCTCCACCTCCCACGGCACCGCCCATGTCCTCTACCCCGAGGCGACCGCCCAGCGCTGCACCACGGCGCTGATGCTGGAGGTGGACCCCGTGGCGCTGGTGCGGCGGGGCCGCGGCAAGGGCCGGGGCGGCGCGCCCGACTCCGCGCTGGCCCAGTACGTCAACGACCGTCCGTACGCCGCCTCCTCGCTGCTGGCCGTGGCGTTGAGCACTGTCTTCTCCAGCGCGCTGCGGGGGCAGTGCAAGGCGCGGCCCGAGCTGCCGGAGCGGCCGCTGCCGCTGCGGATCGAGGTGCCCGCGCTGCCCGCCCGCGGTGGGGCCGAGTTGGTCGAGCGGCTCTTCACACCGCTCGGGTGGGCGGTGACGGCCGAACCGGTGGCGCTGGACGAGGAGTTCCCGGAGTGGGGGGACTCCCGGTATGTCCGGCTGGTGCTGGAGGGCGAACTGCGGCTGGCCGACGCACTGCGTCATCTGTATGTGCTGCTGCCGGTGCTGGACGACGCCAAGCACTACTGGGTCGCCCCGGACGAGGTGGACAAGCTGCTGCGGTCCGGCGAGGGCTGGCTGGAGGGCCACCCCGAGCAGCGGCTGATCACCAGCCGCTATCTGGCCCGCCGCTGGTCGCTGACGCGCAGCGCGCTGGAGCGGCTGGAGCTGGCCCGGCTCGCCGAGGCGGACGACACCGAGGTGGAGGAGATCGACAACGCGGTCGCCGAGACCACGGCCGAGTCCACGGAAGAGGACGAAGGGACACAGAAGACCGAGGGAGGTGCGAGCGGGGAGGAGACGGCGGACACCGGGAAGCCGGTGCCGCTGGCGGTACGGCGGCGCGAGGCGATCCTCGACGCCCTGCGCGGGACCGAGTCCGCCCGGGTGCTCGATCTCGGCTGCGGCCAGGGCCAGTTGCTGGCCGCCCTGCTGAAGGACGCGAGGTTCACCGAGATCGTGGGTGTCGATGTCTCGATGCGCGCGCTGAACGAGACGGCGCGGCGGCTGCGGCTGGACCGGATGTCCGAGCGGCAGTCGGCCCGGCTGAAGCTGATGCAGGGGTCTCTCGCGTACACCGACAGCAGGCTGCGCGGCTACGACGCGGCGGTGCTCTGCGAAGTGATCGAGCATGTGGATCCGCCGCGGCTGCCCGCCCTGGAGTACGCCGTGTTCGGCGCCGCGCGGCCCCGGGCCGTCGTGGTGACCACGCCCAACGTCGAGTACAACGTGCGCTGGGAGACCCTGCCCGCCGGGAAGACGCGCCACCCCGATCACCGCTTCGAGTGGACCCGGGAGGAGTTCCGGGGCTGGGCCGGGGAGGTCGCCGAACGACACGGCTACACCGTGGAGTTCCGTCCCGTCGGCCCCGACGACCCCGAGGTGGGGCCGCCCACCCAGCTCGCCCTGTTCCGTCTCGGCGCCGACGGCACCGGCCGTGCCGACAGCACCACCGTCGACGCCACCGACACCACCAGCACCACGACCGCGAAGGAGGCGGCCGCATGACCGACGCCGATGTCACCACCGTCAAGCGCAGCCTCAGCGTGCCCGACCTGTCCCTCGTGGTCCTCGTCGGCACCACCGGCTCCGGCAAGTCCACCTTCGCCCGGCGCCACTTCCTGCCCACCCAGGTGGTCTCCTCCGACGTCTGCCGCGGCCTGGTCGCCGACGACGAGAACGACCAGAGCGCCACCCCCGACGCCTTCGACCTCCTCCACTACATCGCGGGCAAGCGGCTCGCGGCCGGGCGGTTGACCGTCGTGGACGCCACCAACGTCCAGTCCGAGGCCCGGCGCAGCCTGATCAAGCTCGCGCGCGAGCACGACGTCCTCCCCGTCGCCATCGTCCTCGACATCCCCGAGGGCGAATGCGCCCGGCGTAACGCGGCGCGGCCCGACCGCGCCGACATGCCCACCCATGTCATTCCGCGCCAGCGGCGTGAGCTGCGCCGCTCCCTGAAGTCCCTGGAACGCGAGGGTTTCCGCAAGGTGCACGTCCTGCGCGGCGCCGAGGAGGTCGAGGCCGCGGAGATCACCACCGAGCGCCGCTACAACGATCTGCGCCACCTCACCGGTCCCTTCGACATCATCGGCGACATCCACGGCTGCCGTTCCGAGCTGGAGACCCTGCTCGGCAGGCTGGGCTACGCCCTGCGCCGCGACGAGCGCGGCCGACCGGTCGGCGCCACCCACTCCGAGGGCCGTACCGCGGTCTTCGTCGGCGACCTCGTCGACCGCGGGCCCGACAGCCCGGGTGTGCTGCGGCTGGTGATGGGGATGGTGGCCTCCGGAGCGGCGCTGTGCGTGCCCGGCAACCACGAGAACAAGCTCGGCCGTTACCTCAAGGGCCGCAAGGTCCAGGTCACCCACGGCCTCGCCGAGACCGTGGAGCAGCTGGAGCGGGAGCACACCGAGGACCCGGAGTTCGGCGACCGCGTCCGTGTCTTCATCGAGTCGCTGATCAGCCACTACGTACTGGACGGCGGAGCGCTGGTGGTGTGCCACGCCGGGCTGCCCGAGAAGTACCACGGCCGCACCTCGGGCCGGGTCCGCTCGCACGCGCTGTACGGGGACACCACCGGTGAGACCGACGAGTTCGGCCTGCCCGTGCGCTATCCGTGGGCCCAGGACTACCGGGGCCGCGCCGCCGTCGTCTACGGTCACACCCCCTCCCCCGTGGCCTCCTGGCTGAACAACACCATCTGCCTGGACACCGGCTGTGTCTTCGGCGGCCGGATGACCGCGCTGCGGTGGCCGGAGCGGGAGCTGGTGGACGTCCCCGCCGAGCGGATCTGGTACGAGCCGGTCAAACCGCTGGCCAACGAGGCTCCGGGCGGCGCCGAGGGCCGTCCGCTGGACCTGGGCGATGTGCAGGGCCGCCGGGTGGTGGAGACCCGGCACATGGGCCGGATCGCGGTCAAGGAGGAGAACGCGGCGGCGGCGCTGGAGGTCATGAGCCGCTTCGCGGTCGACCCGCGGCTGCTCGGCTATCTCCCGCCCACCATGGCGCCGTGCGCCACCTCCACCGAGGACGGCTATCTCGAGCACCCGGCCGAGGCGTTCGCCGCCTACCACGCCGACGGGGTGCGCGAGGTGATCTGCGAGGAGAAGCACATGGGCTCCCGCGCGGTGGCCCTGGTCTGCCGTGACGAGGAGGTCGCGCGGAAGCGCTTCGACGTGCCGGACGGGGTGTCGGGCATGGTGTACACCCGCACCGGACGGCCGTTCTTCGACGACCCGGCGCTGACCGAGACCGTGCTGCGCAGAGTGGGCCGGGCCGTGGAGGGCGCCGGGCTCTGGGAGGAGCTGGACACCGACTGGCTGCTGCTGGACGCCGAGTTGATGCCGTGGTCGCTGAAGGCGGCGGGGCTGTTGCGCAGCCAGTACGCGGCGGTCGGCGCCGCCTCGCGCGCGGTCCTCCCCGGTGTGCTCACCGCGCTGGAGGGCGCGGCGGCGCGCGGGGTGGAGGTGTCCGGGCTCCTCGACAAGCACCGGGGGCGGGCCGAGGACGCGGCGGCGTTCACCGACGCCTACCGGCGCTACTGCTGGTCCGTCGACGGGCTGGAGGGTGTCCGGATGGCGCCGTTCCAGATCCTTGCCGTCCAGGGCCGCAGCCTCGCCGCGCTCGCGCACGACCGGCAACTCGCGCTGATCGACCGGATGGTCGAGGCCGATGAGCCGGGCGACGGCGCTCCGGAGCGGGGGAAGCGGCTGCTGGCCCCCACCCGCCGGCTGGTCGTCGACACCGAGGACGACGCGTCCCGCGCCGCCGGTGTCCAGTGGTGGCTGGACCTGACGGCGGCGGGCGGCGAGGGCATGGTCGTCAAGCCGCTCCAGGGCTTTGTGCGCAAGGGCGACGGCCGACTGGTCCAGCCGGGCGTCAAATGCCGTGGCCGCGAGTATCTGCGCATCATCTACGGTCCGGAGTACACCCGCCCGGAGAACCTGGAGCGGCTGCGGGTGCGCCACCTCGGCCACAAGCGTTCCCTCGCGCTGCGGGAGTACGCGCTCGGCCTCGAGGCGCTGGACCGGCTGGCCGACGACGAGCCGCTGTGGCGCGTCCACGAGGCGGTCTTCGCGGTGCTCGCCCTGGAGTCCGAGCCGGTGGACCCCCGTCTCTGAGCGCTCCGCGGGAACGGGGGAAGTGCCGCGAGGCGCGGTCGTTCGGCCGCGGCTGCGTCGTGGCCGGTCGCGTCCACGCGGCGGAGCCGCACATCGCCACGGGCCCGCGCCCCTGCGGGGCGCAACCGAACCGCGCCGGACTTCAGCGAGGGGCTGTTCAGGCGGGTCCGCAAGGCCTCAAGGCGCCGCCGTCCCCGCGCCCAGCCCGGGGCCGCCGGAGTTCGCCCCCGCCGCGGACTCCGGCGGCACCGGTGGCCTGGCAGTCCCGCCGGGCCTCCGGGCGCGGGCCCGAGACCATTGACGTGACCGTGCCAGCTGCCTAGCGTGCTGCTCAATCCCGTCGTTTCCCAACCATCGGTGCCAACCCATCGGTTCTCCGCGATCGTGACGACCAACGAGCAGAGCGGGGAGGGCGGATGAGTCTCTTCGAGGACGGACGGCCGTTCCTCCACGCGCTTCCCGCCGACGACCGGCGTGCGCTGCTCGCCCTCGGCAGCCCCCGGGCCTACGCCCCCTCCCAGGTCGTGCTGCGGGAACACGACCGCACGACCTTCGTCGTCGCCATCACCTCCGGCTGGGCCACCGTCTCGGTGGAGACCGAGCGCGGTGTCCGGCTGATCCTGGCCCTGCGCGGGGCGGGCGAAGTCGTCGGCGACCAGGCCGCGGTGGACCACGGCTCGCGCAGTGCCACCGTCACCGCGCTCGGCAGGATGGAGGCGGTCGTGGTCTCCGGCGACCGGTTCCGCGCCTATCTGGCCGCCCGTCCGGTCGCCACCATGCTGATCATGCGTCAGTTCAGCTCCCGGCTGCGCAGCTCCGACGGCGAACGGCGCTCACTGGCCTCCGAGAAGGTGCTCCAGCGGCTCGCCGCCCGACTGGTCGAACTCGCCGAGCGCACCGGCCACCCCGGCCCCGGCGGTGCCATCACCGTCGATCTCCCGCTGCCCCAGCACGACATCGCCGCCGCCGTGGGCTCGACCCGGGAGGCGGTCGCCAAGGCGCTGCGTCTGCTGCGCGACCAGGGCGTGGTGCGGACAGCCTCGCGCCGCTTCGAGGTGATGGACCTCGGGCTGCTGCGGCTGCTGGCCGAGGGGCGCGCGACGGGCGAGCAGATCCCGGCGCGCCCCCGCGACTGAGCGCGGGCGCGTACGCCCCGCCCGTTTCCGCGACTGTGTAAACGGCTACAGCCCCCGCACCGCTCCCCGGGCACGCTGGACGGGCACGGGGAGCGGGACCGTGTGCGACGGGGGTGCACACGGCCCAGCGCCCGGCACCGGAGAGGGGCGGCGGGACGGGCAGGGGGAGAGAAAGCCCCGCCGCCCGCTTCGGGCCCCGGCGCTCAGACACCCCGGCGCTCCGGTGAGAAGACGGCAAGCCCGCTCCCGGCCAGACGGGGGCCACGGCGTGAAGGACGGCGGGCGATGAGCGGAACCGAGAACATCAACGTCACGAACGTCACGGCGGACACCGGCATTCGGCGGCTGGACATCCCGAAGGGCGGCCCGCTGGACGGCGTGGGGGAGCCGGGCGGTGCCCGCACCGCCCGCGAGGCCCGCGCCCATCTGCACATCACCGACTGTCCGGCGCCGCTCCCCGCCGGGGAACCGTGCCCCATCCACACCGGCTCCGAAGGGCCCGTTCCCCGCGCGGAGTTGGAGTGGCTGCGCCGGGTCCACCAAGCGGCCCCCGGCCACCGCGCCCTGCGCGAGCAGCTGCGGCGCACCCGCCTGCTCGCGCTCTGCGGCGAACCCGGCACCGGCCGCGCCTGGACCGGGCTCGCGCTCCTGGCCGAACACGCCGAACGCGCCGGAAGCGGTGTCATACGCCTCGGCCCCGGAGTCCTCCTCGGCGCCTCCGCCGGACAGGAGCTCCAACGCGGCCACGGCTATCTCCTCGAACTGCCCGCCGCGGCCACCGGCACCACGCCCGACACCCTGCTGGACCGGCTGCGCGACCAGGCCGTCGAGCGGGGGGCGTTCGCCGTTGTCCTCGTCCCCGGCGGACCGGTGGCCGAACGACTGCTGGGCGCCCGCCGTCATGCGCTGCCCCATGAACCGCCCGCCGCCGCCGACGTCCTCGACGGCCATCTCGCCGATCTGCTCGCGGACGGCCCCGCCGAACTGCTGGAGCTGGCCCGGGCCACCGCCGCCCGGCCCGAGGTGGCCGAGGCGCTCGGCCTGGACGAGCTGCGTCCCGGTGAGGCGGCCCGGCTCGCGGGCCATCTCGCCGCCCACGCGCAGGGCCGGATGTCCGACGAACGGCTGCTGGAGCACTGCCGGTCGTTCGCCCCGCGCCAGGCCCGCGCGTGGTTCACGGCCCCCGGCCGTCCGGACACCCTGCCCGCTGCCCTGCCCGAACTGCGCGCCGCCGCGCTGCGGATCGCGCTCGCCGTCTTCAACGGCTCGGCGCACAGCCTCACGGCGGAGGCCGCCGAGCTGCTGACCTGGGAGCTGGCCGTCACGCTCGACCCCCAGTACGCTCCGGGCCGCCCGCTGTTCACCGCCCGCCCGGGGGCCGCGCCCGCCACGGCGCGCGCGGTGTGCGGGGACGGTGTGGAGGACCTCGGCGAGGCGTCCGTACCGGTCCGCGCCATGTGGTTCCGGGGGCGGCGGCTGGCGCCCGCGGTGCTGTACGAGGTGTGGGACGGCCACCACAACCTCCGGGGACCAGTGGCCCGTTGGCTGCGCGGGCTGTGCGACGACCCCCGCCCGCAGGTGTGGGTGCGGGCCGCGGTCGCCGCGGGGGTGCTGTGCTCCCGCGACTATCTCTACGGTCTGGCCGAGCTGTTGCTGCCGCTGGTGCGCACCGACAGCCCGGTGCAGCGGATGGCGGCCGCCACCGCGCTCGCCGAGGCGTCCCGCGCCCCCGAGGTGCGCCCCGCCGTCGACGGTCTGCTGCGCGCCTGGGCGCGCGGCGACGACGAACGCGAGCGCGAGACCGCGGCGCTCGCCCACGGCTACGGCCTGGCGGCGGGCTCGGTCCCGGCGTCGCTGGCGGAGCTCGGCCGGATCGCCTGCGCCGACGGCGGCGTCACGACCTCGTACGGCGTACTGCGGCTGCTGGCCGGGACCGAGCCGGAGGCGGTGCTGGACGGGCTCACCCACTGGCTGCGCGACAACCGGCGGCCCCGCCGCGACCTGGCCCTGCTGACGGCGCTGCGCGCCGTCAGCACCCGCACCTCGCATCTGTGGGGGCTGCGGGAGGTGCCGGAGCTGGAGCCGTACGCCGCCTGGCCGTTGGCCACGGCGCTGCTGGCCGCCCGGCCCGGCTGCGCACCCCAGCTGTCCGGGCTGCTGCGCGCCGCGCTGACCTGGGCCCGGTCCGCCGGAGCCGCCGAGGACGCGCTCGTCGGCTGGATCCGGCGGGCGGCCCGCGACAAACGGCAGCTGGCGGTCTTGTGCGGCTTTCTGCCCCGGCTGGCACAGGACGGTGACGAACCGCTCGACGTCGGGGCGGCCACCCGGATACGGGAGGTGCTGGAAGCGCTGTGAGGAGAGGAACGGGGATGGTGGAGGAGACGGACCGCACGACCGGTGCGGAGGAGGAGACCGGCCACGTCGGTGGCACGCCCGACGACACGTACGACGCCGCGCACCGCAACACCCCGGCCCGCCGGTTCTCGGTGACCGGCGCGCGCCGGCTGCGCGAGGCGCTGCGCCACGGCGGGGACGCCCTCGGCGCCGCGCTGCGCGAGGCCGACGACGGAGTGCTGCTGAGCGCGCTCGACGAGGGGCTGCCCGCCGAGCGGGTCACCCGGGTCGTGGTCGAGCTGGTGCGCCGGGCGCCGGAGCGGGGACCGGCGCTGGCGGACGCGATCTGCGAGAAGGTGCTGCTGGCCCATCTCTATCTCGACGCCCCGGCCGGTCCCGCGACCACCGACGGCAGTCCGGGGGATCCGGACGCCCGGCTGCGGGTGCGCAACGCGCTGATGCTCTACGAGGGTCTGGTGCGCCCGTACGCGCACCGCGGGGCCGTGCCCGAGCTGATGGCATGCGTCCTGCCCGGTCTGTGGAGCGCGGGCGGCGGCGCGGGCCGCGAGGTGGTGCGCCGGGTCATCGGCACCCGGCAGCCCACCGGCTTCGGCGAGAAAGGCTGGAAGGCGCTGTTCGGCGGGGTGGCCGAGGAGTGCCGGGAACTCCAGGAGGCGGCGCACCGGGCCGCCCGGCGGGAAGCGCGGCGGCGCCGCTGGTGGTCGCGGAGCGGGGCCGACGACGGCGGCCGGATCGATCTGCAACCGGGCCAGCTGTGGGTCTCGGCCCTGCTGGGCCTCATCGCCGTCGCACTGGTGCTGATCGTGGTCCTCGCCGCGGGCTGAGCCCGGCTGCCGCCGGCCGCCGCCGGCCGGTTCCGGTCGGCTCCGCCCATCGCCGGCCGGCCCCCGGCCGACCCGTTCGCCAAGACAGGTACCGGACATCCTCCGAGATACGTGTGTCGCCGGACGTTCACCGTGGGCCCGCAGCGGCGAAGATGGGTGCATGGGATTCCACGTGGACTCCGAGGCCGGGCGGCTGCGCCGTGTCATTCTGCACCGCCCCGACCTGGAGCTGAAGCGGCTCACTCCGTCCAACAAGGACGCTCTGCTCTTCGATGACGTGCTGTGGGTGCGGCGGGCCCGCCAGGAGCACGACGGCTTCGCGGATGTGCTGCGCGACCGCGGCGTCGAGGTCCATCTCTTCGGTGATCTGCTGACCGACAGCCTCACGGTTCCGGCAGCGCGGTCGCTGGTGCTGGACCGGGTCTTCGACGAGAAGGAGTACGGCCCGCTCGTCACCGACCACCTGCGTGCCTCCTTCGACGAGCTGACCGCCCCCGAGCTGACCGAGGCGCTGATCGGCGGTATGACCAAACGGGAGTACCTGGCCCGGTACCCCGAGCCGGTTTCCGTCCGCTTCCACGCCATGGAGCCCGACGACTTCCTCGTCAATCCGCTGCCGAACCACCTCTTCACCCGGGACGCCTCCGCGTGGGTCTACGACGGTGTCTCGATCAACGCGATGCGCTGGCCCGCCCGCTGGCACGAGACGGTGCACTACGAGGCCGTCTACCGCCATCACCCGCTCTTCGCCGACGAGGACTTCCACGTCTGGTCGGAGGGGCAGGCGGCCTACCCCTCGACGATCGAGGGCGGCGATGTGCTGGTGATCGGCAAGGGCGCGGTGCTGATCGGCATGAGCGAGCGGACCACCCCGCAGGCGGTGGAGATGATCGCGCACCGGCTCTTCGCGGCCGGTTCGGCCCGCACCATCGTGGCCCTGGACATGCCCAAGGGTCGGGCCTTCATGCATCTGGACACGGTGATGACGATGGTCGACGGGGACACCTTCACCCAGTACGCGGGGCTCGGGATGCTCCGCTCGTACACCATCGAGCCGGGTGCGAGCAGCCATGAGCTCAAGGTCACCGACCATCCGCCGGAGCATATGCACCGCGCGATAGCCGCCGCCCTCGGGCTGGATTCCATCCGGGTGCTCACCGCCACCCAGGACGTCCACGCGGCGGAGCGCGAGCAGTGGGACGACGGCTGCAACGTGCTCGCGGTCGAGCCGGGCGTGGTGGTCGCCTACGAGCGGAACGCGACGACCAACACCTTCCTGCGCAAGCGCGGGATCGAGGTCATCGACATCCCGGGCAGTGAGCTGGGGCGGGGCCGGGGCGGGCCGCGGTGCATGAGCTGTCCGGTCGAGCGGGACCCCGTGGCGGGGTAGACGCGCGGACCGGCCCCCGGATCGACGAGGCACCCCCTCCGTATATTATACGGTGCTTCGTATATGCTTCCATGGTTCCTGGTCGCGGCACCGCCGCCGCGGCCGTGATCCACCGTGACCGAGGAGCCCACCCCATGGCGATTGACCTCACCGGCCGCCATTTTCTCAAGGAGCTGGACTTCACCGCCGACGAGTTCCGCCGACTGGTCGGCCTGGCCGCCGAGCTGAAGGCGGCCAAGCGCGCGGGCGCGGAGGTGCGGCGGCTCCAGGGCAAGAACATCGCCCTGGTCTTCGAGAAGACCTCGACCCGCACCCGCTGCGCCTTCGAGGTCGCCGCCGCCGACCAGGGAGCCTCGACGACCTATCTGGATCCGGTCGGCTCACAGATCGGGCACAAGGAGTCGGTCAAGGACACGGCGCGGGTGCTGGGCCGGATGTTCGACGCCATCCAGTACCGGGGCCACGGCCAGGGTGTCGTCGAGGAGCTGGCCGCCCACGCCGGGGTGCCGGTCTACAACGGCCTCACCGACGAGTGGCACCCCACCCAGATGCTGGCCGATGTGCTCACCATGACCGAGCACAGCGACAAGCCGCCGGCCGAGATCGCCTACGCCTACCTCGGCGACGCCCGCTACAACATGGGCAACTCCTACCTTGTCACCGGCGCCCTGCTGGGCATGGACGTCCGGATCGTGGGGCCCCGGCTGCTCTGGCCGGACAACACCATCGTGGAGCTGGCCCGTCAGCTGGCCGCCGCCTCCGGGGCCCGGGTCTCGCTCACCGAGGACGTCGAGGAGGGCGTGCGCGGGGCGGACTTCGTCGCCACCGATGTGTGGGTGTCGATGGGGGAGCCCAAGGAGGTGTGGGACGAGCGGATAGCGCTGCTGGGCCCGTACGCGGTGACGATGGACGTGCTGCGCGCGACCGGCAATGACGCGGTGAAGTTCCTGCACTGCCTCCCGGCCTTCCACGACCTCGGCACCGACGTGGGCCGGGAGATCTACGAGCGGCACGGGCTGACCTCGCTGGAGGTCACCGAGGAGGTCTTCGAGTCCGGGCACTCCGTCGTCTTCGACGAGGCGGAGAACCGGATGCACACCATCAAGGCGGTGCTGGTCGCCACCCTCGGCGCGCCCTGACGGCCGCGGCCAGGGGCGGTCGGCAGGCCAGGGGGGCGGGCCGGTGGGCCCGGGTGGTTCAGCGGGTCAGGGTGGTCAGTGGGTCCGGGGCGGGAGGGTGAACCAGACGGCCTTGCCGAAGTCGGTGGGCCGGTAGCCCGCGTCCGCGCTGAGGGTGCGGATCAGCAGCAGTCCGCGGCCGCGCTCGGCCAGGGTCGGTGAGCCGTCGGGGTGGTGGTCGGGGCGCTCGGGGCCGTTGGGTCTCCTGGGGCCCTCGGGGCGGCCCGGCCCGTCGAATCCGCCGGGCGGGGTCGGGTCCTGGTCGTGCACCTCGACCTGCCAGCCGCCGGTCGGTACCAGCTCCACCACCAGCTCTATCGGTTCGTCGCCGTCGGTGTGCTGCACGGCGTTGGCGACCAGCTCGGCCGTCAGCAGCTCCGCGGTGTCCCCGTCCACGGGGGCGCCGATGTCCGCCAGGGTGTTACGGATCAGCGCACGGGCCAGTGGAACGGCGGCCGTCGTGTGCGGCAGTGCGAACCGCCACGTGGCGGCACGGAGGGGTTCGGGCAACGTCCTGGTCCAGTCGTCAGCGGAGCCTTGCGGCCGGGCTCACGGCAGTCCCCCCGGGTGAGTCCGGGGGGAGATACCGCAGCCCTTGACGGTATGAAGCGGACGATAGTGCCGGAAGGGACCGTGGACCACTCTTGCCGGGACTTATGACCTGACGGCAGGCGGCCGTGCGATGTTGTCTTATCGCGTACTCGTGACGACAGTCACGGTGTGGTGATAACTTCAACTGGCAGGCAGCAGCCGTCCGGCCGAAGGAGACCACGGCCCATGAGTCCGTTCACCGGCTCCGCGTCCCGCACCGAGAACTGGCGCCATCTACGCCTCACGCTCGACGACGGCGTGGCGAACGTCACCCTCGCCCGTCCCGACAAGCTCAACGCGCTCACCTTCGGCGCCTACGCCGATCTCCGCGACCTCCTCGCCGAGCTGGCCCGCGACGGATCCGTACGGGCCATGGTGCTCGGCGGCGAGGGGCGCGGCTTCTGCTCCGGCGGCGATGTCGACGACATCATCGGCGCCACCCTCGCCATGGACACCCGCCGGCTCCTGGACTTCAACCGGATGACCGGACAGGTGGTGCGTGCCCTGCGGGAGTGCCCCTTCCCCGTGGTGGCCGCGGTCCACGGCGCCGCGGCGGGTGCCGGGGCCGTCCTCGCGCTGGCCGCCGACTTCCGGGTCGCCGACCCCACGGCGCGCTTCTCCTTCCTCTTCACCAAGGTGGGACTGTCCGGCGGCGACATGGGCGCCGCCTATCTGCTGCCGCGTGTGGTCGGGCTCGGCCACGCCACCCGGCTGCTGATGCTCGGTGAGCCGGTGCGCGCCGCCGAGGCCGAGCGCATCGGGCTGATCAGCGTGCTGACGGACGAGGGAGAGGCACAGTCGAGTGCCGAGGCACTGGCCCGCCGGCTCGCCGACGGGCCCTCCCTCGCCCTCGCCCAGACCAAGGCGCTGCTCACCTCGGAGCTGGACATGCCGCTGTCCGCGTCGATCGAGATGGACGCCGCGACCCAGGCGCTGCTGATGAACGGCGCGGACTACGCCGAGTTCCACGCCGCGTTCACCGCCCGCCGCGAGCCCCGGTGGCAGGGCCGGTGACCGCCGGACGGCCGGGCCGGATCGCCGTTGTCGGCGGCGGGCCCGGCGGTCTGTACGCGGCGGTGCTGCTGGCCCGGCTGGACCCCCGGCGGGAGATCACCGTCTGGGAGCGCAACGCGCCCGACCGTACCTTCGGCTTCGGTGTGGTCCTCTCCGACGAGACCCTCGGCGGTATCGAGCACGCCGACCCGGCCGTCCACACCGCCCTGCGCCGTGAGTTCGTCCGCTGGGACGACATCGACATCGTGCACCGCGGCCGGGTGCTCACCTCCGGCGGCCACGGCTTCGCCGCGCTCGGCAGGCGGCGGCTGCTGGAGATCCTGCACCAGCGCTGCCGCGAGCTCGGCGTACGGCTCCGCTTCCGGACCGCGGCGCCGTCCGCCGCGTCCCTCGCCCGCACCCACGACCTGGTGATCGCCGCGGACGGCGTGCACAGCGCCACCCGACGGGCCCACGCCGACGCCTTCGGCCCGCGGATCACCACCCACCGCTGCCGCTACATCTGGCTCGCCGCCGACTTCGCCCTGGACGCCTTCCGCTTCGAGACCGCCGAGACCGAGCACGGTGTGCTGCAACTCCACGGCTACCCCTACTCCCGCCCGTCGGCTTCCGGGCCGCCCGGCTCCCCGGGCGCCAGCACCGTGATCGTCGAGGCCCGGGAGGAGGTGTGGCGCGGAGCCGGACTCGACCGCTGCACCGAGCAGGAGTCCACCGAAGCCTGCGCCAAGCTGTTCGCCGACGCCCTCGGCGGACGCCCGCTGCGCGGCAACGGCTCCCAGTGGACCGCGTTCCGCACCGTGGTCAACGACCGCTGGTCGCACGGCAATACGGTGCTGCTCGGCGACGCCGCCCACACCGCCCACTTCTCCATCGGCTCGGGCACCAAGCTGGCCGTCGAGGACGCCCTCGCGCTCGCCGCCTGTCTCCGGGAGCACCCGCAGCTGCCCGACGCGCTCGCCGCGTACGAGGCCGAGCGCCGCCCCGTCGTCGAGTCCACCCAGCGGGCGGCCCGCGCCAGTCTGGAGTGGTTCGAGAACCTGGCGCTCTATCTCGACCAGCCGCCGCGGCAGTTCGCCTTCAACCTGCTCACCCGCAGCCGCCGGGTCACCCATGACAACCTGCGGCTGCGCGACACCGGCTTCGTCTCGGCGGTCGAGCGCGAGGCGGCGGTGCCCGACGGCACACCGCCGATGTTCACCCCGTTCCGGCTGCGCGGACTCACCCTGCGCAACCGCGTGGTGGTGTCCCCCATGGACATGTACTCCGCGCGGGACGGCACCCCCGGCGACTTCCATCTCGTCCACCTCGGCGCACGGGCCCTGGGCGGCGCGGGCCTGGTCATGACCGAGATGGTGTGCGTGAGCCCCGAGGGGCGTATCACCCCCGGCTGCGCCGGACTCTACGCGGACACCCATGAGACGGCCTGGCGCCGGATCGTGGACTTCGCGCATGCGCAGTCCCCGGGAGTGGCCGTCGGCGTCCAGCTCGGCCACAGCGGCCGCAAGGGCTCCACCCGGCTGATGTGGGAGGGCATGGACGACCCGCTGCCGGACGGCAACTGGCCGCTGTTCGCCCCCTCGCCGCTGCCCTACCGCCCCGGCGTCAGCCGGACACCGGCCGCCCTGGACGCCGCCGGACTCGCCGCCGTCCGCGACCAGTTCGTGACGGCCGCCGAGCGGGCCGCCCGCGCCGGGTTCGACCTGCTCGAACTCCACTGCGCCCACGGCTATCTGCTCTCCGGTTTCCTCTCGCCGCTGACCAACCGGCGCACCGATGCCTACGGCGGTTCGCTCCGGGCCCGGCTGCGCTATCCGCTGGAGGTCTTCGACGCAGTCCGCGCCGTCTGGCCCCGCGAATCCCCCATGACGGTGCGCATCTCCGCCACCGACTGGGCCGAGGGCGGCACCACCGCCGAGGACGCGGTGGCCGTCGCGGCGGCCTTCGCCGCACACGGCGCCGACGCCGTCGACGTCTCCACCGGCCAGGTCGTCGCCCATGAGCGCCCCGAATTCGGCCGCTCCTACCAGACCCCGTTCGCCGACCGCATCCGCAACGAGCTCGGCGTCCCCGTCATCGCCGTCGGTGCCATCTCCTCCTGGGACGACGTCAACTCGCTGATCCTGGCGGGCCGCGCCGACCTCTGCGCCCTGGCCCGCCCGCATCTCTACGATCCCCACTGGACGCTGCACGCGGCGGCCGAGCAGGAGTACACCGGCCCCGGGGCGCCCTGGCCGCTGCCGTACCGCGCGGGCAGCCGCAAGCCGCCGACGGGGCGGACGGACGGACCCAAGCCGCGGCTGGCGCTGGAGGAGCCTGCGGCCGGCCGGGCCGGAACTCCTTAGGCCGTACCGCTCAGCGCCGCCTCGGCGTACGCCGCCCCGGTGTCGCGCAGCAGCTCGTCCAGGCGCGCGAAGACCTCGGCGGCACGCACCCCGGGCCAGTCCTCGGGCAGCAGCGCGGCGGGCAGACCGGGGTCGGCGTAGGGCAGCAGCCGCCAGGAGTCCAGGGCCAGCAGATGGTCCCGGTAGGCCTCCTCGGCGTCCTCGGGCGACGGGCCTCGTCCGCTCCACCGGCGCAGCACCGGTTCGTGGTCGGTGAGGAACGCGCGGTGCAGGGCGGCCAGTCCGTCCAGGTCCCACCAGCGGCGCACCGCCTCCGCGGTGGGGGTGAAGCCGGCGTGGGCGCCGCGGAAGAGGTCCACGTACGGCGAGAGGCCCAGGCGCTGGAGGGTGTGCCGGGTCTCGTCGTAGAGCCGGTCCGGGGCGATCCAGACACCTGGCGCGGCCGTGCCGAAGCCCAGCCGGGACAGCCGGGAGCGCAGCAGATGCCGCTTGTGGCGCTCCTGTTCGGGGACGGAGAAGACGGCGAGCAGCCAGCCGCGCTCGGCGGTGTCCGCCTCCGGGCCGCCGTAGATGCGCCGGTCGCCGTCGTCCAGCAGCTGCCGGGCGTCGGCGGACAGGGAGTATCCGGCGGCCCCGGCGGCCGTGCGGTCGGCGACCAGCAGTCCGCGCCGTTTGAGCCGGGAGACCGCCGAGCGCACCGACGGCGGGTCGACGCCCACCGCGCCCATCAGCCGGATCAGCGCGGCGATCGGCACCGGCCCGGCGGGGCGGCCGGCGCTGCCGCGGCCGTGGGCGCCGTAGTAGCTGACGATCAGGGAGCGCGGGGTGTGCTGGCCGGTCACGCGCTTACTGTAGAGCGCCTTCGCGCAGCCGGTAGCGCTGGAGCTTGCCGGTGGCGGTACGGGGGAGGGCGTCCAGGAAGACGAAGACCCGCGGGCACTTGTAGGGGGTGAGTTCCGCGGTGGTGAACTCCTTCAGCGTGGTGACGGTCTCCTCGGTGCGGGGCACCCCCGGCCGCAGCACCACATGGGCGACCACGACCATGCCGCGGGCGGTGTCCGGCCGCCCGGTGACCGCGGCCTCCACCACATCGGGATGGCGCAGCAGGGCGTCCTCGACCTCCGGGCCCGCGATGTTGTACCCGGCAGAGATGATCATGTCGTCGGCGCGGGCCACATAGCGGAAGTAGCCGTCCGGTTCGCGGACATAGGTGTCCCCGGTGAGGTTCCAGCCGTCGCGCACGTACTCCCGCTGCCGGTCGTCCGCGAGATAGCGGCAGCCGGTCGGCCCGCGCACCGCGAGCAGCCCCGGTTCGCCGTCCGGCACCGGGCGCAGCGCGGCGTCCACCACCCGCGCCTCGAAGCCGGGGACCGGAACGCCGGTGGTACCGGGGCGGATCGCGTCGTCGGCGGCGGCGATGAAGATGTGCAGCAGTTCGGTGGCGCCGATGCCGTTGATGATCCGCAGGCCGGTGGCCCGCTGCCAGTCGTGCCAGGTGGCGGCGGGCAGGTTCTCCCCGGCGGAGACACAGCGGCGCAGTGAGGAGATGTCGTACCCGGCGGGGGCGCTGTCGAGTCGTCCCAGCATCGCGCGGTAGGCGGTGGGCGCGGTGAACAGCACCGAGACCCGGTGGCGCCCTATGTCGGCCAGCAGCCGTTCGGGCCCGCCCCAGTCGGCCAGCAGCGCCGACGCCCCGGCACGCAGCGGGAAGATCACCAGTCCGCCGAGGCCGAAGGTGAAACCCAGCGGCGGACTGCCCGCGAAGACATCGTCGGGGGTGGGCCGCAGCACCTGGGCCGAGAAGGTGTCGGCGATGGCCAGCACATCGCGGTGGAAGTGCATACAGCCCTTGGGGCGTCCGGTCGTTCCGGAGGTGAACGCGATCAGCGCGACATCGTCGGCGGAGGTGGCCACCCCCGGATACTCCGCGGGGGCCCGCGCCGCCAGCCGGATCAGGTCGTCGGGTTCGTCGCCGCCGAACCGGGTGGTCCGCAGCCCCGGGACCCCGGCCTTCTCCAGCTCCTCGGCACACCGGACGTCGCACAGGGCGTGCCGTATCCGGGCGAGGTCGCAGATGGCCGCCAGCTCGCGGGAGCGCTGGGCGGCCAGCACGGTCACCGCGACGGCGCCCGCCTTCATCGCCGCCAGCCAGCAGGCGGCCAGCCAGGGCGTGGTGGGGCCGCGCAGCAGCACACGGTTGCCGGGAACGACACCGAGGGTGGTGGTGAGGGTGTGCGCGATCCGGTCGACATGGCCGCGCAGTTCGCCGTAGGTCCACACCTCGCCGCGGCCACCGCACAGGGCGGGCCGGTCGGGGCCGTACCGCTCGATGGTGCGGTCCAGCAGCTCCGTCCCGCAGTTGAGGCGGTCGGGGGTGCGCGGTCCGGGCAGGTCGAGCAGCAGCTCGGGCCACTGGCCGCCGGGCGGCAGATGGTCGCGGGCGAAGGTGTCGGTGTGTCCCGACGGTCTGAGCTCCATCGTGGAATGCGCCCCCTCTGCCTGTCCGATAGCTCTGCCGGATGGCTGCCTGAAGTCGCTGAGTCAGCGTAACGTGATGGTGACGACAGTCAATATGCCGCGATAAGAGGTGTGGTGAGGGAGGGTGCCCCGTGTCGTCATTCGCACTGGATCCGGAGCGGCGCCGCTGGTGCGCACGACTGCGCACACTGGCCCGCGATCGGCTGCGTCCCCTCGCGGAGAGCGGACCGCCCGGCCGGCTCAACCGTCCGCTGACCGCCGCGCTCGGTGAATTCGGTCTGCTGCGGCGGCTGTTCCCGGCCGGAGCGCCGGTCCGCGCGCTCGATCTGTGCCTGCTGCGCGAATCGCTCGCCATGGAGTGCACGGAGGCCGAGACCGCGCTCGCCCTCCAGGGGCTCGGCGCCTATCCGATCGTGCTGTCCGGGACCGAGAAGCAGCACGCGCGCTGGATGCCCGGGGTGCGGGAGGGCCATGTGGTGGCCGCCTTCGCGCTGAGCGAGCCGCAGGCCGGGTCCGACGCGGCGGCGCTGACCCTGCGCGCCGAGCGGGACGGCCCCGGCGGCTGGCGGCTGACCGGCGAGAAGTGCTGGATCTCCAACGCCCCCGAGGCCGACTTCACGGTGGTGTTCGCCCGCACCACCGAGGGCGCGGGCGCCCGCGGGGTCACCGCCTTCCTGGTGCCCGCCGACCGTCCCGGGATCGGTGGTGAGCCGCTGGAGATGCTGAGTCCGCACCCCATAGGCCGCCTGGTCTTCGACGGGGTCCCGGTCACGGCGGAGGATGTGCTCGGCGAACCCGACGCGGGCTTCGGCGTCGCCATGCGCACCCTCGATCTGATGCGGCCGAGCGTGGGCGCGTTCGCGGTCGGCATGGCGCAGGCGGCGCTGGACGCGGCGGTCGCGCACGCCGAGCGCCGTACCGCGTTCGGCGGACCGCTGAAGGACCTCCAGTCCGTCGCCCACCAGCTCGCCGAGATGGCCACCCGCACCGAGGCCGCCCGGCTCCTGGTCTACGCGGCGGCGAGCGCCTACGACGACGGCGCGCCCGATATCGTCCGCCGCGCCGCCATGGCCAAGCTGCTGGCGACCGAGACCGCGCAGTTCGTCGTGGACACCGCCGTGCAGATCCACGGCGCCCGGGCCCTGCAACGCGGCCATCCGCTCGAACACCTCTACCGGGAGGTCCGCGCCCCGCGCATCTACGAGGGCGCCAGCGAGGTCCAGCGCACCATCATCGCGAAGGAGTTGTACCGGTGACGGAACCGACGGGTGCCGTATCGCGCCTCAACCCCGCCGAGCTGTCCCCGCCCACCGGCTTCAGCCACGCCGTCACGGCGCTGGGCGGACGGCTGGTGTTCCTGGCCGGGCAGACCGCGCTGGACGGTGCCGGGACGATCGTCGGCGACACCCTTCCCGCCCAGTTCCGGCAGGCGCTGACCAATCTGCTCACCGCGCTGGCGGCGGCGGGCGGCGCCCCCGCCGATCTCGCCCGGCTGACGGTGTACGCCACCGATGTCGCCGAGTACCGCGCCCGCGCCCCCGAACTCGGCCGGATCTGGCGGGAGATGGCGGGCCGCGACTATCCGGCGGTGGCGGTCATCGGCATCGTCCGGCTCTGGGACGAGGAGGCGATGGTGGAGCTGGACGGGATCGCCGTCCTGCCCTGAGCGCTCCGCGGGAAGTGCCGCGATTGCGGTCGTTCGTCCGTGGCTGCGGCGTGGCTGGGCGCACGCTTGCTTCGTTATTCCGTAATAACGTAATCTCTGGGGCCATGGCTTCCGAGTCGTTGCAGCGGCGGATCGCCGCGCTCGAGGAGCGGGTGGCGCGTCTGGAGACCGCGCGGGACACCGCCGGGGACGTGGGGTCCACGTCCCGGGAGGACACGTTCTGGGCGCTCGAAGGACTGCGCCGCCGGCTCGCCGGGCGCGGTCAGGTGCTGTTCACCGGTGCCCTCGACCTGCCCACCGGTGAGCACTACGAGTGGCAGCAGGGCGCGTTGGCGGACGGGCTGCTCGCCGCCGACTGGTCCGAGCACGCCGCCTCGTACGCCGCGCTGGGGCACCCGGTGCGGCTCACCCTGCTGCGCGCGGTGCTGCGCGGCATCCGGTCCGCCACCGAGCTCCAGGAGGTGGCCGGGCTGAACACGACCGGTCAGCTCTACCACCACCTGAAGCAGCTCACGGCGACCGGCTGGCTCCAGGCCGAGGGCCGCGGCCACTACCGCGTGCCCGCGGGCCGGGTGGTGCCGCTGCTGGTGCTGGTGTCGGCGGTGGTGCCGCCAGGAAGCCGACAGGAAACCGAATGACGGGGGAATACCTGATGAATCGAAGGACCTTTCTCATGACCGCGTCCGCCACGGGCGCGTCCGCAGCGGGCGTCGCCCTGCTGCCCGGCGGCGCCGCGGCGGCCGGCGGTCTGCCCGCCCGGGTGCGGCGCGCGCTGGACGAGGCACTGGCCTCGGGCGCCCCGGGCGCGGTGTGCGGGGTCATCCAGGGCGGCCGCACCCACGTCGCGGGCGCGGGCAGGCTCCGGGCCCGGGGCCCACGCGCGGAGGTGCCGGACGGCAGGACGGTGTTCCAGCTCGGCTCGATCGGCAAGACGCTCACCGCCACCGCGCTGGCCCGCGCCGTCCACGCGGGCAGCACCCGCCTCGACGCACCGCTGACACTGCCCGCCCGGTTCCCGATACCGCGCAAGGGCGACCACCGGATCACCCTGGCCGATCTGGCCACCCACAGCTCCGGACTGCCCTCGCTGCCGCCGAACCTCCTCACCGGAGCCGATCCGTACGACCCCTACGCCCACTACACACTGGACGAGCTGGCCGAGGGGCTGGCGCAGACGGAGTTGGCGACGGTACCGGGGAAGACCTACCGCTACTCCAACCTCGGCTTCGGACTGCTCGGCCAGGCGCTGGCCTTCGACGGGGTGGACGCGATGCTGCGGCGCCGGGTCACCGATCCGCTGCGGCTGCGGGACACCAGGACGACGCTGAGTCCGGACATGGCCTCCCGCAAGGCGGTCGGCCATCTCGACGGAAAGCCGGTACCGGACTGGCACGACCGGGTGCTCAGCGGCGCGGGTACCTCGATGTACAGCACCGCCGACGACATGCTGCGCTATCTGGCCGCTCAACTCCGCCCGGAGCGCTCGCCGTTCCGCGAGGCGATCGAGCTGACCCAGCGGCCCCGCTTCACCGCGGGCGAGGGGCTGCGGCTCGGACTCGGCTGGCATCTCAGCGCGTTGCCCGGCGGCCGCACGATGACCTGGCACAACGGCGGCACCGGCGGCTTCGGCAGCTGTGCGGCGTTCAGCCGGGGGAGCGGTACGGCGGTGGTGATGATGGTGAACACCGCCGGCGAGGAGACCGGGGGCCAGGCCCGCCCGGTCGACGCCCTCACCGTCAAGCTGCTGCGGGAACTCGACGCGGCCTGACCTGGAACCGCCCCGGGAAGTCCGCCCGCACACGGGGGGCGGGCGGACTTCCCGGGTGAACCGCCGGTGGTGGCCGGTGGCGTCCGGTCAGATGTCGCGGAACGTCTCGATCTGCGCGCCGATGGAGTTCAGCCGTTCGGCGAGGTCCTCGTAACCGCGGTTGATCACATAGACGTTGCGCAGCACCGAGGTGCCGGGCGCCGCCATCATCGCCAGCAGTACCACCACCGCGGGCCGCAGTGCGGGCGGGCACATCATCTCGGCCGAGCGCCAGCGGGTCGGTCCCTCGACCAGGACCCGGTGCGGGTCGAGCAGTTTGACGTGGGCGCCCAGCCGGTTCAGCTCGGTCAGATAGATGGCGCGGTTGTCGTAGACCCAGTCGTGGATGAGTGTCGAGCCCTGTGCGGAGGCCGCGATGGCGGCGAAGAAGGGCACGTTGTCGATGTTGACGCCGGGGAACGGCATCGGGTGGATCTTGTCGATGGGGGCCTGGAGCTTGGACGGCCGGACCGTCAGATCGACCAGCCGGGTACGGCCGTTGTCCGCCGGGTACTCGGGGGAGCGCTCGTGGTCCAGGCCCATCTCCTCCAGGATGGCCAGCTCGATCTCCAGGAACTCCACCGGCACCCGGCGGATCGTCAGCTCGGACTCCGTCACCACGGCTGCGGCCAGCAGGCTCATCGCCTCCACCGGGTCCTCGGAGGGGGCGTAGTCCACGTCGCGGTCGATGTCGGTGACACCGTGCACGGTGAGCGTGGTGGTGCCCACCCCCTCGACCTTGACTCCCAACTCCTCCAGGAAGAAGCACAGATCCTGGACCATGTAGTTGGAGGAGGCGTTGCGGATCACCGTGATCCCGTCGTGCCGGGCGGCCGCCAGCAGCGCGTTCTCGGTGACGGTGTCGCCGCGTTCGGTCAGCACGATGGCGCGGGTGGGCGCGACCGAGCGGTCGACCTGCGCGTGGTACATCCCGTCGGTGGCGGTCACTTCGAGGCCGAAGGGGCGCAGCGCGGTCATATGCGGCTGCACGGTGCGGGTGCCGAGGTCGCAGCCGCCCGCGTAGGGAATCCGGAAGCGGTCCAGCCGGTGCAGCAGCGGGCCCAGGAACATGATGACGCTGCGTGTCCGGCGGGCGGCCTCGGTGTCCATGGCGCCGAGGTCCAGTTCGGCGGGGGGCACGATCTCCAGATCGGCCCCGTCGTTGATCCAGCGGGTGCGGACGCCGATGCTGCCGAGCACTTCGAGGATGCGGTAGACCTCCTCGATCCTGGCGACCCTGCGCAGCGTCGTACGGCCGGAGTTGAGGAGTGAGGCGCACAACAGCGCCACACAGGCGTTCTTGCTCGTCTTGACGTCGATGGCGCCGGAGAGTTGGCGGCCGCCCACCACCCGCAGATGCATCGGACCGGCGTAACCCAGCGAGACGATCTCGCTGTCGAGCGCCTCGCCGATCCTGGCGATCATCTCAAGACTGATGTTCTGATTCCCCCGCTCAATGCGGTTGACCGCGCTCTGGCTGGTGCCGAGCGCCTCGGCAAGCTGTGACTGGGTCCAGCCTCGGTGCTGTCGGGCGTCACGGATGAGCTTGCCGATACGTGAGAGATAGTCGTCGGTCATACGTCAGAGGCTATCTCAAATATGAGATGCGCATGCGACTGGAGGGATGGGTGAGTCGCGGTCTGTCCAGCCGCAAGTTGTTCTACTAGTATGCGAACAAGGGGGTTCACCATGACTCGTTCCGCGCGCCGCGCGCTGGTGGTCGCTTCGCCGTTCGCGCTGGCCTGGGCCGCTGTGCTGGGGACGTTCGCCGGGTTGGCCGGCCGGCTGCCGGACCGGCTCGCCACCCACTTCGGCGGCTCCGGTCGGGCCGACGGATTCACCGGTCCGGGTGCCTTCCTCTCGGTGGTGACCGCCGTCCTCCTCGTCCCCGGAGCGGTCGCTGGATGGCTCGCCTTCCGCTCGCGTACGCCGCTCGGGGCGCAGCGGGCGCTGGTGGCTGTCGGTTACGGAACGCCCGCCCAGCTCGGCTGTGTCCTGGGTCTGCTGCTCCTCGCCAACGCCGACGCCGGGGCCGGGACGGGGGCCGGGGGCGCCGAACGGGTGGATTTCCCGCTGTGGCACCTGGCGGTGTCCTTCACCGTCGCGGCCGCCGTCGGCTGGATCGGCTGGCTGCTCGCCGGGCTGGACACCGCGTCGGTGCCAGGGGACGCTGACCCGGACCAGGCGCCCCGCCTCCCGCTCGCAGAAGGGGAGTTGGCCAGCTGGACGCACACCGTCGGCTCGCCGGTGCTGATCGGCGTGGGCGGGGTCACCGCGGTGCTCGGCGGGGTGCTGGCCCTCTCGGCGGGCCCGGCGGCCGGACTGCCGCTGGCCGGAGGCGGGGCCGTCGCCGCCCTGCTGTCCGGCTGCCGGGTGACCGTCGACCGCCGGGGCCTCACCGTCGCCGCCCGGTTCGCCCCGCGCCCCCGGCTGCGGGTGCCGCTGGAGCGGATCGAGCGGGCCACCAGCCGGGAGGTCCGCGCCATGGAGCTGGGCGGCTGGGGCTACCGGTCGTGGGCGGGGCGCAGCGGGCTGGTGCTGCGCTCGGGCGAGGCGCTGTGTCTGCGGCTGGCCACCGGCAGGGAGTTCGTGGTGACGGTGGACGACGCCGCCACGGCCGCCGCGCTGCTCAACACCCTTGCCGAGCGCGGCCGGGCGGCCGGTCCGGGAGGGCGGGACTGAGATGCTGTTCCGCGTCGCCCCCGGATCTCCCGTCCCGCTGGGCGACCAGGTCGCCGCCTCGGTGCGCGGCGCCATCGCGGACGGCACCGTACGCCCCGGCGAGCGGCTCCCCGCCGCCCGCGCGCTCGCCGACTCCCTCGGCGTCAACGTGCACACGGTGCTCCGGGGCTATCAGCGGCTCCGCGAGGAGGGCCTGATCGAACTGCGCCGCGGCCGCGGGGCGGTGGTCACCGGCGAGCAGTCACCCGGCCGGGCCCGCCTCCTGGAGGGCGTCCAGGGCCTGGTGGCCGAGGCGCGGGCGCTGGGCCTGTCCGACGAGGAGGTCCTCTCACTGGTGAGGTCCCGCCTCGCGGGCGGCTGAACGCACCGGAGCGGCCCCCGGACCAGGGGGCCCGGCTCCGGGGGGTCAGAACTCCGAGGTGTCCAGCTCCAGGCCGAACGGTTCGGGGAGCGCGAGGGGGGTGCCGAAGGGGTGGGGGCCGTCCGCCCTGGTGTAGCCGAGGTTCCCGGGAGCCGCGTACAGCGTGCAGGCGCGCTGCTGCCGGTCGACGAGCAGATACAGCGGTGCGCCGTACTCGGCGTAACGGCGGCGCTTGACGATCCGGTCGGTGTCCCCGTTGGAGTCGGAGGTGATCTCGACGATCAGCAGGGTCTGATCGGGGGTCAGTGCTTCAGCGTCCGCCAGGTCTTCGGGCACGACCGCTACGTCAGGCACGTACCAGTTGCTCGTGCCGGGCAGATCCAGATTGCCCGATCCTGAGACGCAGCCCAGTTTGCTCACGATCGAGGCGATCTGGTTTCGGATCTTGTCGGCCGCCTTCTCATGGCCCCAGCTTGGCGACACCTGTGTGATGACCCCCTCGACGATCTGCACCCGGTCGTCCCCCTGGATGTGTTGGATCGCGTACTTCAGCGCGGTTTCGGGATCGTCGGCCGCGTACGAGGCGGCACCCTCATGAGGTTGTGCGCTCATCGGTCCTCCATCAGACGTCGGGGATGCGGCATGACGACGCCGCCAGGTGTATCGCCATCCTCCTCGGAAGAGGGCGTTTCGGTGCGCCCTTCACCCATACCGGTGACGATCCCCCGTCACCAGCGCGGCCAGTGACCGGGCCGGGCCGTCCACGGCCGGGCCGTGCAGCAGCTCGATGCGGTGCGTCACCCGTGGCGCGATCAGCGGGACCGCGACGATTCCGGGCACGCCCTCGGTGGCGGAGTGCGGCACCAGTGTCAGGCCGTGTCCCGCGGCGGCCAGCGCCAGCAGCCCCCGCACCTCCGTCCCCTGGTAGGTCAGCGCGGCGCGGAAGCCGCCGGTGCGGCCCAGGGCGCGCAGGCGCACCAGCGGCATCGCGGTGTCCGGCGCGTCCAGCCAGCGGCTGTCGGCGAGGTCGGCCAGCCGCAGTCCGAGCCGCCGGGCCAGCGGATGGCCCAGCGGCAGCGGCACCACGAGCGGGCTCTCGGCGACCGCGACCGCGGTGAGCTGTCCCGCCGCGGACGGCGGAAGCGGATCGGACGGGGCCGCCGGACCGTCCACCAGACCCAGGTCCAGCGCTCCGCGCGCCACCGCGGCCGGGACCTCCTGGCGACCCAGGATCCGTACGGTGGTCCGGACACCGGGGTGGAGCTTTCGCAGCTGCTCCAGCGCCGACGCGGTCCGCGGGGTCAGGGCCAGCGGTGAGGCGCCGAGCGTGAGCCGGGTGGCCCCGGCCCCGGCCAGCCGCTCGACCTCCGCGCGGGCCGCGTCCAGCCGCAGCAGCAGCGGACCGGCGTGATCGAGCAGCCGCGCCCCCGCGGTGGTGAGCGTCACCGGCTGCCGGGTGAGCAGCGGGGTGCGCAGATCCGCCTCGAGCGTCGCGATGTGCCGGGAGACCGCCGAGGGGGTGGACCCCAGTTCGTGGGCGGCCTCGGAGAAGGAGCCGCAGCGGGCCACGGAGACGAACGTACGGAGCAGGTGCGGATCCATGGGGAGCAGTATTGCGGCGGCCACGGGAGGCCGGGTCCGGAACTCCAAGCCGTCCGGGCCGAGTTCGAGCGGCCCGGATCAGCGTGCCGTGCACCGCGAAGCGGAACGGTCCGCTCACCGTGGGTACCGGGGCGGTCCCGGTCCGGCCATTTCCGGCCGCCACCGGACGTCGCGGGCACGGCACCGGGCCCGCCCCGGTTCGCCCGCCCTCCGTCGCGACCTGCGGCGGACGCGCCCGGCGATCACCCGTACCGGTGAACGCGCCACACGGCATGACACCGCCCGGCGGCAGGGCTGAGCTGACTGCGCGGGGGCGATGTACTAGAGTTATCTCGACATCGAGATATCTGCTGAAGGTGCACCGCCTTCCCCCGTGCTGGTAAGGGTTACCTAACTTAGCCCTACCTTAGCGGACGAGCGCGGGCAGGCAACGGCAGCATTGCGGTGGTACGCGCGAATTCATGCATGAAGGAGACTGTCGTGTCGGCGAACAGCTTCGACGCCCGCAGCACCCTGCAGGTGGGCGACGAGTCGTACGAGATCTTCAGGCTGGACAAGGTGGAGGGGTCCGCCCGCCTGCCGTACAGCCTGAAGGTGCTGCTGGAGAACCTGCTCCGCACCGAGGACGGCGCGAACATCACCGCCGACCACATCCGCGCGCTGGGGGGCTGGGACTCCCAGGCCCAGCCCAGCCAGGAGATCCAGTTCACCCCGGCCCGCGTGATCATGCAGGACTTCACCGGCGTGCCCTGTGTGGTCGACCTCGCCACCATGCGTGAGGCCGTCAAGGAGCTCGGCGGCGACCCGGCGAAGATCAACCCGCTGGCCCCGGCCGAGCTGGTCATCGACCACTCCGTCATCGCCGACCGCTTCGGCACCCCGGACGCCTTCACCCAGAACGTGGAGCTGGAGTACGGGCGCAACAAGGAGCGCTACCAGTTCCTGCGCTGGGGCCAGACCGCCTTCGACGAGTTCAAGGTCGTCCCGCCCGGCACCGGCATCGTCCACCAGGTGAACATCGAGCACCTGGCCCGCACCGTCATGGTCCGGGGTGGCCAGGCGTACCCGGACACGCTCGTCGGCACCGACTCCCACACCACCATGGTCAACGGCCTCGGTGTGCTGGGCTGGGGCGTCGGCGGTATCGAGGCCGAGGCCGCCATGCTGGGCCAGCCGGTGTCGATGCTCATCCCGCGGGTCGTCGGCTTCAAGCTGACCGGCCAGCTCCCCACCGGCACCACCGCCACCGACCTGGTGCTGACCATCACCGAGATGCTGCGCAAGCACGGTGTGGTCGGCAAGTTCGTGGAGTTCTACGGCGAGGGCGTATCCGCCATCCCGCTCGCCAACCGCGCCACCATCGGCAACATGTCGCCGGAGTTCGGCTCCACCGCGGCGATCTTCCCGATCGACGGCGAGACGATCAACTACCTCAAGCTCACCGGCCGCAGCGAGCAGCAGCTCGCGCTCGTCGAGGCGTACGCCAAGGAGCAGGGTCTGTGGCTGGACCCGGCCGCCGAGCCGGACTTCTCCGAGAAGCTGGAGCTGGACCTGTCGACGGTCGTCCCGTCGATCGCCGGTCCCAAGCGCCCGCAGGACCGCATCATCCTCGCCGAGGCCGCCGAGAAGTTCGCCCAGGACGTCCGCAGCTACGCCTCCGCGGCCGACCTGGACGAGGCCGGTATCGAGTCCTTCCCGGCCTCCGACGCCCCGGCCGTCACCAACGGCGTGCCGACCAAGCCCACCCCGGTGATCGCCCCCGACGGCAGCCAGTACGAGATCGACCACGGCGCCGTCACCGTCGCCGCGATCACCTCCTGCACCAACACCTCCAACCCCTACGTCATGGTCGCCGCCGCCCTGGTGGCCAAGAAGGCGGTGGAGAAGGGCCTGACCCGCAAGCCGTGGGTCAAGACCACCCTGGCTCCCGGGTCCAAGGTCGTCATGGACTACTACGACCGCGCCGGGCTCACCCCGTACCTCGACAAGCTGGGCTTCAACCTCGTCGGCTACGGCTGCACCACCTGCATCGGCAACTCCGGTCCGCTGCCGGAGGAGGTCTCCAAGGCCGTCAACGACGCCGACCTCGCCGTCACCTCGGTGCTCTCCGGCAACCGCAACTTCGAGGGCCGGATCAACCCGGACGTCAAGATGAACTACCTGGCGTCCCCGCCGCTCGTCGTCGCGTACGCCATCGCGGGCTCCATGAAGGTGGACATCACCAAGGACGCCATCGGCATCGACCAGGACGGCAATCCGGTCCACCTCGCCGACATCTGGCCCTCCGAGAAGGAGGTCGAGGAGGTCGTCGCCTCCGCCATCGGCCAGGAGATGTTCAACACCAGCTACGCCGACGTCTTCGCCGGTGACGCCCAGTGGCAGGCGCTGCCCGTGCCGACCGGCAACACCTTCGAGTGGGACCCGGAGTCCACCTACGTCCGTAAGCCCCCGTACTTCGAGGGGCTGACCATGGACCCGGCCCCGGTCGAGGACGTGCGCGGCGCCCGGGTGCTGGCCAAGCTGGGCGACTCGGTCACCACCGACCACATCTCCCCGGCCGGTGCGATCAAGGCCGACACCCCGGCCGGCACCTACCTCACCGAGCACGGTGTCGAGCGGCGTGACTTCAACTCCTACGGTTCCCGCCGGGGCAACCACGAGGTCATGATCCGCGGCACCTTCGCCAACATCCGGCTGCGCAACCAGATCGCGCCCGGCACCGAGGGCGGCTTCACCCGCGACTTCACGCAGGACGGGGCTCCGGTCTCCTTCATCTACGACGCGTCGCAGAACTACCAGGCCGCCGGTATCCCGCTGGTCATCCTGGCGGGCAAGGAGTACGGTTCCGGCTCCTCCCGCGACTGGGCCGCCAAGGGCACCGCGCTGCTCGGCGTCAAGGCCGTCATCGCCGAGTCCTACGAGCGCATCCACCGCTCGAACCTCATCGGCATGGGCGTCCTGCCGCTCCAGTTCCCCGAGGGCGCCTCGGCGCTGTCGCTGGGCCTGACCGGCGAGGAGACCTTCGAGATCACCGGTGTCACCGCGCTCAACGAGGGCGGCATCCCGGAGACCGTGAAGGTGAAGGCCAGGGACGACCGCGGAGGGGAAGTTGCGTTCGACGCCAAGGTGCGCATCGACACCCCCGGTGAGGCGGACTACTACCGCAACGGCGGCATCATGCAGTACGTGCTGCGCTCGCTGATCCGCAAGTAGGCACGCGGTCTTCGGCGACGGAGACGGACGGCGGAAACGGGCCGCACCCCGCGCGGGGTGCGGCCCGTCCGCACGCCAGGGGTCAGAGAAACGTCCCCGAGGGGATGTACGGCGCCGGGGGCGGCATTCCGCGCAGACACAGATAGCCGCTGGTGGACAGCTCCAGACCGGCCTCGAGCCCCACGTCCACCGCCCATTGCTGGTCGGCCGTCAGCGCCGGGACCCGGGCGTCCGCGCCCTCCGGCAGACACAGCAGGGCCGCCGTCAGCAGTCGCTTCGCCAGCCGCCGCGAGGTCGCGGCCAGCATCTCGACCTTGCCGTCCTCGCTCACGTAGCAGTAGCCGCTGCCCGCCAGGTCGTCCACCACCAGCAACCGCCGCTGGGCCAGCAGCAGTTCGTGGTCGGTGCCGTGGGCGCCGCCCCGGATCCGGCGGTCCACCGAGTCCAGCAGGTCACGGTGGCGGGCCACCCCCTCGTGCACCGCGCCGTCCGGCGGGGACAGCCGCTCCTTGGTCTCCGGTCCGACGGTGCCGCGCAGCCGCATCGTCGGATGCAGTGCGAAACCCGCACGCCGGTAGGTGGCCACCGCGCGCGGATCCTCGGAGCCGCAGATGATGCCGCGCAGACACGCCCGGCCGTACATCAGCGCGGCGGCGAGCAACTCCCGGCCGACGCCCTGCCGCTGGGCCCGTGGCAGCACCGCGAACATCGACAGCCCCCAGGTGCCCTCGCGGCGCGTGGACAGCGCCGCGCCCAGGGGCATCCCACCGTGGTCCACGGCGAGCCAGCAGCCGCCCGGATCGCTGCGGGCCAGATGCCGGTTCCGGTCGTGCACCTCGGCGACGTACTCCGGCGGCCAGCCGTCCAGGCCCGCGAGCACGGCCGCCTCCCCGAACGCGGCGGAGACCACCTCCCATACCGCCTTGGCGTCCTCGTCGGTGTCGTGCAACTGGCGGAGGATCATGCGCCCATGATGGCGCGTCCGATGAGCGATTGCCGGTACGCGGAAGCGGCTTGCTCGACCGGCGAACGCGACAACGTTGTCAGGCCGACTGCAACGATCAGTACGCCGCCAACCGGGTGTCCCTGTCAAGACCGTCTCCGCACTCTTACGGCCGACGGCCCCCGTGCGGTACGGTCCCCACGGCTTGCTCGACCCGGCGATCGCGGCCCTTCCGAGAAAAAGGTGGGACCGCAATGCCCTCAAGACCCCTGGCCGCCCTGGCGGCCGCGGCCCTGACCGCGGGACTCCTCGCCACCGCGGCCACCGCGCCCGCGTCGGCCGCCCCGCCGCCAACGCTGGTCAAGGACCCGGCGGCGTACGTCGATCCGCTCATCGGCAGCTCGGCCGGCGGGAACACCTTCCCCGGTGCCGTCGCGCCCTTCGGCATGCTGTCGTGGAGCCCGGAGAACACCCGCGGCGACGCCACCCGGACTGCCGCGCCCGGCGGCTACCACTACGACGCCACCCGCGTCCGCGGCTTCAGCCTCACCCATATGTCCGGTACCGGCTGTGCGGGCGGCGCGGGCGACATCCCCTTCTTCCCCCACGTGGGCGAGGTCACCTCCTCACCCGCCGCCGACACCAAGGACCAGGTCTACGCCTCCGACTTCAGCCACTCCGACGAGACCGCCGAACCCGGCCGCTACAAGGTCTCCCTCGCCTCCGGCGCCGGTGCGGAGCTGACCGCCACCGCCCGCACCGGCTCGGCTCGCTTCACCTACCCCGCGGACAAGACCGCCTCCCTGCTGATCCGCACCTCCTCCTCCGAGGTCGGCAGCTCGGACGCCGACCTCACCATCGACCCGGCGCACCGCACCGTCTCCGGCTCGGTCACCAGCGGCAACTTCTGCGGCTATCTCGACCCCGAGGGGCGCCGCAGCTACTACACGCTGCACTTCACCGCCACGTTCGACACCCCGTTCACCTCCCAGGGCACCTGGCGGGACGGCACTCTGCGGCCCGGCACCACCAGCGCCGAGGGCGGCTCGGGCGGCTATGGGAGCGACGGCCGCCCGGTGGCCGGAAAGGGCTCCGGCGGCTATCTCCAATTCGCCCCGGGCACCCGCCGGGTGGGCGTCAAGGTCGGCATCAGCTACGTCGGCGACCAGGGCGCCCGGGCCAACCTCGCCGCCGAGAACCCGCCGCGGCGCGGTTTCGACCAGGTGCGGAGCGCCGCGTACGACGCCTGGCGGCGGCAGTTGTCGGCCATCCGGGTCGGCGGCGGCGCGGACGCGGACCGCACCACCTTCTACACCGCGCTCTACCACTCGCTGCTGCACCCCAACGTCATCAGCGACACCGACGGCCGCTACCGGGGCAGCGACGGTGAGGTGCACCGGGTGAGACGGGGCCACCGGGCCCAGTACGGCACCTTCTCCGGCTGGGACGTCTACCGCTCCCAACTCCAGCTGCTCACCCTGCTGGAGCCGGACAAGGGCTCCGACATCGCCCAGTCGTTGCTGAACCTCGCCCAACAGAACGGTGGCGTCTGGGACCGCTGGCTCCAGGGCGCCTCGGGGACGCATGTGATGAACGGCGATCCATCGGCCGCCGCCCTGGCGGGGATCCGGGCCTTCGGCGGCGATGACTAC
This sequence comes from Streptomyces sp. NA02950, assembly GCF_013364155.1. Classification (NCBI taxonomy): domain Bacteria; kingdom Bacillati; phylum Actinomycetota; class Actinomycetes; order Kitasatosporales; family Streptomycetaceae; genus Streptomyces; species Streptomyces sp. NA02950. Next base: position 2,433,832 of record NZ_CP054916.1, on the reverse strand, counting down.
GACCTCGACGCCGCCCTCGACTCGCTCGTCAAGGCGGCCACCGAGCCGACCGCGAAGGACCTCAGCCCGGTGGGCAAGCCCATCATGTCGGTCGGCCAGCGGCCCTCCCTCGACAAGTACCTGAAACTGCACTACATGCCATCCGTCTCCAACGCCTGGGGCGGCGCGGCCGAGACCCTCGAGATGTCCGGCGCGGACTTCGCCCTCTCCCAGCTGGCGCGGGCCGCGGGCCGCAAGGACACCGCCGAGACCTTCGCGCGCCGCGCCCAGTGGTGGCAGAACAACTTCAACCCCGCCGCCGACCCGGAGACCGGCGGCTACGCCGCCAACCGTAAGGCCGACGGCAGCTGGGTCACCGGCTTCACCCCGGCCACCGGCAACGGCTTTGTCGAGGGCACCAGCGCCCAGTACACCTGGATGGTCCCGCACAACCCCGCGGGTCTCTTCGCCGCCATGGGCGGTAAGGACGCCGCGGTGAAGCGTCTGGACGCCTTCTTCCACGACGCCGACGGGGGCTGGGCGCTCACGGGGGCGGGCGGCGAGAAGTCCGAGCTGGACAACGAGCCGTCGATCAACGTCCCCTATCTCTACGCCTACGCCGGACAGCCGTACAAGACACAGGAGACCGTGCGCGCCGCGATGCGCCGGCTGTGGACCACCGCGCCCACCGGCATCCCGGGCAATGACGACCTCGGCGAGATGTCGTCCTGGTACGTGTTCTCCGCCCTCGGCATGTACCCGCAGGTGCCCTCCCGCGCCGAACTGGTGCTGGCCTCGCCGCTGTTCCCGCGCATCGAGGTCGACCGGGGCGGCGGCCGGGACATCTCCATCCGCGCCCCGCAGGCCGCGCCCGGCGCGCCGTACGTCCAGGCGCTGAAGGTGAACGGGAGGGCGAGCGACCGCCCCTGGCTGCCGGAGTCCTTCGTACGGCACGGCGGAACGCTGGACTACACCCTGTCCGACGCCCCCGACCACGCCTGGGGCTCGGCCCCGTCCGACGCCCCGCCCTCCTTCCGCGAGGGCGAGCAGCCCTACCAGATCGGGGTCGGGCCCACCACGGGCACGCTCGCCCCGGGCGACAGCCTGACCGTGAAGGTGGCCGCCGTCCGGGTCAGCGAGGGCGACCGCCCCGAGGTGCGCTTCACCGCCGACGCCCCCGACGGGATCACCGCCGCACCCGCCTCCGGGACGGTGGGCCCGGACGGCACGGCGGACATCTCCCTGCGCGCGGGGAAGGACACGGCCGAGGGGTTCTACGACGCGAAGGTGACCGTGACCAGCGAGGGCACCGAGGTCGTCCAGCCGATCACACTGACCGTGGCCGCCCCCGGCTCGCTGCTCGCCGCGTACAACAACGTCGGCGCGACCGATGACGCCGGTGAGCACGACGAGGGCGACTACGACGGCGGCGGCTGGAGCTACTCCCGCCAGGCCCTCGCCGCGGCCGGCCTCGAGCCGGGCGCCAAGGGGACCACCCAGGGCCTGGACTACGCCTGGCCCGCCTCCCCGTCCGGCCGCCCCGACAATGCCTCCGCCACCGGCCAGACCATCGCCCTGCCCCCGTCCACCGGCCTCTCCTTCATCGGCAGCGCCGTCAACGGCAACCAGAAGACCACCGCCAAGGTCACCTACACCGACGGGAGCTCGGACACCACGGAGCTGGCCTTCACCGACTGGACGGTGGGAGGCGGCGGTGGAACGGTCCAGTACGGCAATGTGACCGTCGCCAGGACCCCGTACCGCAACATCAGCGGCGGCGACAAGGACGTGGTGGACGCCTACATCTTCGCCACGAAGGCGTTCCGGGCCCCCGAGGGCAAGACAGTCAAGAGCGTCACCCTGCCCGACAACGCGGATCTCCACGTCTTCGCGGTCGCCCGCGGCTGAGTTTGACGCACACGATCGAGTGAAGCGAGGGCAAGTGCCACCGGCACTTGCCCTCGTCTTTCTAGCGTTCGACGCATGGTCAGTTCTTCACATGAGGCCCTCCACCGGATTTTCCAGGAGGACACCGGGGCCATCGTACGAGCACTCAGAGAACTGCTCGGCGTCCCCTTCCCGGAGGCGAGCAGCGCGTTTGTCGTGAGCCCCGACCTCACCGAGATCGCGCCGGTCGAGAGGCGCGTGGACACGCTGCTCCAGGTGGAGACCGGGGTTGACGGCACGTATCTGTTCGCCATCGAATCCCAGAGCAGAAGAGATCCGAAGAAGCCTGCGGCCTGGGCCTACTACCTCTCGTACCTGCACGCCACATTCGGCCACCAGCCGGTGCTGATCGTGCTCTGCCCGGACGAAGCCACGGCCCGGTGGGCCGCCCAACCGATCAGGCTCGGCATTCCCGACTGCCCGTCCCTGACGGTTCGTCCACTCGTCCTCGGTCCCGGGAACACTCCTGTCGTCACCGACGCCAAGGACGTGGTCCGAGATGTTCCGATGGCCGTCTTCTCCGCGATTACAGTAAGAGCGAAAACGTCGATGCCATACTGAAGGCGCTGGCGACCACGCTCAACAGTCTCGACCCCGAACAGGCAACGATCTACGCCGAGCTCGTCGAGGCGGGACTCGGAAATACCCCGGCACGAGAGATCTGGAGCGACCTGATGTCCGCGTTGCTGGACTCCTTCCGTTCCGAGCACGCTCAGCGAGCCTTTGCGGAGGTGCGAGCTGAAAGCTGTGCCCAGAACATCCTGCGGATCCTCAAGGCCCGGGGCGTCGATGCCACTCCCGAGACGCGTGAGCGCATTGAGGCCTGCAGGGATATGGAGGTCCTCGGCACCTGGCTGGATCGGGCCGCGACCGCCTCTCGCGTCGAGGACCTGTTCACCTGATGTCCGCGTTGCTGGACTTCTTCCGTTCCGAGCACGCTCAGCGAGCCTGTGCGGAGGTGTGAGCCGAGACCGGGCCGAGGTCCGCGCCGGGAGCGTCTTGCGGGTCCTCAACGCTCGGGGGCGCGAGGTCACTGCCGAGACCCGCGAGCGCGTGGGGTCGTGCGAGGACCTGGACCTCCTCGACACGTGGCTCGACGGTGCGGTGACCGTCTCATGTGCGGAGGAACTCTTCGCCGACTGTGAGCGCGCGGGGCCGGGAGGGGAGGCGTCGATGAACCACTCCCGCCCAGCGGCAGTCCGACGGGCGGGGACGGTCGCCGCTCGTCCGAAGGCCGCGACCGCTCTTCGCCCCGCTCGCGACCTGGCCGGCCGAGAACCTGCCCGAGGTCCGGCGGGCCCGGCTGGACTACGACGGCGAGGAGACGGCGCCCACCGGTCCTCGGTGGGGCTGAGGCGCCCGGCACGCACGCGGGCCGTGACCGGCGGACTTCCGGCCACGGCCCGCCTCCCTCACCTCATCGCTGGGGTCAGCTCAGCAGCTCCACCTCGGCCAGGGTCGCCTTGGCGTCCGGCACCAGGCGGTAGTGGCCGTACGAGCCCGGGGCATGGACCGAGAAGACGCGGGTCTGCTTGTCCCAGGCGAAGGACTCACCGGAGCGCCGGTCCAGGTTCTGCCACTTCTCGCCGTCGGACGAGCCCTGGAGCACCCACCCGGACGGGGCCTTGCTCCGGTCCGACGAGGTCAGGGTGTACTGCACGGCGCGGCCCGGCTCCGTGACCGGCAGGTCCACCGAGGTGAATGTCGCGTCCGTGCCGGAGGTGTTGTCCAGCACCGCCGTGCCGCCGCTGGGCACGGTCAGGTCGCGGCGTGGAGTGGGCACCTTGTCGTCGTCCGTGATGGAGGTCGGCGCGGCGTTCTTTCCCGTTCCCCATGCCGAGGGCTCAGGCCCCATGGCGAACTCCAGCGTGCCGCCGGGGGCGAGCAGCGAGTGGGGCAGCGCGGTCGAGGACCACGGCTTCCCGTTGACCTTCAGGCCCTGGACGTAGACGTTCCGCGCGCTGTTGCGCGGCGCCTTGATCACCAGGTCGCGGCCGTTCTCCAGGTGCACCGTGGCCTTGGTGAACAGCGGGGACCCGACCGCGTACTCCGAGCCGCCCATCACCAGCGGGTAGAAGCCCAGCGAGCTGAAGAGGTACCAGGCCGACTGCTCGCCGTTGTCCTCGTCGCCGTGGTAACCCTGGCCGATCTCGCTGCCGTTGTAGAGGCGGGAGAGCACCTCGCGCACCTTCTCCTGGGTCTTCCAGGGCTGACCCGCCGCGTCGTACATGTAGGTGGCGTGGTGGGCGACCTGGTTGCTGTGCCCGTACATGCCCATGCGGACGTCGCGTGCCTCGGTCATCTCGTGGATGACCCCGCCGTAGGACCCGGCGAACTCGGGGGAGGCGGTCTCCGGGGTGGAGAAGTAGCTGTCGAGCTTCTTGGCGAGGCCGGACCGCCCGCCGTAGAGGTTGGCCAGGCCCCGGCTGTCCTGGGGCGCGGTGAAGGCGTAGCCCCAGCCGTTGGTCTCGGTGTAGTCGTAGCCCCAGATCCGGGGGTCGTACTTGTCGGAGGGCACGCGCCACTTTCCATCGGCGTCCTTGCCCTGGAAGAAGCCCGCCTTGTCGTCGAAGAGCGAGACATAGCCCTGCGCACGGTGCAGGAAGTACTCGGACTCCTCCTTGTAGCGGGCCTTCTTCGTCTTCGCGTAGAGCGCCTTGCCCATGTTGGCGAGGCCGAAGTCGTTGAGATAGCCCTCCAGTGCCCAGGACAGTCCCTCATGGGTTTCGGTGCTGGTGTAGCCCAGGAAGGGCGAGCTGGACATGCCCTTCCGGCCGACGCCCGACGTGGGCGGCACGGTGGTGGCGTTCTTCAGCGCGGCCTCGTACGCGGCCTCGGCGTCGAACCGCACGCCCTTCAGATACGCGTCGGCGAAGGCCACGTCCGAGCTGGTGCCGGTCATCAGGTCGGCGTAGCCCGGTGAGGACCAGCGGGATATCCAGCCGCCGTCCTTGTACTGCTGCACGAAGCCGTCGACCATCGTGCCCGCCCGCTTCGGGGTGAGCAGGGAGTAGGCGGGCCAGGTGGTGCGGTAGGTGTCCCAGAAGCCGTTGTTGACGTACACCTTGCCGTCGACGATCTTCGCGCCGGTGTGGGTCGGGGTGTTCTCCCCGGTGGCCGGTGAGAAGGCGCTCGCGTACTGGTGGCGGGGCTTCGCCGCCGTCCCGGTGTTCTCGAAGGCGGAATTGGGATAGAGGTACAGCCGGTAGAGGCTGGAGTAGAGCGAGGTGAGCCGGCCGCGGTCCGCGCCCTCGACCTCGACGCGGCCCAGGATGTCGTCCCACTCCGCCTGGGCAGCCCGCTTGACCTGCCCGAACGACCGCGACGCGGGCAGCTCCAGGTCGAGGTTGGCCTTCGCCTGGCCGACGCCGATCAGCGAGGTGGCCAGCCGCAGGGTGACGGTGCGGTCCTTGCCGGGGGCGAAGCGGAAGTAGCCGGTGACGTCCTTGCCGCCGCCGCCCGGCAGTTTGCCGCTCGCGGTCACGGGCGCGTCGAAGACGCCGTAGACGAAGAGCCGGGTGGCGCCGGTGGACAGTCCGCTCTTCACATCCGAGTAGCCGCTGACCACACCGTGCTCGGCGTCGAGCGTCAGCCCGCCGTCGCCGGTGACGTTGTCGAAGAGGACGCTGGCCCGCTCGCCCGGGTAGGTGAAGCGCATCATCGCCGCGTGGTCGGTGGGCGCGATCCTCGCCTTCAGCCCGTTCTCGAAGGTCACCCCGTAGGCATAGGGCCGTGCGGTCTCGCGGTCGTGGCGGAACGGCAGCGCGCGGGCGGTCCGGGAGGCGTCCGGTATCCCGGACGCGGTGGACGGCATCAGCTGGAAGGTCTGCCGGTCGCCCATCCAGGGGCTGGGCTCGTGGCTGGCGCTGAACGCCTGGATGGTGGGCAGGTTGTCGGCGTTGTTGGCGCGGGCGTACTGGTAGATCCAGTCGGTGGAGCCCGCGTCCGTCACCGGTGTCCAGAAGTTGAAGCCGTTCGGGACGGCGGTCGCCGGGAAGTTGTTGCCGCGCGAGAAGCTGCCGCTGGAGTTGGTGCCACGGGTGGTCACCGCGTAGTCGGACAGATGCGACAGCCGCCGCGCGGGCGCCTTCGGGGCGATGGAGATGTCGTCCACCCAGCCGCGGAACTTCGCCGGGCCCTTGGGGGAGTCGTACGCCACCAGGATCCGGTCGACCGTCCGGCCCGCGGCGACCGCCCCGATCCGCGACTGCTTATGGTTCCACTGGTTGACGTAGAGCGTCTTGGAGGCCGCCTGGCCCCCGGGGCTCATCCGGGCGCCGTGCTGGTCCACCGCATCCGCCAGCTCACTGAGGTAGCTGCCGTCGGTGAAGGCGAGGTCGACGGAGACATGGGTGGCCGGATAGCTCAGGTCGGTCTCCGGCATCGAGGGGAAGATCCGGTACGACAGCACGGTGTTCCGGCCGACGGCCGTGTTCACGTCGAAGACCTTGTTGTACGAGTACGCCCGGCCGTCCGGCTTGTGGGTGCCCGCGTAGCGCAGGGCGTGGGTGCCGGTGAAACCCGCACGGGCCTTGGCGGTGGGGGATCCGGCGGGGCCGCGGTCCACCTCGCTGCGCATATCGGAGGGGGCGGGCGGGGCGGTGCTGCCGTCCGCCAACTGCACCTCGGCGAGCTGGACGAGGTCGTCCCCGGCGTTACGGGTGATCTCCAGCCGGAAGTGCCGGTAGCCGGTGGAGTTGTCGAAGTCGAAGGTGCGGGTCTGCTGGCGCGAGTCGAAGGTCTCGTCCTTCCGGCTGTCCAGCGTGGTCCAGTCGGAGCCGTCGGCGGAGCCCTTGAGGGTCCAGTCCCTGGGGTCCCGGCCGGGGGCGTCATTGGCGGAGGTGAGGGCGTAGCGGACGGCCTCGACCGGTTCGCTCAAGCCGAACTCCAGCCAGGCGGTCTTGTCGAACACCAGCCACTTGCTGGTGAGCTCACCGTCGACCAGGTTCTCTTTGGTCTCCCCGCCGGAGGCGTTCTCACCGCTCGCCCGGACCTCGGTGACCTTGTCGGTGACATTGCCCGGGATACCGGAGGAGTAGCCGCCGTCCACCCCGGACGCCTTCTTCTTCCCGTCGGGGCCGGTCTCGACGGTGTTGCGCCAGTCCGGCCGGGGATCGTCCGGCTCGAAGGACGAGGCGAACGTCCGGTCGGTGTGCCGTGCGGTGTCCGGGCCGTGCGGGTCGGCCGCCGCTGTGCCCTGCGCCGTCACCGCCAGCAGAACGGCGGCCAGCAGGGCGGCCGTTCGTCCGGTTCTCCGTCGTCGCGGTGGTCGTCCCTGTCGCATGCTCCACCTCTCCATGCGTATGACAACGTTGTCAAGCTGCATCGCGCAGAGATAAGTAGGACGGCCGGGGGACGGCGGTGTCAAGAACGCGGCGGGGACCGGATCCGGTGGGCGGCGGAGCGGCCGGAGGGCCCACGCACCGCGGGCCGTACGCCCGTTGGGGGGTACGGCCCGCGGCCATCAGGGTGATTCGGGAGCGCGGTCAGTCGGCCGAGTCGGACTTGGTGCCGAGCGAGAGCCGGCACTTCTTCGCCTTCTTGGAGCTGTCCGCCTCGAACGCGGTGACCTTGATGGTCTTGTCGGAGTCGCCCGGCACCGGGGCGTCGGACTTGGTGCCCGTGGTCACCACCTTGCCGGCGTCGTCGACGAAGCCGACCAGCAGGGTGTAGTAGGCGGTGGTGGAGCTGGAGTTGCTGATCTTGATGTTGGCGTAGGGCTTGCCGTCCGAACCCCAGCCGCAGGTGCCCATCTTGGCGTCCGAGGTGACCAGGGCGGACCCGCCGGTGGGGCTGTCCGTGGGGTCGTCGTAGGGGTCGTCGGTCGGGTCTTCGGTGGGCTCTTCGGTGGGCTCGACGGGGAGCTGGGCCATGCCCTTGCCTATCGCCGCCCCGCCCTTGGTGTCTCCGGCCGACGAGCCGCCACCGTCGGAGCCGCATCCCGCGGTCAGAGCGAGTGTCGCCGCCACGACAACGCTGGTGGTCAAGGGGAGCTGCTTCCGGGACACAGGGGAACCGCCTCTCGAGTGATCATGCGCACGGCGGCACGCCGTACGGGCTGAGGCCCCCTACGGTATGTCGGACAGGTCTCAACTCGGGAAAGACTGTTACCCAATGAAGATTCGATCTTGCCCAGTTGATACCGAGTGGACTATACCTGTCGCCCCAGGGGGAGGGCCGCACTGCCGCCCACTTCGCACGGGCCCCGGCGGGCCTCCGCACTCCCCGGCGCACACCCAGCAATACTCCGCTTCACGCTTCAACTGACCCGCGGTGTCGGGCCCCTCGCCGGAGGCGAGATGTACGGGAGACCGTTACACCGCCTGAGTCCTGACGAAGGCGAGGACTTGAGCATGGGATCCACACCAGATGTCGGCCGCCGTGACCTGGTCAAGCGGTCAGCGGCGCTCGGACTGATCGCCGTGCCGTCCGTCAGCGTGCTGAGCGCCTGCGCGAGCGGCGGTGACGACGATTCCAACAAGGTCGACAAGGGCAAGAAGAGCGCCAAGAACCCGCTCGCCGTCAATGAGAGCGTCGGGCTCGACGTCGTCATCTTCGACGGCGGTTTCGGACAGCAGTACGCCAAGGACGCCGAGAAGGAATTCACCAAGGCGTTCCCGAAGACCGCGGGCAAGGTCAAGCACTCCGCCACTCAGAAGATCCAGACGACCCTCCAGCCGCGGTTCAACGGCGGCACCCCGCCGGACCTCATCGACAACTCCGGCGCCGAGCAGATGGACTTCGGCACCCTGGTCGGCAAGAAGCAGCTGACGGACCTGACCCCGCTGCTGGACGCGCCCTCCATCGACGACCCGAAGAAGAAGGTGCGCGACACCCTGCGCCCCGGCGTGGTCGAGATGGGCCAGTTCGACGGCAAGCCGGTCTGGGTCCTCTACTACGCCTACACCGTCTACGGCGTCTGGTATTCCAAGAGCAATCTGGCAAAGCTCGACGTGGAATACCCGGAGACCTGGGACGACATGCTCGCGGTCTGTGCCAAGGCCAAGAAGAAGGGCATCGCCGGCTGGACCTACCCCGGCAAGTACCCCTACTACCTCCCCTTCAGCCTCTACCCCTTCATCGCCAAGATCGGCGGCGCCGATGTCCTGATCGCCATCGACAACCTGGAGGAGAACGCCTGGAAGCACCCGGCCGTCAAGGCCGCCTTCGAGGCGTACTACGAGCTCTACAAGAAGGGCTACATCCTCAAGGGCACCCCGGGTCTGACCCACATCGAGTCCCAGACCGCGTGGAACGAGGGCAAGGCGCTGTTCATCCCGAACGGCTCCTGGGTGGAGAACGAGGCGAAGAAGACCACGCCGAAGAACTTCCAGATGGCGGTGGCCGCGCCGTCCAGTCTGGACAGCGGCGACAAGATGCCCTTCGGCACCCTGTGGGCCTCCGGCGGTGAGCCCTTCATCGTGCCCAAGACGGCGAAGAACCCCGAGGGCGGCATGGAGCTGCTGCGCATCATGCTGGGCGAGAAGTCCACCAAGAACTTCGTCCAGCAGGTCTCCTCGCTCACCTCGCTCAACGGCGGCACCGAGGGTCTTTCGCTGCCGCCGGGGCTGGCGTCCGCGCAGGAGGCCCTGAAGAAGGCCGGGACGAACGTCGTCAACCCGCGGCTCCAGGACTGGTACGTCGCGCTCCAGAAGCAGCAGATCGGCGTTGGCGTGCTGGGCGAGATGATGGCCGGCCGGATGACCCCGGCCGAGGCGATCAAGAAGATCCAGAAGTTCGCCGACGCCACGGCCAAGGACGACGCCGTCAAGAAGTACAAGCACGTCTGATGGGATTCGATGCGTCACCAGTGGTAGTGGCCATGGGGGAAAACCGAGGTCGGTGAGATGCAGAAGGTCAGGACTCGGACCGGTGCGCAGGGCGAGAAGAAGAACCGGCCCCGGCGCGGCAAGGATTCCTATCCGAGAGTGATCCGGTGGCTCCTGGAGTGCTGGGCGGCCGTGGCCCGGTGCTTCCGGGCCGTCTGCCGGCCGATCGCCCGGTGGTTCCGGAAGTACGGCTTTGTCGTCGGTTTCCTGACACTGCCGATCTCGTTGTACGCGGTCTTCGTGATCTCACCGTTCATCCAGGCCATTCTGTACTCCTTCACGGACTGGACCGGTCTGAGCTCCGACTTCAAGATGGTCGGGTTCGACAACTACGACTGGCTGCTCCACGACGACCTCTTCTGGAAAGCGGTCGGACACAATGTCCTGCTGCTTGTGGTCGTACCACTGGTGACGCTCGGCCTCGGGCTCTTCTTCGCCTTCATGCTCAATGTCGGCGGCCGGGGCCGGAAGAACGCGGCCGTGTCCGGAGTGCGCGGTTCGAGCCTCTACAAGGTCGTCTACTTCTTTCCGCAGGTGCTGTCGATCGCGATCGTCGCCCTGCTGTTCCAGTTCACCTACAACCCGCGCAACGGGGCGCTCAACGCCTTTCTGGGCGGAATCGGCCTGGACTTCCTCCAGCAGCAGTGGCTGGCCGATCCCGAGCTGGCCCTGTGGTGCCTGATGGTCGTGATGGTCTGGTGCAACGTCGGTTTCTACGTCGTCCTGTTCTCCGCCGGGATGAGCTCCATCCCCAAGGACTTCTACGAGGCGGCGCTGCTGGACGGGGCGAACCGGATCACGACCTTCTTCAGGATCACCCTGCCGCTGCTGTGGGACACCGTCCAGACCGGCTGGATCTACATGGGGATCCTCGCCCTCGACGCCTTCGCCGTGGTCCAGATCATGACCGTGGGACCGGGCGGGCCCGCCGACTCCACCCAGGTGCTGGGCTACTACGTCTACACCAAGACCTTCCGCGACGGGCAGGCGGGCCGTGCCACCTCCATCGGGGTGGCGATGCTGATCGTCACCATGATCTTCGCGGTCGTCGTGTCCAAGCTGGGCCGGCGCGAACGGCTGGAGTACTGATGCCCGGGCCATGCACCGCAGACCACGACCGCCGCCCGACCGCCGATCTGGGGGTATCGCAGTGACCTCACCAGCACAGCCCTCGGAACTCCGCGGCGCCACCAAGGACGACGCGGCGCCCCGTGAGCCCGCCGGGGACCAGCTCCCTCCGCGCTACACCCCCGAGGGCCGCATCGGCAGCGAGGGCAAGGTCCTCAACGTCTTCTCCCACGGAATGCTGGTGCTCTGGGCGCTCCTGGTCACCATGCCGCTGCTGTGGGCGGTGATGAGCTCCCTGAAGACCGACAAGGAGATCTTCACCTCTCCCTGGGGGCTGCCCGGCAGTCTGCACTTCGACAACTGGACGCGCGCCTGGAGCAAGTCGAACATCGGCGACTTCTTCCTCAACACCGTCGTGGTGGTGGGGTGCTCGCTGGTGGGCACCATGCTGCTGGGCGCCATGGCGGCGTACGTCCTGGCCCGCTTCGAGTTCCCGGGCAAGCGCGTCATCTACTTCATGTTCGTGGGCGGGATGAGCTTCCCCATCATCCTGGCGCTGGTGCCGCTGTTCTTCGTGATGAAGAACCTGGCCCTGCTGAACACCTTCCACGGGCTGATCCTGGTCTACATCGCCTATTCGCTGCCGTTCACCGTCTTCTTCCTCACCTCGTTCTTCAAGACCCTGCCGTCCTCGGTGGCGGAGGCGGCCCTGATCGACGGCGCCTCCCAGACCCGTACCTTCTTCCAGGTCATGCTGCCGATGGCGAAGCCGGGCCTGATCAGCGTCGGGATCTTCAACTTCCTCGGGCAGTGGAACCAGTACATGCTGCCGACGGTGCTGAACACCGAGGAGGACAAGCGGGTGCTCACCCAGGGTCTGGTGCAGCTCGCGGCCAGTCAGCAGTACAAGGGCGACTGGTCGGCGCTGTTCGCCGGGCTGGTGCTGGCCATGCTGCCGGTCCTTGGCGTCTACATCATCTTCCAGCGGCAGGTCCAGGCCGGTCTGACGGCGGGCGCGATCAAGTAGACCCGCCCCCTCGCGACCCGGTAACGGGGCGCCCCCGCCGTTCGGCGGGGGCGCCCCGTACCCTTGCGGGAAAGCGGCCCCCTCGGCGCGGAACGTCGCACGTCAGTGTGCTGATCGCACATGCGCGCTGCGCCGCGCGCGCCGCCGTGACCGGGAGTCGCCCGGGAGCCGTCCGGAAGGTGTCAAGGACTTGACGTGGGACAACCAAGGCGGCTCATCTTAGAGTTCACATGTTGGAGACACCGCTGGGCCTCACTGCTGCGGCCCGGCCGGCGGAGCGGCCGTCGTGCCGCCCGTGAAGGCGGGAGTGGATGGGCGTGGAGACTCCGGGATCGCAGTCGTCGCTGCACCGGGCCAACCTCGAGCGGGTGGTCCGTGCGGTGCGCATGGCGGGCTCGCTGACCCAGGCGGAGATCGCCCGGAGCACGGGGCTGTCCGCCGCCACCGTCTCCAATATCGTCCGTGAGCTCAAGGACGGGGGAACCGTCGAGGTCACGCCCACTTCGGCGGGTGGCCGCCGGGCCCGCAGCGTCTCCCTGAGCGGCGACGCGGGCATCGTCGTCGGCGTGGACTTCGGCCATACGCATCTGCGCGTCGCCGTCGGCAACCTCGCCCACCAGGTGCTCGCCGAGGAGTCCGAGCCGCTGGATGTGGACGCGTCCGCCGCACAGGGCCTGGACCGGGCCGAGCAGCTGGTCAGCAGGCTGATCGCGGCCACCGGACTGCGCCAGGACAAGGTGGTCGGCGTCGGGCTGGGAGTGCCCGCGCCCATCGACGTCGAGACGGGCACGCTGGGCTCCACGGCGATCCTGCCGGGCTGGGCGGGCACCAACCCCCGCGATGACCTCGCCCAGCGGCTCGGGGTGCCGGTGCACGTCGACAACGACGCCAACCTGGGCGCGCTCGGCGAGCTGGTGTGGGGGTCCGGGCGCGGGGTCGCGGACCTCGCGTACATCAAGGTCGCCGACGGTGTCGGTGCCGGTCTGGTGATCAGCGGACAGATCTACCGCGGCCCCGGCGGTACCGCAGGCGAGATCGGGCACATCACCCTGGACGAGTCGGGCCCGGTCTGCCGCTGCGGCAACCGCGGCTGTCTGGAGACCTTCACCGCGGCCCGCTATGTGCTGCCGCTGCTGTACTCCAGCCATGGCATGGATCTGACCGTTGAACGCATGGTGCAACTGGCCCGCGAGGGCGACCCCGGCTGCCGACGGGTGATCGCGGACGTCGGGCGCCATATCGGCAGCGGAGTGGCGAATCTGTGCAATCTGATCAACCCGAGCCGCATGGTGCTCGGCGGTCAGCTCGCCGAGGCGGGGGAGTTGGTGCTCGCTCCGATCCGGGAGTCGGTGGCCCGTTATGCCATCCCCAGCGCCGCACGGCAGCTCTCGGTGATGCCCGGGGCGCTCGGCGGCCGGGCCGAAGTGCTGGGCGCGCTGGCGCTGGTGCTGAGCGAGATGGGCGATTCGACACTGCTGGATGGGGCGGATGGGGCGGCTGGGGCGGCTGGGGCGGCCGGGGCGGTTCCGGCCGGAGCGCCTGCCCTGACCTGAGTACCTTTGTCCGGTCACGCTGCGTCTATGGGACCTCGTCCGGCTGCGTTCACTCAGATAACGAATGGCACCGTTGCCATCTCGTTAAGGATTTACTTCTTGACGCCATGCGAGCGGCCGAGTTGACTTCCAGCCACCTCGGCCGCGTGGACGCGGCCTCGTCAGGGAGGTCACCCCCATATGAACGCAACGATGCGTCGCGTCGCCATAGCCAGTGCCGTCGTGTCCATGGCAGTGTCGCTCGCCGCCTGTGGCTCGGCGAAGGAGGCCGACAGCGACAAGTCGGACCAGAAGAAGAAGACCGGTCCGCTCACCATCGGTCTGCTCCTGCCGGAGGACCAGACCGCGAGATACGAGAACTTCGACCGACCGCTGATCACCAAGAAGATCAAGGCACTCTGTGCCGAGTGCAAGGTCCTCTACGTCAACGCCAAGTCGGACACCGCGCTCCAGCAGCAGCAGGTCGACTCGATGATCACCAAGAAGGTCGACGCGATCATCCTGGACGCGGTGGACTCCGAGGCCATCGCCAGCTCGGTCAAGAAGGCCGACGAGGCCGACATCCCGGTCGTCGCCTACGACCGGCTCGCCCAGGGCCCGATCTCCGGGTACACCTCCTTCGACAACGAGAAGGTCGGCAAGGTCCAGGGCAAGGCGCTGCTCAAGGCGCTGGGCGGCAAGGCCAAGGACGGCAAGATCGTCATGCTCAACGGCTGGGAGGCCGACCCCAACGCCGCCATGTTCAAGAAGGGCGCGCTCTCCGTCCTCAAGGGCAAGGTGGACATCGGCAAGCAGTACGACGTCGACCGCTGGCTGGCGGACAAGGCCAACGAGGCCATGAACGGTGCCATCTCCTCGCTGGGCAAGAACAACATCGTCGGCGTCTACTCGGCCAACGACACCATGGCCGGCGGCGCGATCACCGCGCTCAAGAGCGGCGGCGTGGACCCGCTGCCCCCGGTCACCGGACAGGACGCCGAACTCGCCGGTGTGCAGCGCATCCTGGCCGGTACCCAGTACATGAGCGTCTACAAGCCGTACGAGCCGGAGGCCACCGCCGCCGCCGAGATGGCCCTCGCGCTCGGCCGCGGTGAGAAGCCCAACGAGTCCAACACGGTGGACAGCCCGACCACCAAGGGGATCCCGGCCACGCTGATCACCCCGGTCTCGCTGACCAAGGACAACATCAAGGACACCGTCATCAAGGACGGTCTCTACAAGGCAAGCCAGATCTGCACGGCCAAGTACAAGGCCGCCTGCGAAGAGGCCGGCCTCCTCAAGTAGTAGCGCCCGCCGGGCCGCCCGTGATCCTGCGGGCGGCCCGCGACGGCCCCCTGACACCCCAGCCGAGGGGAGAGAGCGCTCTCCCCTCCGTCATGCAGCAGGGCTCTCCCTGCCCGGAACGGAGATGGCCATCGTGCCGAACGAACCCGTGTTGGCGTTGCGCGGGATCTCCAAGCGATTTGGCGCTGTCCAGGCGCTGAGCGACATCCACCTGGAGGTCCATGCCGGTGAAGTTGTCGCCCTGGTGGGCGACAACGGCGCGGGCAAGTCCACCCTCGTCAAGACCATCGCCGGAGTCGGCCCCGCCGACGAGGGCGTCCTCGCCTGGCAGGGCAGGCCGGTCCAGGTCAGCCGGCCGCACGACGCCCAGGACCTGGGCATCGCGACCGTCTACCAGGACCTGGCACTCTGCGACAACATCGACGTCGTCGGCAATCTCTTCCTCGGCCGCGAGATCCTGCGCGGCGGGGTGCTGGACGAGGTCGAGATGGAGCGCCGCGCCCGTGAGCTGCTCCAGACCCTGTCCATCCGGATCCCCAGCGTGCGGATCCCGATCGCCTCGCTCTCCGGCGGCCAGCGGCAGACCGTCGCCATCGCCCGCTCGATGCTGGGCGAGCCCAAGCTGGTGATCCTGGACGAGCCGACCGCCGCCCTGGGCGTCGAGCAGACCGCCCAGGTGCTGGACCTGGTCGAGCGGCTGCGCGAACGCGGTCTCGCCGTGATCCTCATCAGCCACAACATGGCCGACGTCAAGGCGGTCGCGGACCGGGTCGCGGTGCTGCGCCTGGGCCGCAACAACGGCACCTTCGACGTCCGGTCCACCTCTCAGGAAGAGATCATTTCCGCCATCACCGGCGCCACGGACAATGCCGTGACCCGCCGCAAGGCGCGCAGCGGGGAGGTCGCGAAGTGACCACCAATGTCCGGAAGAACAACGGCGGCAGCCACGCCAAGCGCGGTCCGGCCGACGCCAACCCGGTCGCCGCGGACGCGGTCACCGCCGTGGACCCGCGGCTGCTGGTGCGTCAGGAGGGCTTCAAGGGCTACCTGACCGAGTTCAGCCGCAAGATGCGCAGTGGTGACCTGGGCGCCGTCCCGGTCATCATCGGCATCGCCATCATCTGGGCGGTCTTCCAGTGGAAGGACAGCGCCTTCCTCTCGCCCAAGAACCTCTCCGATCTGTCCATCCTGATCGGCGGCACCGGCATGATCTCGGTCGGGATCGTGTTCGTCCTGCTGCTGGGTGAGATCGATCTCTCCGTCGGGTCGATCAGCGGTCTGGCCGCGGCCACCCTGACGGTGCTCAATGTGAACCACGGGGTGCCCGAGGGGATAGCGGTGGCCGCCGCCCTGGGTGCCGGTGCCGTCCTCGGCGCGCTGCACGGTTTCTTCTTCGCCAAGATCGGCGTACCGGCCTTCGTGGTGACCCTGGCCGGTCTGCTGGCCTGGAACGGGCTGATGCTCCAGGTGCTGGGAACCACCGGCACCATCGGCATCGCCGACGACAGCTTCGTCCGCACCCTCACCGACCACTACTTCACCCAGCTGGTCGCCGCGTACGGGGCGGCGACGGTCGCGGTGGCGGGCTTCTTCTTCGCCCAGTTCGTGGACAGCAGGCGGCGCAAGGCGGCCGGTGTCCCCTCCCGGCCGCTGAGCGAGATCCTGGTGCGCACCGCGGTGATCGCCGCGATCGTCTTCACGGCGGCGTGGCGGCTGAACGAGTACAAGGGGCTGCCGCTCGGCCTGGTGATCTTCGTGGTGGTGCTGGTGCTGCTGGACTTCGTGGTCCGCCGCACCGCCTACGGACGCAAGGTGATGGCGCTCGGCGGCAGCGTCGAGGCGGCGCGCCGCGCGGGCATCAACGTCGTGGCGGTGCGGATGTCGGTCTTCGCGCTCTCCGGGTTCATGGCCGCCTTCGGCGGTCTCATGATCGCCTCCCGGGTGGGCTCCGCCAGTCAGCAGGCCGGTACCGGCAACCTGCTGATGGAGGCCATCGCGGCCGCGGTCATCGGTGGCACCAGCCTCTTCGGCGGCCGGGGCTCGGTCTGGTCCGCACTGCTCGGCATGCTGGTCATCGGCTCGATTTCATCCGGTATGAACCTGCTGGGCGTGGCCAACTCCGTGCAGTACATGATCACCGGTGGGGTGCTGCTGGCCGCCGTCGTGATCGACTCGGTGTCGCGCAGAACACAACGCTCGGCCGGACGCGGTTGATCCGCCGCGGCCGGAGGACCACAGCCCGGCACCGCCCCGCGAGGCGGTGCCGGGCTCGTCCGTTCGCGTGACCCACATCGCATGGGCCGGGGTCTTCGGCGCAGAGCGGAACACTAGACTCGGGCGGACCGGCAAGGCTCGATGGAGACGCTCGAAGCAAGGAGGCACGGGTGCTGCTGACCCGCATCAGGGGACCGCGCGATCTGGACCGGCTCGCTCCGGAGGAGCTGGACCAGTTGGCCGCGGAGA
The DNA here is from genome assembly GCF_013364155.1 of Streptomyces sp. NA02950. Lineage (NCBI taxonomy): Bacteria > Bacillati > Actinomycetota > Actinomycetes > Kitasatosporales > Streptomycetaceae > Streptomyces > Streptomyces sp. NA02950. Next base: position 2,416,682 of record NZ_CP054916.1, on the reverse strand, counting down.
TCCGCACCTTTCTCGTCGACGCCGTCTCCAAGACCGGTGGCCACCTCGGCCCCAACCTCGGTGTGGTCGAACTGACCATCGCCCTGCACCGGGTCTTCGACTCGCCCCGCGACAAGGTGCTGCTGGACACCGGGCACCAGTCCTACGTCCACAAGCTGCTCACCGGCCGCCAGGACTTCTCCCGGCTCAAGAGCAAGGGCGGGCTGTCCGGTTACCCCGCGCGCGCCGAGTCCGAGCACGACGTCATCGAGAACAGCCACGCCTCGACCGTCCTCGGCTGGGCGGAGGGACTGGCCAAGGCCAACGAGCTGCTCGGCAAGCAGGACCATGTGGTCGCCGTGATCGGTGACGGGGCGCTCACCGGCGGGATGGCCTGGGAGGCGCTCAACAACATCGCCGCCGCCAAGAACCGTCCGCTGGTCATCGTGGTCAACGACAACGAGCGCTCCTACGGCCCGACCATCGGCGGACTGGCCAACCACCTCGCCACGCTGCGCACCACCGACGGCTACGAGCGCTTCCTCGCCCGTGGCAAGGACCTGCTGGAGCGCACCCCGGTCGTCGGCAGGCCGCTGTACGAGACCCTGCACGGCGCCAAGAAGGGGCTCAAGGACTTCATCACCCCGCAGGGCATGTTCGAGGACCTGGGGCTGAAGTACGTCGGTCCGATCGACGGCCATGACATCGAGGCACTGGAGTCCGCGTTGCAGCGGGCCAAGCGGTTCGGCGGCCCGGTCATCGTGCACTGCCTCACCGAGAAGGGCCGCGGCTACCAGCCCGCCCTCCAGGACGAGGCGGACCGCTTCCACGCCGTCGGCAAGATCCACCCGGACACCGGGCTGCCGATCTCGGCCTCCGGCGCCGACTGGACCTCGGTCTTCGGCGAGGAGATGGTCAAGCTCGGCGAGGAGCGCGAGGACATCGTGGCCATCACCGCGGCCATGCTGCACCCGGTGGGCCTCACCGAGTTCGCCAAGCGCTTCCCCGACCGGGTCTACGACGTCGGCATCGCCGAGCAGCACGCGGCGGTCTCGGCGGCGGGCCTGGCCACCGGCGGTCTGCACCCGGTCTTCGCGGTCTACGCCACCTTCCTCAACCGCGCCTTCGACCAGGTGCTGATGGATGTGGCGCTGCACCGCTGCGGGGTGACCTTCGTCCTCGACCGCGCCGGGATCACCGGTACGGACGGGGCCTCGCACAACGGCATGTGGGACATGTCGATCCTTCAGGTCGTCCCCGGGCTGCGGATCGCCGCCCCGCGCGACGCCGACCAGGTCCGTGCCCAGCTGCGCGAGGCCGTCCAGGTCGACGACGCACCGACCGTGGTGCGCTACTCCAAGGGCGCGGTGGGCCCGGCGGTGGCCGCGGTCGGCCGGATCGGCGGGATGGACGTTCTGCGCGAGCCCGCGCAGGACGAGGGCGAGCGGCCCGATGTGCTGCTGGTGTCGGTCGGGGCGCTCGCCCCGATGTGTCTGGAGGCTGCCGACCTTCTCGACAAACAGGGCATTTCCACCACGGTGGTGGACCCGCGCTGGGTCAAACCGGTCGACGAGGAGCTGCCCGCGCTCGCCGAGCGCCACCGCGTCGTGGTCACCGTCGAGGACAACAGCCGGGTCGGCGGTGTGGGCTCCGCCATCGCCCAGGCGCTGCGCGACTCCGGCGTCGACATGCCGGTACGCGACTTCGGCATCCCGCCGCGCTTCCTGGACCACGCCTCCCGCAAGGAGGTCATGGCCGAGATCGGGCTGACCGCCCCCGACATCGCCCGACAGGTCACCGGCCTGGTCTCCCGGATCGGCAACCGAACCGGGGACGAGGCCGCCGAGCCCGCCGAGGCGACCGGTCCGGGCCGCGCCGGGCGGGTGACGCAGCCGGCGTCCGCCGGGGAGCCGGTGCGCGACTAGGCCCTGTCCGGTGGATCTTATCGGGCCCGCGACGCCTGGCACCGCGCCCCCAGCTACCGCTGGGAGGTGCCCCCGGCTGCGTTGTCGGAGTCGCCCGAGTACGCCCAGTACGAGGGCGATCCTCCGCCTTGCGATCCTCCCCCAGCTACCGCTGGGAGGTGCCCCCTGCACCAGACGCCGCGGGCTGACCCTCAAAGATCCACCGGACAGGACCTGAGCGCTCCGCGGGAAGTGCCGCGAGGCGCGCTCGTTCGTCCGCGGCCGCGTCGTGGCCGGTCGCGCCCACGCGGCGGAGCCGCACAGCGACACGGCCCCGCGCCCCTTCGGGGCGCAACCGCACCGCACCGGACGTCAGCGAGGCCGCTTGGCCACCACGACCGCCTCCCGTCCGCGACGGCTCACCGGGCCGGTCGGCGCCTTCGGTGCTCCGACCGGCCCAGCGCGTATCCCGCGGGCCCGCCCCATCGGGTGAATCGGCGCGGGCCCGGAGTGTGCCCCCGCCCCGCTCCCACCGGTTGGCTGAACCATGGGCGCGCACGGGGCACGGGCAGGCGTGGAGGTGGCACCGGTGAGCGAATCGAGACCCGACGGCGGCTCCGGAGGCCGCGGTGCCCAGGCCAAGGCCCGGCCGGACTATCTGCGGACCAAGTCCGTCGAGCGGTCCATCCAGGACACCGAGGAGCCCGAGCATGCGCTGACGCGGTCCCTGTCCGCCCTGGACCTCACCGTCTTCGGCGTCGGCGTCATCATCGGGACCGGCATCTTCGTGCTGACCGGATCCGTCGCCAAGGAGCAGGCGGGCCCCGCGACCGCGCTCGCCTTCGTCGTCGCGGGCGTCGTCTGCGCCCTCGCGGCCCTGTGCTACGCGGAGTTCGCCTCGACCGTGCCGGTGGCCGGGTCCGCGTACACCTTCTCGTACGCCTCGCTCGGCGAACTGCCCGCCTGGATCATCGGCTGGGACCTGGTGCTGGAGTTCGCGCTCGGCACCGCCGTGGTCGCGGTCGGCTGGGCCGGGTACATCCGCTCGCTCCTGGACAACGCCGGCTGGCACCTCCCGCTCGCCCTCTCCGGCCCCGAGGCGGCCCACGGCTTCGCCTTCGACCTGCTCGCCTTCCTGCTGGTGCTCGTGCTCACCGTGATCCTGGTCCTCGGCATGAAGCTGTCCGCGCGGGTCACCTCCGTCGTCGTGGCGATCAAGGTGACCGTGGTGCTGCTGGTCATCATCGTGGGCGCCTTCTTCATCAAGCCCGGGAACTACGACCCCTTCATCCCCGAGCCCAAGGGCACGGTCGCCGGCTCCGGGTTCAGCGCACCGCTGATTCAGCTGATGTTCGGCTACGAGCCGACGACCTACGGCGTCCAGGGCATCTTCGCCGCCGCCGCGGTCGTCTTCTTCGCCTTCATCGGCTTCGACATCGTGGCCACCGCCGCCGAGGAGACCCGCAACCCGCAGCGCGACATGCCACGCGGCATCCTCGGCTCGCTCTTCATCTGCACCGTCCTCTATGTCGCGGTGTCCATCGTGGTCACCGGGATGCAGAAGTACACCAAGCTGTCGATCGACGCCCCGCTCGCCGACGCCTTCAAGTCGACCGGCCATCCCTTCTACGCGGGCCTCATCAGCTTCGGCGCGGCCGTCGGGCTCACCACGGTGTGCATGATCCTGCTGCTCGGCCAGAGCCGGGTGTTCTTCGCGATGAGCCGTGACGGGCTGCTGCCGAGGGTCTTCTCCAAGGTGCACCCGCGGTTCGCCACGCCCTACCGGTCCACGATCCTGCTGGGTGTGATCATCGCCATCGTCGCCGGGTTCACCAGCATCTCCGAGCTGGCGGCGCTGGTGAACATCGGCACCCTCTTCGCCTTCGTCGTGGTCGCCCTCGGCGTGATCATCCTGCGCCGCACCCGCCCCGATCTGCACCGCGCCTTCCGCACCCCCTGGGTGCCGGTGCTGCCGCTGCTGTCGGTGGCGGCCTCGCTGTGGCTGATGCTCAATCTGCCCGCGGAGACCTGGCTGCGGTTCGGGGTGTGGATGGTCATCGGCTTCTTCGTCTACTTCCTCTACGGACGCCGCCACAGCCGGATGACCACCGCCGGAAAGCGCCGCTAGCGCCTGGCTGACGGCTTTTCACGGACGGTCCGCGGCGCTTGGGGGAGCATCGCAGGGCGGAGTGTCCGGCCTCGGCCGGGCTGCGCCGGGCCCGCCAGGAGCCGGTGATACGGCCCTAGCCTCTCCCCAGCCGCCCCGCCGTCCGCGCCAGCGCGTGGACCATCCGTGAGCGGGCCCGGGGGGAGTCGCGGACGCTGCGGCTGGTCTCGATGTGCAGGAAGGAGACATCGTGCGCGGCCGCCGTGCGCGCCTGCACATTGGTGGTGCCCTCCAGTTCGCCGCAGTCCCGCCGCCAGGCCCGGCACACCTCGAACCCGTCGGCGAAGAGCAGGTGCGCCGCCTCGCGCACCAGCGCCCCGGCCCGGCCGGGACCCGGCGAGACCACCACGTCGTTGCCCGGTGAGCTGTCGTCGGCGAAGCCGTGGACCTGGATGCCGGGGATCCGGCGGGCGGCGAGCGCCGCGCAGACGGCGTCGAACACCGAGTCCTCGCGGTGTGCCACGTCCGCCGTGTTGCCCTTGCCCGCGTGGCGGGTGGCGCCCGCCAGCACCAGGACCCCGCCGGGTGCCCGGGAGAACAGCTCGGCGCCCATCAGCTCGGTGTGCTGGTCCGACACCGGGTGCGGCACCTGAGCGCTCCACCGCACCCGGCTGCTCAGATCGACGTACACCTCGCCCCAGCCGCGCCGCGATGCCCCGCGACCGCCGGTCCCGGTGACCTGGGCGACCCGTCGGCCCGAACCAGCCAGCCGCACCGTGCGCACGCCGTAGCCGGCCCTGGACAGCGGGCCGCGCGCCGCGTCGGGCCTGCCGTCGAGCAGCCGGGTGATCCCCTCGCCGATCCCGGCGCGTTCGGCGGCGCTGGGGGGCCGGTATGCGCCGTTACGGGGGAAGTCCGCCACGTACGCGCGGACATGCCGCTCCAGGCCGAAGGCCGACGGGGCCGGGGGCGACCCGGAGTCCTGGCGCGCGAGCGTAATGAGTGTTCCCGAGGCGCACAAGGCGAGTACGAAAGCAATGGCCCAAAATCGCCGCCTCCTCGGCCCAAAGCTGAACGGATTTCTCAATGTGATACACCTCACAGCAACTTTCGCCCCCTGGATATCAACGCGCCGATAAATCCCGTCATCAGTAAGGGAAGAGGGAAAACCAAAGGAAAAGAGAATGGCATATGGGTTTAGCCGTAAGGGTCGCACGGCGCTCGCCCCCAAGGCGAAGAAAACGCGCGGACATGCCTCTTCTCGGGGGTGTCCGCCCGCCCATAGCCGCGTTGGGCGTGTTCTTGCTCGCCGTCGCGGGATTCACCGCCCTGACCGTTGGGCATTCGGACGACCGCGGGGTCTCGCGCGCCGTGGCAGAGGCTCAGCAGGACGTGGCCGCCGATGCCGCCGGATCCCTTCGCGCCTCGCTGGAGCAGAGCTCCGGTGACCTGCGCGACGCCACCGAACTGCTCCGCCTCGGCGACCCGGGCACCCCTGAGGAGGCGCTGCGCAAGCTCGCGGGCGCCTACCACAAGTGGCGCGGCCTCTCGGTGGTGGATGCCGCCACCGGCCGCCCGCTCGCCTCGCACGGAGAGGCCGTGCCGCCGGAGCGCCCGCTGGTCCGCCATGCAGGGGACAGACCGCGCTCCCGCCTCGTCAGGCTCCCCTCCGGTGAGTCCCGGGTACTGTCCTTCGCGCCCCTCGACGCGCCGGACGGGGGAGGGCGGCTGCTGGTCGCCTCCCGCGCGCTGCCCGTGCCGGACGAGCGGGCGGGCCGCGCCACCTTCGTCGTGAACACCGACGGCCGGATCCTCGCCGCCTCCGGCGACCGGAACGGCGACGAGCCCCTGCGTGAGCTGGCCCGCGAGTCCGGCCGGGCCCGGGGCGCGACGGGCAGCCATACCGCACGCGGCGACCGCGGCCACTTCGCCGTCGTCGGCCACGCGGCCGTACCGGCGGGCGACGGGGGACAGGACTTCGGCCTGGTCGTGGCCTCCGGCGCACAGGTCCCGGAGGGCACCGCCGTCGGGAGCGACCGGTGGCGGGGTGCGGGCGCGGCTGCCGCTCTGCTGGCGATCTGTCTCGCCGTCACCTGGATGCTGATCCGCTGGATCCAGCGCCCGGTGCTCCGATTGCACCTGGACGCCCGCCGCCTCGCGCAGGGCGATCTCGCGCGCCCGGTGGCCCGGTACGGGCACGGCGAGACAGCGCGGCTCGGCGGGTCTCTGGAGTCGCTGCGACGCCAACTGCTGGGCGAGCGCGAGGAGACCGCGCGTTCGCGTGCCCGCGGCAGCGTGCGCCTCACCGTGCTGGGCTGCGTGGTGCTCGTGACGTCCTGGTCCTGCGCGCTGCCGCTGATGAACCTGGCCGAAGGCGGGGAGCCGGTGCCCGCCCATGTCGTGCGCGCCCAGAGGGACCGCACCGACGCCGCGTCCGGCCGGGTACGGCGGGTGCTCGGCGAAGGCGCCGCCGATCTGTCCTCCGTCGCCCTGCTCGCGGGACATACGCCCGACGGGCTCGGGAGGGCCCTGAAGGCGGCGCTGCCCGAGCACAGCGCATGGCGCTCGCTCTACCTCCTCGGCCGGGACGGGGAGGTCCTGGAACGCGCGGGCGGTACCCCGTACGACGCGGACCGCAAGGCCGTCCTGAGCCGGGTCAAGCGCGGTACGCCCGCCGTCCTCCAGCTCAACCACCGCGGCAGGGTGCCGGTGTCGGCGGCGGTGGTCCCGGTGGGCGGCCGGGCTCTGGTGGCCGAGTTCCGGCCCGAGGTCCTCAGCGGGGCACTCGACCGCGCCCATATCGGCCGGGCCTGGCTGGTCGACGCGGACGACAAGGTCATCGGCTCCAACGACGGCTTCATCGCCTTCGCCTCACTGCCCGGCCGCCCCGGGGACGGCGCCACGCTCACCACCGCGGCCCCCGTACGGGGCACCGGCGCCGTCAACGCCCTCAGGTGGCGCGTGGTCACCCACAAGCCGGTCTCCTGGCTGCCGCTCGCCTCGTACGAGACGCAGCGCCGGGCCGAGGTCGCCGGGCTGCTCGCGTTCGGCGCGGCCGTGCTGTGCCTGGGCTGGCTGGAGCTGGCCGTACTGCGCCCGCTCCGGGCCCTGGACCGGTCCGCCGCCGCGCTCGCCGCCGGTGATCTGCAGACCGTGCGATACCCCCGCCACCACGACGAGGTCGGTTCGGTCGTCCGCAGCCTGGAGCTGATCCGGCAGCGGTTGGCCGCCGCGGAGCCGAGCGCCACCGGCACGCCCAGACCCGTCGTCGGGCAGCCGCGCTGAGCCGGGCTCGCCCGCCGTTCCTGACGAACCTCCCCCCACAACCCACAAGCGGAGACATGCTTTTCCTCTACATCGTCTTCCTCCTCTGCTCCCTCGGGCTGCTCGTCGCCGGAGTGGTCGAGCAACGCAGACACTTCGAGAACCTGGCGCGGATGCCGCATCGCGTGCTGGTCAACGGCATCCGGGGCAAGAGCTCCATCACCCGCCTGTGCGCGGGCGCGCTGCGTGGCGGAGGGCTGGTCACGGTCGCCAAAACCACCGGCACCGCCGCCCGCTTCATCCACCCGGACGCCACCGAGGAGCCCGTCTACCGGAAGTTCGGCATCGCCAACGTCGTCGAGCAGATCGGCATCGTCCGGCGGGCCGCGGCGTGTCGGCCCCAGGCCCTGGTGATCGAGTGCATGGCGGTGATGCCCGCCCTCCAGGAGGTCAACCAGACCAAGCTCATCCGTTCGACCATCGGTGTGCTGTGCAATGTCCGTGAGGACCACCTGATCGAGATGGGACCGACGCTCGATGACGTGGCCCGTTCGCTGTGCCGCTCCATGCCGGCCGGCGGCGTGTGCGTGACCGCCGAGCGCGACCGGCTGCACATCCTGCGGGAGGAAGCCGCCGTCCGCGACTGCGAGCTGATCACCGTCGACCCGGAGTCCGTCACGGACGAGGAGTTGCGCGGCTTCAGCTGGTTCACCTTCAAGGAGAACGTCGCGATAGCGGTCGCGGTGGCCGGGCTGCTCGGCGTCGACCGGCAGACGGCGCTGCGGGGCATGTGGGCGGCGCCGCCCGACCCGGGCGTGCTGTCGGTGCAGAAGTACCGCACGCCGCGGGGCGCCCGGCTCGGCTTCGCCAATGTGTTCGCCGCCAACGACCCCGAGTCGACGCTGATGAACGTGCGCCGGCTGATGGAGCTCGGCGCGATCCGCCGTCCGCTGCACGTCCTCGTCAACTGCCGTCCGGACCGGGTCGAGCGCAACGGCCAGATGGGGGCCCTCGTGCCCGAACTGGACCCCGAGTCGGTGTTCCTGATCGGCCACCCCACCAAGAGCGCACGCAAGGGCATACCCGACAGCTGGACGGGCCGGGTCGTCGATCTCGGCGGCGACCACCGCGACGCGGACGAGCTGATGGGAGCCGTCCTTGAGGGGGTCGGCGGCAGCGACGCGTCCCTCGTCGCGATCGGCAACATCCACGGGCAGGGCGAGCGGCTCCTGGAACGGCTGGCACGGCTGCCCACGGCCGGTGCCCCGATGACCACCGCCACCGCCACGCCCATCACGACCCTGACCGCGACCGAGACCGCGACCGACGGCACCGGAGGCGCCCAGTGAACCCCGTCGTCCTCAGCCCGGACATGGCCGCCCTGGGTATCGCCCTCGGCCTGCTCTTCTCCCTGGTCTGCTATCTGACGACCAATCTCTCGCCCGGGGGCATGATTACGCCCGGCTGGCTCGCCCTCACCCTCGTCGAGGACCTGCGGCTGGCCTCCATGGTCCTCGGCGTGACCGTGCTGACGTATCTGTCCACCAGACTGCTGCAGGGCGCGGTGATCCTCTACGGGAAGCGGTTGTTCGCCGCGGTCGTGATGTGCGGCGTCCTGCTCCAGGCGACGCTCTACATGGTGCTGCGGAATCAGTTCCCGATGCTTTTCTCGCACCAGACACTGGGCTATATCGTGCCCGGTCTCATTGCCTATCAACTGGTCCGGCAACCCCCGCGCGCCACCTTGGTGTCCACCGCCACGGTTACCCTCGGCGCCTATGCCGTCCTCGCTGTGGGGGCCTTGCTCGACGTGCTGCCGCGCGCCTGACGAAAGGCGGGAAAGGGGGGCGGAACGGAACGGGGGATGGAGCGGAAAAGAGAGCGGGAAATGGTGCGGAAAATAGAGCGGGAAACGGAGAGCAGGCCCGGAGAGAGGAAAACGGAGAGCCGGGAAAAGGAGGGAACAGCCGGATAATTCCTCGGGGCGGTCAGCCGGAACGCACCGCCCGGGGACCGGCCACCCCGGCCCCGAGCGCTCCCACCCGCTTCCGCAGCTCCCGGTCGGCGGTCACCACCAGGCACGGGCGGTCCGGCTCCCGCTCCGCGACGAGCTCCACGATCCGGTCGTCGCCGCTGCCCGGCGCGGCGTCCACGCCGACCCCCTCCACCGGCTCCACCCCACGGGCCGCGCCCTCGACCACCAGCACGAGGTCCAGCGGCGGACGGGTCGCCCACCCGGGGACGCCGGTGTCCTGCCGAAGGCCGTCGACCGCGAGGGCGGCCAGCCGGTCGCGCAACCGCTCGGCCGCGCCGCGTCGGTCGCGCCACCAGCCGTCGGGCACCGAACCGACCACATTGGCCGCGTCCACGACCACCAGACCGGGGGCCGGGGCGGGACCGGCGTCAGAACCGTTCATAGAACAGGCAAAATACTATGGACGGGGTAGGAACACGGCGGTTGGCGCCGGGGAAGGTTGGCGGCGGGCCATGGCGTTGCGGTTGCTCCGCGGCAAGGACGGCAGGCTCACGGCCTACGCACCGGTGGCGGGGGGTGTCGCCCGCTGGACCGAGGACCGCCCGGGAGGGCCGTCGTGGACGGGTCCCTGGCTGATAGCGGCCCCGGACCTCGGCGCGGTGACGGTCGCTCAGGGTGCCGACGGCTATGCGCATCTGGTGGGGCTGCGGCGCAAACCCGGCCCCGAGGGCGAGCCCCCGCGGGTCGAAGTCGTCCACGCCACCCAGTTCCAGACGGGCCGTCCGCTGACCGCGTGGCACGCGCTCGGCACCCCGCACCCCAAGGACCGGGGCAAGGCGGCGCGCACCGGTGCCCCCGCCGTGGCCGTGGACGCCTCGGGCGCGGTGCACGTCTTCGTGCGCAACGCCGGGAGCGGGGTGAGCTGCCGCCGCCAGGACGCCAAGGGCAAATGGGGCGGCTGGACCGACTTGAAGGGCAAGGACGTCCTCGACGGGCTGTCGGCCGCCGCGACCGCCGACGGCCGGGTCGAACTGCTCGCCCCGGCCAGTGCGGGAGCGGCCCTGCGCTGGTACCAGCCGGAGCCCGGCGGTGCCCTGCGCCGCGGCGCGGACATACCGGCGCGCGTCCAGGCGTGGTCCGCCTCCGCCGTGGAGACCAGCCGGGACACCGTCACCCACTACTGGCGGGACGCGGACGGCGGCGGGCTGCTCGCCTGGCGCCCGGACGCGGACGCCACCGCGTCCCTGGGCGGGACCGCGGGCGCCGGGCCGGCCGCCGTGCTCCGCGCGCCCGTGGACGGCCACGACTGCACCGTGCTGGCCCACCGCGACACCGGGAGCGGCCGGCTGGCCGTCGCCGCCCATCCGACGGAGGACGAGTCGGCGGGCGTGTGGTGGACACCCTCGGGCGAACAGGGTGCCCGCGACCCGGCGCTGGCCCTCGACGGGCTGGGCCGGGTGGTGCTGGCCGCCGTCTCCCTCGACGGCGTGCTGCTGGTGGCCCGCCAGAAGATTGATGAAGGCGGACTGGCCCTGCGGGCCTGGACCCGCGTCGGCGGCCGCTGAGAGGGCCGCTGGAGGCCCGGGAGACACCGCGAACGCCGACGGGCGCCGGCCGGACGGATCGTCAGAGGTCCATCCGGCCGGCGCCCGTGGATCAGGGCAGGGTCGCCAGGCCGCCCGGCTACGCCGGGACGCTGGCCAGGCCCGGAGCCAGGAACTTCTTCCCGGTCACCCGCTCCGAAACGCCCTCGCGGTCCAGGTACGGCGTGATGCCGCCCAGGTGGAAGGGCCAGCCCGCACCGGTGATCAGGCACAGGTCGATGTCCTGCGCCTCGGCGACGACGCCCTCGTCGAGCATCAGGCCGATCTCCTGCGCGACGGCGTCCAGCACCCGGGCGCGCACCTGCTCCTCGGTCAGGACGGTGTCGCCCTGCTGCATCAGCGCCACCACCTCCGGGTCCAGCTTGGGCTCAGCAGACCCGTCGGCGGAGTGGACGTAGAAGCCGCGCTTGCCCGCCTCGACCACGCGCCTGAGGTTCTCCGAGACCGTGAAGCGGTCCGGGAACGCGCCGTGCAGCGTCTCCGAGACATGCAGACCGATCGCCGGGCCGACCAGCTCCAGCAGCACCAGCGGGGACATCGGCAGTCCGAGCGGCTCGACCGCCCGCTCGGCCACGTCGATCGGGGTGCCCTCGTCGATGACGTTCTGGATCTCGCCCATGAAGCGGGTCAGGATCCGGTTGACGACGAACGCCGGGGCGTCCTTGACCAGCACGGCCGTCTTCTTCAGCTTCTTGGCCACGCCGAAGGCGGTGGCCAGCGCCGCGTCATCGGTCCGCTCACCGCGGACGATCTCCAGCAGCGGCAGCACGGCGACCGGGTTGAAGAAGTGGAAGCCCACGACCCGCTCGGGGTGCTTGAGCTTGGCGGCCATCTCGGAGACCGACAGCGAGGAGGTGTTGGTGGCGAGAATGGCGTGCTCCGGCACGACCGCCTCGACCTCGGCGAACACCTTCTGCTTGACGCCCATCTCCTCGAAGACGGCCTCGATGACGAAGTCGGCGTCACCGAACGCGGCGGCCTTGTCCAGGGAGCCGCTGACCAGGGCCTTGAGCCGGTTGGCCTTGTCCTGGTTGATCCGGCCCTTGAGCAGCAGCTTGTCGATCTCGCCGTGGACGTAGCCCACGCCCTTGTCCACCCGCTCCTGGTCGATGTCGGTCAGCACGACCGGCACCTCCAGACGGCGGGCGAACAGCATCGCCAGCTGCGAGGCCATCAGACCGGCGCCCACCACACCCACCTTGGTGACCGGGCGGGCCAGCGACTTGTCCGGCGCACCGGCCGGGCGCTTGCCGCGCTTCTGCACCAGGTTGAAGGCGTAGATACCGCTGCGCAGCTCACCGCCCATGATCAGGTCGGCCAGCGCCTTGTCCTCGGCGTCGAACCCGCGAGCCAGGTCGCCGTTGCGGGAGGCGTCGATGATCTCCAGCGCGCGGTACGCGGCCGGGGCCGCCCCGTGCACCTTGCTGTCGGCGATGGCACGGCCGCGTACGACGGCCTCGTGCCAGGCGTCGCCGCGGTCCACCTCGGGCCGGGCGATCTCGATCTCGCCCTTGAGGACGGCCGCGGTCCAGATCAGCGACTGCTCCAGGAAGTCGGCGCCCTCGAAGATCGCGTCCGCGATCCCGAGCTCGTGGACCTGCTGCCCCTTGAGCTGCTTGTTCTGGTTGAGCGCGTTCTCGATGATCACCGAGACGGCGCGGTCGGCACCGATCAGGTTGGGCAGCAGTGCGCAGCCGCCCCAGCCGGGGACCAGGCCGAGGAAGACCTCGGGCAGCGAGAAGGCGGGCAGCGCGGCCGAGACCGTGCGGTAGGTGCAGTGCAGCCCGACCTCGACACCGCCGCCCATCGCCGCGCCGTTGTAGTACGCGAAGGTCGGCACGGCCAGCGAGGACAGCCGCTTGAAGACCGCGTGGCCGCCCTTGCCGATGGCGAGCGCGTCCTCGTGGCGCTTGAGCAGCTCCACGCCCTTGAGGTCGGCCCCGACGGCGAAGATGAACGGCTTGCCGGTGAGGCCCACACCGACGATCGAGCCGTCCGCGGCCTCCTTCTCGACCTGGTCGAGCGCCGTGTTGAGGTTGGCGAGCGAGGCCGGGCCGAAGGTGGTCGGCTTGGTGTGGTCCAGGCCGTTGTCCAGGGTGATGAGCGCGAAGCGGCCCGCGTTCTGGGGGAGGTCGAGGTGGCGGATGTGCGCCTGGGTCACGACCTCGTCCGGGAACAGCTCGGCGGCTCGCTTGAGAAGTTCTGCGGTGGTGGTCACTTGTTCCCCTCGAAGTGCGGGTTCTCCCAGATCACGGTGGCGCCCATACCGAAGCCGACGCACATGGTGGTGATGCCGTAGCGGACCTCGGGCTGCTCCTCGAACTGCCGGGACAGCTGGGTCATCAGACGGACGCCGGAGGAGGCGAGCGGGTGGCCGTAGGCGATCGCGCCGCCGTACTGGTTGACGCGCGGGTCGTCGTCGGCGAGGCCGTAGTGGTCCAGGAAGGACAGCACCTGGACGGCGAACGCCTCGTTGATCTCGAACAGACCGATGTCGTCGATGGTCAGCCCCGCCTTGGTGAGGGCCTTCTTGGTCGACGGGACCGGGCCGTAGCCCATCACCTCGGGCTCGACACCCGCGAAGGCGAACGAGACCAGGCGCATCCTGACCGGGAGCCCCAGCTCACGGGCGAAGTCCTCGGAGGCCAGCAGCGAGGCGGTGGCGCCGTCGTTGAGACCGGCGGAGTTGCCCGCGGTGACCCGGCCGTGCGGACGGAACGGGGTCTTCAGCGTGGCCAGGTTCTCCAGCGTGGTGCCCGGGCGCATCGGCTCGTCGGCGGTGGCCAGACCCCAGCCGGTCTCGCCGCCCTCGGGGCTGGTGCGGCGCACCGAGATCGGCACCAGGTCCTGCTGGATCTTGCCGTTGGCGTACGCCTTGGCGGCCTTCTCCTGGCTGCGCACCGCGTACTCGTCGGCGCGCTGCTTGGTCAGGTGCGGCAGCCGGTCGTGGAGGTTCTCCGCGGTCATGCCCATGAAGAGGGCCGACTCGTCGACCAGCTTCTCCGAGACGAAGCGGGGGTTGGGGTCGACGGCCTCGCCCATCGGGTGCCGGCCCATGTGCTCGACACCGCCCGCGACCACCGCGTCGTAGGCGCCGAAGGCGATGGAACCCGCGGTGGCGGTGACGGCCGTCATCGCACCGGCACACATCCGGTCGATGGAGTAGCCGGGGACGGACTGGGGCAGCCCGGCGAGGATGCCCGCGGTGCGGCCGAGGGTCAGGCCCTGGTCGCCGATCTGCGTCGTCGCGGCGACGGCCACCTCGTCGATGCGCTCCGGCGGCAGATCCGGGTTGCGGCGCAGCAGCTCCCGGATGCACTTGACGACCATGTCGTCGGCGCGGGTCTCGTGGTAGATGCCCTTCGGGCCCGCCTTGCCGAATGGGGTGCGGACGCCGTCGACGAAGACGACGTCCCTAGCGGTACGAGGCACGTTGGCTCTCCTCCAGGTGCGGGATGGCACTGCTGCGGGCACGCCGAGGACGGCGGGTACCCATCCCTCATGCTACTTATGAGTAACCACGGTGCCCAGTCCCCGCCGCCGGAGCGTCGAAGGTCACAGACCCGAGCGGCCGCACACCCCGCCGGTCCCCGCCCGCCACCTCAGGCCGGGGCCGCCTGAAGGGCCCCGGTGAGCACCTCGGCCACCTGCTCGATCTGCCAGGGGCGTGCGCCATGACCGGCGAGAACGACGCGGACGGCATCCGCGGTGGGCTCCTCCGGGGGCTCCCAGCACAGCCGCCGCACGGTGTCCGGGGCGATCAGGTTCTCCTGGGGCAGATTCAGCCGTTCGGCCAGCGCGGTCACCGCCGCCCGGGCCGCGGAGAGCCGCGCCGCCGCGGCCGGGTCCTTGTCGGCCCAGGCCCGGGGCGGCGGAGGACCGGCCACCGGCTGGCCCGGCTGGGGGAGTTCCGCCTCCGGCAGGGCTCGCGCCCGGTCCACCGCGGCCTGCCACTGCTCGAGCTGGCGGCGGCTCATCCGGTGGCCGAAGCCGTTCAGCGCGGACAGCGCCCGGACGGTCGAGGGCACCGCGAGCGCGGCCTCGACGATCGCCGCGTCCCCCAGCACCTTGCCCGGGGAGACGTCGCGGCGCTGGGCGATATGGTCCCGGGCCGTCCACAGCTCGCGCACCACGGCCATCTGCCGCCGCCGCCGGACCTTGTGCATCCCCGACGTGCGCCGCCAGGGGTCCTTGCGCGGCGGGGCGGGCGGGGCCGCGGCGATGGCCGCGAACTCCTGGTGCGCCCAGTCCAGCTTCCGCTGCCGGGTCAGCTCCTCCTCCAGCGCGTCGCGCAGGTCCACCAGCAGCTCGACATCGAGCGCGGCGTAGTGCAGCCAGGGCTCGGGCAGCGGGCGGGTGGACCAGTCGACGGCCGAGTGGCCCTTCTCCAGGGCGTAGCCGAGGATGTTCTCGACCATGGCGCCCAGCCCCACCCGGGCGAACCCGGCCAGCCGGCCCGCGAGTTCGGTGTCGAAGAGCCGGGCCGGGACCATGCCTATGTCACGCAGGCACGGCAGGTCCTGGGTGGCGGCGTGCAGCACCCACTCGGCGTCGGCGATGGCGTCCCCCAGCCCCGAGAGATCGGGGCAGCCGACGGGATCGATCAGTGCGGTCCCCGCTCCGGCCCGGCGCAGCTGGACCAGATAGGCCCGCTGCCCGTAGCGGTAGCCGGAGGCGCGCTCGGCGTCGACGGCCACCGGCCCGTGGCCCGCGGCGAAGGCCGCCACGACCTCGGCGAGTCCGTCCGCGTCCGCGGTGACGGGCGGGATGCCCTCGCGCGGCTCCAGCAAGGGGACCGTCGCCGGGGGGAGGTCGTCCGGAGGAGCGCCCCCGGTGGTTCGCAGTGTCGTCTCTGCTGCGGTCTCTTGGGCGTCGGTCACCTGTCAAGGGTAGCTGTGCACGCCGGGTACGCAGGGCGCCCGTCGACGGAACGTTCCGTCGACGGGCGCGGGGGCGGGTGGGCGGCGTGGTGGCCGGGCGGGTACGACTCAGTGAATGATCCCGGTACGCAGCGCGACCGCGACCATTCCGGCCCGGTCGCCGGTGCCCAGCTTGCGGGCGATCCGGGCGAGGTGGCTTTTGACGGTGAGGGCGGACAGGCCCATCGAGACGCCGATGGCCTTGTTGGACTGGCCCTCCGCAACCAGCCTCAGCACCTCGACCTCGCGGCCCGACAGCTCCCGGTAGCCCCCGGGGTGGCCGGGCGCGCCCGGCGGGCGGCGGTGCATCCGGGCGGCGGCACCGAGCGGGGCGGCGCCCGGACGGCCCGGGATGCCCAGATTGGTGCGGGTGCCGGTGACGACATAGCCCTTGACGCCGCCGGCCAGGGCGTTGCGTACGGCGCCGATGTCGTCGGCGGCGGACAGGGCGAGGCCATTGGGCCAGCCCGCGGCCCGGGTCTCGGACAGCAGTGTGAGGCCGGAGCCGTCGGGGAGGTGGACATCGGCGACGCAGATGTCCCGCGGGTTGCCGATACGGGGACGGGCCTCCGCGATGGACGACGCCTCGATGACGTCGCGCACCCCTAGGGCCCACAGATGACGGGTGACGGTGGAACGGACGCGGGGGTCGGCGACGACGACCATGGCCGTCGGCTTGTTCGGGCGGTAGGCGACCAGGCTGGACGGTTGCTCGAGGAGAACAGACACCAGGCCTCCTGGGAAGTTGTGGGACGGGTCACCACGTCCTTCGGCACCGATACGGCCCGGCTTTAGAGAATGATCACGATTTGGTGAGTAACAATTCGGGCAATTAGGACGGCTTTTCGATCAATGGTGCTCTCTTGAGGGCTCGGTTCTCCCCCAGCGGTAGCCGGGGGAGAACCGAGCCCTCAAAGAA
Source organism: Streptomyces sp. NA02950 (assembly GCF_013364155.1). NCBI lineage: Bacteria > Bacillati > Actinomycetota > Actinomycetes > Kitasatosporales > Streptomycetaceae > Streptomyces > Streptomyces sp. NA02950. The sequence continues at coordinate 2,400,011 of NZ_CP054916.1, read as the reverse complement.
AGGGGGTCAGCGGGCCCCGGGGCCGCGGCGCTGAGGCAGGGAGACGACGCCCGCCTCCGCCGCCCCCACCGGGGGCAGCCCCGCGATCTGGCACAGCAGATCGCACCAGGCGGCCAGATGCGCCCCGGTGTCCGGCGCCCCCGGCTCCGCCGCGTCCTCGCCCGCCCGCTCCTCCGGCCGTCGTCCGGAGCGGGCCGGTTCGGGGGCCGGATGCTCCGAGGGCGTCCAGGAGGCGCGGATCTCGATCCGGGTCGAGGGCTCCCGCTCACTCATCGCGCCGAAGTAGTGCGAGCTGGCGCGGGTCACCGTGCCGCTGGGCTCGCCGTAGGACAGCCCGCGCGCCTCCAGCGCGCCGGTCAGCCAGGACCAGCACACCTCGGGCAGCAGCGGATCGGCCGCGATCTCCGGCTCCAGATCCGCGTGGACCAGCGTGACCAGGCGGAACGTACCCTGCCAGGCATCGTGCCCGGCCGGGTCGTGCAGCAGGATCAGCCGTCCCTCGGCCAGCTCCTCGTCCTCGTCCGCGCCGTCCGCGGTGACCACCGCCTCCAGCGCGTACGAGAAGGGGGCGAGCCGCCGGGGCGGTGGGGTCGGATCGAGCTCCACCTCGGGCCGCACCCGCACACCGCGCAGCCCGGCGACCGCACGCCGGAAGGCGAGCGGGGCGTCCTCCCCACCCGCGTTGGTGCCGTCAGCGCCGTCAGCACCGTTCGAGAGGTGTCCTTGAACCGCTGCCATGCCCGGAAGACTAGGCGCATCGGGGGCCTCAACCGGGGAGGAACACCCGGGTTGGCGGGTCACTCGTTCGGCCCGTGCGAAGATTTGGTGCATGAGCGCCACAGAGCGGCCCTCGGGCCAGCAGCAGACCGGCCGCGCCACGGCCGGTGCCACCGCCGATTCGGCCTTTCTGCGGGCCTGTCGGAAGGAGCCGGTGCCGCACACCCCGGTGTGGTTCATGCGGCAGGCCGGGCGCTCGCTTCCGGAGTACCGCAAGGTCCGCGAGGGCACCGCGATGCTCGAGTCCTGCATGCGGCCCGACCTGGTCACCGAGATCACCCTCCAGCCGGTGCGCCGGCACCATGTGGACGCGGCGATCTACTTCAGCGACATCGTGGTGCCGCTCAAGGCCATCGGCCTCCATCTCGACATCAAGCCCGGCGTCGGCCCCGTCGTGGAGCGGCCCATCCGCACCCGCGCCGATCTGGAGCGGCTGCGTCCGCTCGAGCCGGACGATGTGAAGTACGTCACGGAAGCGGTCGGGATGCTCGTCGGGGAGCTCGGCGCGACCCCGCTCATCGGTTTCGCGGGCGCGCCCTTCACGCTCGCCAGCTATCTGGTGGAGGGCGGCCCCTCGCGCAACCACGAGCACACCAAGGCCCTGATGTACGGCGACCCGGAGCTGTGGGCCGACCTGCTGGACCGGCTCGCCGACATCACCGCCGCCTTCCTGAAGGTCCAGATCGAAGCGGGCGCCTCGGCGGTCCAGCTCTTCGACTCCTGGGTCGGCGCCCTGGCCCCCGCCGACTACCGCCGCAGCGTGATGCCCGCCTCCGTGAAGGTCTTCGACGCCGTCGCCGGCTACGGCGTGCCGCGTATCCACTTCGGCGTCGGCACCGGTGAGCTGCTCGGGCTGCTGGGCGAGGCCGGGGCGGATGTCGTCGGCGTCGACTGGCGGGTGCCGCTGGACGAGGCCGCCCGCCGGGTGGGCCCCGGGAAGGCGCTCCAGGGCAATCTCGACCCGGCGGTGCTCTTCGCCCCGCGCGGGGCGGTGGAGGCCAAGGCGGCCGAGGTGCTGGACGCGGCCCAGGGCCTGGAAGGGCATATCTTCAACCTCGGCCACGGAGTGCTGCCCACCACCGACCCGGACGCCCTGACCCGGCTCGTCGAATACGTCCACACCCGCACCGCACGCTCCGTCTGACGGGCGGAACCACCGTGGGACACCGCGCGTCGTTCCGATCATGAACGACTTGCACGCCGCCGCCGTCGAGGAACTGGCCGACGCCTGGGACACGATCTGGCTCTACGGCGAGGCGCGGGAGGACGACTACGACCGGGCGGTCCTGGACTGTGCCGCCCGGCTCGCGGCCGATCCGGGCGGTCCGTCGGCGTATGTCTGGACCCTGGGCCTGGTGATGACGGCGCCGTACGTCGGCGGTCTGCGGGCCGAAGAACTGGTCACCCCGGTGACGGAAGCCCTCGTCGCCGCCGACGCCGCCCTGCGGGACCGGCCCTGCGGCCACACCTCGCATCCGTACCAGACGCACTACGGGGACATCGACGAGGACCTCGCCGACGAACTGCGGCTGATAGCCGACGAGACGGCGTGGCAAGAGCCGTCCGCGCCCCGCGAGGAGTGGCGCTGTCCGCGCAACGTCGCCGGGTTCGCCCGTATCGCCCGGAACATCGTGCACCCCGGCTCGGCCGAGGACATCCCGCCCCGGCTGCCGAGGGAGGCCCTGCGGCGCATCAAGCACCTGTCGGCGGTGCTGGAGGGCTATCCCGAGAGCGAGGTCTACGAAGAGCTGGCGTCCGTGGGGCGGGACCTCTGCCTCGCCGACGATCCGCTGGACATGGCCGGGTACGTCATGGCCGTCCGGGGGGTCAGCCGGCACGCGGTCTCCGGGATGATCCGCGCCGAGTTCGTCCTCGAAGAACTGGTCGACGGGCTGGAGAAGGCCCTGTCCCGGTTCGCGGACGCCGCGTGCGGGCACCAGACGCATCCGGCGCTGTCCGACAGCGGACCGGAGGCCGCCGAACTGGGCATCGTCCTCAGCAGCCCCGCCGGACGGGGCGTCTTCGAGGACGGGTGGGGGAACAAGGGCAGGCTGGACGTCCTGCTGTGCCCGGCCTTCATCGCCGATCACGCGCGGGAGACCCTGGAACTGCTGCGGACCGGTCGGGAGCAGCTCTTCGGGCGCCGTGACACCTCCTCCCTGGACGCCGAGTACCTGCGCCCGGACGGACGGCTGGACATCGGGCTGATCGTGGAGCGGCTCGATGACACACCCTCGAACCAGCCGTACGCCCTGGATCTGGGGCTGTGGGCGGCCCGCCGCTACAGCGAGGCCACCGATGAGCGGGAGCGGACCGTGCTGCTGCTGACCGTCGGTCGGACGATGCGGATCGCCTACCCGGACCCGCCGGTCTCCGTGCTCGGCGAGGTCGAGCCGGTGCTGCGGAGCGCCGCCGCCGCGCGCCCCGAGGGTGAGTGCGGGCACCCGGCCCATCCGCCGATGGACCGGGGTGCCTTCCGTGGCGGTCTGGCACACCTCTACGCCCCCGAGGAGCACCCGGCGCCCGAGGGCGTCCTGGACTCCGGCGCCTGGATCTGCGCGTGGTCCCTTGCCGCGTACGCGGAGGACGTGCTGAAGGATCTGGAGGGGCTGCTGGAAGAGGACGAGTACCTCTATGAGTGCCGCGTCAGCCAAGGTTCGCCCGGGAGCGGGGCGTCCTGGTGCGTGCGATCGCACGGCGGCCGGAAGCCCTCGTAGGGGGCCTCCTCGGGCCTTCGGCCAACGCGGCGAGAGGGGGCACCTCCCAGCGGTAGCTGGGGGAGCGTGCCGGGGCGGCGAGCGGGGCGAACCTTGGCTGACGCGGCACCAGGGCGAGGGCGGACGGCCCGGAAGGGTTCCGGCTACCCGGACTCCGCCGCCCGTACGGCCGCCACCGCCCGGCGCGCCGCCACCTGCACCGGGTCCCACACCGGTGAGAACGGCGGCGCGTACCCCAGGTCCAGCGCGGCCACCTGGTCCACCGTCATCCCGGCGGTCAGCGCGACCGCCGCGATGTCCACGCGCTTGCCCGCGCCCTCCCGGCCCACGATCTGGGCGCCCAGCAGCCGCCCGGTGCGGCGCTCGGCGAGCATCTTCACGGTCATCGGGCGGGTGCCGGGGTAGTACCCGGCGCGGCTGGTCGAGTCGGCCGTGACGGTCACGAACCGCAGTCCCACGGCCGCGGCCTCGGCCTCCAGCAGCCCGGTGCGGGCGATCTCCAGATCGCAGACCTTGCTGACCGCCGTGCCCACCACACCGGGGAAGGTGGCGTAGCCGCCGCCCACATTGGTGCCGATGACCTGGCCCTGCTTGTTGGCGTGGGTGCCCAGGGGGATGTGCCGGGTGCGGCCGGAGACCAGGTGGAGGACCTCGACGCAGTCGCCGCCCGCCCAGATGTTCTCGTGTCCGCGCACCCGCATCGCCAGATCGGTCAGCAGCCCGCCGGACTCGCCCAGCGGCAGCCCCGCCTCGTGGGCGAGCCCGGTCTCGGGGACCACCCCGAGGCCCAGCACGACCAGTTCGGCCGGGTACTCGCTGACCTTGGTGGCCACACCCCGCACCCGGCCGTCCTCACCGGTCATCACCTCGGCGACCTCCGCTCCGGTGACGGTGTCGATGCCGAGTCCGGTCATCGCCTCGCGCACCAGCCGCCCCATGTCGGGGTCGAGCGTGGCCATCGGCTGCTCACCCCGTTCCAGGACGGTGACCCGGCAGCCGCGCCGGATCAGGGCCTCGGCCATCTCCACCCCGATGTAGCCCGCGCCGACCACGACCGCGCGCTCGACCCGGGTGCCCTCGAGGGTGTCCAGCAGGGCCCGGCCGTCGTCCAGGGTCTGCACCCCGTGCACACCGGGCGCGTCGATCCCCGGCATCGAGGGGCGGCGCGGCCGGGCGCCGGTGGCGATCACCAGATCGTCGTAGCCGTACCAGCGTTCGCCGTCGCCGCGCGGATCGAGATCCCGGACCAGGACGCGCTGTCCGGCCGGGTCGATCTCGATGGCCTCGGTGCACAGCCGGACGTCGATACCGCGTCCGCGGTGGGTCTCGGGCGTCCGGGCGACCAGGGCGTCGGGGCCGTCCACATCGCCGCCGACCCAGTAGGGGATGCCGCAGGCCGAGTACGAGGTGAAGTGGCCGCGCTCGAAGGCGAGGATCTCCAGATCGCTCCGGCTGCTGAGTCTGCGTGCCTGGGACGCCGCGGACATCCCCGCCGCGTCGCCCCCGATGATCACCATTCGCCGCGCCGCCATGGCCCGTGCCCCTCCGCCGCGTTGGGTCCCGCTCTGCCGGGACCACGCTACGTGCGCGCGGGGCCCTCGCGGACGAGGCCGTAGAGCACGGCACTGGCGAGCATCAGCGCGCCGTCGATGACGACGGCCCGCGTCCAGCTGCCGTAGGCGTCGAAGAGGGTGCCGCCGAGCGCCGGGCTGATCACCGCGCCGATCTCTCCGACCAGGTTGAACAGGCCGAAGGCGGCGCCCCGTTCGGCGGCGTCGACCACGTCGTTGAGCAGGGCGTGCGCCATCGGCTGGAGGGCGTTGAAGAACAGCGAGGTGATGAAGAGCAGCACCGACATCACCCACAAGGAGGGTGTGCTGTGGGTGTGCAGATACCCGGCGAAGACCAGTACCAGCGCTCCCTGGACCACGGTGAACGCGACCAGCAGCGGCCGCCGCCCCCGCCCCCGGCCCTTGGCCCGGTCCGACAGCCAGCCCCCGGCGGGGAAGCCGAGGAGGCCCGCGCCCGCGTTGAAGGTGGCCACCAGCGCGGCGTTCTGGAACGAGCTGTGGGCGGCGTCGGCCACGATCGACACCGACCAGAAGCTGAAGAACCACAGGTTCCACATCACCGCGATGAAGGCGAAGCTGAGCAGCAGCACCTCGCGGTTCCGGGAGACGGCGCCCATCCGCCCGCCGCGCCGGGCGAACACCGCCCCGATGAGGAGGAACGCGAGCACACACTCCAGGGCGGCCACGCCCCAGCTCGGCAGCCCCGCCCCGTCGGCGATCAGATAGACCGCCATGACGGCGGCGCACAGCACCGCCGAGATCCCCAGCAGCCGCAGCGCGGAGCCGGTGGCCTTGAGCGGGCCGCCGATCCGGCGCATATAGGCCGCGGTGGCCCAGCCGAACGCGAGGGTCGCCCCGCCCAGCACCAGGAACGGCATCCGCCAGGCGTCCTCGGGGCCGAACACCTCCGCGCCCCAGGCCAGCAGATGGGGTGCGGAGACGGTCGCGACCGTCAGTCCGATGGACAGTCCGGTGATGGCGACGCCCATGCCGAGTCCGGCCTTGGCGGGCGGGGTGCGCTGGGCGATCAGCGAACGGTCGTTGGAGTAGAAGACGCCCTCGCCGAGCCCGGTCAGCACCCGCAGCACCACGAAGGCGACCAGCCCGGTGACCAGTCCGCTGGCGAGCGTGGTCAGCCCCGCCCACACCAGCGAGATCGCCAGCATGGTGCGAGGACCGAACCGGTCCCCGAGATAGCCGCCGGGGAACTGAGTGAGCATGTAGCCCGCGAAGAACAGACTGCCGATCAGACCGCCGAGGGCGTGCGGATGGGTGGCGGAACCCAGCATGCCGTGGTCGTTGTCGATCAGCCAGGTGACGACCGGGCCGGTGATGGTGCGGTCGGCGTAGGAGAACAGCCAGCCGCCGAGCAGCATCGCCCACAGGGTGTGGTGCGGCTGCCAGCGCCCGGTCCCGGCCGGGCGGGGCACGGTCTGGGTCTCGGTGGTGACGTCGGGCATGTCCCATGTCCCCCTTCGGGCCCGGGGGTCCGGGCTTCCGGCGTGGTGAGCGGTGGGTGGGGCGGCCCACAGAATCCGGCCGGGGACGAAGCGGCGGCAAGGGCTCCTTCCGTCAGCCGGAAAGGTCCGCCCGGTCCTCGCCCCAGGCGGTGGCGAGGGTCCGGGAGATTCCCTGCGCGGCGACCCGCACCGCCGGAACCAGCCCCGGAGCCCGCCCCTCCGCGGCCGGTACGACCACCGAGAGCGAGGCCACCACCTCCCCGCCGGGGCCGTGTACCGGGGCCGCCACCGACAGCCCGTCCACCGTGATCTGGCGGTCGCTGACGGCCACCCCGGCGCGCCGCACCTCGGCGAGGGCGGCCCGCAGCCGGGCGGGGTGCTGGATGGTGAACTCGGTGAAGCGGCGCATCGGCCGGGCGCACACCCGCTCCAGCAGCCGGGGCGGACCGTAGGCGAGCAGCACCAGACCGACGCCCGTGGCGTGCAGCGGCAGCCGCCCGCCGACGCGGGTGCGCACCCGCACCGCGGACCGTCCCGAGATCAGCTCCACGTACACCACGTCCAGGCCGTCGCGCACGGCGAGCTGGACGTTCTCATGGGTGGCCTCGTACAGGTCCTCCATGAACGGCAGCGCCGCCTCGCGCACCCCGACACCGCGCGGTGAGAGCGTCGCGACCTCCCACAGCCGCAGCCCGATGTGGTAGGCCCCGCTCGTGTCCCGCTCCAGGGCGCCCCACCGCGTCAGCGAGGCGACCAGCCGGTGCGCGGTGGCCAGTGGCAGTCCGGCGCGGCGGGCCAGGGCGGTGAGCGACAGCGAGCGGTGGGTCGCGTCGAACGCCTCCAGGACCGCCAGCACCCGGCCCGCGACCGTACGGCTTTCAGGCGGGCCGTCCTGGCCCGGGCCCCGGGTGGCCGGGGGACTCGGCGCCGTCATGACAGCGGGAGGCCGACGTAGTTCTCGGCCAGCTCGGCGGAGGCGGTGGCGGAGGAGGCGATCCGGTCCAGCTGCGCGACCTGGAGGCGGTCCTCGAACGGGCTCTGGTCCGGCCGCCGGTGCAGGGTCTCGGTCATGAAGAACGAGAAGCGCTCGGCCTGCCACACCCGGCGCAGACAGGTCGCCGCATAGCCGTCCAGCAGCTCGGTGGAGCCGGTGCGGTGGTGCTCGACGAGCGCGCGGGCCAGGGTGAGGACGTCGGAGACGGCCAGGTTGAGCCCCTTGGCGCCGGTGGGCGGCACGATGTGCGCCGCGTCGCCCGCCAGGAAGAGCCTGCCGTGACGCATCGGCTCCCGCACGAAGCTGCGCATCGGGGTGACCGACACGGCGGTGATCGGACCGCGCTCCAGCGTCCAGCCGTCGTCGGTGCCCAGACGGACGCTCAGCTCGTCCCAGATCCGGTCGTGCGGCCACTCGGCGGGGTCCGTGCCGTTCGGCACCTGGAGGTAGAGCCGGGAGACCCGCGGCGAGCGCATGCTGTGCAGCGCGAAGCCGCGCTGGTGCCGGGCGTAGATCAACTCCTCGCAGGACGGCGGCACATCGGCCAGCACCCCCAGCCAGGAGTACGGGTAGCCGCGCTCGAAGGTGCGCGCCCGGTCGGCCGGGACCGCGCGCCGGGCGATGCCGTGGAAGCCGTCGCAGCCCGCCACCACATCGCAGACCAGGGTCCGTTCGCGACCCTCGTGGCGGAAGCGGATCTCCGGTGCGGCGGAGTCCGGCCTCTCCACCGCCAGCGCCTCCGCCCCGAAGAGCAGCGGCGGTCCGGCCTCGCCGCCCTCGCCGAGCTGGAGTGCGATCAGATCCTTGACCAGCTCGGTCTGGGCGTAGACGGTGACCGACCGGCCGCCGGTGGCCGCGGGGAAGTCGACGCGGTGCCGACGGCCGTCGAAGCGCAGCTCGATGCCGTGGTGGACCAGCCCCTCGCGGTCCAGCCGCGCGCCCGCGCCGCATGCGCGCAGCGCGTCCACCGTGCCCTGCTCCAGGATCCCGGCCCGCTGGCGCCGCTCGGCATACGCCCGGTCCCGGCTCTCCAGCACCACACAGTCGATCCCCGCCCGGTGCAGCAGCCGGGCGAGCAGCAGACCGGCGGGCCCCGCGCCGATGATGCCGACGGTCGTGCGCATCGATACGTCCCTTCGTCCGGGCCGAGGTGATGCGAGTCGGCCCCGGCAGTTGTTCGCCCAGTGAAACTTTGTTCATAATTGGCTGATGGTGAGTCTCAGCCCAGTGCCCCCGCCTGTCAATGGCCCCGTCGGCCCGCTCGAGCGCGGCCTCGCCGTGCTGCGCGAGCTGACCCGGCTGGCCGCGCACGAGGGCCGCGCCACGGTCCGGCCCGGCGATCTCGTCCGTGGCACGGGGCTCGCCCGGTCCGTTGTCGACCGGGTGGTGGCCACCCTCGACCAGTTGGGATACCTCACGCTCGACGGGCGCGACATCGGCCTCGCCGCCCGGCTGATGGAGCTGGGCAACGCGTATCTCGCGGCCTGCGGACTGCCCGACGCGCTCGGGCCCTTCGCCGAACGGCTCGCGGACCGGCTCGACGAATCGGTCTCGGTGGCCGTGCCCGACGGCGACGGAGTGCGCTTCGTCGTCCAGGCCACCCGCCGCCGCACCATGTCCCTGGCCTTCCGGATCGGCGAACTGCTCCCCGCCGAGCGCTGCGCGCCGGGCGCGCTGTTCGCCGCGGACTGGGACGGGCCGGCCTGGGCCGCCTGGCGCGCCCGCCGCGCCGCTGATCCGCTGGACACCGCCTTCCCGGCCGTCGCGCCCGGCCGGCCGCCCGCCCCGGACACCGACTTCGAGGCCCGCGCCGAGGCCGCCGCCCGCGACGGCTGGTCCCTGGACGACCAGCTGATCGAACCGGGCCTGGTGGCCGTGTCGGTGCCGGTCCGCGACCCGGCGGGCCGTATCGCCTGCGCGGTCAACGTGGTCAGCCACACCAGCCGCCACGACGCCGCCTCGCTGCGCGCCGCCGTCCTGGACCCGCTGCGGGCCGAGCTCCCCGCGATGGAGGGGGCGTTGGCCACGCCGCGGGGGAGGGGCGGCGCGGAGCCGTCCGGTCCGGTGGGTGCCCCGGGGGAGGATCCCGCACGGCTGGCCAAACGGGAGCTGGGGGCCGGGTTCCTCCAGTCCCTCGCCCGCGGGCTCGCCGTGCTGCGGGCCCTGGGCGCGGCCGACGCCGCCACCGGCGGACTCTCCCTCACCGCCGTCGCCGAGGCCACCGGGCTGCCCCGGGCCACCGCCCGCCGTTCGCTGCTGACCCTCGTCGAGCTGGGCTACGCCGCGGCCGACGACCGGGGCTTCCGGCCGCTGCCGAAGGTGCTGGAACTCGGCTGCACCCCGCTGGCCGACCTCACCTTCACCGACCTCGCCGCGCCGCATCTGCGCGAACTGGTCCGCACCGTCCAGGAATCGGCGTCCCTGGCCGTGCTCGACGACGGCGACATCCGGTACGTCGCCCGCGTGCCCACCGTCCGCATCATGAGCGTCAACATCACCCTCGGCACCCGCTTCCCCGCCTACGCCACCTCCATGGGGCGGGTGCTGCTCGCGGGCCTTGACGAGCGGGCCCGCGCCGGATATCTGGCCGGGCTGGCCCCCGAGCCGCTGACCCGGCACACCGTGACCTCCGTGCCCGAGCTGGCCCGGCTGCTGGAGCGGACGGCGGCCGACGGACACGCGCTCGTCGACGAGGAGTTGGAGGAGGGTCTGCGGTCGCTCGCCGTGCCCGTACGGGACGCGGACGGCCGGGTGGCGGCCGCGCTCAACGTGGCGACCCACGCGGGCCGCGGCAGCGTGGAGAGCACCCGCCGCGAACTGCTCCCGGCGCTGCGCGCCGCCGCCGCCCGGATCGAAGCCGACCTGGCCGTCGCCGCCGCGTACCGCCCGCTCGGGACGGGTTCCCCGGAGGCCACCCGGTCCCCGCGGCCCGGGAAGGGGGTCTGAGACAGTGGGGGCATGAGCGCAGTGAGCACCCCCGGGGCGGGGCGTACCGGCCATGTGGCCGTCATCGGCGGCGGGATCTCCGGTCTGGCGGCGGCCCACCGGCTGCTGGAGGCCGGGACGCGGGTGACCGTCCTGGAGGCGTCCGGGCGGCTCGGCGGCAAGCTGCACGCGGGGGAGATCGAGGGCGTTCCGGTGGACCTCGGCGCCGAGTCGATGCTGGCCCGGCGGCCCGAGGCGGTGGAGCTGGCGCGCGCGGTCGGCATCGGGGACCGGCTCCAGCCCCCGGCGACCGCGAACGCCTCCCTGTGGACGCGCGGCGAACTGCGGCCGCTGCCCAAGGGCCATGTGATGGGTGTGCCCGGTGATCTCGCGCCGCTGGCCGCCTCCGGGGTGATCTCGGACGACGGGCTCGCGCGGATCGCCAAGGAGGGGACGCTGCCGCCCACGGAGGTCGGCGAGGACGTGGCGCTCGGCGAGTTCATCGCGGCGCGGCTCGGCCGGGAGGTTGTCGACCGGCTCGTCGAGCCGCTGCTCGGCGGGGTGTACGCGGGCGATGTCTACCGCACCTCGATGCGCGCGTCGGTGCCCGCTCTCTTCGAGGTGGCCCGCTCCGACCGTCCGCTGACCGAGGGCGTGAGGGAGCTGGCCGAGCGGGCCGCGCGCCGCCAGGACGGCCCGGTCTTCATGGGCATCGACGGCGGAATCGGACGGCTGCCGCTCGCGGTGGCCGACGCGGTCCGCGCCCGGGGCGGCGAGATCCGCACCCACACGCCCGTACGGGAGCTGCGGCGGACCGCCGACGGCTGGACCGTCGCCACCGACGGCGCTGCGCTCCGGGCCGACGCGGTGGTGCTGGCCGCCCCCGCACCCGCCGCCGCGCGGCTGCTCGCCGCCGACTCCCCGGCCGCCTCCGCCGAGCTGGCCACCGTCGACTACGCCTCCATGGCACTGATCACTATGGCCTTCCGCCGCGCGGACGTGGAAGCGCTCGCCCAGGGCAGCGGCTTCCTGGTCCCGCCCGTCGACGGCCACACGATCAAGGCCGCCACCTTCTCCAGCCGCAAATGGGGCTGGCTGCGGGACGCGGACCCCGATCTGTTTGTGCTGCGTACCTCGATCGGGCGGTTCGAGGACGAGGAGGACCTGAAGCGCGACGACGCCGATCTGGTAGGGATGTCGCTCGCCGATCTCGGTGAGGCGGTGGGTCTCGCCGCCCGGCCCGTCGCGACCCGGGTCGACCGCTGGGACGGCGGGCTGCCGCAGTACCCCGTCGGCCATCTGGACCGGGTGGCCCGCATCCGCGCGGAGGTCGCCAAGCTGCCGGGACTGCGGGTGTGCGGCGCTCAGTACGACGGCGTCGGCATCCCCGCCTGTATCGCCGGCGCCCGCCGGGCGGCCGACGAGCTGGTGGAGCACACCGGAGCCACCCTGGAGCCGGGCACCGGAGGCCGGGAGCGAGAATAGGGAGCATGACTGCTGCCCCTGAGAAGACTCCCCACGCCGGCAAGAAGGCCAAGGACCTCAACGAGGTCATCCGCTACACCCTGTGGTCGGTGTTCCGGCTGCGTGATGTGCTGCCGGAGGACCGCGCCGGCTACGCCGACGAGGTCGAGGAGCTCTTCGCCCAGCTCGCCGCCAAGGACGTCACCGTGCGCGGCGTCTACGACCTGTCCGGGCTGCGGGCCGACGCGGACGTCATGATCTGGTGGCACTCGGAGACCTCGGACGCCCTCCAGGAGGCGTACAGCCTCTTCCGCCGCACCCGGCTGGGCCGGGCCCTGGAGCCGGTGTGGTCGAACATGGCGCTGCACCGCCCGGCGGAGTTCAACAAGTCGCACATCCCCGCCTTCCTCGCGGACGAGCGGGCGCGTGACTACGTCAGCGTCTACCCGTTCGTGCGGTCCTACGACTGGTACCTGCTGCCGGACGAGGAGCGCCGCGCGATGCTCGCCGACCACGGCAAGATGGCGCGCGGCTACCCGGACGTGCGCGCCAACACCGTCGCCTCCTTCTCGCTCGGCGACTACGAGTGGATCCTCGCCTTCGAGGCGGACGAACTGCACCGGATCGTCGACCTCATGCGCCATCTGCGCGGCTCCGAGGCGCGCCGCCATGTGCGCGAGGAGGTGCCGTTCTTCACCGGACGGCGCAAGGAGGTCTCCGAGCTGGTCGCCGGACTCGCCTGACGGCGCGGCCGACGCCGGACGCCCGGCACCCGCGGGGGTGCCGGGCGTCCGGGGTCTCAGGCCCTCACGGGGAGCCGGGCAGTGCGGCGGGCTGCTTGCCGGAGTCGGGCAGCGGGGCCGGTTCCGGCTGCGGTTCCGGCTCCGCGCGGGCGGCGCAGTCGGCGCTCCGGCCGGGGGTCTTCCCGGTCAGCAGATAGGTGTCGACATACCGGTTGACGCATGCGTTGGGGCCGCCCCACAGCCCGTGCGTCCCCGCGTTCCGCTCGGTCACCAGTGAGGAGCCGGGCAGCCGCCGCCACAGCTCCTTCGCCCCCGCGTACGGCGTGGCCGCGTCGCGTTCGGCGGACAGCAGCAGCACCGGCGGCAGGGTGCCGCGGCCCGGCCCGGTGCCCGTACCGATGCCGATGTCGAGCGGGCGCTGGTGCGGCACCGGCCAGAACGCGCACGGCAGGTTCATCGCGACGTTGTCCCAGGTCTCGAAGGGCGCGCGGCGGGCGAGGGCGGTGTTGTCGCGGTCCCAGGTGCCCCAGGTGCGCGGCCAGGGGGCGTCATTGCACTCCACGGCCGTGTAGACGGCGTTGCCGTTCTCGTCTTCCGCGGCCGTGGCGGGGTCCGGCGCGGCCAGGTCGGCCAGCGGGGCGGGGTCGCCGCGCAGATAGGCGGCCAGCGCCCGGGCGCTCGGGTCCCAGTAGTCGTCGTTGTAGCCGGTGCGCAGGAACGCGTGTTGGAGCTGGGCGGTGCCCACCGCGCCCGCGGGCTCCCGCGTCAGCCGTGCCCGCGCCTTCTCGTACGAGGCGAGCACCCGCTCCGCGGTGGTGCCGAGGTGGTAGACGTCGTCATGGCGGGCCACCCAGCCGCGCCAGTCCCGCCAGCGGCGCTCGAAGGCGAGCGACTGCTCGAGGTTGTTGCGGTACCAGATCTGCCAGGGGTCGGGGTTGACCACGCTGTCGAAGACCATCCGGCGTACATGGCCGGGGAAGAGCGTGGCGTACACCGCGCCGTAGTACGTGCCGTACGAGGCGCCGATGAAGGTCAGCCGCCGCTCGCCCAGCGCGGCGCGCAGCACGTCGAGGTCACGGGCGTTGTCCAGGGTGGTGTAGTGCGCGAGCGCGGACCCCGCGCTGCGGGCGCAGCCCCGCGCGTACGCCTTGGCCCGGGCCACCATGCGCCGTTTGAAGGCGGCCGACGGATGGGGCGGGGAGCTGGTGGGAGCCTTGGCGAAGACCGTGGGCGATTGGCAGGACAGCGGTGCGGAGCGGCCGACTCCGCGGGGTGCGTAGCCGACGAAGTCGTACACCGCCGCCACTCGCCGGAACTCCTCCTCGGGCGCGTACGAGGGGAACGCCATCCCGGAGGCGCCGGGTCCGCCCGGGTTGTAGACCAGCGCCCCCTGGCGCCGGGCCTTGGGGCCGGTGGCACGCACCCGGCTGACGGTGAGGGAGATCTGCGGGCCGCCGGGCCGCGCGTAGTCCAGCGGGACGGAGACCGTGCCGCAGGTGACGGGGGCGGTCAGTGCCTCGGCACGGGGGCAGCGGCCGAAGTGGATCCCGCGGGCGGCGGCCCGCCGGGCGGCGAGCGCCACGCCCTGGGCCTCGGCGGCCCGGCCGAGGGGAGCTGCGGCCAGCGCGGAGGAGACGGGGGAGGCGGGGGAGGCGGGAGAGACGGACCAGGCGGGAGCGGCGGCCGGCGGAGCGGCGGCGGTCCCGGCGGACACGGCGGCCCGGGCGCGCACGGCGGCGGTGGCACCGGCCGTGGTGCCGCTGGTGTGCGGTGGGGCGGGCGCGGCCAGCGGACGGCCGGTGGCCGGGGTGGCCAGCAGCGCGGTCATACCGAGCGACAGGGAAAGCGGTCCGAGGATGCCGTACAGCGCTGCTGCTCTCACAAGCCATCCCTTTCCGCGGTGCGCGAAAATGCGTGACGCGATAAAAGGCATATTTCGTGCGGTTGTTGGCTGTGTAAAGCACCGCGCGGCGGTGTCGGGGTCATTGACCCCAATGCGCCTTCAGTGCCGCGCGCAGCGCGGGGTCGGGGAGCGCGGCGGTGCCGTGGACCGCGACCGCGGTGAGCAGCTCGCCGTCGTCACCTCCGTCGTCGGCCCCGCCCCCGCCGTGCCGGGTCGCGGCCCGCCGCGGGGGTACGTCGATCCGGCCCAGCAGCTGCTGTCCGGCCGGGGACGCCCAGCGCGAGTACGGATGCGCCTCGACCCGGGCGATCACCAGACAGCTCGCGGTGAGGACCAGCGGCAGTCCGAACCACGCCGCCACCGGCCCGTGCCCCGGCGCGGGCGGCACCAGCGACAGCGCGGCCGCCGCCGACAGCAGGACCAGCACCCCCGCCGCCCCGACCTGCCGTACCGCGGACGCCACGTTCGTCCGCGCGTCGGTGGACACCGCGAGCCCCGCGCCCACCAGCCGCTCGGCCAGGGCCCGTACCGGCTCGGCGGAGGCGAGGGCGGTCCGGACGGCCGGTACGGGCGACGCGCCCTGCGCACCGATCGCGGAGATCACCGAGCGCTCCAGATCGTTCCGGCCCTCGGGGTCCACCACCGTGACCCAGCCGGTGTGGGCGAGCAGCAGACGGCGCTCGCGGTACATGGTCACCAGCGCGAGATCGCCGACCCGGCGCGGGCCGCCCGCCAGAAAGGCCGTCTCGTACAGGCCCAACGCCGCCGAGCGCAGGGCCGGGTCGGGGTCCAGGGGCTGGGCGGCGGCGACCGCGGCCCGGCACAGCCGGGCGCAGCTGATAACCGCGGCACCCCAGGCGACGAGCAGGAACGGGACCCACAACATGGCCGAGTTCTACTGGACCGGGCCCGTCCGCGCCACAGTTTTCACGATGTGGAACGGCGCGGGCGGTATGGGCTCCACGTGCCGTGGTGTCCTCAGCGCGCCCGTTCCGGGTGGCTCAGCCCCCTCCGCCGCAGCCACCGCCTCCGCCGCAGCTGGAACCGCCACCGCAGCTCGATCCGCCGCCCCCGCCTCCGCACGACGAGCTGCTGCCGCAGGAGGACCCACCGCAGCCGGAACCGCCTCCGCCGCACCACGAGCCGCCGGAGGAGTCCGAGGAGGGGCCGGTGTACCCGCCGGGGCCCCCCGCGCCGACCGACGCCCTGCCCGCCTCCAGCAGCTGGTCCCGCAGCACCTGATCGTCGGCCAGGGCCACCGCGCCGCCCAGCGCGACGGCGACCGCCACGGCGGCCGCGGCCTGGGCGGCGTACGGACCGTGATGACCCGGTCCGGGGTCCCCCGGTCCGACCTGCCCCGGGCGGTGGTCCGGCACGGGGGCGGTCGTGGGAGTGGTCGCGGCCTGCGCGGTGTACGTCCGCAGCGCCCGCTTCCCGGCACCGGTCACCCGGTGCTTGCCCGCGTTCGCGCAGGCCGCGCCGATGATGAAGCCGAGGAACAGCGGGGGGAGGACCTCGACGATGAACGGCAGCTCGTGCAAGCTGTCGCTGTCCTGGTTCGTCGTCGCCCAGACGCTCGCGAAGATCCCCAGCCAGCAGGCCACGATCTGCGCCACCGCCCAGCGCCGCCAGGGGCGGGCGGCCTCGGGCCGCACCATCAGCCCGCGCCGTGCCAGCCCGTCGCCGATCGCCTGCACCTCCGCACTGCGCATCAGCTCCCGGCGCAGCAGGGCCAGTCCGCCGTGCGGGGTGCGGGCGCAGAGCGTCAGCAGCGCGTTCTCCACGGGGTGGCGCGCGACCGGCTGCCGTACCGAGACCACCCCGGGGCCGCCGACCGCCAGCCGTCCGTCCTTGTGCATCGTGCTGATCACGGTGTCCGCCACCCGGCCGGGCCCGCCCGCCAGGAACGCGGCCTCCAGGACGTCGTGCGCCTGGGCGTACATCGGGCCGTCGGCCGCCTTGCGGGAGCGGACGGTGCCCGTGATGAGGGTCATCGCGGAGACCGCGACCGCCACATAGACCAGAGCCACTGCCGTATCCATGTCTCTCACCTTCCGCTCAGCGCGTGGCGCAGGGCGCGGGCGAAGCGCGCCGCGGGGTTCACCGGCAGCGGGGCGGGCCCCGACCGCTCCTTCCACCACTGGGTCAGCCGCCGCCGTGCCGCCGGGTCCCGGGGCAGATCGTCGGCGAGCAGATACTCGGCGAACGACAGCGCGTCGCGGCGGTAGCCGCCGGTCATCGGGCGGCTGTCCGCGTAGGCCACGAAGGCCGGGCGGAAACCGTCGCCCAGGATCTCCGGCAGCTCGGGCGCCACATGGGCGATCACCGAGGCCCGCTTGGCCGTCAGCGCCTTGCTCTGGACGCGCAGCCGCCGCCGGTCGAAGCCTTCGGGGGCCGGGGTGCCCGCGACGAGCGCGGACAGCAGGGAGGTCTGGCCGAGCGCGAGCCGCTGCCGGGCGGCGTCGAGCGCGGCCTCGCCGGGGCCGTCGGCCATCGGGGGAGCGTCCGGGGTCGCCTCAGCGGTCCGCGGGATCGCGGGGGCCGTCCCCGCCGCTGTCACTGCGCGGATCGCGTCGAGTTCGCCCGCCAGCTCCTCGGCCGCCGGGAAGTCCTCGTCGCGCTCCAGCAGTACGCCGGGCGGTGCCGTCCGCGCGCACAGCTCGGCGAGCACGTCGAGCACCGGCTGGGTCACCGGATGGGCATGGCTGTCATGCCACACCCCGTCCCGTTCGACACCGCCCGCCACATGGACGTAGGCGATGGCCTCGGTCGGCAGCTCGTCCAGGGCCTTGGCCGGGTCCTCGCCCCGGTTGACGTGGTTGGTGTGCAGATTGGCGACGTCGATCAGCAGCCGCACCCCGGTCCGCTCCACCAACTCGGCCAGAAACCGCCCCTCCGTCATCTCCTCGCCGGGCCAGGAGATCAGCGCCGCGATGTTCTCCAGCGCGAGCGGCACCGGCAGCGCGTCCTGCGCGATTTGTACGTTCGCGCACAGCACGTCGAGCGCGTCCCGGGTGCGGGGCACCGGCAGCAGATGCCCCGCCTCGATCAGGGGGGACGCGGTGACCGGCCCCCCGGCCCGTACGAACGCGATGTGCTCGGTGACCAGCGGCGCGCCCAGCGCCTCCGCCCGCTCGCCGAGGGCCTTGAGCCGCTCGGGGTCGGGCGGTTCGGCACCGCCCAGGCCCAGGGAGACGCCGTGCGGCACCACGGTGGTGCCGCGCTCCCGCAGCCGCTCCAGCGCGTCGGGCACATGGCCGGGGCAGATGTTCTCCGCGACCACCTCCACCCAGTCGATGCCGGGCAGTTCGGCGATGTCATCGGCGATTTCCGGTCGCCAGCCGATTCCGGTACCGAGGCGCACCATGGCTCCCCCTCCTCGTTCCGTACCGCGTTCCGCGCGGTGTGTTCTCGCGTGCCGGGGTCATGACCCCACAGGAAGAGGACGAATCCCCCGGCCGTCCGGTTCAGAGGTTCATTTGAGCTTCGGAGGTTCACTCCGGGAGGGGCCCCGGGGGCTCGGGGACGGTCCCGGGGCGGGATCGGGGGCGGACCGCACGGCCGCCCCTCCTCCCCTCCGGGGCCCGTGTGGCGGCGGGTGTCCGGCGGGGGCGAATGGTCACCGGCCGTCCCGAGTTGTGGAATTTCGTCACTGTTACAAAATTTTGGGCCCCTGCGGCGACAGGTGTCAGGAGGGGAAAATAGGATCGTGTGGTCGTGAGGGGGATGGAAGATCACATCTTTGTGCCGCGCCCGCGCGCGGAGTGAGCGTGGGGGAAAGAAGTGCAGGGCAGCAGCGACAGCAACGCGGCGGGGAAGCACCGGAGGCACCGCCGTGCCGCTCCTCCGAGGGTCCGGCGCGGTCGGGTTCCCCCGGGGGGCCGCCGCCGTTCGACGACGCCCTCGGGGCGCAGGCTCATGCTGCTGCGCCGCTGGGCGGCCGGCAGTGTCCGGCTGGACTATCCCCGGGCGGGCAGAAGGGGGGTGTGGCGCTGGCTGCCGTCATGGCGTCAGACGTCCCTGTTCTTCCTCTTCTGCCTGGGCATCATGACCGGGCTGCTGAGCTTCCTCTATTTGCGGACGGACATACCCGAGGACCTGAACGACTTCGCCACCCAGCAGGACAATGTCTACTACTGGGCCGACGGCAGCGAGATGGCCCGCACCGGACCGGTCAACCGCCAGGAGGTCCCCCTCGAGAAGGTGCCGGAAAAGGTCCAGTGGGCCGTTCTGGCCGCCGAGAACGCCAGTTTCTACTCCGACAGCGGGGTCTCGCCCAGCGGGCTGATGCGCGCCGTGACCCGGATGGTGACCGGCGGGGAAACCCAGGGCGGTTCCACCATCACGCAGCAGTACGTGAAGAACGCCTATCTGAATCAGCGCCAGACGTTCTCCCGCAAGCTCACCGAGATGTTCATGGCGATCAAGCTGGACGACCGGATGAGCAAGGAGGAGATTCTCGAGCGGTATCTGAACACCAGCTGGTTCGGCCGTGGCACCTACGGTATTCAGCGGGCCGCCTACGCGTACTACGGCAAGGACGTCTCGAAGCTGAATCCGAGCGAGGGCGCGCTGCTCGCCTCACTGCTCAAGGGAGCCGGGTCATACGACCCCACGCTCGGCGAGAAGAACCGCCAGCGGGTGACGGAGCGCTGGAAGTGGGTGCTCGACCGGATGGTCGACATCGGAAAGCTCTCACCCCAAGAGCGCGCGAAGTACACGAAGTTCCCCGAGCCCAAGGCGCCGCCCAAACCCGAGGGGCTGACCGGACAGGTCGGTTATCTGGTGGAGACCGCCCGGGCGTACGTCAGCTCTCACACCGAGATCTCCGACGCCGACTTCGACCTCGGTGGTTACCAGATCCACACCACCTTCGAGAAGCCGAAGGTGAACGCGCTGGCCAAGGCGGTGAAGAAGGCGCGCGCCTCGTTCGACCCCAAGGAACGGTCCGGCGACCGCCATGTGCGGATCGGTGCCGCCTCCGTCGCACCGGACGGCAGGATCGCCGCGCTGTACGGCGGCCCGGGCTATCTGGAGCAGGGGTTCAACGACGCCAACGCCTCCAATGTGCCCGCCGGTACGGCTTTCACCCCGTTCGTCTACGCCGCCGGGCTGCGTGACGGGGTGCTGCACGACCGCGAGGGCCCGCGGCAGCCGGTGGCCCCCACGAGCCTCTACGACGGCAACAACAAGGTGGCCGTGCGGACGCCGGAAGGCCCGTACTGGGACCGCAGCGGGAAGATCGTGCGGGCGAGCAACGACGGCGACAGGTCCTACGGGCAGGTCAGTCTGCGCCAGGCCATCGTGCAGTCGATCAACACCCCGATGATGCAACTCGGCATGGACGTCGGCCTGGAGCGGGTCCGGCAGGCCTCCATCGACGCGGGGATGCTGCCCAGCAGCTTCGGCGCCCGGGTGCCCGCGTTCTCGCTCGGCACCGCCACTCCCAGCTCCATCCGGATGGCCAGCGCCTACGGGACGTTCGCCGCCAAGGGCGTACACGCCCCGCCGTACTCGGTCAGCGGGCTCACCCGTAACGGGGAGAAGTTCCGGCTGAGCAGGGACCGCGCCCAGCGGGCGTTCAGCGAGGCGGTCGCGAACGAGGTGGACGACGCGCTGCGCGGCGCCGTCCGGAGCGAGGCGGGTTCGGCGCGCGAGGCCGGTGCCGCCGGACCCGATGTGGCCGGAAAGCGCGGTATGGCGCAGGACGGCACCTCGGCCTGGTTCGTCGGCTACACCAAGAAGCTGTCCACGGCGGTGTCGCTGTCGCGGGTGGACCCCAAGACCCAGGAGCTGCTGTCGCTGGAGGACCTGGGCGGAAGGGGCGCGGTCCCCTCGGTGGACACCTATCCGCTGTCCATCTGGACGCGCTATATGACGGTGGTCGGCCGGGAATGAGACAGCCGGGAATAAACAGCCGGGAATGAAACACACCCGGTTGTGAAACGGGAACGGCATCACCCCCGGGGGGAATGTCCCGGGGGTGATGGAGGAGAGGCCGCGCCGGACCGGCGCTATTTCTTGGTGAAGGTCCGCCAGTCCGGGGATTCCGCCGGATCCAGCATGCGCAGCTTGGCCAGCACCTCCGGGTCCTGGGCGTCCAGCCAGTCGGCGAGCTGTTTGAACGACACACACCGCACCCCCTTACGAGGGCAGACGTCCCGCATCACGTCCTCGACGGCCTGCATGTAGATGCCGCCGTTCCACTGCTCGAAGTGGTTCCCGATGAACAGCGGGGCGCGGCTGCCGTGGTAGACGCGCTCGAAGCCGTTCAGATAGCCCTCGCGGGTCAGCCGCTCCCACTCCGCGTGTTTCGACGGATCGCCCTCGGTGCTGTCCCCGGACTGGTTGAAGAGGAAGTTGAAGTCCATGGACAGGACCTGCTTCTCGCTCTCCGGGTACGGCACCAGCTGAAGCGGGAAGTTCCAGATGCCGTTGAGCTTCGACGGCCAGATCTGGAAGTCGCCCGGCGAACTGGCGTCATAGCGCCAGCCCATCGATTTGATCACCGGGAGCAGATTCTTCTGCCCCTCCAGACATGGGGCACGCCCACCCGCCAGTTCCACGTCGTAGTCGAAGGGCAGCGGCTTGATGTCGGTGAAACCGGTGTTGGTCTTCCAGTGCTTCACAAACGAATACGCCTGCTCGGTCTCGCTCTTCCACTCCTCCGCGGTCCAGTCCTGGCCGCCCTTGGCGCCGCAGAAGTGGCCGTTGAAGTGGGAGCCGATCTCGTTGCCCTCCTGCCAGGCGCCGCTCAGCTGTTCCAGCGTCTCCCGGATGTGCTCGTCGGTGGGGAAGGATATGGCGGCCGAGCCCCGCTTGTGCTGCGGGGGCTGGTACAGATAACTCTTCGACTTGGGCAGCAGATACATACCGCTCAGGAAGAACGTCATCGTGGCATTGCTCTCCTTGGCGACCTGACGGAATCGCGAGAAGAGATGGTCGTCGCTCTCCAGCGCCCCGTCCCACGAGAACACCACGAACTGCGGCGGTTTCTCACCGGGCTTGAGTTTCCGCGGCTTCAGCTGTTTCGGCTGCGGGCCGGTGTAGGAAGTGGAGCCGTCGCCGAGGACCTTGACCTTGCCGTCCCAGTCGGCGTATTTTTCCTTCTTCTTTTTCGCCTCCTTGGGCATACGGTCCGACCTCGGGGAGGCGGCGGCCGCGGGGACGTCTCCGTCCGGTGCGTCGCCCGCGCCTCCGCGCGAGGTCAGGGCTATCAGCAGGGCCACCACGACGGCCACGGCCGTGAGCGCGCCGAGGGGCCCCACCACTCCGTGGGCGCTCCGCGCGATTAAAACCTTCCACGCCTTCATGATCTTCAGCGCCTTCAACGGGTCCGCCCCCAGCACCAGTACAGATGTACATCCCCTCCAGTATCACAGAAGTATCACGTGCTCTTCACATCGGTCCCGTCACCATCCGGTCAGCAGCAGATGATTGATGAGAAGTGCCACCATGGCCTGGACCATGAGCCAGTGGCGCCGGTCCCGCGCGGGCAGCAGCGCGGTCCCGGGCAGCAGCCACAGGACGAACGGCAGCCAGATGCGCTCCGTCTCCGCCTTGCTCATACCGGACAGATCGGCGACGGCCAGTGCGAGCAGCGCGGCAGAGGTCAGCACCACCAGAGCGTCCGGCGCGCCCACCCCGCGGCCGCGCAGCCGCCGTACTGCCCCGGGGGCGGCCATGACGACCCGGCGCGCCCCGGCCACACAGGCCGGACCGGCGGCGACCCCCGCGACGGCGAGATTGGCCCACACCCAGTAGGCGTACGGCCGGTCCGCGGCGACGCCCTGGTAGTAGCGCTCCACCAGCAGGTGGTACCCCTCCCACCACACGAACCCGGACAGCGTGAACACGCCCGCCACCGCGGCCACTCCGGCCAGCACCCAGGGCAGCGGCTTCACCGTACGGGCGAGCACCAGCACGGCCAGGGCGGGCAGCGCCAGCAGGGTGAGCCCGTACGAGAGATACACCGTCAGGCCCAGCAGCAGCCCCGAGACCAGCGCCACGGCGCCCGGTGCCCGCACCGTGCGCCGGGCCGCGAGCGCCAGCAGCGCCAGAGCCCACGCCGCCACGGCGGCGAAGTAGCCGTCCGCCGAGGCCCCCGCCCACACCGCCGCCGGGGCGAGCACCAGGAACGGCGCTGCGGTGCGCGCCGCCTTTTCCGCGCCCAGCGCGCGCAGGGCGACCAGCACCGCGGCCGCCGCCGAACTCCCCACCGTGATGCAGAACGCCCCCGCCCACCCCCCGCCGCCCAGCCCCAGCCGGTCCAGCCCGACGAAGGTGAGCACCGCGCCCGGCGGATGGCCCGCGATATGCGCCGGCCAGTGGTCGGGCTGGGTCAGCAGGATGTGATCGGTGAACCCGCGCAGCGCCGCGCCGACGTTGTCGAACCGGTCCACGCCGCGCAGATACTCATGGCGCTGGGTCAGCCGCCCGGCCATCCCCCGGCCCCAGCCGTCGACCAGCGCCAGCGACCACGTCCACACCATGGCCGTCCCCCACACCGCCGCCAGCAGCCCGCGCCACGGCAGTCGCAGCGCGAGCCGCGGCCCGTGGACAACAACGGCCACCGCGACGGCCAGGGCAGCGGGCGTACCGGGCCCCACATGGGGCAGCCAGTCGGCGTACAGCGGCGCCCAGTCGACGTACAGGGAGTGGTCGGTGCGCTGGATCAGGGTGCCGACGACGGCGGCGACCGCGAAGAGGACGGCGCCCGCCACGGCGGCCAGCACATCCGGACGGCGGCCGGTCCGCCCGGGGGCAGCGGTGGTACGGGGCTCGCTGTCGATGCGGAGAGGGAGCTTCACGGCCTCACGCTATGTCCTGGAACCGGGGAACGGGCCGCCGCGTCGCGCCCCGTCACCGAACCGTCAGATCCTGGCAGCGCGCCTCTGAGCCGACCGCGCCGACGTCAGCGTTTCGTCATCGGTTGAAGCCCCCGGAAAGCGCCGGGGCGGCCCTACGGTCATGCCATGAGCCACCCTCCTCACCCCGGCCGCGCGCCCCGCATCCGCACTCCGTGGCGGAGCCCCCTGCGCGGCCCCTGGCTGACCTCCGTCTTCGGCCTGGTGCTGCTCGTCGGCATCCCCGTGCTCTTCGTGACCGGTCTGCTCTCGTACGCCGCCTACAACCCCGATCTGTCCCCGGTCAACGACAAGACGCCGGACAAGGGGCTGCTCGGCTTCTACCTCTTCTCCTGGCCGACGTCCCCCTCCTGGCTCTACCGCGTCACCCAGGGGGTCCACGTCACGCTTGGCGTCGTGCTCGTCCCCGTCCTGCTGGCGAAGCTCTGGTCGGTCGCCCCCAAGCTCTTCGAGCGGCCGCCGGTGCGGTCCCTGGCGCACGGCCTTGAGCGGCTGTCGCTGCTGGTGCTGGTGGGCGGCGGGCTCTTCGAGTTCGCCACCGGGGTGCTCAACGTCCAGCTGGACTACGTCTTCCCCGGGTCCTTCTACCCCCTGCACTTCTACGGCGCGTGGATCTCCATGGCCGCCGTTGTCGTCCATGTGGCCCTGCGCTTCCCCCGGATGGTGCGCGCGCTGAAGGGCCGCGATCTGCGGGCCGAACTGCGTACGCCGGTCTCCCGCACCCGGCCCGAACCGCCCGACGACACCGGTCTGGTGAGCCCCGACCCGGCCCCGCCCACCATGTCGCGCCGTGGCGCGCTCGGCATGGTCGGCGCCGGTTCGGTCGCCCTGCTGGCGGTGACGGCGGGCCAGAGCATCGGCGGTCCGCTGCGCGAGACGGCGCTGCTCGCCCCGCACAACCGAGAGCCCGGCCGGGGCCCCAACGGCTTCCAGATCAACAAGACCGCCGCGGGCGTCGGGATCCGCGCCCGTGACACGGGCCCCGACTGGCGGCTGGTGGTACGCGGTGGGGAGCGCGAACTCGTCCTGACCCGGCAGCAGGTGCTGCGGCTGCCCCGGCACGGCGCTTCGCTGCCCATCGCCTGCGTGGAGGGCTGGTCCACCCCCGACCAGCGGTGGGAGGGGGTACGGCTGGCCGACCTCGCCGCGCTCGTCGGCCACCGCGACCGGCCGCCGGGCGTCCTGGTGGAGTCCGTACAGCGGCATGGCTCCTTCCGCACCGTCGCCCTGCGCGACAACCAGGTCCGCGATCCGCGCTCGCTGCTCGCCCTGAAGGTCAACGGCGCGGATCTGTCACCGGATCACGGCTATCCGGCGCGCATCATCGTCCCCGGCGCCCCGGGTGTGCAGAACACGAAGTGGGTGGGGCGGCTGAGCTTCGGGGAGACGGTGTGAGGGGCGGGAAGGCGGAACGCCGCCGTGGTTGGCGAAACCGGTACGGGGAGTCCCCGTGGCATCTTCTGTTGCTGCTGTGCTCCTTCGCGCTGACCGCCTACGCCGGTGTCCGGCTGCTGCACGGCGACTGGCTCGGCATCGTGCTCTGGATCGTGGGCGCGGCCGTCCTGCACGACCTGGTGCTGCTGCCGCTGTACGCGCTCGTCGACCGGGCGGTGGGCGCGGTTCTGCCCGCCCCGGCCTCCTGGATCAACCACATCCGGGTGCCCGCCTTCGTCTCCGGGCTGTTGCTGCTGGTCTGGTTCCCGCTGATCCTGGGCGAGCAGACGCGGCGTTACGAACGCTCGACCGGGCTGTCGGCCGATGTCTTCCTGTGGCGCTGGCTGCTGATCACCGCCGCGCTCTTCACCGCGTCGGCCCTGTGGCTGGCCCTCCGGCTCTGGCACGCACGCCCGGGCGGCGCGGACCGTGAGCCCGCCGCCCGCCCGGCCCCGCCGAGCGACACCTGACCCGGCGCCCCCGCCGTCGTGAGCCCGCCCGGCCCGTTGGGCGCTCCGCGCCCGCCCGCCGCGCACACGTCGCGCCCTGCGCGATCACCTCAGCGCGGCGGGCGAGCGCTGTGGCGTGCCGGGCGTTCACGGTGGGCGGGCCGGACACGGGGCCGGGCCGGAGACGGACAGCCGGGGACGGGCGCCCGGGCGCGCTCCTGGCCGTCCGCGACGGGAGCGGCGGCACGCGCCACGGCGGGCGGTCAGGCGAGCGGCGGTGCGCGGGTGTACGCGGCCGGTGGCCGGGCGGGGGCGGTCCGCGCGTGGCGGATCGCAGGTAACGGGGCGGCCGGCTGGGCGGTGCGGGTGTAGGCGGCCGGTGTGGGCTGCGCCCGCGCTCGGTACGCGGCTGTGGGCCGCGCTCCGGGCGGTGACCGCGCCGCTCGCAGGCCGAGCCACGGCGGCCGGCCGGCGGTGCGGGTGGGATGTGCACCGCACCGCCGACCGGGGTCAGGGGGCCGGGCGGCCGTCAGCGCTCGGTGGCCGGGCCCGGTCCGGGCACCGCGCGGCGCAGGGCCACGAAGTCGCGGTCGAGCGCCGACCAGTGCTCGACGGCGGTCCAGCCCGCCGCGTGGGCGTGGCGCAGCAGGGCCGGGGCCCCCACCCGGGCCCAGGGGAAGTCCGTGCCGACGCCGCCGCGTCCGTCGTCCACCCGTACCCGCACCCGTTCGTCGATGTCCGACGGTGCCACCTCCACCAGCAGCAGCCCGTCCGGGGCGAGGACGCGGCCCACCCGGGCGAGCAGGGCCCGCGGGTCGCCGCCGATGCCGATGTTGCCGTCGATCAGCAGTGCCGTACCCCAGCGCCCTTCACCCGGCATCGGCTCGAACACCGAGCGGCACAGGGCCGGGGCGCCCGCCCCGACCGTGCGGGCGACCGCCGCCTGGCTCACGTCGATGCCCAGGCACGGGCGGCCGAGCAGGGCGAGCGCAACCACCAGCCGTCCGGGGCCGCAGCCGATGTCGAGGACGGGGCCCCGGCAGCGCGTCAGTACGGTGCGGTCGGCGGCGTCGGCGTCCGCGCACCAGCGTTCGACCTCCAGCGGCAGCATCCAGCCGTCGGCGCGGCGCAGGAACAGCGGTCCGCGTCCGGCGCGCAGCGCCCGCGTATAGGGGTCGGCACGCCAGGAGGACGGGGCTCCCCGGCCGTCGACCCGGCTGTCGGCCCGGCCCTTGCCCCGCTCGCGCACCGGTGCGTCCGGCACGTCCGGCGCGACCCGCGCGGCGCCCTTCCGTATCGACCCGGCCGCGCTCATCGGGCGGCCGTCCGCGCCGACAGCCGGGCGAGGGTCCGGGCGAACCGGCCGCCGGGGGCGGCGGCCGCCGCCTCCAGGGCGTCGCTCGCCGTGTCGACGTCTCGCAGCGCCGGCAGTTCGCGCACCCGCAGCCCCGCGCCCACGAGCCGACTCCGCTGTACGGCACCGGTGGTGGCGGTGGACATCGGCACTCCGCGCAGCAGCCCGGGGTCCGGTTCGGCAAGGCCCAGCGCCCAGAAGCCGCCGTCGGCGGCCGGGCCGAACCACGCGTCGCAGCCGGTCCAGCCGTCCGCGTCCAGCACCGGGGCGAGGAGGGCGGGGGTGATCTGCGGGGTGTCCATGCCGATCAGCAGGGTGGGCCCCCGGCAGCCCTCGAACGCGCCCGCCAGCCGTTCGTCGAGACCGCCGCCGCACTGCCCCACCACCTCGATGCCCGGCGGCAGCCACGGCCCAGGACGGCCGTCGAGGGCCAGCACCCTGCGGCGCGCGGGCATGTCGGCCACGACCCGCAGGGTGTCGGCGAGGGCGGCCTCGGCGAGCGCGGCGGCCTCCGCCGGGGTGTACGGGGGAGTGAGCCGCGTCTTCACCCGGCCCGCCACCGGCTCCTTGGCGATGACGAGCAGCGTGGTCCCCGCCCCGCGCCCGTTCCCCCCGCCGGCCACGTCCCGCGCGGGGCTCACCGGGCCGCCTTCGCCCGGCCGTTCACCCCGGCGGTGGGCGCCCGCGGCCGCCGCAGCACCGCCCGCATGTCGCGTACCGCGTGCCAGGTGCCCCGCCAGGTGCCGGTGACCTTCGACGCCCCCGCACGCGGCAGATACGGCACATCGCGCTCCTCGACCCGCCACCCCGCGTCGGACGCCCGCACCACCATTTGCAGCGGATAGCCGCTGCGCCGGTCGGTGAGGCCGAGGCCGAGCAGCGGTTCGCGCCGCGCGGCCCGCAGCGGGCCGAGGTCGTGCAGCTTCAGGCCGGTTCGCCGGCGGAGCATCCGGGCGAGGGCGATGTTGCCGAGCCGGGCGTGCGCCGGCCAGGCCCCCCGCCCCTGGGGACGGCGGCGGCCCAGCACCAGGTCCGCACCGTCCTCGGCGAGCGTCGTGACGAAACCGGTCAGCAGCGCGGGGTCGAGCGTGGCGTCGCAGTCGCAGAAGCAGACGAACTCCGCCTCGGCGGCGAGCAGGCCGGCGTGGCAGGCCGCCCCGAAACCGCGGCGGGACTCGTGCACGACGGTCGCGCCGCGGGCGCGGGCGATGGCGGCCGAGCCGTCCGTGGAGCCGTTGTCGACGACGATGGCGCGCCAGCCGTCGGGGATGCGTTCCAGCACCCAGGGCAGGGCCGCGGCCTCGTCCAGACACGGCAGGACGACGTCGGCACGGGGAACAACGTCGGAACGGGGAGTGATCGCATGTGTCACACGCCCCACACTACGAAGAAGAAAGCGACATTTCGGGCTTCAGCTCCTTACGAAACGCGGACGTCGCCCGGTCCCCGTCCGCCCGG
This sequence comes from Streptomyces sp. NA02950, assembly GCF_013364155.1. Lineage (NCBI taxonomy): Bacteria > Bacillati > Actinomycetota > Actinomycetes > Kitasatosporales > Streptomycetaceae > Streptomyces > Streptomyces sp. NA02950. The sequence goes on along the minus strand of NZ_CP054916.1, from coordinate 2,371,895 downwards.
GGTGGGCCCGGGCCCGGCTCGGTGCGAGGCTGGGGGAATGCAGCAGACCCCCACCCACGGCCGGGTCCTCGTCGTGGACGACGACCCGACCGTCGCCGAGGTCGTCGCCGGATACCTCGACCGCGCGGGCTATGACGTCGACCGGGCCGCCGACGGCCCCGAGGCGCTCGCCCGCGCCGCCGCCCGCTGGCCCGACCTGGTCGTCCTCGATCTGATGCTGCCGGGCATGGACGGGCTCCAGGTGTGCCGCACGCTCCGCGACCAGGGGCCGGTGCCGGTCATCATGCTCACCGCGCGCGGTGACGAGGACGACCGGATCCTCGGCCTGGAGATCGGCGCGGACGACTACGTGACCAAGCCGTTCAGCCCGCGCGAACTGGTGCTGCGCGTGGAGTCGGTACTCCGCCGCAGCCGCACCGGTCCGCGGGGTGCCCCCCTGGGCGGGACGCCCGGCGGCGCGGGCGGCCCCGCCCGGCCGGACGGGGTGCTCCGGCACGCCGGGATCACCCTCGACCCCACCGCCCGCCGCGCCACCCGTGACGGCCGCGAACTCGCCCTCACCCTCCGTGAGTTCGACCTGCTGGCCCATCTGCTGCGCCACCCCGGAGTGGCCTGCACCCGCGAGGAGCTGATGCGGGACGTCTGGGGCTGGGACTTCGGCGATCTGTCCACGGTCACCGTCCATGTGCGGCGGCTGCGCGGCAAGATCGAGGACGATCCGGGCGCACCGCGCCTCATCCAGACGGTCTGGGGCGTCGGCTACCGCTTCGACACCCCCTCGTCCCAGACCGCGGACCGCGAGGGCTGATCGCCGTGCGAGACGTGCTCCTGATGGCCCTTTTCGCCTTCCTCGGCGCCGCCGCGGCCGGTCTGCTCGGCGCGCTGGCGCTGCGGCTGCTGCGCGGACGGTCCGTCGTCGTGTCCCTCACCGTCGTCGCCGCCGTCACGGTGACCGCCATGCTGGCGGGCACGCTCGCCGTCGCGTGGGCCATGTTCCTGTCCGCGCACGACCTGACGGTCGTCACCACCGTCTGCGCCATGGCCGCCGTGGTGTCGATGGCCACCGCGCTGCTGCTGGGCCGCTGGGTCGTGGCGCGCAGCAACGCGCTGGCGCAGGCCGCCCGTTCCTTCGGCGACGGCGGAAACTTCGCCGCCCCCGACGGCGAGGCCACCGCCGAACTCGCCGCTCTCGGCCGCGCACTGGCCGACACCAGCGCCAAACTGGCCGAATCGCGGACACGCGAACGGGCCCTGGAGTCCTCGCGCCGTGAGCTCGTCGCCTGGATTTCCCACGATCTGCGCACCCCGCTGGCCGGTCTGCGCGCGATGTCCGAGGCGCTGGAGGACGGGATGGTCCCTGATCCGGAGCGCTATCTGCGCCAGATCCGGACCGAGGTGGAACGGCTCAACGACATGGTCGGCGACCTCTTCGAACTCTCCCGCATCCACGCGGGGGCGCTGTCCCTCACCCTCACCCGGATCTCCGTCTACGACCTCGTCGGCGACGCCCTCGCGGGTGCCGATCCGCTCGCCCGTGAGCTGGGCGTACGGCTGATCGGCAATCCCATCGACCCCGTCCCGATCGAGGCCGACGGCAAGGAGATGACCCGCGTCCTGGGCAACCTCCTCATCAACGCCATCCGCCGCACCCCGGCCGACGGCACGGTCGCCGTCGCCGCCCAGCGCGAGGCGGACCACGTCGTGCTGTCGGTCACGGACGGCTGCGGCGGCATCCCCGAAGAGGACCTCCCGCGCGTCTTCGACACCGGCTGGCGCGGCAGCCACGCCCGCACCCCCCCGGCGGGCGCGGGCCTGGGCCTCGCCATCGTCCGCGGCATCGTCGAAGCCCACGACGGCCGCGCGGCGGTCCACAACGTCATCGGCGGCTGTTGCTTCGAGGTCCGCCTCCCGGCGGCGCGGGGGTAGGCGGTTCGGCCCGGCCGGGGCGCCGGGCGACGGCTGCGCCGTCGGGGCGTGGCCGCGGGGCGCCGCGTCCGCGTTCCGCCCTGCGGCGGGGGCGGGCTGCGGTGGTCCGTCTCCCTGCGGCGCGGGCGTGAGCGGTTCGGCCCGGCCTGGGGTGGGCGCCCCGCCCCGCGGAGGGTGGCAACGGCCGTTGCTGTCGGGCGCCGCGGCGGGGTGCCGTGGCCGCACCGTGCGCGGCGGGCCGCGGACGGGACGCACGCCCGCGCCTCCGGAGGGGCGGCGTCCTCCGGGACGGGCCGGGGCCTCGCGCTTGTCCCGTGGGCTCCATGGACGGGTCGGTGGCGGTCACGGCCGTCGCCGCCGGTCGCGGGTGTCTCCTGGGCGGGCACCACGTCCTGCCACCGCGCAGGGGTTCGGGACGGCCGGCAAGCCGGTGGGCCACCGGGCCCGGTCCCGGGGCCCCGCCGCCCCGGGGCCGGTCGTGGGCCGCGACGGCGGCGAGGCGGGGGTGTCCGCGGGCTCGGGAGCAGGCGTCTAGGGGACCGGGTGGGGGCGGCGGGCGGTCGCGCGCTGGGGGGCTCGGGCGAATTGGGTCATGCCCTCCGTGAACGGAACCGTCGCCCGCCACCCCAGCCGCTCCCGGATCCGCCGCGACGAGGCCGTGATGTGGCGGACGTCCCCCATGCGGTACGCGCCGGTGACCACCGGTGCCGGGCCGCCGTGGGCCTCCGCCAGGGCCCCGGCCATCTCGCCCACCGTGTGCGGATCGTCGCTGCCGGTGTTGTACGCGGTCAGCGCGCCCAGGGGTGCCGCGTCCGCCGCCGTGTCCGCCCCGCCCACCGCCGCCTCCAGCGCGGCGACATTGGCCGCGGCCACATCGCGTACGTGGATGAAGTCCCGGCGCTGCCCGCCGTCCTCGAACACGGTCGGTGCCTCCCCGCGCGCGAGCGCCGAGCGGAAGAACGAGGCGACACCCGCGTAGGGGGTGTCGCGCGGCATCCCCGGGCCGTAGACGTTGTGGTAGCGCAGCGACACCGCACGGCCGTCCACCGCCCGCGCCCACGCCGCCGCCAGGTGCTCCTGGGCCAGCTTCGTCGTGGCGTACACATTGCGCGGATCGGCCGGGGCGTCCTCCGCGACCAGCCCCGCCACCAGCGGGGTGCCGCACTCCGGGCAGGGCGGTTCGAAGCGGCCCGCCGCGAGGTCCGCCTCCGCGCGCGGGCCGGGCCGCACCCACCCGTGCCGGGGGCAGTCGTAGCGGCCCTCCCCGTACACCACCATCGACCCGGCGAGCACCAGGGTCCGCACCCCGCGCTCGGCCATCCCCGCCAGCAGCACGGCGGTGCCCAGGTCATTGCAGCCGACGTAGTCCGGCGCGTCCGCGAAGTCCTTGCCGAGGCCGACCATCGCCGCCTGGTGGCAGACCGCCTCCACGCCGCGCAGCGCCGCGTCCACCGCCAGGCGGTCCCGTACGTCGGCGTGGATCCACTCCGCGTCGGGCAGCGGCGGCGGTGCCGGGTGGGCGGCCGGGAGCAGGGCGTCGAGGACGACCGGCTCATGGCCGTGGGCGGTGAGAGCGGTGACGATGTGCGAGCCGATGAAGCCCGCGCCTCCGGTGACCAGTACGCGCATGGTGGCGACGCTAGGCCGCGGAACGGCGCGCGGCCCGCCCACGCGCCGCGCCGTCACCGGACCGTAAGGGTTCCGGGGGCCCGGGGGAGGGCCGGGCCCCCCGACCCCCGTCCCCACGGCCGTCCCCCCACGGCGCCGCCCCCGCTCCGTGATGCGACCCCGCCACTCCTGGGCGATCCTGTGATGACCAGCGTTGAGAGGCAATGATGCGCACCACAGGTCTGACATCCCGCACGCTGACCGCCCTCCGCGCCAAGAGGCCCTATCCGGCGGTCACCATCACCCTCCCGACCCTCCGCCGCGAAACCCACAACGCACAGGACTCGGTGCGGCTGCGCAACCTCGTCGCCGAGGCCAAACGACGTCTGGAGGCGGCTCCCGACGTCCCGCGCGAGGCCCGCTTCGACATCAGCGGGCAGCTCGACCGCGCCGTGGCCGACGCGGATCTGCGCTACGCCCTGGACTCGCTCGTGATCTTCGCGGCGAAGGGGGAGTACGAGGTCTGGTCGCTGCCGAGGACGGCGCCCGAGCGCGTCGTCCTCAGCGACACCTTCCTCACCCGCAACCTGGTCGCGGCGCGCGAGCGGACCCGCCCGTACTGGGTGCTCGCCGTCGCCTCGGACCGCACCGCGCTGTGGGCCGGATCCAACGGCTCGCTCCAGCAGGTGCGCGTGGCGGGGTTCCCGATGGAGCCCGAGCCGGGCGACAACGAGGACGTCGAGCGCGAGGAGCGGATCGGCAACGCGCCCGGCATCTACGACGACGAGCGCACCCGGCAGTATCTGCGACAGGTCGACGCCGGGCTCGACGGTCTGCTCGCGACCGATCGCCGCCCGCTCTACCTGGTCGGGCTCGCCCCCGTGCTCAGCCTGCTGGACGAGGTGGGCACGGCGGCGAAGGCCGCCGTGAGCCGGGTGCCCAAGGGCGGACTGGCCGGGGGCCCCGCCAGGGCGCTCGCCGAGGCGCTGCGCCCGGCGCTGGGCGAGCAGGCGGCCCGCCACACCGAGCGCGTCATCCGGCGCACCGAGCAGGCCCAGGGGCGGCGCGCCTTCGCCGCCGGGCTGGAGGAGGTGTGGCAGGTGGCCCGCGAGGGCCGGATCGATCTGCTGGTCGTCGAGGAGAACTACCAGCAGCCGGTCCGGGTCACCGGCGAGCATCTGAGCCCGGTCGACCCGGCCGAGCTGAGCGCCGCCGAGCACGGCGCGGCCGTGCAGGAGGACATCGTGGACGAGATCATCGAGGCCGCGCTGGACACCGGCAGCGAGGTCGCCTTCGTCCCGGACGGGGCCCTGTCCGGCTGCGACCGTATCGCGGCGGCCCTCCGCTTCTGAACGGCCACCGGGCCTCCCGCCGTCCTCCTCCCGGTCGATTTCCAGCCTCGCAGCGCCCCGCTATGCCCGGGTTCGTACTGATGTGGACATCACTTCATCTCGCTTTTTCGGTCACACAACACACACCACAGGGACCCTCCGACGTTGCCTTCCGCTGTCAGCGTGGCGGCCACCCACGTCTCTTCACGTCTTCCGGACGCCGCTCAGAACGCCACGCACGCACCGCACGCAACTTACGCACCGCACGCAACCGAGGAACTGAGAGCAGCATGACGGCCACCACCGCGCGAGCAGCGCAACGTCCCCGCAGCCTCAACGACGTCAAGGGGTGGTTCCCCAGCCTTGACCAAGTGCTGTTCGACCGCTTCCTGACCCGTCAGGAGCGCCACGAGCAGCGCGGAGACCTCCTGGAGATGGGCGCCTACATGGGCAAGAGCGCCATCTTCACCGCGGCCTATCTGCGCAGGGGCGAGCGCTTCACGGTCTGCGACCTCTTCGACGCCGACGCGCCGGACGAGCAGAACGCGGCCGAGGCCCGCAAGTCGTACGCCACCCTCACCCGCACCGCCTTCGAGCAGAACTACCTCGCCTTCCACGACGAGCTGCCCCACGTCCTCCAGGGGCCGACCTCCGTGGTGCCACGCCACGTCGGCCCGGACAGCTGCCGCTTCGTGCACGTCGACGCCTCGCATCTGTACGAGCACGTGGCGGGCGACATCGACACCGCGCACACCGCGCTGGCCCCCGGTGGCCTCGTCGTCCTCGACGACTTCCGCTCCGAACACACCCCGGGCGTGGCCGCCGCCACCTGGGAGGCGGTGTTCACCCGGGGGCTGCGGCCGGTGTGTCTCAGTACCCAGAAGCTCTACGGCACCTGGGGCGACCCCGGGCCGTTGCAGGACGAGCTGCTCGCCGACGAGGAATGGCGGTCGACGATGCACACGAGCGTGCAGGAGATCGCGGGGCGGCGGGTGCTGCGGTTCTCCGGCAAGCCGCCGAACCCGGCCGCGCCGCGCTCCCGCTACGCCCAGGAGCCGCGGGAGTCCGCGCCGGACGCACCGTCGGCCTCCGCGGACGCGGCGGGCCGCCCCGGGCGCTCCCCGGTCCGGCGGCTCGCCGCCGATGTCCTGCCGCCGGTGGTCGCGCGGGCGATCCGCAGCAGGCGCCGCACCACCGGCTGAGCGCCCGCACCGTTCCGGTCGGGCGCCGTCGCCGTCGCTGCGGCGGTCAGCGCCGCCGCAGCGACGGGTGGTCCGCCACCACCGTGCGGGACCCCGGAGTGACCTCGGTGAAGCCCGCGTCCCGCACCACCGGCAGGCCGCTCGCCGTCAGCGCGTCCCACCGCTCGGGGGACGCCGTACGCACGGCCAGCGGAAAGCCCGCCGCCCGCCAGGCCGCCCGTGTCGGGCCGTCCAGCTCCCACCAGGCGAGCTGTGCGCCGTGCCCGGCCTGGGCCATCGCCTTGCCCGCCGACATGTCGATATGCGGATTCATCCACAGCACCGGTTCGGCGGGGTCGGGCGCGGCCGGTGGCTCCGGGTCGTCCAGGTCGGTGCCGGACACCTGGAGCTTGACCAGTTCCTTCGGCCAACCGTCCAGCGGCACCGGCGGGAACACCCGCACCTCGGCCGCCGGCGGGGACCCGTCGCCCTGCCCGCCCTCAGGCGCCCGCCCGGCCCGGCCCGTGAGCGTGATGCCCGGCAGCGTCCCGGCGCGCCGCCACTCCGCGCCGCGCGCCCGCCGTACGACCTTGCGGATCCGGGCGTCCTGCCAGGCCCGTACGGCCTCCGCCCACTCGCCGCCGCCCCCGGTCGCCCGCTCGTCCGACAGCAGCACCAGCACGGCGCGGGCCGCCGTCTCCAGGGCGTCGGTACGGGCCGGGGGCGCGGCCTTCTCGATCCGGACCACCAAGGGCAGGACGAACTGCGGCGCGGCGTCCCGGCCGGTCTCCGCATGACGGAAGGGGCTGGTGCGGGGGCTGGTCCCGGAGCGGGTCCCGGGGTGGGTTTCGGAGCTGGTCACGCGCCCCAGTCTGCCAGCAGGACGCGGGCCGGGGGCGGGACGGATATTGCGGAATGATCAGTAACCCCGGAACTATGCGCACATGCAGAGCGATCTCTTCTCTCCGGAGTACATGGCCCAGTTGGCCACCACGCCGGGGATGACCCTCCAGAATCCGAAGTCGATCAAGTACGCCGTCGACGGCGAGTGTTACGCCCGCCAGGGTGCCATGGTCGCCTTCCGCGGTGACCTCTCCTTCGAGAAGCACGGCCAGGGCGTCGGCACGTTCCTCAAGCGCGCGCTCACCGGTGAGGGGCTGGCGCTGATGGTCGTCCGCGGCAAGGGCGAGGCGTGGTTCGCCCACGAGGCGGCCAACTGCTTCCTCGTGGACCTCGCCGCCGGCGACAGCCTCACCATCAACGGGCGCAACGTCCTGTGCTTCGACTCCTCCCTCACCTACGAGATCGAGATGATGAAGGGCGCGGGGATGACGGGCGGCGGCCTGTTCAACACCGTGTTCAGCGGCAGCGGACGGCTCGGCCTCATATGCGAGGGCAACCCCATCGTCATCCCGGTCAGCCCGACCGACCCGGTCTGCGTGGACACCGACGCCGTCGTCGGCTGGACCACCGCCCTGCGCACCTCGCTGCACCGCTCGCAGAGCTTCGGCTCGATGCTGCGCGGCGGTTCCGGCGAGGCCGTCCAACTCCGGCTGGACGGGGAGGGGTTCGTGATCGTGCGCCCGAGCGAGGCCAAGCCGGAGAAGGACGGCGCCAACTGACCCACGACACGGCGGCCGGTTCGCCGGGCCTATGCTCGACCGGCATGAGACTGCGAGGAGTCGGCCGCCGCTACGGCCTGGGCGGGCCCTGGGTGCTGCGCGGTGTCGACCTCGAGCTGGAGCCGGGCTCGCTGACCCGCGTGGAGGGCACCAACGGCAGCGGGAAGTCCACCCTGCTGCGGCTGCTCGCCGGGATCGACGCACCGAGCGCGGGCCGGATCACCGGCCGCCCGCGCACCGCGTACGTACCCGGAGCGGTTCCCGGCCGAACTCCCCTTCTCCGCCCGCGGCTACCTCACCCACCTCGGCCGGATCCACGGGCTGCGGCGGGCGGCGGCGGAGCGTGGGGCGGGGGAGTGGCTGGAACGGTTCGGCGCGGCCGAACACGCCGACACCCCGCTCGCCGAACTGTCCAAGGGCACCAGCCAGAAGGTGGCCGTAGCACAGGCGCTGCTCGGCGCCCCGGGTCTGCTGGTCCTCGACGAGGCGTGGACCGGCCTCGACCGGGCCGCGCGCACCGTACTGGACGCGGCCGTCGCCGAGCGGGTCGCCGACGGTGCCGCGGTCGTCTTCGTGGATCACGACCCCCGACGGCTGTCCGGCGCCGCCGACGCGGTGTTCCGCGTCACCGACGCCCGCCTGACGCCGCTGGGGCCGCCGACCGCGGGCGGGAGCCCGCCGGACCCGTCGGGTGCGGGACCTGCCGCCGGGATGTCGGACACGCCGTGGCGGACCTCGGCAGGTGCCGCGGAGCCGCGGGTGACGGTCGTGGCCGTGGGCCCGCCGGACGCCGAGCTTCCGCCGGATCTGCCGGGCGCGCCGCGCTGCGAGTCACCGGTGTCCGGGCCCGCGCCCGCCGTCGGACCGGCCGCGGACGGCGCGGAGCGGCGTCGCATACGGATGACGGTCGGGGCGGCGCACTCCGACGCACTGCTGCGGGCCCTGCTCACCGCCCACCCGCCGTGGCACATCCGCTCCGTGGCGGACGCGGCGGACCCGCCAGGTGCGCAGGACGTGCGGGACGTGCGGGACGCGCCGCCCGGGGCGCCGACAGCAAGGCCGGAGGCCTCATGACCGCGCTGCTGCGCTATCAGGCCGCGCTGCTGGTCCGCTCGCAGCGCTGGCTGCCGCCGGTGCTGCTCTACGTCGCGTTCATGGGCATCACGGTGCGGGCGGGGGATCCGGTCCTGGACTCCTTCGGCTACGCCGCCGCCGCGCTGCTCCCCGTGGCGGCCTGGCTGGTGCGGGTGTGTGCCACCAACGAGCCCGCCGCGGCACGCAACTGCGCGGCCGCCGCGGCGGGCCCCGGCCGGGTGCATCTGGCCGGTGTGCTCACGGCGCTCGGCGCGGCGCTCGTACTCGGCACCGCCGGGGCCCTGTTCGTCGGCCTCATCAGCGACCCGCGCACCGCGGATCACCAGGTCGGGATCCCGGTGGCGAAGGCGACCGCCGCCGGGCTGCTCGCCGCGTTCGCCTGTGCGCTGCTCGGCACGGCCGTCGGCGCGCTGTGCAACCGGCCGCTGCTGCGCAGCCCCGGCTGGGCGATCTCCGCCACCGCGGTCGCCGCGCTGCTGGTGCTGGTGGCCGGTGCCTCGCCCGCGAACGCCGCGGTGTCGGGACTCGTCGAGGGGTCGCACAGCGGTGCCGTGCCGCTGCCCCTGCTGCCGCTGGCCGTGACCGGTGCGGCGGCCGCCGGGGCGACCGCGCTGGCCTGCGCCCTCAGCTCCCGCCGCACGTAGGCGGCGCGGGGGCGTCAGCGCACTCGGCCCGTACGGTCCCGACCCTACGGCCCCGGCGCCGTAGGGTCGGGGCCATGGACGACACCACGGACACCAACGGCTGTTGCGACGCCCCCGGGCCCGGGAGCCCGGCGCATGCCACGGCGGGCCCGCCGTACGCCGACTGCGTGCGGTGCGGCGAGCCCACCGAGTACCCGGCCGCGCGGCCCGGGGTGACGCTGTGCCCGGTCTGCGAATGGCAGGAGGCCCAGCGCACCGCCTGCTCCGGCTAGGCCGCGCGGTCCCGCGGAGCGCTCAGTGCCGCCAGGGGCCGGTCACGGCGAAGGTGGTCCCCGGGGTGTAGCAGTTGACGTACATCGTCCGGTGGTCCGGGGCGAAGGTGACGCCCGCGAACTCACCCCACTCCGGCTTCTCCGGGGTGCCGATGTTCTGCCGTCCGCGGGCCATCGGATAGACCTCGCCCGCCCGGGTCACTCCGAAGACGTGCTGGGCGCCCTCGCCGTCCTCGCACACCATCAGTCCGCCGCTGGGCGCCAGCGTGATGTTGTCCGGGGACTCGCCGGGCAGCTGGAGGTCGGTGTCCGGCCCGAAGACGATCACCAGGGTGAGCCGCCGCCGCCACGGGTCGTAGCGCCAGATCTGGCCGTAGTGGTCGGCCGCCGAACCCGCCGCCCTCTTGGCGAAGCTGGAGACGAAGTAGACCGACGACCCGCCCCAGTAGCAGCCCTCCAGCTTCTGGGCGTGGGTGATGCCGCCGGAGCCGAAGTCCTGGAAGCGGATGGGGGTTTCCCTGGCGAGCGGATCGGGGACCGTCACCCACTCGATGTGGTCGAAGGTGGTGCCGGTCTCCTGGACCGTGGACAGGTCGGGTACGCCCGGCACCCGCATCGCCTGGAGCTCACCGCCCGCGCGTAGCGAACCGAGTCCGCCGAGCGGCTTCCTCGGCCGGAACCGGTAGAACAGCCCGAACGGCTTATCGAAGGCGTCCTCGGTCTCGTAGACGATGCCGTTGCGCGGGTCGACCGCGATGGCCTCGTGCTGGAAGCGGCCCATGGCGGTGAGCGGCACGGCGCCGGTGCGGCGCGGATCGTAGGGGTCGACCTCGAAGATGAAGCCGTGGTCCTTGGTGTAGCCGTTGGTCCCGGCTCTGTCCTCGGTCTCCTCGCAGGTCAGCCAGGTGTTCCAGGGGGTGGGGCCGCCCGCGCAGTTGACCGCCGTGCCCGCGATGGCGACGCGCTCGGACCGTACGTGGTTGCGGGAGTCGAGCTCCAGGGCGGTACAGCCGCCCAGGCCGGCCGGGTCGTAGGTGAGGCCCTTGACGGCGGGGACGCGGATCGCCGCGTCCACCCGGTTCTCGTGGTTGCGGACCAGGTGGGTGCGGCTGTGCTTGCCGCTGGACCGGCCGGGGAAGGCGGCCATCCCGTCGCAGTGGCTGGGGACCTTGCCCTCCCCGGAGCGCAGTTCGTCGCCTTCCCGGGACAGCACCCGGTAGCGGAACCCCTCGGGGAGGTCGAGCAGACCGTCGGGGTCGGGGACGAGCGGGCCGTAGCCGCCGGGGACGGCCTCGGCGGCCTCGGCGGCGGGATCGGATCCGGCGGCCGAGGCCGTACCGGCGAAGAGCTCCGGGATGCTTCCGGTGAAGGCGATGGAGGCGCCCAGCGCACCGGTGCGTCCCAGGACCTGACGTCGTGTCGCTGACATGCGGTAACTCCCTGCTGGCGGACAGGAAATATGACCGCACGTGTGTATCACGCGCATGCGCGTGCGGGAACCATCTGATCAGTGTCGACTGGACGCGTCCCCACGACGCCGTGACCCCGCTACGCTACGCGGCCGCACGCCGCGCCCGGCTCAGTGTCCGCTCCGCCCCTCGGCGAGCCCCTTCGCGTCCCGGGCCAGTGCCGTGAGCCGGGATATCGCCCGGAAGTACTTCTTCCGGTAGCCGCCGCGCAGCATCTCCTCGCTGAACAGCTGGTCGAACGGGACACCGGAGGCCAGCACCGGCACCTCGCGGTCGTAGAGCCGGTCCGCCAGTACCACCAGCCGCAGCGCGGTCGACTGGTCCGGCACCGGGCCGACCCCGGTCAGACACACGGCCTGGACGCCGTCGCACATCGCGCCGTACCGGCTCGGGTGCACCCGCGAGAGGTGCTCCAGCAGCGAGGCAAAGTCGTCGAGCGAGGCACCGGGGGTGCGGTACGCCGCGCGCGTGACCGTGTCGTCGGAGTACGGGGCCGGAGCCTCGGGCAGTCCGCGGTGCCGGTAGTCCTCGCCGTCGATGCGCAGGGTGTGGAAGCGGGCGGACAGCCCCTGGATCTCCCGCAGGAAGTCGGCGGCGGCGAACCGGCCCTCGCCCAGCTTGCCGGGGAGCGTGTTGGAGGTCGCGGCCAGGGCCACGCCCGCCTCGACCAGCTTGCCGAGGAGGGTGGACACCAGCACGGTGTCACCCGGGTCGTCCAGCTCGAACTCGTCGATGCACAGCAGCCGGTGGCCGCTCAGGGTCTGTACGGTCTGCTGGAAGCCGAGCGCGCCGACGAGGTTCGTCAGCTCCACGAAGGTGCCGAACGCCTTCCGCTCGGGGGCGGCCGGGGTGGCGTGCCACAGGGAGGCCAGCAGATGGGTCTTGCCGACGCCGTACCCGCCGTCCAGATACATCCCGCGCGGGCCGCTCGGGGCGGCGGACCTGGGTTCCCGGCGGAACCAGTGCCGGCGTCGGCCGTCCTTCGCGCCCGTCCCGCCGTCCAGCCTCTCGGCGAAGCCGCTGAGCGTTTTGACGGCCTCGGCCTGGCTGGGCTGATTGCGGTCCGGTATGTAGTTGTCGAAGCTCACCGTGGCGAAGCGGGGCGGCGGCACCATCTCGGCGACCAGGCGCTCGGCCGGAACGTGCGGAGCGCGGGCGGTGAGGGCTACCGGGGCTTCGGCGGCTATCGGGCCTGCCGAGCCAGAAGTGGTGGTTGGTGCAGACACGGAAGTCCAGGGTAGTCGCATTTCATGGAGCCACGGACCGAGAGGGAGGCATGTCACACTGCGCCGTATGCGACGCCTGTTCCCGTTGTCCACCGAGCCGACCACCGGATCCGCCGCCCCGCGCGGCTCCGAGGACCGTGAAGAGGACCGTGAATGGGGGCTGGACGAGCTGGCCGACGCCTATGCCTACCCGGACCGGCCGCCGGGGCCCGCGGGGGCCTTCCTGCGGGCCAACATGGTCTCCTCGCTGGACGGCGCCGCCCATCACGACGGCCGCTCGCAACCGCTGTCGTCCGCCGCCGACATGCGGATCTTCGGGGTGCTGCGCGGGCTCGCCGACGCCGTGGTCGTCGGTGCCGAGACCGTACGCCGGGAGGGATACCGCCCGGCGCGGGTCCGGGAGGCGTTCGCCGAGCGGCGGGCGGCGCTCGGCCAGGCCCCGGCGCCCGCGATCGCCGTGGTCAGCGCGAGCCTGGACCTCGACTTCTCGATGCCGCTGTTCACCGAACCCGTGGTGCCGACGCTGGTGATCACCGGTGGACGGGCGCCCGGGGAGCGGCTCGCCGCCGCCCGCGCGGCCGGTGCCGAGGTGGTGCTCACCGGGCACGGGGAGTCGGGGCGGGTGGACGCCGCCCCGATCGTGACCGCCCTCGCCGAGCGCGGCCACACCCGGCTGCTGACGGAAGGCGGACCCAGACTGCTGGCACTGTTCGCGGCCGCCGGGGTACTCGACGAGCTGTGTCTTTCGGTGGCGCCCTTGCTGGCCGCGGGGGACGCGGCGCGCATCGTCAACGGTCCCGCGCTGGCGGAACCGGAACGGTTCGCTCTCGCTTCCGTCCTGGAGGAAGCCGGGTTCCTTTTCACCCGCTACCGTCGGATTTACCAATAATGTTGCAGTAAACGCGTAAACGGACTGGATTTATGGATTCCGGTACGGGATCCGTGAATGGAGAAGGGCGCCTGCCGTGTTCACGAGCGTTTTGATGATCGAGAAGCCCCTGACCCCTGCCGACGTGGAGTTCGTCACCAGCCTGCACGGCGACGATCCGATCTCCTTCATCGTGCTGATGCAGCCCCGGGGCAGTAAGGACCGGCTGCTGCGCGCCATAGACGACATCGCGCTGGGCGAGCTGGAGCAGGCAGCCCAGGAACGGGACGAACCCGAGGGCAGCGAGGCGCTGGAACCGGCCGAGCGCGCCCTCACCCACTCGGTGGCGGCCCTGCGCGAGGCCGGCTGCGAGGCCAGGGGCCAGGTCGTCCAGCGCCGCCCGCTGGACGTGCTGCGCGGGGTCGTCGAGGAGACCGGCGCCGACGAGGTGATCGTGCTCACCGCCCCGCACTTCGTGGAGGAGTTCTTCCACCGGGACTGGGCCTCCCGGGCCCGGCACACCGTGGGCGTCCCGGTGCTCAAGCTGTTCTCCCACGCGGTCGACGAGGGACAGACGACAGGAGGCTGAGCCGGGCCGTCACGGGCTTGCGCGGGGCCGGGCGGTGCGGGGTGCGAGAATCGGGCCGACAGCGAGAACTGCGAATCAGGGAGACCCGTACATGGCACCGGCCGGCACCGCCTCCGACGCGCTGGATCGACCGCACTTCATCGGCATCGGCGGCGCCGGGATGTCGGGCGTCGCCAAGGTGCTCGCCCAGCGCGGCGCACAGGTCGCGGGCAGTGACACCAAGGACTCCCCGACCGTGGCCGCGCTGCGCGAGGCGGGCGCCACCGTGCACATCGGCCACGCCGCCGAGCACATCGCGTCCGACGCCAGCAGCGTCGTGGTCTCCAGCGCCATCCGCGCCGACAACCTGGAGCTGGTCACCGCCGTCGAGCGCGGCATCCCGGTGGTGCACCGCTCCGACGCGCTCGCCGCGCTGATGGACGGCGCCCGGCCGATCGCGGTCGCGGGCACCCACGGCAAGACGACCACGACCTCGATGCTCGCCGTCTCCCTCGGCAGCCTCGGTCTGGACCCGACCTACGTCATCGGCGGTGACCTGGACGCACCCGGCTCCAGCGCCCGCCACGGCAGCGGCGAGATCTTCGTCGCCGAGGCCGACGAGAGCGACCGCAGCTTCCACAAGTACGCTCCCGAGGTCGCCATCGTCCTCAACGTGGAGCTCGACCACCACGCCAACTACGCCTCGATGGACGAGATCTACGAGTCCTTCGAGACCTTCGTGGGCCGGATCCGGCCGGGCGGCGCGCTCGTGGTCTCCGCCGACCACGACGGTGCCCGTGAGCTGACCGCCCGGGTGAAGGGCCGCGAGGGGCTGCGGGTCCTGACCTACGGCGAGGACGAGAGCGCGGACGTCCGGGTGCTCGACATCGTCCAGCACGGTCTGACCAGCCGGGTCACCGTCCGGCTCGCCGAGGTCCTGGGCGGTCAGGAGATCACTTTCGCCGTCTCCGTCCCCGGCCGCCACTACGCGCTCAACGCGGTGGCCGCGCTCACCGCGGGCGCCGCCCTGGGCGTCCCCGCCGCCGACCTCGCCCCCGCGATCGCCGCGTACACCGGCGTCAAGCGACGGCTCCAGCTCAAGGGCACCGCGGCCGGAGTGCAGGTCATCGACTCCTACGCACACCACCCCACCGAGATCGCCGCCGACTTGGAGGCGATCCGCGGCGGCGCCGGTGCCGGGCGGGTCCTGGTGGTCTTCCAGCCGCACCTGTTCAGCCGCACCCAGGAGCTGGGCACCGAGATGGGCGAGGCCCTGACGCTCGCCGACGCCTCCGTCGTCCTCGACATCTACCCGGCCCGCGAGGACCCGGTCCCGGGCATCACCAGCGCCCTGGTCATCGACGCCGCCGCGCGCCGGGGCGCCGATGTGACCGCCGAGCACGACCGGGCCGCGGTGCCCGGGCTGATCGCCGGAATGGCCAAGCCCGGTGACCTTGTTCTCACCATGGGCGCGGGCGATGTCACCGACCTCGGTCCGGAGATCCTCGCCCGTCTGGAGCGCCCGGAGAGCGGCGAGAGCCGCGAGAGCTGAGGAGGTCCGCCGATGGCGTACGAGATCGACAAGCCGGACGAGCAGTGGCGCGCGGAACTGAGCCCGGAGGAGTACCAGGTCCTGCGCGAGGCCGGTACCGAGCGTGCCTTCACCGGTGAGTACACCGACACCAAGACGACCGGCGTCTACTCCTGCCGGGCGTGCGACGCCGAGCTGTTCCGCTCCGACACCAAGTTCGAGAGCCACTGCGGCTGGCCGTCCTTCTACGACCCGGCGGACACCTCCGCCGTCGAGCTGATCGAGGACCGTTCGCACGGCATGGTCCGTACCGAGGTGCGCTGCGCCCGGTGCGGCTCCCACCTGGGGCATGTCTTCGCGGGCGAGGGCTATCCCACCCCGACCGACCAGCGGTACTGCATCAACTCCATCTCGCTGCGGCTGACGCCCCGGGAGAGCTGAGGCCGCGGGCCGGGTGGCCGGGGGTCCGCAAAGGGTTGGCGCGATCGGTGCGGCCGGGCCGACGATGGCCGGATGCTGAGTACATTCATCGCCTTCCTGGGGGCCTGCACACTGATCGCCGCCTCACCCGGCCCGAGCACCGTCCTGATCATCCGGCAGTCGCTCGCCAGCAGGCGGGCGGGGCTGATGACGGTCCTCGGCAATGAGACCGGGATTTTCATCTGGGGCCTGGCCGCCGCCTTCGGGCTCACCGGGCTGCTCGCCGCCTCCGAGGTCGCGTACGACGTCATGCGGATCACCGGCGCGGTGGTGCTGGTGGGCTTCGGCGTCCAGACGCTGCGCGCGGCCCGGCGCGCCAGGCGGGAGGGCGAGGGGCAGGAGCCGGGGCCGGCGGCCGAGGAGGCCGTCGTCGCCCCGGCGCCGCGCGGGCGCGGCTCCGGATGGCGTTCGTACCGCGCGGGCCTGGTGATGAACCTGGCCAACCCCAAGGCGGCCGTCTTCGCGCTCTCCTTCCTGCCGCAGTTCGTGCCGTCCGGCGCGCCGAAGCTGCCCACGATGGTGGTGCTGGCGGCGGTGTGGGCGGTCTACGAGATCGGCTACTACTCCGTGTACGTCTGGGGTGTGAGCCGGATGAAGCGCCTGCTGAGCCGGGCCGTGGTGCGCCGCGGGATGGAGCGGGTCTCCGGCGGGGTACTGGTGGCCCTGGGCATACGCATGGCCGTCGAGGGCTGACTGGGTCCCGGCCTCGGCCGCGGTACCGGCGTGCGCCGGGCCGGTGCCGGTCGGCGAGGTGTGACGGTCAGGCGGTGTGACGGTCAGCGCGTCCCGTGGCGCAGGACGGCGGCCGACTCGGGCGGCAGCCGCAGAACGCCGTCCGCGCCCGGGAGTTCGACCGGCCGCCAGGCGGCCACCACCTCGCTGACCTCGCCCGGTCCGGTGCCGAGCCGGACCTGGGCCGAACGCTTCCGCGGATTGACGAC
The DNA here is from genome assembly GCF_013364155.1 of Streptomyces sp. NA02950. NCBI lineage: Bacteria > Bacillati > Actinomycetota > Actinomycetes > Kitasatosporales > Streptomycetaceae > Streptomyces > Streptomyces sp. NA02950. The sequence goes on along the minus strand of NZ_CP054916.1, from coordinate 2,355,133 downwards.
GATGTGCAGCGGACCGCGCCGGAAGCCGAACCAGCCGCCGTCCGCCGGGGCCGACACCCCGGCCGACACCCCGTCCGGTAACCCGCCTGCCGGCTCGGACACCGGCCAGCCCGGATCGGTGAGGGCCGGTTCGGCGCGGCGCAGCGCGATCAGCCGCCGGTGCCAGGCGAGCAGTTCCGCATGCGGCTCCCGCTCCGGTTCCGACCAGTCGAGGCAGGACCGCAGCCGGGTGGCCGGATCCTGGGGGTCGGGAATCTCCGCCTCGGTCCAGCCATGGGCGGCGAACTCACGGCGGCGGCCGCGTCGTACCGCCTCGGCGAGCTCCGGGTCCTGGTGGTCGGTGAAGTACTGCCAGGGCGTGCCGGCGCCCCACTCCTCGCCCATGAACAGCATCGGTGTGAACGGCGAGCACAGCACGAGGGCCGCCGCGCAGGCCAGCAGACCGGGGGACAGGCTGCCGGAGAGCCGGTCGCCGATCGCGCGATTGCCGATCTGGTCATGGGTCTGGGCATAGCCGAGCAGCCGGTGGGCGGGGGTGGTGCGGGTGTTCAGCGGGCTGCCGTGCGCCCGGCCCCGGAAGGCCGAGTGGGTGCCGTCGTGGAAGAAGCCGCCGGTCAGCGTTTTGGCCAGGGCACCGGCGCCCTCGGCGGCGAAGTCGGCGTAGTAGCCCTGGTGCTCACCGGTGAGCAGGGTGTGCAGGGCGTGATGGAAGTCGTCGTTCCACTGCGCGTGCAGACCGTGGCCGCCGGACTCGCGCGGTGCGGTGGTGCGCGGATCGTTCAGATCGGACTCGCCGATGAGGAACAGCGGGCGGCCGGTCCTGGCGGCCAGCGCGTCCACGGCCGCGGACAGTTCGGCGAGGAAGTGCTGCGCCCGGGTGTCGTGCAGCGCGTGTACGGCGTCCAGCCGCAGCCCGTCGAGCCGGAAGTCGCGCAGCCAGGCGAGCGCGCTGCCGGTGAAGTACGCGCGGACCTCGTCGGAGCCGGGGGCGTCGAGGTTGACCGCGGCGCCCCAGGGGGTGTGGTGGGTGTCGGTGAAGTACGGGCCGTAGGCGGGGAGATGGTTGCCGGAGGGGCCCAGGTGGTTGTGGACCACATCGAGGACCGCGCCGAGGCCGTGGCCGTGCGCGGCGTCGACGAAGCGGGCCAGGCCCTCCGGTCCGCCGTACGGCTCGTGCACCGCCCAGGGCGCCACGCCGTCGTACCCCCAGCCGTGGGTCCCGGGGAACGGGCAGACCGGCATCAGCTGCACATGGCTGATGCCCAACCCGGCCAGATGCGGCAGCCGTTCGGCCGCCGCGTCGAAGGTGCCCTCGCGGGTGAAGGTGCCGATGTGCAGCTCGTAGAGGACCGCGCCCGGCAGCGGCCGTCCGAACCACTCCCGCTCCCAGGGGAAGCGGGAGTGGTCCACGACGGCGCTGAGGCCCTCGGGGCCGTCCGGCTGGCGGCGGGAGCGCGGATCGGGCAGCGGCGGGCCGCCGTCGAGCGCGAAGCCGTACCGCGTCCCGTGCCCGGCCTCGGCCTCGGCCCGCCACCACCCCTCCCGGGCGGGATCGCGCTCCATGGGACGGGTCACGCCCTCCACATGGAGCCCGACCTGCCCGGCGTGCGGTGCCCACACCTCGAACAGCACTGGCGTCTCCCCTCTCATGGCCGCTCACCTCGTGGCGTCGCCCGAGGTTCCCGACCATGCTGGGGGACGCGGTGCCGGGACGCAGCAGGACAACACCGGTCAACCGGCCGGCCCGCCGACCGGTCAGCCCGCCGGCCGATCAACCGGGGCGCCGGTCACACGAGGTCGATGACCTCCTGGGTGACGGGATAGCCCGCCCTGGTGAAGTGCGCGGCCATGGGGGCGTTGCCCTGGTCGGTCGCGGCAGCGATCGTGGCGGCGCCCCGTTCCACCAGGTCGTGGGTGCACTCCACCAGCAGGTCGTACGCATAGCCGTGGCCGCGGTGCTCGGCGACGACCCCGATGAAGCCGACGCAGGGCCCGCTCGGATTGTGCGCGGGCACCTGGATGCCGGCGACCTCCCCGCCGGGTGTCCACGCAAGCCGCCACCAGGCACGCGGTGACGGACACCAGGTGAGGAAGTCCATCAGCTCACGGACCGCGGCCTCGATACCGCCCTCGGCCATGGCCTTCAGATCGTGTGCGTCGAGGCTGCCCGGCATGACCCGGCGCAGCACCTCGGCCACCACCGCGTCATCGGGCTCCGGCCGGAACTCCAGCCGCCCCGGCCGCTCCGGAAGCCCGTCGCCGGGCGTCCACTCGTAGCGGAAGCGCTCCACCAGCGGGGTCAGCCCGCCCGCCACGGCGGCGTCGACACGGGCCCGCGCCGCCGCCCGCTCCTCGGGCCGGTCCCGCCAGCCGGGCGGGACCATCAGCGTGTACTCGGCGTGATGCGGTGCGGTGCGCAGCAGTTCGGCGGCGGCCTCGTCCTCGCCGTCGGCGAAGTCGAACCAGTCCAGCGCGATGGGCTTGGTGTCGCCGGGCGCGGCCCACCAGGCGGCGCGGGCCACGACGCGCTCGTCGCGCAGCGCCACCCAGGTCCACTCGGGGCGGTACTCGCCGCCCTGGCCGACGGTGGCGTAGGTGCGGCCGAAGCGGCCCCGGCCGACGAGTGCGGGGTCGTGCAGGGTGTGGAACAGATGGGCGTCGCCCTCGGTGAGCGCGCGGATGACCAGATCGGTCATGGGAATCCTTCCGGGACAGCGATGCGCTCCCGGGTCGGATACCTGATCAGACGCGGATACGCCCTGCGGATAGGGGGCGGGAGCGCGGAATGGTCGTCATGGTGTCCATGGCTCTCGCCTCCTTTCTCGATCAAGGGCGTGCCCGCACTGTAAAACCCCCGACGGCTCCGCGTCCACCTCTTTTCCCGCGGCTGTCCGCTTGCGGTGTCATGGGTCGAGGAGGCCCGCGTCGTGGGCCAACAGGGCGATCTGGACACGGTTGTTGAGGCCCAGCTTGGTGAGGACCCGTGACACATGGGTTTTGACGGTGGGGACGCTCAGGAACAGCGCGGCGGCGATCTCCGCGTTGGACTTTCCCTGGCCGACCGCGACCGAGACCTCCCGCTCCCGGTCGTTCAGCCGGGTCAGCAGCTCCCGCGCCCGGCCCCGGCGGGGATCTGGTCCGGAGCCCGCCACCTGCTCGATGAGCTGCCGGGTCACCGCGGGGGACAGCACCGGATCGCCTTCCGCGACCCGCAGCACGGCGGCCACCAGCTCCACGGGCGGGGTGTCCTTGAGGACGAAGCCCGCCGCCCCGGCGCGCAGGGCCCGCAGCACATGCTCATCCGCGTTGAAGGTGGTCAGGATGATGACCTCCGGGGGCCGTTCGCGCCGCCGCAGCTCCTCGGTCGCGGCCAGACCGTCCACGGTGGGCATCCGGATGTCCATCAGCACCACGTCCGGGGCGTACCGGTCAACCAGGGACCCGACCTGGGAACCGTCGGATGCCTCGGCCACGATCTCGATTCCGCAGGCGCCGCCCAGCATCAGCCGCAGCCCGGCGCGGACGAGCGCGTCGTCGTCGACGAGCAGCACCCGGACGGGGGCGGAGACGGACGCCGCGGCCTGGGCGGAGGTGGGCCCGGGGGCCGGGGTGGGCGCGGGGGAGTCCGGCGCGGAATGACTCATGCGGGCCACGGTAGCCATGCGTAGAGCCGGAAGTCGCCACGGCCGGACGGCCCGCTCTCCAGCCGTCCGCCCGTCAGTTCCGCGCGCTCGGCGAGCCCGATGAGCCCCCGGCCCGCGCCGGGGATGGCCGGGGGCGCGGGGACGGGGCCGGGAGCCCCGGGAGCGGGGGCGGTCATGGGAGCCGGTGCGGTCACGGGAGTCTCCGCTGTCACGGGAGTCTCTGCTGTCACGGCAGTCTGTGCGGGCGTCGCGGCGGCCGTCGGGGCGTCAGATCCCCGATCCCCGGCGGGCACCGGCTCACGCGCCGCGGGGCGGGCCGGTGGGGGCACCGGACGGTGGAGCGGATTGCGGATCTCCACGGTCAGCCCCTCGCCCCTCCTCCCGGCCGTCACCACCGTCACCTCGGCGTACGGGGCGTGCTTACGGGCGTTGGTCAGCCCCTCCTGGACGATCCGGTACGCCGTACGGCCCGTGGCGCCCGGCACCGACTCCGCCCCCGACGCGCCGCCGATCTTCTCCCGCAGCGTGACCCTCATCCCGGCCTGCCGCGACTCCTCGACCAGCCGCGGCAGATCGGTGAGGGCGGGCTGCGGCCGGTCGGGGGGAGACGGGTCCGCGGGATCGCTGTCCGGGGCCCGCAGCACCCCGATCACCTCACGCAGATCCTGGAGCGCCTGGTGGGCGCTGTGGCGGATCACCCCGGCGGCGCGGGCGACTTCGTCGGGGGAGGCGTCCGGGCGGTACTCCAGCGCGCCCGCGTGCACACTCAGCAGGGAGAGCCGGTGCGCGAGCACATCGTGCATCTCCCGGGCGATCCGCTCACGGGTCAGCCGCTGGCTCCGCTCGGCGCGCAGCGCCGCCTCGGACTCCGCGCGCAGCGCGCGCTCGCGCAGGGATTCCAGCAACTGGCGGCGGGAGCGCACGAACATGCCCCAGCCGATGACCCCGCTGAACAGCACCGCGCCCAGCAGCACCGACTCGACGTAGCCCAGATCCGGGTCGGGGCGCACGGCCGGGCCGGTCAGCGACTGCGCGACGGACGCCACGCCGACGAGCCCGACGGTGCGCAGGGGTCGGTGGACGGCGACGGTGAACACCGCCACCAGCAGCGGCCCCGATGTGTAGAACGAGACGGTGCCGACGGCCAGCAGGGTCAGCGCGAGCCCCACCGGCCACCGGCGCCGTTGCCAGAGCGCGAGACAGGCCAGCGCCCCGGCGCTCACATCGGCGAACAGCGCGTCGTCGGACACCGACGGATCCTCGGCCACCGTCGTGGAGGCGAGGAGCGAGAAGAACGCCGCCAGCACGATGATGCTGGGGTCGACGAACCAGTCGCGTACGGTGCGGCGCGGTGGACGCGTGGTCGGTGAACTGCCCATACGGAGGAATGTAATGACGGGCGGGGGCGGCGTCGCCGCTCTCGGCCGGGGAAGCGACCAAAGTCGGGCGGCGCGATACCTTCGGCCGATCCGCCGCCCCCGGCCCGCTGCCTAGCCTCGAAGCATGAAGAAGGTATGGGAGGGGGCGGGATCGCTCCTCGTGTTCTGGGGCCTCGCCGGGCTGGTGCACGAGCTCGTGGGCTGGTTCCGGTTCTGGGGTCTGCTGGGCCGTCTGCCCCTGGTCGACGGCCACGAGTGGATCGCGAGCGCGGTGATCCTGGTGCTCGGCGTCATCCTGGTCGTGGTGGCGGAGGAGATGGCCGGGCGGCCCGCGGGCCCGAAGATATCCGCGGCAGGGGAGGGCGGGGCATCGGTCAGTGCTGATGCAGACCGCGCCCGGCCAGAGTGAGGTAGGTCTCGCCGACGGCCTCGGAGAGGGTGGGGTGCGGGTGGATGTGCTGGGCCACATCGCCGGGTTCGGCGTCCCATCCGATGATGAGCTGGCTCTCCGCGATCATTTCCGAGACATGCGGGCCCACGAGATGAACACCGAGGACCCGCCCGGCTGATCCCGCCGCTCCGGATCCCGCCGCTCCGGATCCCGCCGCTCCGGATTCTGCCGTCCGCTCGGCGACCACCTTCACCATGCCGCCCTGCCCGTGCACCATGCCCTTGGCCACGGCGGTCAGCGGCATGGTGTTGACCGCCACCGCGTCATCGCCCGCACGGGCCCGGGCCGCCGCCTCCGAGAGGCCGACGGAGGCGGTCTGCGGACTGGAGTAGGTCACGCGGGGCACGGCGTCGTAGTCCACGGGGCGGGGTGTACCGCCCGCCAGGGTCTCGGCCACCACCAGGCCTTCCGCGAAGGAGGCATGGGCCAGTCCGAGAGAAGGGGGAGGAAGCAGATCGCCGACGGCATGGATGCCCGGTACCGCGGTCTCCAGCCGCGACCAGTCGGCGGGGGCGAGGAAACCGCGCTCGTCGGTGGCGAGTCCGGCGGCGGCGAGGTCCAGCCCGTCGGTGACCGGGGTACGGCCGACGGCCACGAGCAGCCGCTCGACGTCCAGGGTCCGCACCTCGCCGCGGGCCGTGCGGACGGTGGCGCGCACCCCGTCCTCGTACGGCTCGGCCTCCTCCAGCCGGGCACCCGTCAGCACCTCGATACCGCGTCGCTTCAGCCCGCGGGTGAGATGGCGGCTGACATCGGCGTCCTCCAGGGGGAGCAGCCGGTCCGCCGCCTCGACCAGGGTGACCCGCGCCCCCATGGAGCGGTGCAGTGAGGCGTATTCGACCCCGATGGCGCCTCCGCCCAGCACCAGGACGGAGGTGGGGAGGCCGGGTGCGAAGAGGGCGTCATCGCTGGTGACGACCCGTCGGCCGTCCGGTGCCAGACCCGGGAGGGTGCGGGGCCGGGAGCCGGTGGCCACCACGATGCCGCGGCGTGCGGTCCACTGGCTGACCCGCCGCCCGTCGTCTCCGGCAGCGGCCGCTCCGCCCGGTCCGGTGGCGGTCACCGGCTCGATGCGGACCGTTCGGGGGCCGGTCAGGGCGGCGGTGCCGGGCACCACACGGACACCGGCGTGGGAGAGAGTGCCCTCCACCCCGCGGTGGTTGCGGGCCACGATGTCGTCACGGGTCGCGGTCAGGGCGGGCCAGTCCACCGCGTCCAGGGACGCCTTGACGCCCCAGCGCTCCCGCGCCTCCGCGATGCCGTCGACCAGTTCGGCGGCGTGCAGCATGGCCTTGCTGGGGATACAGCCGCGGTGCAGACAGGTGCCGCCGATCAGATCGCGTTCGGCGAGCACCACTTCCAGGCCCAGGGCGGCGGCGCGCAGTGCGGTGCTGTAGCCGCCGGTGCCGCCCCCGATGACGATGACGTCGGTCTCATCCATGGACGTAAGCCTCCGCCCGGGGCGCGGTATGAGTCCAAGGCATAGTTTTTATAGTTCCGATGGATTCTCTGCATGGCATAGCTGCATGGCACAGGGGGAGCGGATGAGTCTGCGGCAGATGGAATATCTGGTCACGGTGGTCGAGGAGGACTCCTTCACCGCCGCCGCCGAACTGCTGGGGGTCAGTCAGCCGACGCTGTCGCACCAGGTCAAGGCCCTGGAGGCAGAGGTCGGCGGACCGCTGCTGGAGCGGCTCTCGCGCGGGGTACGGCTGACGCCGATGGGGCGGGCCTATCTGCCGCATGCCGAACGGGCGGTGCGCAGCGCCCGGCAGGCGCGGCGCGCGGCACGGGCCGCGGCCGGGACCGAAGGTGGCGAACTGCACATCGCCACCCTGCACGCCCTCGCGGTCGGCGTGCTGCCCGAGGTCTTCGCCCACTGGCGCCGTGAACGTCCGGGCGTGCGGCTGCTGGTGCGCGAGTACGCCACCGGCGACGAGCTGTGCGAGCGGATGGAGCGCGGGGTGGCCGACCTCGCCATCGGCCACCGTCCGAAGGACTGGCCGGGGCCCGTTGCCCCCCTGGGCCGGGAGGAGATCGTCGTCGTTGTCCCGGACGGGGACCCGCTGGCCGGGCGGAAGTCCATACGGCTGGAGGAGCTGGCGGACCGTGACTGGGTGCGCTGTGCGCTGGAGCCGGTGGTCGAAGGGCGCCGCTTTCTGGATCTGGCCTGTCAGCGGGCGGGGTTCGTCCCGCGCGACGGGGTGCACACCGAGCACTCCTCGACCGCCGTGCGGATGGCGTCCGCCGGTGCGGGCATCGTCGTCACCCCCGCGCATGTGGCCGCCGGGCACGGTGCCACGGCGGTGCCCCTGGACCCGCCGTGGCACCGAGAGCTGGCCGCGTTCTCGCGGGTGTCCCTGACCGGAGCGGCCGCCGCCTTTGTCACCCTGCTCAGCCGCACGGCACGGCTGGACCGAACGGCGGCGGCCCCGGCCGCCGGGGCGTAAGCCCACCCGTCCGGGCCGCCGTTGACGGCCTGACCGGCCGTCCACGGTCGGCAGCCGTTCGGCGTCGGATGCCCTCCGACTGTCCGTCCCCGCGGTGGTGGTCGGGTCACCGCCTCGCCAGTCCCTGGTGCCGCATGGCGGGTCGGGCCCCGGTGAGGCGGTCCGGGGGCGTCGGGCGGTCGGGCGCCTCGGGCTGTCCGTCCGCGCGGTGCCGGACGGCCGCGCCTCGGGCCGTCCGCCACCGCGCGCCAACCCGCTCCGCCGTTGGGCGCTACAGCCCTCCAACCGGGCCCGCCACCTCACTCGCGCATCAGCAGGGCCACCGGGAGGCGGGCCAGGAGTTCCCCCAGCGGGCAGGCGCCTTCGACCCTGCGGCCCGTCAGCAGATCCCGCCAGCGGCCGGGCGGCAGCGGCAGGCGGGTGGTGCCCCAGCCGCCCGCCGCGGCCAGGCGCCGCGACAACCGGGTGACCACCGTGACCGCCCCGCCCCCTTCACGGCTTCCGCTCCCCTCACGGCCCCCGTTTCCTTCTCGGCTTCCGGCCCCTTCACCGCTTCCGCCACCCGCGGCCGCGCCGGGGACCCGGGCGAAGGCCACACAGTGGGCGGCGGCCGGGCCCTCGGCCCGTAGCGGCACATAGCCGCTTCCCGCGCCGAACCACTCCGGGTGTTCCCGCCGCAGCCGTAGTGCCGCCGAGGTCAGCAGCAGCTTCTCGGCGGACACCCCGTCCGCCTCCCGTCCCGCGTCCAGGGCGACCAGCGCCTCCGGGCGCGGCTCGGGCGGGCGGCGGTTGTCCGGGTCGACCAGGGCGCGGTAGAGGTGCTCGGTGCCCATGTAGAGATCGGGCACGCCCGGCATGGTCAGCTGCACCAACGCGGCGCCCAGCGCGATCACCCGGGCCGGGGCGTCGAGTTCGGCGGCGATCTCCGCCCACACCGGCGCCGCGGGGTCGCCCGGTCCCTCCGCCGACTCCAGATAGGCGGCCACCGCCTCCTCGTACGCCGGGTCCCGCTCCGTCCAGGTGGTGCGCAGCCCCGACTCCCGTACGCCCTTGAGCACCGCCGGGACCAGCCGCGCGGTGTCCGCGTGGCCCAGGCCGAGCGCGGTCTGCCACGCCGTCCACACCACAGGGGCGTCGGGGGCCGCCGTCCCGTCCCGCTCACCCGCCGCCCGTGCCTTCGCCAGCAGGCCCGCCATCAGCCGCCCCCACCACTCCGGGGACTGGGTCAGCGCCGCGATCCGCGCCCGGACGTCCGCGCTGCGCTTGGTGTCATGGGTGGACAGCACCGTTCCGGTGGCGGGCCAGTCGCGCAGCAGCCGGGCGGCGAAGGCGTGGAACTCCTCGGCCGGGACGGCCGGGCGCCCCGGGTCGCCGCCCACCTCCGCCGCCGAGAGCAGCGGGGTGTGGCGGTAGAAGGCGGTGTCCTCGACCGACTTGGCGCGCAGCGCCGCCGCGGTCTGTGCGAAGCGCGCGCAGAAGTCCCGGTGGTGCGGTCCGTCGCCGAGCCTGCCGAGCGCCGCGTCCCGCACGGTGTCCACGGCCCGGGCCTCCTCCGCCACCGCGAACGCCGTCCTGGCGCCCCGCGCCGCCTCCTCCAGCAGCGCGGCGTCCCCGTCCGGTGCGGGCGTTCCGACGACGGCGTACGGGCGGTAGACGGGCAGCCGCACCAGCAGCTCGCGCACGGCCGTGCGCAGCGCCCAGGGCGCGTGGTCGCGCAGCCGGGGCGAGGCGTCACAGATCCGGGACGCCGTCCGCACCAGCCGCGCCACCTCGGCGGCCAGCTCATGCGTCACCACCTCCCGCGCGGCGCGGCGCACGGTGGCGGCCCAGTCGCCGCCCTCGTCCGCCCCCGCCGCCGTGAGGTCCTGGTAGATCATGGCCAGCGCGGCCGGTCCGTCCGGGTCGAGGAAGAGCCCGTCGATGTGGTGCAGCGCGTCGTAGCCGGTGGTTCCGGCCACCGGCCAGTCGGCGGGCAGCCGTTCGTTCCGGGCGAGGATCTTCTCCACGACGGTCCACCGGCCACCGCCCACCGTTGTATCCGCCGTCGCGGCCCGCACCTCCCGGTCCAGCCGCCGCAGATAGCCGGCCGGGTCGGCGAGGCCGTCCGGGTGGTCCACCCGGAGCCCGTCGATCACCCCGTCGCGCACCAGCTCCAGCAGCTTGGCGTGGGTCGCCGCGAACACCTCCGGGTCCTCCGCCCGCACCGCGATCAGCTCGGAGATGGTGAAGAAGCGCCGGTAGTTGAGCTCGGTACGGGCCAGCCGCCACCAGCCCAGCCGGTACCACTGGGCGTCCAGCAGCTCGGGCAGCGGCAGCCCCGCGGTGCCGGGCCGCAGCGGGACGGTGTGGTCGTGGTAGCGGAGGACCGCGTCGTCCCCCTCGCCCTCCACCGCCAGCCGTTTGAGCTCCTCGCCGAGCGGGCCGCCGAGCACCGGCAGCAGCACCTTTCCGCCGTGCTCCGCCCAGTCGATGTCGAACCAGCGCGCGTACGGCGAGGCGGGCCCCTCCCGCAGCACCTCCCACAGGGGCCGGTTGAGCCGCTCGGGCACGGGCGCGGCCATGTGGTTCGGAACGATGTCGACGATCAGCCCGAGCCCGTGCGCCCGCGCCGTACGGGCGAGCGACCGCAGCCCCCGCTCACCGCCCAGCTCGGCCCGGACGGCCGAGTGGTCCACCACGTCGTAGCCGTGGGTGGAGCCGGGCCGGGCCTCCAGCACGGGGGACAGATGCAGATGGGAGACGCCGAGCGAGGCCAGGTACGGTACGGCCCGCCGTGCCGCCTCGAAGGGGAAACCGGGCTGGAGCTGTAACCGGTAGGTGGCGGTGGGTGCGATGGGGTCAGCCGTCATAGGAACGTATGTACCCACCCCGCGGGTTCCATGAGATGCCCGCGCACCCATTCGGGTGCTCCACCGACCCCTCCGTCGGCCCCCGGCCTCCTACGCGGGCCGCTGGAGCACCATCAGGCTGCGGTCCACCAGGGTCAGCCGGTCGCCCGCCGCCACCTTCGCCCCACTGCCCGGCTCCACTCCCTCCGGTTCGGCGGTGTCCACGATGACCTGCCACGACTTGCCGTGGTCGACGGGCACCGTGAACTCCAGCGGCTCGTGGTGCGCGTTGAACAGCAGCAGGAAGGAGTCGTCGGTGATCCGCTCGCCGCGCACCCCCGGTTCGGAGATCGCGTTCCCGTTGAGGAAGACCGTCAGCGACTTGGCGTGTGCCGCCTGCCAGTCCCGCTGCCGCATCTCCTCGCCCTCGTGGGTGAACCAGGCGATGTCCGACAGCTCGTCGTGGGTGCCCTCGACCGGCCGTCCGTGGAAGAAGCGGCGGCGCCGGAAGACCGGATGGTCACGGCGCAGCCACACCAGCGACCGGGTGAAGCGCAGCAGCGCCAGCGCCGAGCGGTCCTCCTCGCCGCCGTCCTTGCCGGGGTTCGGCCAGGCCACCCAGGACACCTCGTTGTCCTGGCAGTACGCGTTGTTGTTGCCGCCCTGGGTACGGGCGAACTCGTCGCCGTGGCTGAGCATCGGCACGCCCTGGGAGAGCATCAGCGTGGCGATGAAGTTGCGCATCTGGCGCCGGCGCAGCGCCCGTACCTCCGGGTCGTCGGTCTCGCCCTCGACCCCGCAGTTCCAGGAGCGGTTGTAGCTCTCGCCGTCCTGGTTGGACTCCCCGTTCTCCTCGTTGTGCTTCTCGTCGTACGACACCAGGTCGCGCAGGGTGAAGCCGTCGTGGCAGGTGACGAAGTTGACCGAGGCCAGCGGGCGGCGGCCGTCGCCCTGGTAGAGGTCGGAGGAGCCGGTCAGCCGGGAGGCGAACTCCGCCAGGGTCCGTGGCTCCCCGCGCCACAGGTCGCGCACGGTGTCCCGGAACTTCCCGTTCCATTCGGTCCACAGGGGCGGGAAGTTGCCCACCTGGTAGCCGCCCTCGCCGACGTCCCAGGGCTCCGCGATCAGCTTCACCTGGCTGACCACCGGGTCCTGCTGCACCAGGTCGAAGAACGACGACAGCCGGTCCACCTCGTGGAACTGACGGGCCAGGGTGGCCGCCAGATCGAAGCGGAAGCCGTCGACGCGCATCTCGGTCACCCAGTAGCGCAGCGAGTCCATGATCAGCTGAAGGACGTGCGGGCTGCGCATCAGCAGGGAGTTCCCGGTGCCGGTGGTGTCCATGTAGTACCGCCGGTCGTCGGTCAGCCGGTAGTACGAGGCGTTGTCCAGCCCCCGGAAGGAGAGGGTCGGGCCCAGGTGGTTGCCCTCGGCGGTGTGGTTGTAGACCACGTCGAGGATGACCTCGATCCCCGCCTGGTGCAGGGCCCGCACCGCCGACTTGAACTCCAGGACCTGCTGGCCCCGGTCGCCCCAGGAGGCGTAGGCGTTGTGCGGGGCGAAGAAGCCGATGGTGTTGTAGCCCCAGTAGTTCGCCAGCCCCTCGTCGACCAGCCGGTGGTCGTTGACGAACTGGTGTACGGGCATCAGTTCGAGCGTGGTGACGCCCAGCTCCGTCAGATGCTCGATGATCGCCGGGTGGGCCAGCGCCGCGTAGGTGCCCCGCAGCTCGTCCGGAAGCCGCGGATGGCGCATCGTCAGCCCCTTGACGTGGGCCTCGTAGATGACGGTGCGGTGGTAGTCGGTGCGCGGCGGCCGGTCGTCGCCCCAGTCGAAGTAGGGGTTGACCACCACCGAGGCCATGGTGTGCGGGGCGGAGTCGAGGTCATTGCGCTTGTCCGGCCGGTAGAAGTGGTAGCCGTAGACCTCCTCGCCCCAGTCGATCCGCCCACTGATCGCCTTGGCGTAGGGGTCCAGCAGCAGCTTGGCGGAATTGCAGCGGTGGCCGAGCTCCGGTTCGTACGGGCCGTGGGCCCGGAAGCCGTAGCGCTGCCCCGGCATGATCCCCGGCAGATAGGCATGGCGCACGAACGCGTCGGTCTCGCGCAGTTCGACCGCCGTCTCCGAGCCGTCGTCGTGCAGGAGGCACAGTTCGATCCGAACCGCTGCCTCGGAGAACACCGCGAAGTTGGTTCCGGCGCCGTCGTACGTGGCGCCCAGGGGGTAAGCCTGTCCCGGCCAGACCTGCATGCGTCGACTCTTCCACTTCTCCTCCGGGGGCCGCGAGCACCCGTGGCACCGGACGGAACCGGATCGGAGGGGAATCCTTTCCCAACTGGCCCGGTCTGACCGCTGTTTCGGCGGAACTTCCTCAATTGGGAGGCAACCTACGGCCACCTTGGTTCGTCCTACCGGGTGACGTTCGCATACGTGATTTACCGCTATGCGACAGGATATGTCGACAGGGGGGATTGGGGGAGGATGTGCGCACGATGATCCACCGGCACCTGGGCAAGGTGGTGGCCGGTGCGGCCGTGGCCGTCACGGCGGCCGCGGTGATGATCGGGGTGACGCTGCCGAGCAGCGCGTCCGGTGACGAGGGACCGGGCGGGGGAGGGCCGCAGGGTTCCGCGGCCGAGCAGGGCCAGGCGTCGCCGCGGCCCGGAGTGGTGGAGTCCGCTCCCGAGCGGGGGAAGAAGGGCACCGGGCGGGATCCGCTCACCGACGACGAGATGAAGCGCGCCCAGTCGCTCGCGCTCAGCCGCGGCTTCCGGGCCGAGAGCGAGGACGTCAAGGGCAAGAAGGGCCCCGAGCACCTCTCCACCGACCTCGCCGAACTGGAACCGGACGAGGTCGGCGCGGCCGCTCCGCCCCGTCGTGCCGATGTCACGTACTACGACTACAAGGACGACACATATGTGACCAAGACGGTCGACCTGCGCGCGGGCAAGGTCGAGCACACCGACACCCAGCGGGGTGTCCAGCCGCCGCCCGGCCATGACGAGGCCGTGGAGGCCGCCCGGCTGCTGATCAACGACAAGCGGGGCGCGGATCTGAAGGAGGACTTCAAGGACGCCACCGGCAAGACGCTGACCGGCCCCGGCCAGCTGACCGTGACCGGTTTCGTCTACCGCGCGGGCGAGGGCAACGCCGGACCGGCCGCCGTCCAGGACTGCGGCAAGCACCGCTGTGTGCGGCTGTTCACCCGGGTCGTCAACGGCCCGTGGATCGACACCCGCCAGCTGGTGATCGACCTGAGCGACCACTCGGTCGCCCGGCTGGGCTGACGCCGCCGGACGCTTGCCCACGCCCACCCACATGCTGAACCGACAGGAGTCCTCCATGCCCGAAAGAAGGCTTCGCCGCGCCCGCCTCAGGGTCGCGGCGGCCATCGGCGCCTCGACGCTGCTCGGTACCGTGGCGGTCGCCGCGGGCCCCGCCCAGGCAGCCCCGAAGGCCCCGGTGAAGGCCCCCGCGCCCGCCGCGGACTGCAGCTCCGCCTACAAGGTCGAACAGGAGCTGGACGGCGGCACCACCTGGCGGATGTGCTGGCACTACGAGAGCAAGGCCGGGCTGGTGCTCGACAACGTCTCGTACCAGCCCAAGGGCGAGTCCGCCCCCATCAAGGTGCTGACCTCGGCCAAGCTGGGCCAGATCCATGTGCCCTACGACGACGGCAGCAATGAGTACGACGACATCACCGGCCAGGACTTCGCCCAGGGCCTGCTGCAGCTGGACCCGGCCGAGTGTCCCGGCGGCACCATCAAGACCGTGCGGGTGCCGGACGCCTGGGATCCCGGCCGGCAGAACGTGAAGGGTCTGTGCGCCACCACCCGCGCCCGCGGCCACGCCTACCGCATGACGGGCGAAGGGAACAAGGTCTACCAGCGGCAGGGCAAGGACCTGCTGCTCTACACCGTCAACCAGGTCGGCTGGTACGAGTACATCACCGAGTGGCGGTTCTCCGGCGACGGCACCATGTCCATGCAGGTCGGCGCCACCGGCACACTCTCCCCGATGGACTACGACGCGGGTGACGGCCGCGGCTGGCCGATCGGCAAGGGCGCCAAGGACTACGCCACCAGCCACGCCCACAATGTGTTCTGGCGGCTCAACTTCGGCCTCGACGGCTCGCCCAAGAGCAAGGTCGAGCAGTACGACTCCAAGACCACCGCCACCTCCGGCCAGATCCCCAAGACCAAGACCACCCGCACCCAGGTCACCAAGGAGCTCGCCGGGGACGCAGCCGAAGCGCGCTGGTGGCGGGTGGTGAGCACCGCGGGCAAGAACAAGGACGGCCACCCGCGCAGCTACGAGATCGTGCCCGGACACACCACCAAGTACCAGGGCCGCGGCTACACCAAGCACGACGTGTACTTCACCGAGTACAACAAGTGCGAGCAGTTCGCCAGCAACAACCTGCGCAACTGCGGTCGGGGCGCGGGCAAGTCCGTCGACAAGTGGGTCAACGGCCAGAGCCTCAAACACCCGGTCGTATGGGTCAACATCGGTTTCCACCACATCGCCCGTGACGAGGACCAGGAGCCGATGCCGGTCCACTGGCAGGGCTTCCAGCTCTCCCCGCGCGATGTCACCGCTATGAATCCGCTCACGCCTCCCGCACTCTCCGGTCACAACGGCCATACAGAAGAGCAAGGTTGACCGATAGGTCGATCGAGAGTGCTGCACCGCCTCCGCCCGCGCAGTAGTCTGCGGTGATCGTTGAACGGGGGCGGAAGGCGGTGCACAGGTGAGCTCGGGCGGGCTGGAGCTGCCCCCTGGTGACGGAGGTCCCGGGGGTGACGGCTCCACCGAAGCACCTCCCGGCGCGGTGTCCCTGGTGCGGCCGATGGAGATCGGAGCGGAACTGGACTGGGGCGCCGACGCCTGGACCGAGGTGCGGACACGCGCGCGCCGGGCCGGGCGGGCCTACATCTGGCTGAACCTGGTGGAACAGCGGCTGCGCGCGGTCGTCGGTGCCGTACTCCGGCCCATCTACGAACCGGTCCACGGCGACGACTGGGTCATCGCCGCGGCCGGACCCGCCGGACAGGAGTGGGTGCAGCGCGCGGTGGCGGTCCGGGAGGTGAGCCGCCGCAAGGGCTATCTGCTCGATCCCGCCGACGACAACGTGCTCAGCTTCCTCACCCTCCCGCAGCTGCGGGAGCTGCTCGTCCAGCACTGGCCGTGCTTCGAGCCCTACCTCGACGACAGGCGCGAGGTGGAGCTCGCCCTGGACGAGCTGGAGGTCGCGCGCAATGTCGTCTCCCGCAACCGCGCCCTGTCCGAGACGGTGCTCGCCCAGGCCGAGCGTGCCTCGGCCCGGCTGCTGGAGATACTCGGCAGCGGCACCGGCACCCCTTCCGCGGACCGGCTGCCCATCGACGCCGTCGAGGACCTCGTCGGCGACCGCTACGCCGATGTGGTCGGCGTCCACTCCGACCGGGTACGGCTCCAGCGGCAACTGCCCGCCGAGGACCTGTTCGAGGGCGCCCGCCGCCTCGACGCGGTCGGTATCGGGCTCAACCTCCTGGTCCAGAACTACTCCGGCCGCCGTCTGGTGCGGCTGGCCGAATCCGGCTGCCGGGCGCGGCTGCTCTTCCTCAACCCCGCGAGCAGCGCGGTGCGCCGTCGCGAACGCGAACTCGGCCTGAAGAAGGGCGAGATGAGCCGTTCGGTGGAGATGAACATCCTCCATATGCGACGGGTCCGGGCCCGGCTGCGCGACCCCGGGGCCTTCGAGATCCATGTCTTCGACGAGACCCCCCGCTTCACCGCCTACCTGGTGAACGGCGACGGCACCGACGGGCTCGCGGTCGTCCAGAGCTATCTGCGCAAGGCCCGCGGTATGGAGGCCCCGGTGCTGGTGCTGCGGGGCGGCGGCCGGGGCCGCGAGGTGGTGCGGGCGGGCCAGGACGCCGGTCCCGCCGCGGACGGCGGGCTCTTCGGCACCTACCGGGAGGAGTTCGAGAGCGTCTGGGCGGACTCCCGGCCCGTCTCCTGAAGTCCCTCCCGAAAACGCCCCTCCTGAACGGTCCTGCTGAACGGCCCCGCTGGACCGCGTCCCGCCCCGGGGCCGTCGGGCGGTGCCGACCGGCGTTGTCAGTGGTGCGTGGGAAGGTGAGGAACACCAAGGCAAAACCGGGGGAAACCGGGGGAATCATGTCAAGGGAGGGCAGCCATGGGCTGGCACCGTGAGCTTCTGATCGGATTCGATCTGGAGACGACGGGCACCGATCCGCGGACGGCGCGGATCGTGACGGCGGCCGTGATCGAGGTGAAGGGCGGGGAGCCGATCGCGCGGCGGGAGTGGCTGGCCGATCCGGGGGTGCCCATCCCGCAGGGTGCCGTGGCGGTGCACGGGATCACCGACGAGCGGGCCAAGGCCGAGGGGCGGCCCGCGGCGGAGGTGGTCGACGAGGTCGCGGACGCGCTGGTGGCGCACTGGCGCCGGGGCGTCCCGGTGGTGGCGTACAACGCGGCGTTCGATCTGAGCCTGCTGGCCGCCGAGGTGGCGCGGTACGGGCTGCGGCCGCTGAGCGAGCGGCTGGACGGGGCGGAGACCGGCCCGGTGGTCGATCCGTACACGATAGACCGGGCCGTCGACCGCTACCGCAAGGGCAAGCGGACGCTGGAGGCGGTCTGCGGGGAGTACGGCGTGGCGCATGAGCGGGCCCATGAGGCCGGGGCGGACGCGCTGGCGGCGGTGCGGGTGGCCTGCGCGCTCGCCGAGCGCCACCGCGAGGTGGCCGGGCTCGAGCTGTGGGATCTGCACCGCAAGCAGGTGGGCTGGTACGCGCACTGGGCCGCCGACTTCCAGTCCTGGCTGCGCCGCAAGGGCACCCCGGACGCGGTCGTGGACGGCAGCTGGCCGCTGCGCGAGGTGGGCGCGGCCGTGGCGTAGGTCCCGGGGCGGGCGCGCCGGACGGCCGTCGGCCGGACGGGCGCACCCCGCGCCGATGAGTTTCCCGCCTCCGGCCGGTCCGTACAGGCAGAGGGATGACCGGACCGGAACGAGGAGGACCGCCGTGACACAAGAGAGCCCGATCGTCGATCTCGGCCCCGCGGCCCGACAGGTGACCGCACTGCTCAGCGGAGTCTCGGACGATCAGCTGACGGCGCGCACCCCCTGCGCGGAGTACTCGGTGGGGGACCTGCTGGACCACATCATGGGGCTGGCACTCGCCTTCCAGAACGCAGCGCGCAAGAAGGCGCCGGAGGATGCGGAGCGCTCCGCGCCCGGTCAGGGGTCCGCGGCGCGGCTGGAGCCGGGCTGGCGGGAGGAGCTGCCGCGGCGGCTGGACGGCATGGCGGCCGCGTGGCGGGACCCGGCGGCCTGGCAGGGGTCCACGGAGGCCGGGGGAGTCACCCTGCCCGCCGGAGTCATGGGCCTGGTGGCCCTGGACGAGCTGGTCATCCACGGCTGGGATCTGGCCCGTGCCACCGGCCAGCCGTTCGACTGCGACTCCCGCAGCGCCGAGGCCGTCATCGGGCTGCTGTCGCAGTCCGCGCTCGAGGACCGTCCGAAGGAGCTGTTCGGGGCCGTTGTCCCGGTGCCGGAGAGTGCTCCGGCGCTGGACCGCGCGGTCGGCCTCAGCGGCCGCGACCCCGCCTGGAGGGCCTGAGCGGCGCCGGCACCCCGGTCGGGACGCGGCACCCCGGTCAGAACGCGGACCAGCGCACCGCCGGGTCACCCTCCCGCAGGGAGGCCACCCGGCGGGCGAACTCGGCCCGCGCCGCCGGATTGTCCGGCGCGTGCTGGGCCACCCACGCACAGCTGGCGGTCTCCCGGGCGCCCCGCAGCACCGCACAGCCGGGCCACTCGCGCACATCCCAGCCGTAGGCCGCCGTGAATTCGTCGTAGGCGGCCGGCTCGAGACCGTAGCGGTCCCGGGTCAGGGCCATGACCACGAGGTCGTGCTCGCGCAGATCGGAGGAGAACGTCTCCAGGTCGACGAGGACCGGGCCGTCGGGCCCGATGTGCACATTGCGCGGCAGGGCGTCCCCGTGGATCGGCCCGGGGGCCAGCCGCGGTGTCAGCTCGGCGGCCGCCGCCGCGACGTCGTCCCGGCGGGCGCGCAGATACGCCGCGTCCGCCGGATCGATCGCGTCCCCGGCCAGCCGCAGCCAGCGCTCCACCCCGCCCAGCAGCTCCCGCCGCGGCAGCTCCAGCGACAGTTCCGCGGGCGGCTCCGGCAGGGCGTGCACCATATGCAGCAGCGCGGCCAGATCGCGGGGCCCGGCGGGCCGTACCGGCTCCGGGAGCCGCTGCCAGTAGGTCACCAGATGGCCGGAGAACGGAAGCGGCTGCTCCGAGCCATAGCTCCGGTCGGGCCGTACCGCGGGCAGTCCCTCCCGTGCCAGCCAGTCGGCCACCTTCAGCTCCCGGGCCGCCCGGTCCCATACCTCCAGGTCCCGGCTGACCCGCACCACCAGCGACAGGCTGTCGACGGCGAAGACGGCGTTCTCACCGAAGGACAGCAGCCGCGCCTCGGCCGCCCCCTCCCGATACGGCGGCAGCGCCGCCCCGAGCACCGCCCGCGCCCGCTCCTCCGTGAACGCCACGTCCGCCACGCCGTATCCCCTTCGCCGCCCGCGCGCCATGGCTCATCATGCACCCTCGGCCCGTTCGTTGATCATCACCGGGGTCCCGGGCAGCGCGGCGCGGCGTCAACTCCCGTACGCCGCACCCCCGGTCGTACGTCTTGACTGCACCCGGTCCCCTCCGCACGATGACGTGGGCCTCCCCACCGAGCCGACTCGCACCGCCCCGCTCACCGCACTGCCCCGCCCCGCTCACCGCCCCGCCGCGCCCCGAAGGAGCCCCCTGCCCGTGACACCCACGACCGCGACGGCGCGGCCGGACCGGAGACCGGACGCGGGAGCGTCCGGCGGCGGCGCGCCGGGAGTTCGGCGCGCCACGGGACATGGCGCCTGGTTCCTGGTGCTGCCCGCGCTGATCCCGATCCTGCTGCTGAGCGTCGGCCCGCTGCTGTACGGGGTCTCGCTCGCGTTCACCGACGCCCAGTCGGGCCGTACCGAGCCCACCGAGTGGATCGGGCTGCTGAACTTCCAGGACCTGGCACACGACACGCTCTTCTGGGAGTCCTTCCGGATCGGGCTGGTCTGGGCCGTTGCCGTGTCCGTACCGCAGTTCCTGCTGGCGCTGGGGCTGGCACTGCTGCTCAACCAGAACCTCCGCTTCCGCTGGCTGGCACGGGCGTTGGCGATCGTTCCCTGGGCGATGCCCGAGGTGGTGGTGGGCATCATGTGGCGGTTGGTCTACCACCCGGAGGCGGGCATCCTCGGCGAGACGCTGGGCACCCAGCGGGACTGGCTGGGCGATCTGGGCACCGCGCTGCCCGCCGTGGTGGTGGTCGGCATCTGGGCGCGGCTGCCGCAGGTGACGGTGGTGCTGCTGGCCGGACTTTCGAACGTTCCGCGGGAGCTGCACGAGGCCGCGGCGATGGACGGCGCGGGTGCCTGGCGGCGCTTTCGCACCGTCACCTGGCCCGCCATCCGGCCGGTCGCCCTGGCCATCGGCGCGCTCGGCTTCATCTGGAACATCAACTCCTTCGCGCTGGTGTTCGTCCTGACCGGCGGCGGCCCCGGCGGACGCACCCGGCTGCCGATGCTCTTCGCGTACGAAGAGGCGTTCCGCTACGGGCAGTTCGGCTATGCGGCGGCGATGGGGTGTGTGCTGGTCGCGGTGGTCTCGGTGCTGCTCGCCGTCCAGCTCGTCGGACGGCTGACGGGAGACGGCCGATGAGTACCGTCTCGCGTCCCCCGCGCGCCCTTGTCGTCCGGCGCCGCGCGGCCCGCGCCGGGCAGTACCTCGCCCTGCTGGGCTATCTGGTCTTCCTCGGCTTCCCGCTGCTGTGGCTGGTGTCCACCGCGTTCAAACCGCCGCGCGAACTGGCGAGCCTCCACCCCGGCTGGTTCCCGGACCACCCCACGCTCGACAACTTCCGCCAGGCGTTCGACGAGCAGCCACTGCTGCGGGCCGGGGCCAACAGCCTGCTCGCGGCGCTGGCCGCCGCGGTCGTCGCCGTGGCGATCGCGACCCCGATGGCGTATGTGATGGCCCGTCACCACCGCTCTCCGCTGTCCCGGGCGGCCACCGGATGGGTGGTGGTCAGCCAGGCGTTCCCCTTGGTGCTGGTGATCATCCCGCTGTTCCTGGTCCTCAAGAACCTCCGCCTGGTCGACTCGCTCGGCGGGCTGATCCTGGTCTACGTGGTGTGGTCCCTGCCGTTCGCGCTGTGGATGCTCGCGGGGTACGTCCGGGCCGTACCGCGCGAACTGGAGGAGGCCGCGGCGGTGGACGGCGCGGGGCGGCTGCGCACGCTGTTCTCGGTCACCATGCCGCTGCTGGCCCCCGGGATCGTGGCCACCGCCCTGTTCGCCTTCATCACCGCCTGGAACGAGTTCTTCTTCGCCCTCGTCCTGCTCACGTCCCCCGGGAAACAGACGATGCCGGTCATCCTCACCCACTTCATCGGCGCGGAGGGCGTCGCCGACCTCGGACCGCTCGCCGCGGCGTCGCTGCTGGCGACCCTCCCCTCCCTCGTCCTCTTCGCCGTCATCCAGCGGCGGATCACCAGCGGCACCCTGGCCGGGGCGGTGAAGCACTGATGCGCCGCCGGGGCTTCCTGACCGGGGCGATGGCCGCGCCCGCCGCCGCCGCGCTGCTGCCCGGCTGCGCACCCGGGCGGCGTCGTGCCGACGGCGGAAAGGTCAGGCTCCGCTTCCAGTCGCCGGCCTGGCAGCAGGAGTCGGTGGAAGCCAACAAGCGCCTGGTGAAGGAGTGGAACGCGGCCCACCCGGACATCGAGGTGGAATACGT
The DNA here is from genome assembly GCF_013364155.1 of Streptomyces sp. NA02950. Classification (NCBI taxonomy): domain Bacteria; kingdom Bacillati; phylum Actinomycetota; class Actinomycetes; order Kitasatosporales; family Streptomycetaceae; genus Streptomyces; species Streptomyces sp. NA02950. Next base: position 2,333,535 of record NZ_CP054916.1, on the reverse strand, counting down.
CCAGGGCAGCTGGGACAGCGTCCACGACCAGCTGCTCACCTCCTTCGAGGCCGGTGAGGCGCCGGACATCATCCACGACGCCGCCGACGACCTCGCCGACTTCGCGTACGGTGGGTATCTCGCCGACCTCGGCGGGCTGCTGCCGCGGCGGCTGAAGGACGACATCCCGCCGCACAGCTGGCGGACCGCCACCTTCGGCGACGGCGTCTTCGGGGTGCCGTTCCTCCAGGAGCCACGGGTGCTCATCGCCAACCGCGCGCTGCTGGCCGCGGCGCGGGTCCGGGTCCCCACCGCACAACGGCCCTGGAGCTGGGAGGAGTTCGAGGACGCGGCGAAGACGCTGACCCGGGGCGGCACGCACGGGGTGGCCTGGCCGCTCAAGGAGCCCGTCTCCGCCACCCTCAACCTCTCGCTGTCCACCGGCGGCAGGGTCTTCCACCGGGGCGCGGACGGCAAGGTCACCATCCGTTTCGACCCCGCCGACCAGCGGGTGCCGCGCACCATCCGCGATCAGGTGGTGCGGGACCGCACGGCCTCCCGCACCACCCTCGGCATGGGCGGCTCGGACACCCTGCCCGGCTTCTTCGGCGGGAAGTACGCGATGGTCCCGCTCGGGTTCTCCTACCGTCAGCAGATCGCGCAGCAGGCGCCGAAGGGGTTCGAGTGGACCGTCCTGCCGTCCCCGGCCGGGCTCGGCGGCGACCTGCGCCAGGGGGTGAGCCCGCAGACGCTGTCTGTCGCCGAGGACAGCCCGTACCGGGAGGAGGCCGTCCGCTTCATCGACTTCCTGCTGCGACCGCCCCATATGGTGCGGCTCGCGCTCGGCGACTGGATGCTGCCAACGGGCACCCGCGCCCTGCGCGATCCGGCGCTGCACACCCGCCGATACGGCTGGGCCACCGGTACCGCGCTGGCCCGGTCGCTGCGTCCGGCGCCCGCCCAGTCGGTGCGCGGTTATCCGGAGTGGAAGGACAAGGTCGCCACCCCGGCGCTCCAGGAGTACTACAGCGGGGCGATCGGGCTGGACAGCCTGACGGATCGGCTGGTCAAGGACGGGAATCTGGTGCTGGCCCGGTATCAGCGGTAGGTAGCCGCGGACACCGCCGGATGCCGGAAATCATTTTTACGAGACGTATCGTCTTGCTTAGCGTGGAGGGCATGACCGCATCCCCGCGCCCGCACCGGGCCGCCCACATCGCCATGTTCAGCATCGCCGCCCACGGCCATGTCAACCCGAGCCTCGAGGTGATCCGCGAGCTGGTGGCCCGGGGCCACCGGGTCACCTACGCCATCCCCGAGTCCTTCGCGGCCAAGGTCGCCGCGACCGGCGCCGAGCCCAGGATCTACACCTCCACCCTCCCCACCGACGACGAACCCGAGGCATGGGGTACCGAGGTGATCGACCACATCGAGCCCTTCCTCGACGACGCCGTCCAGTCGCTGCCGCAGCACCTGAAGGCGTACGAGGGCGACGAACCCGACCTCGTCCTCTACGACATCACCGCCTATCCGGCCCCCGTCCTCGCCCGGCGCTGGGGTGTGCCGGTCATTCAGCTCTCGCCCTGCCTCGTGGCCTGGGAAGGCTACGAGGAGGAGGTCGGAGAGCCGATGATGGCTCCCATCCGTGAGACCGAGCGCGGCAGGGCGTACTACGCGCGCTACCGCGCCTGGCTGGACGAGAACGGGATGGCCGACACCGACCCCGACCGCCTTATCGGCCGCCCCGAGCAGTGCATCGTGCTGATCCCCGAGGTGCTGCAACCGCACGCCGACCGCGTCGACCGCTCCGCCTACACCTTCGTCGGCGCCTGCCAGGGCGACCGCAGCGGTGAGGGCACCTGGCACCGTCCGGACGGTCTCGCGGCCACCGACCGGGTCCTGCTGATCTCGCTCGGCTCGACCTGGACCAAGGAGCCCGCCTTCTACCGCGCCTGTCTCGAGGCGTTCGGGGGTCTGCCGGGCTGGTACGTGGTCCTCCAGGTCGGCAAGCACATCGATCCCGTCGAGCTCGGCGAGATCCCCGCCAATGTCGAGGTGCACCAGTGGGTGCCGCAGCTGAGCGTATTGCGCCAGGCCGACGTCTTCCTCACCCACGCGGGCGCGGGCGGCAGCCAGGAGGGGCTGGCCTGCGGGGTGCCGATGGTCGCCGTACCGCAGGCCGTCGACCAGTTCGGCAACGCCGACATGCTCCAGGGGCTCGGTGTCGCCCGCCATCTGCCGAAGGAGGAGGCGACGCCGGAGGCACTGCGTGAGGCGGTGCTCGCCCTCGCCGGCGACCCCGGGGTGGCCGCCCGCTGCGCGGCCGTCCGGGAGCGGATGGCGGGGGAGGGCGGGACCCGGCGGGCCGCCGATCTGATCGAGGCCCGGCTGTCCACCTGAACCTGCCATCGACCTGGTCCACACAAGAGACCGATACCCCCGGGGAAAGGTTGCGTCCCACCGCTCTTGTCTCTTCTTGCAACGGCTTCTTAGCTTCAAGTAAACGCTTGTCAAACGCCAGGAAGCTGAAGAATGACCCGAGACATACCGCCGCTCGCCGAGGTCCGCAGGATCACCGAGAAGAAGCGGGACGCGTGGTGGACCGTCATGCTCGTGGACCCGGTGGCCACCCCACTGGTGCGCTGGACCGCGAAAAACACCCGCGCCACCCCCAACCAGCTCACCTGGGGCGCGTTCCTCGTGGGTCTCGGCTCCGCCGCCTGTTTCGCCCAGGGCGACTGGAGATGGCTGCTGCTCGGCGCGGTGCTGTACCACGTGAGCTTCATCTTCGACTGCATGGACGGCAAGCTCGCCCGGCTGACCGGGACCGGCTCGGTCTTCGGCGCCTGGCTGGACTTCGTCTTCGACCGGATCCGGGTCCTGGTCTGCGCGGTGGCGCTGATGGGCGGTCAGTACGCGCGCACCGGGGAGGTGCTCTACCTCTGGCTCGCGCTGGCCGTGGCCTCGCTGGACGCGCTGCGCTACATCGACTCGCTGGAGATCTTCAAGATCCGGCACGGGATGCGCAAGCAGATCAAGGCGCGGATGCGCGCGGCGCGCAAGGCCGAGAACGCGGCCGAACTCGCCTTCATGGAGGACCTGCTCCGCGAGAACCCCGAGGCCGACCTCGAACAGGACCGGGTCACGGTGGCCGCCCTGGAACCGGCCGGGCCGACGGCCACCGAGCCGGTGGACCCGGGCACCGCCGTCCCCGGGCCCGCCGTCCCGGGGACCGACCCGGTAGTCGCCCCGGCGGCGCGCCGCCCCGCCGTCGTCGATCTGCACCAGGAGTTCCGGCGCCGGTTCCCGTGGTGGACCCGGTGCCGGAACGTCCTGCTGCGCCACCGCATCCGCGCTCATCTCATCAGCGGTATCGAGTTCCAGATGGGCGTGTTCATCATCGGCCCCGCCGTCGACGCGGTGGTGGCGACGACCGTCGTCTCGGGTGTGCTGCTGCTCGTCTTCGAGCTGGCCATCATCTACAAACTGCTGCTGTCCACCCGGGACTTCGCGCGCACTTTGGACTCCTTCGACGCGGCGGTGCCGCCCCTCCCCGCCCCCGTGGCCGCCTCCGCCACCCCGGCCACCCCGGTCAGGTCCTGAGCCAGGACGAGCCACTGCGGGGGTGTCACATGGCCGACCACCACCTCCCGCTCCAGCCCCGCCCGCCGGAACGCGGCGGTCAGCCGCCGGGCGGGGCAGACCCGGCGCAGGGACGCGTGCAGCGAACCGCCGACGCCGGAGAAGCCCAGCTCCACCAGACCCGCGTAGGAGGCGCGTTGCTCCGCGTCCGGCAGCAGCGGCCGCGGACGGCGGATCAGCCGCATGATCCCGCCGTCCACCGCGGGTACCGGCCGGAAGGCGGTCCGTGCCACCCGGCCGCACAGCCGCCACTCCACCTCGGGCCAGGTCCGTACGGTCAGCAGGCTCCAGCGGCCGAAGTCCCCGGTGCGCTTGCGGGCGTACTCGAGCTGGGTCATCAGGGTCGCCGAGGTCAGCCGGGGCGCCCGCAGGGCCCATTCGACGATGTCCGAGGTACGGGCGTAGGGCACATTGCCCACCAGGGCGAAGGGTTCGCGCGGCGGATGGGCGGTCAGGAAGTCCCGGTGGACGACGCGCACCGCCGGGTACGGGGCGAGCCGCTCGCGCAGCCCCGCGATCAGATGGCGGTCGATCTCATAGCTGATCAGCTCGCGGCAGAGCGGAGCCAGCGCCTCGGTGAGCACGCCCTTGCCCGCGCCGACCTCCACCAGGAGATCGCCGGGGCCGGGGCGGGCGGCGCGGACCACCCGGGCCACCGCGCCCGGGTCGGCCAGGAAGTTCTGCGAGAGGGTGCGCCGCGCCCGGTCGCGAGCGGTGCGACGGGACGCGGGGGAACGGTGTCGATTGCGGGCCACGGCCACGGTCCTTCCGGAGCCGGACGGACGGCGGAGGCAGCGGTGACGGCAGCGCCGGACGGGCCCTGCCGCCCGTCCGGAACGAATGATTCCTGAACTGGCGGGGGCCCTGGCCGAGGGCATACGGAAGCGGGAGATCGGCCGCTCGGGGAGATGAGCGGACACCCGTGGAGACGATCAGCGGCGAAAGCGGAGCCGGTCGCTCATGACAACCGTTCGCTGACCACGACAGGTCGCTTACGACAACGGGCGGATCACAGACTCGTGGAGAGGCTGGGCGCGTCCGGGCCGGCCAGGGCACCGGGGCCGCGCCGCGGACGGCGGGTGAGCAGGGCATAGGCGCACACACACGCCACCCCGGCACAGCCGCGGGTGATGACGTGGGTGGACACGCCGATGCCGGGACTGCCGCCCATCGGTGTCCTCCTCCCAAGTGCGCCCGTGCGGGCCGTGTGCACCACGGATCTCCGCCGTGACCCTGGCACCGTACGGACGGAGCGGGCGACGGCGCAACGGGTTTTTGCCCGGGCACCGCGGCGTCAGGAACAAGACACCACACGGAACCGGCCGCGCGGCCGAAAGGCCACGCGACCGGTTGACGTCGCGGCGGGGGAGCGGAGGCGCTAGACCCTGGCGTGCCGCGGCCGGTCACCCAGGTCGGTGCCGTACCCGGGAGACGCACCCGCCGGGACCGGGGCGGGCGGCCGCGTCAGGGCCGCCTCGTCATGGGTCAGATCGGGCAGCCACCTCAGCCACGTGGGCAGATACCAGTTGCGCTCGCCCAGCAGCGCCATCACGGCCGGGAGCAGCACCCCGCGGATCACCGTGGCGTCGATGAGCACCGCGGCCGCGAGTCCCACGCCCATCTGCTTCATGCTCTGCATCGACAGCGTTCCGAAGATCGCGAAGACGGCGACCATGATGACGGCGGCGCTGGTGACCACCCCCGCCGTGGTGACGACGCCGTGCACCACCGCGTCCTTGGTGGTGCGCCCGGCCAGCCGCGCCTCGCGGATCCGGGAGACCACGAAGACGTGGTAGTCCATGCTCAGCCCGAAGAGGATCACGAAGAGGAACAGCGGCAGCCAGGACACGATCGCGCCCACACCCTCCGCGCCCACCAGGCCCGCGCCCCAGCCGTGCTGGAAGACCGCGGTGAGGATGCCGTACGCGGCGCCCACCGACAGCAGGTTGAGCGCGATCGAGGTCACCGCGATGGTCAGCGACCGGAAGGACATCAGCATCAGCAGGAAGGCGAAGACCACGACGAAGGCGAAGACCGGGGTCACGGCCGAGCCCAGCTTGTCGTTGAAGTCCTTGGAGGAGGCGGTGGAGCCGCCGATCGGGGCCTCCACACCGTCGACCGCGCCGAGGGTCGCCGGACGCACCTCGTCCCGCAGGACGGCCAGGCTCTTCTCGCTCTTCTTCTCGTCGGAACCGCCGATCAGCGGCACTTGGAGGACGGCCACGTTCTGCTCGGTGTGGACGGTCACCTTGACCGGGCCCTTGGAGGCGCCCTTGGCCACCGCGTCGGCGCGGAAGCGGCCGATGGCCTCGCGCACCGGTGCGGCGTTGATGTCGTCCGCCGTGACGACGACCTCGGCCGGGTCGGGACCGCCGGGGAACGCCTCGTCGATGTGCTGGTAGGCGGACACGACCGGGAGCCGGTCGCCGAATTCCTGGTCCATGGTGAGGTTCGCGGTGTTCATGCTCACGGCGGGTACGGCGATGGCGATCAGCGCACCGCCCGCGAGCGCCAGGGACAGCTTGGGCCTGCGCAGCACCCGCCCGAGCACCGCGCGCCAGACGCGGCTTTCACCGTTGCTCCTGCGCTTGGCGCGGGCCAGGAACGGCATCCGCCCCTTCTCGACCCGCTCGCCGAGCAGCGAGAGCAGTGCGGGCAGCACCGTCACCGAGCCGACCATCGCCACCGCCACCACCATCAGGGTGGCCAGGCCCATCGCCTTGAACTCGGCGATACCGGTGAACAGCATGCCCGCCATCGCCACGATGACCGTGACACCCGAGACCAGGATGGCCCGGCCGGAGGTTGCCGCGGCGATGCGTAGCGCGGTCTCGGCGTCCCGTCCGGCGGTGCGCTCCTCGCGCTCACGCCGCAGGTAGAACAGGCAGTAGTCGACGCCGACGGCCAGACCCACCAGCAGCATCACGGAGTTGGCGGTGTCGCTCATATGCACCCAGTGGCTGACCACCGCCACCAGACCGGTGGTGGCCAGGAACGCGGTCATCGCCAGTGCCACCGGCAGCAGTGCGGCCACCAGGGCGCCGAAGGCGATCAGCAGGATGCCGAGGGCCACCGGCAGGGCCGAGTACTCGGCCTGCTGGAAGTCGTCGCCGAAGGCGTCGTCGAACGCCTTCTGGCCGCTGGCGTCGCCGAACTCCTCGATCAGCAGGCCGGGGTGGGCGTCCTTCGCCTTGTCCACCGCGTCCAGCACCGGCTGGATGTGCTCCGACGCCTTCTCCGCGTCGCCGCGCATATCGAACTGCACCAGCGCCGAGCGCCGGTCGGCGGAGATGGTCTTGGTCCGGTACGGGGACTTCACGGCGGTGACCTCGCCGGTGCCGCGGACCGCGCCGATCACCGCGTCGACCGCCTTGTGGAACTCCGGGTCGTCCGCCGTGGTGCCGTTGCCCTTGGCCTGGATCAGGACGGTTTCACCGGCCACTTCGTCAATGCCCGCCGTGTCGAGAATCTGCGAGACGCGCCCGGCCTCGCCGGGTACCTGCTCACTGTCCGACACATCGACCCGTCCGGCCATCGACCCCACGGCCAGGGCGAGGATGACCAGCAGCACCCATCCTCCGACCGCCGTCCACCGGTGCCGGGCGCTCCAACTGCCTGCGCGGGCCGCTATGCCACGCGGTCTTTCCAAGGGCTCCGTATCCGCCACGACGTCCTCTTCTCCTGTGGCAGCGACCCCGTGCCGCCACCGGGAAAAACGCTAGGCCGCGGGGGTGCGGCTCCCCATCCTGCTGGCCGGTGAACCGGCGGGCCGTTCCCTCCACCCCGGGGAGGGGGGACAGCCCTACCATTTCGATTCAAGCCCCTTACATGTAAAGGGATTTGGCTTGATCGTCATGATGGCGGGAGTTGTCTGCGTCACACCTGCGGGGAGATCTTGAATTGGCCGCGTCAATCGGTCAGGGTTTCGAGTCAGCCCGGGGCGACCCCACTCGCTTCCCGGTGCGCGCACTCCGTGCGATTCCCCCCACGACCACACGAGGAGGATTCCCTCGTCATGGCAGCACACAAGCAGCGCAACGCGCGTCGCGTCGGTCTCGCCGTCGCCGCGGCGGCCGCCGTCACAGCCGGTGCCTTCGTGGCCATTCCGGCCGGAGCCGCCACCAACGCCCCCGCCGAGGGCAAGATCTACGGCGCCGGGTCCAAGAACGCCGTGGACGGCAGCTACATCGTCATGCTCAAGGGCGGCAAGTCCATCAAGGCCGCCTCCGAGGGCAAGGACCTCGCCAAGGAGTACGGCGGCCAGCTGCGCCGCACTTTCGACTCCGCGATCAACGGCTTCTCCGCCAACAGCCTGAGCGAGACCGAGGCGAAGCGGCTCGCCGCCGACCCGTCGGTCGCCAAGGTGATCCAGAACCACCGGTTCACGATCAAGGGCACCCAGGAGAACCCGCCGTCCTGGGGACTGGACCGGATCGACCAGGAAGACACCACGGGCGACAAGAAGTACACCTACCCGGACACCGCGGGTGAGGGCGTCACCGCGTATGTCATCGACACCGGTGTGCGCACCTCGCACAAGGACTTCGGCGGCCGCGCCAAGTCCGGCTTCGACGCCGTCGACAACGACGACAACGCCGATGACGGCAACGGCCACGGCACCCACGTGGCGGGCACCATCGCCGGTGCCGAGCACGGTGTCGCCAAGAAAGCCAAGATCGTCGCCGTGCGCGTCCTGGACAACGAGGGCTCCGGCACCACCGAGCAGGTCGTATCGGGCATCGACTGGGTGACCGAGCACCACGAGGGCCCGTCCGTGGCCAACATGAGCCTGGGCGGCGGTGTCGACGAGGCGCTCGACGCGGCCGTGAAGAAGGCCATCGACGCGGGTGTCACGTTCGCGGTGGCGGCGGGCAACGAGTCCAGCGACGCCGGTCAGAGCTCCCCGGCCCGAGTGAAGGAAGCGATCACCGTCGCCTCCAGCACCGACAAGGACGAGCAGTCGGACTTCTCCAACTTCGGCAAGGTGGTGGACATCTACGCCCCCGGCTCGGACATCACCTCCGACTGGAACAGCGGCGACGACGCCACCAAGACCATCTCGGGCACCTCGATGGCCACCCCGCACGTCGTGGGCGCCGCCGCCGTCTACCTCAGCGGCCACAAGGACGCCAAGCCGGCGGACGTCGCCAAGGCCCTGACCGGCGGTGCCACCGCCGACAAGATCACCAACCCGGGCGAGGGCACCCCGAACAAGCTGCTGAAGGTCGTCGAGTAACGCCCTTCGAGCCCTGCGGTATCCCGGCCGCCGTGCCCGCGTACCTGGGCACGGCGGCCCTTCCGTTTCCCGTTCGCATGGGCTTCGCACGGGCCGGAACCAGGTAGCGCGAGCAACCGGCTCATGCCTTCACCCGCCCCCAGCGCCGTGACACGCTGAGGGCATGAACCTCACCGACGGATACGTAGGGACAGCGGTCGCGGACGCACCGGTGAAGGAGCTCTTCCCGGGCATCCGGCTGCGCCCGCTGTGGACCGGCGACAGTGGGGCGAAGGCACATGTCCTCGAAATGGACCCGGGCAGCTCATGGGAGGGCCTGGACGTCCATGAGCCCGGCCCCGAGGAGGTCTTCGTCGTCTCCGGCACCTTCAACGACGGCGCCCGCGACTACCCGGCGGGCTCCTTCATCCACGCCCCGGCCGGCTCCTCCCACATCCCGCAGACGACGACCGGCTGCACGCTCTTCGTCTTCTACCCGGAGGGGTAGGGTCCCCTTCAGTCCGGCAGGTCGCCGAGCAGGGCGGCAATGTCCAGGTCGACGGTGAACTCCCCAGCGACCGGGACGGACTGCTTGCCCGTGACCGTAGCCACCTCGCGGTAGGTGCCGGCCTCCAGCTCCTGCACCACCACACGCACCTCGGGCTCCAGCTCCACCCGCCCATAGGCGGGCACCTTCGCCTGGGCGTGGAGCGCGGGCTTGAGTGAAAATCACCCTTCGGAGTGAGGAGACACGGGGCGCGCCCGTCCGTCCCGTCAGTGGTGACGCCAAGCCGACTTGGACCGTACGCCTCAGGCGCTCAGCAGCGCCGGGGTGGCCGGGCGGGACTCGTCGTAGCGGCGGAGGAGGAGGCGGGCCAGTTCGGGGGCGGGGCCGAGGACACCGGCGAGGAGGTCGGCGCCCGCCGCGCGGGCGCCGTGGGCGATGCGGTCCGGGAGGCGGCCGGGGGCGATGACGTACGGGGCCACGGCCACGCGCCGGACGCCTTCGGCGCGCAGCGCGCGGACCGCGTCCTCGGTGCGGGGGAGGGAAGCGGAGGCGAACGCGGGTCGCACGGCGCACCATCCGGTGTGCCGCCACTCCCGCGCGATTTCAGCGATCACCGCGATCGCCTCCGGGTCGGAGGAGCCCGCCGAGGCCAGGACGACCCCGGTCGAGCGTCGGTCGGCCGGGCGCAGACCGGCCTGGTGCAGCCGGCGTTCCAGCGCGTCGGTCAGCAGTGGGGAGGGGCCCAGCACCTCGGTCTGCCGGACGATCAGCCGCGGGTGGCGGGCGGTGGCCTCGCGCAGCACCGCGGGGATGTCGGACTTGGCGTGGAAGGCGCGGTTGAGCAGCAGGGGGAGCGCGGCGATGTCCGTGACGCCCTCGGCGGCGAGCCGGGCCAGGACCTGGCCCACCCGGGGCGCGTTGAAGTCCAGGAAGGCGGCTTCCACCCGCAGCCCCGGCCGCAGCGACCGTACGCGCGCGCAGAGCGCGTCGACGGTCGCCGCGTGCCGGGGGTCGCGGCTGCCGTGGGCGATGACCAGCAGGGCCGGGGGCGTGACGGACATCAGCGGGCGCTCACCAGCAGGCCACGGCTGCGCAGCACGCGGCGCTCGATCGGGGCGAAGATCAGCAGCTCGATGGCGATACCGACGACGAGGATGAGCGTGATGCCGAGCAGCACACCGGCCATGTCGGAGTTGTTGCGCTGGTTCTCCAGGTACTGGCCGAGTCCGAGCCCGAGTTCGGGGGACTTGGCGATGATCTCGGCGGCCATCAGCGAGCGCCAGGAGAACGCCCAGCCCTGCTTGAGGCCCGCGACATAGCCGGGCAGCGAGGCGGGCAGCAGGATGTGCCGGGCGCTGACCAGACCGCGGGCGCCCAGGGTGCGTCCGGCCCGCAGGAACAGCGGGGGCACCTGGTCGATCCCGGCCACCAGGCCGTTGGCGATGGAGGGCACCGCACCGAGCAGGATGACGGTGTACATCATCTGGTCGTTGAGGCCCAGCCAGATCACCGCGGGCGGCACCCAGGCCACCGACGGCAGCGACTGGAGCCCGGACAGGATCGGGCCCAGCGCGGCGCGGACGAACTTCACCCGGGCCACCACCAGCCCCAGCGGGGTGGCGATGGACAGCGCGATGAGGAAGCCGAACAGCCCCCGCGAGACGCTGGTCCAGACGATGTCCAGCAGTTCGCCCTCGAGCCACAGCTGCCGCAGCGCGTCCCAGACCAGGCCCGGGTCGGGCAGCTTGTAGTCGTCGGTGACCTTCGCCAGCACCAGCAGCTTCCAGATGACCACCACCAGGGCGATGGCCACGATCGGCGGCAGCACCTTCTGCACCAGCACCTCGGTCGGTGAGGTGCGCCGGATCTGCACCGTGTCCAGGGCGTCGAGACCGGCCTCCAGGCCCTCCATGTCCTGGGCGCTCTTCTTCCGCGCCGCGGCGGTGCCGGTCGCGGTCGTGTCGGTGGCGTCGGTCGCGCCGGTGGTCGTCTCAGTGCCGGCCATGGCGGCGGATCTCCCCACGCAGTTCTTCGGTGATCTCTATGGACAGGTCGGCGACGGCGGCGTCCTCGATCCGGCGCGGCTGCGGAATGTCCACCGCCCAGTCGCGGACGACCCGGCCGGGGCGCGAGGACAGCAGCACCACACGCTGGGCCAGCCGGACGGCCTCACGCACGTTGTGCGTGACGAACAGGACGGACACCCCCGTCTCGCGCCAGATCCGGGTCAGTTCGTCGTGCAGCACATCGCGGGTGATGGCGTCGAGGGCGGCGAACGGCTCGTCCATCAGCAGCACCCGCGAGTCCTGCGCCAGCGCGCGGGCCATCGCCACGCGCTGCCGCATCCCGCCGGACAGCTCGTGCACCCGCTTGCCGTAGGAGCCGCCCAGCCGCACCAGCTCCAGCAGCCGTTCCGCCTCGGGCCTGCGGTCGGGCCGGGGCACCCCGCGCAGCCGCAGGGCGAGTTCGATGTTCTTGCCCGCGGTCAGCCACGGGAACAGGGCGTGCTCCTGGAACATCAGGGCCGGCCGGCCGCCGGGGACCTCGATGGTCCCGGCGGTCGGCTTGTCCAGGTCCGCGATCAGGTTGAGCAGGGTCGACTTACCGCATCCCGAGGCGCCCAGGAGGCAGACGAACTCTCCGGGCCGCACGGTGAGGTTGATGTCGTCGAGGACGGGCTGAGCGGCGCCGGCCCGGCCGAACGCCTTGTGGACGTGGTCGATGCGTACTGCCGGGTCCGCGGCGATCGTCGCGGCGGTGCCCGCCGGATCGGCCTTCTCGGTGGTCAGTGCCGGGGACATCCGGTCACCTCCTGGTGGGTGCGTTACGGCGTACGTGCGTACGTGCGTACGGGGAACGGGCGGCGGGCTACTGCGTACCGAGTCCGGCGGCCGACACCGTCGGCTTGCCCTCGGCCCTGAGGACCTTGTTGAGCAGGGTGAGGTCGTAGATGCCCTTGAGGTCCGGCTTGTCCAGCAGACCCGCCTGGACCGCGTGGTCCGCCTCGGTGTCCAGCGTCCGGGCCAGCGGGTCATCGGTGACCTGGATGCTCTTCCACGCCGGGTCGATCACATCGGACGGAAGGGGCTTGCCGGTCTCGGCCTTGAGCGCGGCGTTGGCCGCCTCCTTGGCCTTCTCGGGATTGGCCTTGATCCAGTCGTTGGTCTTCACCGAGCCGCGCAGCACGGCCTCGACGACCTTCGGGTGCTCCTTGAGGAACGACTGCCTGACGATTAGGTTGGTGATCACGAACTTCTTGTCCGGCCACAGCGAGGCCTCGTCGAGCAGAACCTTGCCACCCTCGGCGACCAGCTTGGAGGCGGTCGGCTCGGGCACCCACGCACCGTCGATGGCACCGGACTTGTAGGCGTCGGGCGTCACCTTGTTGTCGCTGCGGACCACCGACACATCGCCCTTGCCGCTCTGGGCGTCGACCTTCCAGCCCTTCTTGGCGATCCAGTTGAGGAACGCCACGTCCTGGGTGTTGCCCAGCTGCGGGGTGGCGATCTTCTTGCCCTTGACGTCGTTCTCGGACTTGATCTTCTTCGGGTTGACGACCAGCTTGACGCCGCCCGAGACCGAGCCGGAGATGATCTTGAGGTTCTCGCCGTGCGACTTCACATAGCCGTTGATGGACGGCGAGGGGCCGATCCAGCCGATGTCGATGGAGCCCGCGTTGAGCGCCTCGATCTCCGAGGGCCCGGCGTTGAAGACGAACGGCCGCGCCTGGGTGCCGCCCAGCGCCTGCTGGATCTGACCGCCCTTGCGCAGCCCCACCAGGGCGGTGGCATGGGTGAGGTTGGCGAAGTAGCCGACCTTCACCTTGTCCAGACCGTCGACCTTCTTGCCGCCCGCGGCGGGGAGGGCGTCGGCCCCCTGGCCGTCGTCCTTCTTCTGGGATCCGTAGCCGCAGGCGCCGAGCGCGCCCATCAGGAGCGGGAAGACGGCGGCGGCGGCGAGCAGCCGGGTGCGGCGGCGCGGGGACCGGGCCGGTCGGGCGGGGTCGGGGCGGTCGGCGTACGACACGGGAGGTGTTCCTCTCGCAGGGGCCGGGGTGCGTCAGAGGACGCCCGGCAGTTCACAAGGTCTTCGGTTCCGGTGGAGCGGAGCGGGGCACAGCGGCATGGGGCTACGCATCAGCACGCACATCGCCCGACTCCTCCCTGGCCGCTGCCACGGGCGCCGCTGCCGACGCGGCCGCCCTCCTTCGCGAAGGTCGAGAACGCCTCTTTGGCCATGGTCAGAAATCCCACCCCTCGTCATCCGCGGCCGGCTCCGCCCCGGTGGCGGCCCGCGCGGCGAACGAGTCGCCCGCCATGCCCGCCGTCAGCGTGGTGCCGTCGGCCGGGTCGATCAGCAGGAATGATCCGGTGCGGCGCGAGGCGTCGTACGCGTCCAGCGCCAGCGGCTCGGAGGTGCGCAGCGTCACCCGGCCGATGTCATTGGCCGCCAGCTCGCCCGGCGAGGGGTGCTGCGACAGATCGTCCAGCGTCAGCCGGGACGGGATGTCCTTGACGATCGCCTTCACCGTACGGGTGGTGTGCTTCAGCAGCACCCGGTCGCCGACCCGCAGTGGCCGGTCGTGGAGATGGCACACCGTCGCCTCGACGTCCTGGGTGACGGAGGGGGCATGGGCGCTCGGGGCGATCAGATCGCCGCGCGAGATGTCCAGGTCGTCGGCGAGCGTCACGGTCACCGACTGCGGCGCCCAGGCCAGGTCCACCGGCGCGCCCAGCGCGTCGATCCCGGTGACGGTGCTGGTCAGACCGGACGGCAGCACGGTGACGGGGTCCCCGACCCGCAGCACACCGGAGGCGATCTGGCCCGCGTAGCCGCGGTAGTCGGGGTGCTCCGCGGACTGCGGACGGATCACGTACTGCACCGGGAAGCGCGCCGGGTCCTGGGACGGGTCGGTGCCCACCGGCACCGTCTCCAGGTGCTCCAGCACCGTCGGCCCGCCGTACCAGTCCATGTTGGCCGACGCGGTCACCACGTTGTCCCCGGCCAGCGCCGAGATCGGGATGGCGGTGATCTCCGGGACGCCCAGCGACGCGGCGTATGTCGTGAACTCCTCCGCGATGGCCGCGAAGACCGGCTCCGCGTAGTCGACGAGGTCCATCTTGTTGACCGCCAGCACCACATGGGGCACCCGCAGCAGGGCGGCGACCGCGGCATGGCGCCGGGTCTGCTCCACCACGCCGTTGCGCGCGTCCACCAGGACCACCGCCAGCTCGGCGGTGGAGGCGCCGGTGACCATGTTCCGGGTGTACTGCACATGGCCGGGGGTGTCGGCGAGGATGAACCGCCGCCGGGGGGTGGCGAAGTAGCGGTACGCGACATCGATGGTGATGCCCTGCTCGCGCTCCGCGCGCAGCCCGTCGGTCAGCAGCGCCAGGTCCGGGGCCTCCTGGCCACGGCTGCGCGAGGCGTGCTCGACCGCCTCCAACTGGTCGACCAGCACCGACTTGGAGTCATGCAGCAGCCGCCCGACCAGGGTGGACTTGCCGTCGTCGACCGAGCCCGCGGTGGCGAAGCGCAGCTGGGAGGTGGCCGCGGAGCGCTCCACGGCGACCGCGGCGGCCTGGACCTCGTCGCTGATGTTGCTCGTCATGGCTAGAAATACCCCTCGCGCTTACGGTCCTCCATGGCGGCCTCCGACAGCTTGTCGTCGGCGCGCGTCGCACCCCGCTCGGTCAGCCGGGAGGCGGCGATCTCATCGATGACCTGCTCGATCGTCACCGCGTCCGAGTCCACCGCACCGGTGCAGGACATATCGCCGACCGTGCGGTAGCGCACCAGACGCCGCTCCACGGTCTCGCCGTCCTTCGGGCCGCCCCACTCACCGGGCGCCAGCCACATACCGCTGCGCCGGAAGACCTCGCGCTCGTGCGCGTAGTAGATCTGCGGCAGTTCGATCTTCTCGCGGGCGATGTACTGCCAGACGTCCAGCTCGGTCCAGTTGGACAGCGGGAAGACCCGGACGTGCTCACCGGGGGAGTGCCGGCCGTTGTACAGCTGCCACAGCTCGGGGCGCTGCCGCCGCGGGTCCCAGCCGCCGAACTCGTCGCGCAGCGAGAACACCCGCTCCTTGGCGCGGGCCTTCTCCTCGTCACGCCGTCCGCCGCCGAAGACCGCGTCGAACCGGTTCTTCTCGATGGCGTCCAGCAGCGGCACGGTCTGGAGCGGATTGCGGGTGCCGTCGGGGCGCTCGCGCAGCCGACCGTCGTCGATGAACTCCTGGACGGAGGCGACATGCAGCCGCAGCCCGTGCTCGGCGACGGTGCGGTCCCGGTAGTCGATGACCTCGGGGAAGTTGTGCCCGGTGTCCACATGGAGCAGCGAGAAGGGCACCCGCGCCGGGGCGAACGCCTTGAGCGCCAGGTGCAGCATGACGATGGAGTCCTTGCCGCCGGAGAACAGGATCACCGGCCGCTCGAACTCACCCGCCACCTCGCGGAAGATGTGCACCGCCTCGGACTCCAGCGCGTCCAGGTGCGACAGCGCGTAGAGGTCGCCGCCCTCGGCCGCACCGGTGCCGTTGATCGCGGCTACCGTGGTCATGCCAGTCCCCTCTCGCTCAGCAGCGCCCGAAGCGCCGCGGCGGATTCCTGTACGCCCTGCTGGTGGGTCTCGATGCGCAAGTCCGGGTCGGCCGGGGCCTCGTACGGGTCGTCGACCCCGGTCAGCCCCGAGATCTCGCCCGCCGCCTGCTTGGCGTAGAGCCCCTTGACGTCCCGCTCCGAGCACACCTCGACCGGGGTGGCCACATGCACCTCCAGATACGGGGTGCCCTCCTTCTGGTGGCGTCCGCGCACCGCCTCACGGCTGTCCGTGTACGGGGCGATCACCGGGACCAGTACCTTCACTCCCTGGGAGGCCAGCAGTTCGGCGACGAAGCCGATCCGCTGCACATTGGTGTGCCGGTCCTCGCGGGAGAAGCCGAGCCCCGCGGAGAGGAACTCGCGGATCTCGTCGCCGTCGAGCACCTCCACCCGGTGGCCCTCGCCGCGCAGCCGCTCGGCCAGGGCGTAGGCGATCGTGGTCTTCCCGGCGCTGGGCAGGCCGGTCAGCCACACGGTGGCTCCCGTGTGCAGGGGCGCGCTCATCTCGTTCTCCTGGTCGACAGCCATCAGCCGTGCAGCCCGCATTCGGTCTTGGTGCTTCCGGACCAGCGGCCGGAGCGTGCGTCCCCGCCCTCCAGCACCCGCCGGGTGCAGGGCGCGCAGCCGACCGACGGATAGCCGTCCATCAGCAGGGGGTTGGTGAGCACACCGTGCTCGGCGACGTACGCGTCCACGTCTCCCTGCGTCCAGCGGGCGATCGGGGAGACCTTCACCTTCCGCCGCTTGGCGTCCCAGCCGACGACCGGGGTGTTCGCCCGGGTCGGGGACTCGTCGCGGCGCAGCCCGGTGGCCCAGGCGTCGTACTCCCGCAGCCCCTCCTCCAGCGGCTGGACCTTGCGCAGCGCGCAGCACAGGTCGGGGTCGCGGTCGTGCAGCTTCGGGCCGTGCTCGGCGTCCTGCTCGGCCACCGTCCGGCGCGGGGTGAGCGTGATGACGTTGACGTCCATCACGGCGGCCACCGCGTCCCGGGTACCGATGGTCTCGGGGAAGTGGTAGCCGGTGTCGAGGAAGACCACGTCGACACCGGGGAAGGCGCGGGAGGCCAGATGGGCCACCACCGCGTCCTCCATCGAGGAGGTGACGCAGAACCGCGGACCGAAGGTGTCGGCCGCCCAGCGCAGGATGTCCAGCGCCGGGGCGTCCTCCAGCTCACGGCCCGCCCGCTCGGCGAGCGCCTCGAGATCGTCTGTCTGCTGAAGCCGGGTCATATCCCCGTGCCCCCTTCTCCGGCCGGATCGCGCCGCAGGCCCTTGGCCAGCAGCCCGAGGAACGACAGGCGGAACGCACGATTGCAGGACGCGCATTCCCACGCGCCATGGCCTTCCTCGGAGGGGCGCAGGTCCTCGTCCCCGCAGTACGGGCAGTAGAACGGCGCAGCACGCTCACTCATGACAGCGCCTCCTCACTGGCGCGCCCGGCCCAGGTGGCGAACCGCTCGCCGTCCTCGCGCTGCTCCTGGAAGCGGCGCAGCACCCGCTCGACGTAGTCGGGCAGTTCGTCGGCGGTGACCTTCAGACCGCGCACCTTGCGGCCGAAGCCGGGCTCCAGGCCCAGCGCGCCGCCCAGGTGCACCTGGTAGCCCTCGACCTGGTTGCCGTTCTTGTCCATGACCAGCTGGCCCTTGAGGCCGATGTCCGCGACCTGGATCCGGGCGCAGGCGTTGGGGCAGCCGTTGAGGTTGATGGTGAGCGGCTGGTCGAACTCGGGCAGCCGCCGCTCGAGTTCGTCGATCAGCGTGGAGCCGCGCTCCTTGGTCTCGACGATCGCCAGCTTGCAGAACTCGATACCCGTGCAGGCCATGGTGCCGCGGCGGAACGGGGACGGCTTGACCTGGAGGTCCAGCGCCTCCAGTCCGGAGACCAGCGAGTCCACCTGGTCCTCGGCCACATCGAGCACGATCATCTTCTGCTCGACGGTGGTGGTCAGCCGGCCGGAGCCATGGGCCTCGGCCAGATCGGCGATCTTGGTGAGGGTCGCGCCGTCGACCCGGCCCACGCGCGGGGCGAAGCCGACGTAGAAGCGGCCGTCGCGCTGGCGGTGCACTCCGATGTGGTCACGCCACTGCTGGACCGGCTGCTCGGGCGCGGGCCCGTCGCTCAGCGGACGCTTCAGGTACTCGTCCTCCAGCACCTGGCGGAACTTCTCCGGGCCCCAGTCGGCGACCAGGAACTTCAGCCGGGCGCGGGTGCGCAGCCGCCGGTAGCCGTAGTCGCGGAAGATGGAGGTGACCCCGGCCCAGACCTCCGGGACGTCCTCCAGCGGGACCCACGCGCCGAGCCGGACGCCGATCTTGGGGTTGGTGGACAGACCGCCGCCGACCCACAGGTCGAAACCGGGGCCGTGCTCGGGGTGGCGCACACCGACGAAGGCCACGTCGTTGATCTCGTGGACGACGTCGAGCACCGGGGAGCCGGAGACCGCGGTCTTGAACTTGCGCGGCAGGTTGGAGAACTCCTTGCTGCCGATGTAGCGGCGGTGGATCTCCTCGATGGCGGGGGTGCCGTCGATGATCTCGTCCTCGGCGATCCCGGCGACCGGGGAGCCGATGATCACGCGCGGGGTGTCACCGCACGCCTCGGTGGTGGACAGCCCCACGGCCTCCAGCCGCTTCCAGATCTCGGGCACGTCCTCGATCCGGATCCAGTGGTACTGGACGTTCTGCCGGTCGGTGATGTCCGCGGTGCCGCGGGCGAACTCCTGGGAGACCTCGCCGATGACGCGCAGCTGCTCGGTGGTCAGCCGTCCGCCGTCCACCCGCACCCGCATCATGAAGTGGGTGTCGTCCAGCTCCTCCGGCTCCAGCACGGCGGTCTTGCCGCCGTCGATCCCGGGCTTGCGCTGGGTGTACAGACCCCACCAGCGCATCCGGCCGCGCAGATCGGCACCGTCGATCGAGTCGAAACCGCGGTGGGCGTAGATCGTCTCAATGCGTGTCCGCACATTGAGACCGTCGTCGTCCTTCTTGGTCTGCTCATTGCCGTTGAGCGGAGTGAAGTGCCCCGCGGCCCACTGGCCTTCGCCGCGGTGGCGTCCGGCCTTGCGGCGGGGTGATGCGCTTACGCGTTCCGGGGTGGCGGCCATGGCGGTGTGTGTCCTTCTGGGCGGCTCTGGTGCGGCGGATGATGCTCGCGCGCACCCTCTGACGTGCGGTTGCGCGCAGGTGGGCACGGCTTACGGCGGTACTGGGTGCGGTGGTGCGGCGGGGGAGGTCCCGCGGGTGCGCCCGCCCACGTCGTCGGGGGCGGTGGTCGGGGGCGTCGGGGACTGCTGGGGTGCTGCCCGGGGCCTCACGGGCCCTGAGAGATGCGGGTCAGCCCGCCGGACAGATCGCGCTGGACATGCGGCCGAGGTCGACGTGGCGTCGACTCACCAAGGCAATTCCAGCTCGAGACATGGAGGAAGCGTGGCACGGTGGTCTCCGGGGAGTCCACCGCTATCCACTATCTGGACGAGAGTGTCTTGTATCGCGAGACGATGTGGTGTGGGTCACCCGTCCGTTCCGAGGGGCTCCGCCTCGGTGGCGATGTGGAAGATCCGGAAGCCGCGCCGCTGGTAGTTGTCCAGCGCGTACGGCCCGTCCTTGCTACAGGTGTGCACCCACACCCGCTTGGTCGGCGGCTGCCCCGGCAGCCGCTCGCCCTGGTCCCAGGCGCGGCGGATGCCCCAGGTCAGCAGGTGCCCGCCGATCCGGCGGCCGCGGAAGGCGGGCAGCAGCCCGAAGTAGAGGATCTCGACCACGCCCTCGTCCTGGCGCTCCAGCTCGATGTACCCGGCCGGGGTGCCGCGCTCGTACGCCACCCAGGTCTCCACACCGGGCCGGGCCAGATGCTCCTCCCAGCGCTCGCGTGACCACTCCAGCCGATCGGTCCAGGAGACATCGGCGCCGACGGTGGTGTAGAGGAAGCGGCTGAACTCCGGGCTCGGCACCTCCGCCCGGACGATCCGCACCCCGGCGTCATCGGCGGGCTCCCGCGCCGGGCTGAGGTCCGCGGGCGAGGTCTGCTCCAAGGACCAGGTGGTCACTGTGATGCTCATGGTGGACAGACAACCACGGACCGGCCGGCGGCCGGCGTCCGGGCGGTGACCGGACCGGGCGGTTGCACCGGAAACGGTGGACGGGCGGTGGCTCCATGGGCCACCGTGGGCTCTTTGACATGTCTCGCACAGAGCGGTGGCCCCGCGCCGCCGGTGCCGGAGGAACAGCGCCGTATCCCGGAACGTCCGACGACGAGGGAGACCACGCCCATGACCCGCACCAGCACCAAGGCCGCCGCGCTGCTCGGCGGTGCACTCCTCGCGGCCACCGGCCTCGCCACCGCCCAGGGCGCGTCGGCCGCCCCCGCCGCCCCGGTGACGGTCACCGCGCCGACGGTGGTCACCGCCCCGAGCACCAGCGCGGTGGCCAAGCTCAGCCACGCCGAGGCGACCAGCCGACTGCGCGCCGCGGGGATCGGCTGGACCTCCAGCGGCGGCTGCTCGGACCGCAGCAACCCGACCTGTACCTCGTTCGAGCAGGTCAACCTGGCCACCATCCAGGGCGCGGTCACCCTCGAGCAGGCCAGCGGCTGTGCCCTCACCATCACCGGCGGTACGGAGACCGGGCACGCCTCCGGTACCTACAGCCACTGGAACGGCTACAAGCTCGACTTCAGCCCCACCAGCTGCCTCAGCGGCTACATCACCCGCACCTTCACCAACATCGGCCCGCGCCCGGGCGACGGGGCCCAGCAGTACCGGTCCGGCGCGGGCAACATCTACGCCCGGGAGAGCAACCACTGGGACGTGCTCTTCTACAACTGCGGCGGCTGCTGATCCGAACCCGCTCGTCCGTCCGGTTGCAACGCGGCGCAACCTTTGCGCATGGCGGTACCCGGAACGGACAGTGGGCCCAGCGGGCGGAGGGCGGTGCCGAGTCGGCGCGGCATCCCCTCCGCCGCCGCGCGGACGCCGCGCGGACGGGGCCGGTCGCGAGGTGAGCCGGGGGTGAAACCGCCCGATACGGTGAGAAGGTGCAGCCAGCAAAAGTAGAACTGTCCAAGCCGTCCGGTCGGCTCCACAAGGCCCGCGCCCTCTACCGCAACGTGTCCAAGCGCAGGATGGTCTGGCTGCTGCTCAAGGACACCATCCACTCCTGCATGGAGCACCGGGTCACCGGGCTCGCCGCCGAGGCGGCCTTCTTCACCCTGCTGTCCCTGCCCCCGCTGCTGCTGGGTCTGATCGGTCTGCTCGGCTACTTCGATGCCTGGACCGACACCGAGACCGTGGCCACCATCCGGCAGAACATCCTCGACGCCTCCGGGACCGTACTGTCCGACAGGGGCGTCAAGGAGATCGCCCGGCCCCTGCTGGACGACGTCATCGAGGGCGGCCGCCCCGACGTCATCTCGCTCGGCTTCGGTATCGCCCTGTGGTCCGGCTCGCGCGCGGTGAACGTGTTCGTGGACACCATCACCATCATGTACGGGCTGGAGGGGCGGCGCGGGATCGTCCGGACCCGGCTGCTCGCCTTCCTCCTCTACCTGGTCGCGCTGGTCGTCGGTGCGGTGGCGCTGCCGCTGATGGTCATCGGTCCGGAGACCGTGGTGGACCTCCTCCCGGCCAGCGGCGATCTCGTGCGGATCCTCTACTGGCCCGTGGTGATCCTGCTGTCCGTCGCCTTCCTCACCACGCTCTACCACGTGTCGGTGCCGGTGCGTTCGCCCTGGCGCGAGGACATCCCCGGTGCGCTGGTGGCCCTCACCATGTGGGTGCTCGGCAGCTTTCTGCTGCGCATCTATCTGGTCCACACCGTGGAGGGCCCGACGATCTACGGCTCGCTGGCCGCACCGGTCGCCGTGCTGCTGTGGATCGGTGTGGCCGCCTTCGCGGTGCTGGTGGGGGCGGCGGTCAACGCCGCCATAGACCGGGTCTGGCCGTCGGTGGCCACGGCCGCCGGGCGCGCCGAGCAGGCCGCCCGCGCCCGGGAGCAGGCGGCGCGGCTGCGTGCGCGTGAGCAGCGCACCGAGGACGACGGCGCGGCGGAGGTCACCCCGCCGTCGGAGTTCCCCGAGCGCTGGGCCCAGTTCCTGCCGCACGCGGACATCCGGGCACGGCTGCACGCGCGACGGCAGCCCGAGGAGCGGACGACCGAGAACGGTGCCGGGGAGGCTTCGGCGAAGACCACCGAGACCGGCGCCGGGAAGTCCGCGGCGACGTCCGACCGGGCGCCCCGGCAGGGGCGGCGGCCCGAGGCCGACACCGCGGCGGACGGGTCCGCGGAGACCACGGCGGACAGGTCCGCGGAGACCAGGGCGGACGGCGGCCGCCGCGCCGGAACCCCACCGCGCTGAGCGTTCCGCGGGACGTGCCGCGAGGTGCGCTCGTTCGTCCGCGGCCGCGTCGTGGCTGTCGCGCCCACGCGGCGGAGCCGCACATCGACACAGCCCCGCGCCCCTTCGGGGCAACCGAACGCCGAACAGGCCACCGAGGCCCCTGGGGGATACGGAGTACCCGGCGCCGACGGGGTGCGACCCGCCCGTCAGCGCCCGGAGAAAAATCCGTGGTGCCGGTCCCGGCCGCCGGACTACAGTGAGCCCGACCCGGTCCGGCGGCCCACCTGGCGCCGTGATCCACCGTGATCCGCCGTGGAGAGAAGGAGGTGTGACCCGATGGCTGTCTTTGCGATGGGCGCTGCCCGCAACCAGGAGTTCATCATGTCCACCTCCGTGGCCTCCGGCTGATTCCACGTCATTTCTTCGCGCCCCAACGGCGCGCGCCGGGGCCACCCTTGTGAAGGGTCACCCCTTGTCATCCTCTTCGTCGTCCTCTTCGACGTCCTCCTCTTCCGCCACCCCCTCCCCGGACCCGCTCGCCCCGTACGGCTGGGACGAGGGCTGGGAGGCCGCCTTCGCCCCGTACGCCGAACGGGGACTGGTGCCCGGCCGGGTGATCCGGGTGAACCGCGGCCAGTGCGATGTCATCACCCCCGCCGGTACGGTGCGGGCCGACACCGAACTGGTCACCCCGCACGACCCGATGCGGATCGTGTGCACCGGCGACTGGGCCGCCCTCGACCCCGACGGCGACCCGCGCTATGTGCGTACGCTGCTGCCGCGCCGTACCGCGCTGGTGCGTTCCACCTCCTCCAAGCGGTCCGACGGACAGGTGCTGGCCGCCAACGCCGACCACGCCGTCATCGCCGTCTCCCTCGCCGCCGCATTCGACCCGGGCCGTCTCGAGCGGTTCGTGGCCCTCGCCTGGGAGAGCGGTGCCCAGCCGGTGGTCGTCCTCACCAAGGCCGACCTGGTGCCCGACCCGGCCACCCTGGGCCATCTCGTCGATGACGCCGCGACGGCCGCGCCCGGTGTGGAGGTGCTGCCCGTCAGTTCCACGACCGGGGAGGGGCTGGACGTGCTGTCCGCCGTCCTCGCCTCCGGCACCGCCGTGCTGCTCGGCCAGTCGGGCGCGGGCAAGTCCACCCTGGCCAACGCACTGGTCGGGGAGTCCGTCCAGGACGTCCGGGAGATCCGGGACAGTGACGGCAAGGGCCGTCACACCACGACCACCCGCGATCTGCTGCCGCTGCCCTGGGGCGGTGCGCTCATCGACACCCCGGGGCTGCGCGGGGTCGGGCTGTGGGACGCCGGAAGCGGTGTCGCCCAGGCGTTCGCCGAGATCGAGGCGTTCGCCGAGGAGTGCCGTTTCCAGGACTGCGCCCACCGCACCGAACCCGGGTGCGCGGTGCTCGCCGCCATCGACGACGGCTCGCTGCCGCACCGGCGGCTTGAGAGCTACCGCAAGCTGCTGCGGGAGAACGAGTACCTCGCGGCCCGGACCGACGCCCGGCTGCGGGCCGAGATCCGGCGGGACTGGAAGCAGAAGCAGGCGCTCGGCCGTCACCTGATGGAACGCAAGCGCGGACCGCTGCGCAAGCCGTAGTGGAGATCATGGCGTTGCCCCGGGCCCGCGGCACGGGGCAACGCCGTCGCCCGCCGCCGCCGTACGACAGAACGGCCCGGGATGCCGATTCGGCTGGCTCTGCGCGGTAACTCGACGCCAGGATGGCCCCAGCGCCACACGGTCGATCACACCGCCGGTTTCGGCAGAGAGCGGGTTGCGATGAACGACGCCATGGACGAGTACGACGTCGTTGTCCTGGGCGCGGGCCCGGTCGGTGAGAACCTGGCCGACCGCACCCGTGCCGCCGGGCTCTCCACGGCCATCGTGGAGAGCGAGCTGGTCGGCGGTGATTGCTCGTACTGGGCCTGCATCCCCAGCAAGGCGCTGCTGCGCCCGGTCATCGCCCGCGCCGACGCACGCCACACCCCCGGGCTGCGCCAGGCGGTGGGTGGCCCGCTGGACAACGCCGCCGTGTTCACCCACCGTGACTCCTTCGTCTCGGACTGGAAGGACGACGGCCAGGTCGGCTGGCTGGACTCGGCCGGTATCGACCTGGTCCGCGGCCACGGGCGGCTGACCGCACCGCGCCAGGTCACGGTCACCGGCCCGGACGGACAGGAGCGCGTACTGACCGCCCGGCACGCCGTGGGCATCTGCACCGGAAGCCGGGCCGCCGTGCCGGAACTGCCCGGGCTCGCGGAGGCCCGCCCCTGGACCAGCCGGGAGGCGACCAGTTCGTCCACGGTGCCGCGGCGGCTGGCCGTGGTGGGCGGCGGGGTGGTCGCCGTCGAGATGGCCACGGCGTGGAACGCCTTCGGCTCCGAGGTGACCATGCTGATCCGCGGCTCCGGGCTGCTGGAGCGGATGGAAGCGTTCGCGGGCGAGCTGGTCGCCGAGGCGCTGACCGAGGCAGGGGTGAAGATCCGCACCGGTACGTCGGTCACGGGTGTACGGCGGGACGGCGCGGACGGACCGGTGACGCTCACCCTCGCGGACGGGGAGACCGTCGAGGCGGACGAGGTTCTCTTCGCCACCGGCCGCGCACCGCGCACCCACGACGTGGGCCTGGAGACGATCGGGCTGCGGCCCGGGAGCTGGCTGGACGTGGACGACACCCTCCGGGTGCGCGATGTGCCCGGCGGCTGGCTGTACGCCGCGGGCGATGTGAACCACCGCGCACTCCTCACCCATCAGGGCAAGTACCAGGCCAGGATCGCGGGCGCGGCGATCGGCGCGCGGGCGCAGGGCGTGCCGCTGCTGGAGACCGACCGCTGGGGCGCGCACTCCGCCACCGCGGACACCGCGGCCGTGCCGCAGGTGGTCTTCACCGACCCGGAGGTGGGCGCGGTCGGGCTGAGCGCTGCCCAGGCCGAGGCCCAGGGGCGCAGCGTGCGGGTGGTCGACTACGACCTCGGCCAGGTCTCGGGCGCGGCGCTCTACGCGGACGGCTACCGGGGCCGGGCGCGGATGATCGTCGACCTGGACCGGGGCCATCTGATCGGGGTCACCTTCGTGGGCCCCGGGGTGGGGGAGCTGTTGCACTCGGCCACGGTGGCGGTGGCGGGCGAGGTGCCGGTGGAACGACTGTGGCACGCCGTTCCGTCGTTCCCGACGATGAGCGAGATCTGGCTCCGGCTGCTGGAGGCGTACCGCGGCTGATCCGTGCCGTCCGGGGGAGTGCGGCGGTGCGGCAGGGTGTGGTGGCTCCCGCCGCACCGCGGGGTGAGCGCCGGGGCGCCCTCGTTCACTGCCGTACGCCCCCGGCCTGTCCCCGTACGACCCTCGGCGGGGCTCCGTGGGTTCAGCGGGCTCCCGTGGGCTCAGTGAAGGACGACCGCCGTCAACCAGCCGCCCGCGACCAGCAGACAGGCGAACAGCTCCATCAGCACGCTGGTGCCGATCGCCCGCATCACCGTCTTCGTCGACAGCCACGCGTCCCCGTGCCCACCCAGCCGGTGCCGCTCCGCACCGTAGATCCCGGCCACGAAGCCGATGGGCGCGCCGATCACCGGAATCACGAAGAAGCCGACGATGCCCGCGATACCGGCCAGCAGGAACGTCCGGCGGGTGATGCCCGCCCCGCGCATCCGGCGGGCGGGCAGCAGCCATTTCACGGCCTGGTCGAGCAGCAGCAGCCCGGTCGCCCCGGCCAGCAGGGCCCAGGCCGGGCCGGTCTTCTCGGTCAGCGACCACCACACCACCGCGGCCCACACGATGACCGGACCCGGCAGGCCCGGTACGACCACGCCGACCAGGCCCAGCAGCATGACCAGGCCGCACAGGACCAGCTGCCATGTCGCCATGTCCCCAGGCTGCCGGAAGTGACGGCCGGACGCCCGGGGACCGCGGCGTGGTGTTGCCGTGAAGCCTCCCTGTGGACAATGTGGGGATGAGCCAGCAGGGGGACAAGCACGGTCACGAGGACGACTGGTGGGGCGAGTTGTACGACCCGCGTCGGGCCGACGCGGGACCCGCCGCTGCGACGGACTCCGTCGACGACCGGTTCGACTCGGCCGCCCGCACGCTCGGCTGCCGCCCCGGCGGCGGTGCCGGGCAGCGGCCCACCGCGGGGGCTCCGTGGGGGCCGCGGGAGGAGCCGGGCGGTGCCGCACCGGGCCCGGATGCCGCCGAGGGAGGTGGCCCGCAGGGGTGGCGATCTCCCGGCGGCGATGAAGGGCCCGGCGCCGCACCGCCCTCTCCCCCGCGTACCGCCACGCCCTCTCCCGCGCGTACCGCCACGCCCCCTCCGGCCCGGCCCAACCCGGCCTCTCCCGCCCGGCCCAACCCGGCCTCTCCCGCCCGTGCCGAGCCGCCCTCCTCCGCCCGTACCGCCCCCGCCGCCGCCCCCGGCTCCGGCGCCTCCGCCGCCACGGCCCCCATCCCCTCGCCCGTCAGGCCCTCCGCCCCGGATCCGGCCCCGGCCGGCACGCCCCCCGCCGACCCCGCCCGGCCCTGGCGCGCCGCCGTGGCCGGGTTCGTCGGAAGCGGGCCGCCCACCTACGAGGCCGAGCCGACCACCCTCCCCGTCGCCGACCCCGAGGAGCTCGGCGAGCTGGTGCCCGACACCGTGCTGGACGGTGCCCGCTACGGCACCTTCACCCTCCGGGCCGTCTCGCTGCGCGGCGACTCGGCCCGCTACCGCGGGGAGCCGCGGCGGGACGCGCTGCTGACGGCACGGTTCGGGACCGGTGACGGCGCCCTGGTCCTGGTGGTCGTGGCCGGTGGGGTACGGGCGTCCCCCAGGGCGCACCAGGCCGCGCGCGAGGTCTGCGAGTGGATCGGCGGAGCGGTCGGCCGCAGCCGCGTCCGGCTGACCGAGGACCTGCACACCGCCGACCGCGGCGCCCTCAAGTCCGGACTGCACCGGCTGACCTCCCGCGGCTACGGCCGCCTGCGCGCCCGCGCCATCGCACTCGGCCTGGACGCGGCCGAGTACACCGCCTCGGTGCGCTGTCTGCTGCTGCCCGCCCATCCGGCCTGCCGCACCCGGGTGTTCTTCGGTGTCGGCGGGGGCGGGCTGTTCCGGCTGCGCGAGGGCGGCTGGCAGGACCTGGAACCCGCGCCGGGGGAGGGGGACACCGTGGGCGGGCCGGTCCTCGGCCACGGCGACGGGCGTCCGCCCGCGAGCGCGCCCCCAGAGGGGGACGGCGACGGCCCGGCCGGACCCGCACCGGATCCGGCCCCCACCGGTGACACCCCGCCCGACGCCCCTGCCGGTGGACCGTTCCTCTTCCGCGCCTCCGTCGCCCGTCCGGGCGACACCCTGCTGCTCTGCGGTGAGGGCCTCGCCGATCCGCTGCGCGGGGAGGCCGCGCTCGCCGACCACTTGGCCGAACGCTGGGCCGGGGCCGAGCCGCCGGGGCTCGCCGCGTACCTCGCCGACGCCCAGACCCGGGTGAAGGGCTACGCCGACGACCGTACGGCGGTGGCCGTCTGGGAGGCGTGAGCGCGTCGTCCATGGGTTGATGGTCAGGGGTGTGCGAACCCCGGCAACCCCAGGGCGGAAGGAACGAGGCGCGCGATGGGCAAGCAGACGGTGGCGGAGCAATGCGTGGACATCCTGGTGCGCGCCGGGGTGCGACGGCTGTACGGGGTGGTCGGCGACAGCCTCAACCCCGTGGTGGACGCGGTCCGTCGCAACGCCGCCATCGACTGGATCCAGGTCCGGCACGAGGAGGCCGCCGCCTTCGCCGCGGGCGCCGAGGCCCAGCTGACCGGCACCCTCGCGGCCTGCGCGGGCTCCTGCGGCCCGGGAAATCTGCACCTCATCAACGGGCTCTACGACGCCCACCGCTCGATGGCCCCGGTCCTGGCCATCGCCTCGCACATCCCCAGCAGCGAGATCGGCACCGGCTACTTCCAGGAGACCCATCCCGACCAGCTGTTCCGCGAGTGCAGCCACTACTGCGAGCTGATCTCCAGCCCCCAGCAGATGCCGCGCGTCCTCCAGACCGCCGTCCAGCACGCGATCGGCCGCGGCGGGGTCAGTGTGGTCACCCTGCCCGGTGACATCGCCGCCCGCCCGGCCCCCGAGCGCGCCGAGGAACACGCGCTGGTGACCTCCCGGCCCACCGTGCGCCCGGGCGACGCGGAGATCGACGAGCTGGCGCGGATGGTGGACGCGGCGGACCGGGTCACGCTCTTCTGCGGCAGCGGCACCGCCGGGGCGCACGACGAGGTGATGGAGTTCGCCGAGCGGGTGAAGGCCCCGGTGGGCCACGCCCTGCGCGGCAAGGAGTGGATCCAGTACGACAACCCCTACGACGTGGGCATGAGCGGGCTGCTCGGCTACGGCGCCGCGTACGGGGCCACCCATGAGTGCGATCTGCTGATCCTGCTGGGCACCGACTTCCCGTACGGCGCCTTCCTCCCGGACGATGTGACGACCGTGCAGGTGGATGTGCGCCCCGAGCATCTGGGCCGACGCTCCAAACTGGACCTCGCGGTGTGGGGCGATGTCCGCGAGACACTGCGCTGTCTGACGCCGAAGGTGCGCCCCAAGACCGACCGCCGCTTCCTGGACCGGATGCTGAAGAAGCACGCGGAGGCGCTGGAGGGCGTGGTCCGGGCCTACACCCGCAAGGTCGAGAAGCACGTCCCCATCCACCCCGAGTACGTGGCCTCGGTCCTGGACGAGGAGGCAGCCGATGACGCGGTCTTCGCCGTTGACACCGGGATGTGCAACGTCTGGGCCGCCCGCTATCTGACCCCCAACGGCCGCCGCCGGGTGATCGGTTCGTTCACCCACGGTTCGATGGCCAACGCGCTGCCGCAGGCGATCGGCGCCCAGTTCCTGGACCGCCGCCGCCAGGTGGTGTCGATGTCCGGCGACGGCGGATTCACCATGCTGATGGGCGACTTCCTCACCCTCGTCCAGTACGACCTGCCGGTGAAGGTGATCCTGTTCAACAACTCCTCGCTCGGCATGGTCGAACTGGAGATGCTGGTGTCGGGGCTGCCCGCGTACGGCACCACCAACCGCAACCCCGACTTCGCGGCCCTCGCCGAAGCGGCCGGGGTCTACGGGGTCCGGGTGGAGAAGCCCAAACATCTGCGGGCGGTACTGCGGGACGCGCTGCGGCGCAAGGGGCCCGCGCTCGTGGACATCGTCACCGACCCCAACGCGCTGTCCATCCCGCCGAGGATCAAGGCGGAGATGGTGACCGGATTCGCACTGTCGGCCAGCAAGATGGTGCTGGACGGGGGCGTCGGCAGGATGGTGCAGATGGCCCGTTCCAATCTGCGCAACCTGCCGCGGCCCTGACCTCACCCCGCCGCCGGTGTCTCACCGGCCGTGCCGCGAGGGGTGCCCCACTGCGGTGTCGGCGGCTGGGTCGTGGGCTTGGTGATGGGCTTGCCCTTCGCCCAGTCGCGATAGCCGCCCTTGAAGGGGGCGTGGCCGAACCGCGTCAGATATCCGGTGTGCCGCACCGGGACGCGGAAGGTCACCTATCACGAGCTTCTTGCCGGTCATCGCCTCCGTCACGGATGCGGCCACCCGCTCCTGGGTACCGGGCGGCGGTGCGTCGTCGCCCGAGGACCAGGCTCTGAGCGCGACCAGGGCGACGACGGTCAGAGTGGCGGCGACGGCCGAGGCGCCGATCTGGAGCGTGCGGAGCCGCCGGGTCGTGGGCGGGCGGCCGGTCGGAGGCGGGCCCGGGGGACGACGGCGTCCCAACGGCCACCGGTGCCGCCGGGTTCGAGTGCTCCGCCGCCCTCGCCGCCGCCCAGCGGAGCGCCGACGACGAGGAACATAACGTGTGATGAGACGGCACGACAGTGAGTCGGACGATGTGGGGGAGATCGCCTGTTCGGGCGCTGCCCTACCCGGACACCGGCCGCAGCCGCAGGGTGAGGATCTGGTGCGGCCGCAGGGCCAGGCTCAGCCCGCCCGCACCGGCCGCCGCGGGACGCAGCGGACGCTCCAGCAGATCCGTCACCTCCGCCCGTGTCACCGGGAAGCCGGTGACCAGGGTGCCCGCCGCCCGGCCGCCGTGCGATTCGTAGAGCCGCACCACCACATCGCCGCTGCGGTCCTCGGCGAGTTTGACCGACTCCACGGTGATCGCCGGATTGTCCACCGAGACCAGGGGTGCCAGGGCCGGCGGACCGGAGGGCAGTGCACGCAGCGGCAGGTTCAGCGCCAGACCCCCGGCCACCGCGTCCCCCACCTCCGCGCCCGGCAGCAGGGCGTAGCGGAAGTGGTGGGTGCCGAGGTCGGTCTCCGGGTCCGGACTGTGCGGGGCGCGCAGCAGCGTCAGCCGTACGGTCGTGCCCAGCACCTGGCGCTCGTCACCGTCGCCGTCGGGCACCGGGTGCACGCTGCGGGTCACATCGTGGCCGTACGTCGAGTCGTTGAGCAGCGCGGCCCCGTACCCGGGTTCGGCCACCCGCAGCCAGCGGTGGGCGCAGATCTCGAACCGGGCCGCGTCCCAGCCGGTGTTGGTGTGGGTGGCGCGGTCCACATGCCCGAACTGGATCTCCGCGGTGGACACCCGGGCGTGCAGGTCCAGCGGGAACGCCGCCTTGAGGACCTTCTCCGACTCCTGCCAGTCCACCTCGGTGGCGATGTCGAGACGGCGGCTGCCCGCGGCCAGGGTGAGGTCCTGGACCACCCGCGAGGCGCCGAACGAGCGCACCACCCGCACCGTGGCGCGCAGCGGTCCGGACTCGGTCAGCTCGACGTGCTCGGCCTCGGTGAGGTCGGTGCGGGTGCGCCGGTAGTGCCGGTCGATGTCCCAGGCGTCCCACTGGTTGGGGTGGTCGGGGTGCAGCTGGAGGAGGTTGCCGCGGGCGCCGGGGGCCAGCACCTCACGGCCCGCGTCCAGGTCCAGCACCGAGGTCAGCAGCCCGTCGGCGTCGATGGTCACCCGCAGCCGGTCGTTGTCGAGCACGATGCGGTGGCCGTCGCTCAGCGCGGTCACCCCCGGCTCGCCCGGGGTGGCGGCGGCCGGAAGCGCCGCGGCGCCCAGCCCGGCCACCCGCACCGGCACCGCCGTCAGCCCGCCGCCCAGCGGCTGGGAGGGGGTCTCCGGCGGAAGGGCGGCGGCGGTCTCCGCGTCCACCACGGCCACCTCCTCGCGTTCGTACGGCGAGGCGTTGAGCACCGCGGGACCGCCGCCGCCCAGCGCCGTCACCGCCGTCGCGACGATCCCCTCCAGCTCCGCGAACACCCGCTGGTAGGTCTCGCGCGCCTCGCGGTGCACCCAGGCGATCGACGAGCCGGGCAGGATGTCGTGGAACTGGTGCAGCAGCACCGTCTTCCAGATCCGGTCCAGGTCGTCGTACGGATAGACATGGTCCGGCGCGTGCAGCGAGGCCGCGGTGGCCCACAGCTCCGCCTCCCGCAGGAGGTGCTCACCGCGCCGGTTGCCCTGCTTGGTCCTGGCCTGCGTGGTGTACGTGGCGCGGTGCAGTTCGAGATACAGCTCGCCGGACCAGACCGGGGCCTTGGCCCCGTACTCCCGCTCGGCCTCGGTGAAGAACACCGACGGCTTGTGGATCTCGACCTTCGGCGAGCCCTCCAGCGAGGCGAGCCGCCGTGCCTTCTCCAGCATCTCGCGGGTGGGTCCGCCTCCGCCGTCGCCCCAGCCGAAGGGCACCAGCGAGCGGGTGGCCAGGCCCTTGTCGGCGAAGTTGCGCTCCGCGTGGGCCAGTTCGCCCGCGTGGAACTGGGCGTTGTAGGTGTCCACCGGCGGGAAGTGGGTGAAGACCCGGGTGCCGTCGATGCCCTCCCACCAGAAGGTGTGGTGCGGCATCTTGTTGGTCTGGTTCCACGACAGCTTCTGGGTGAGGAACCACCTCACCCCCGCCAGCTTCGCCAGCTGCGGGAAGGCGGCCGTGTAGCCGAAGGAGTCCGGCAGCCAGATCTCCTGGGTGTCCACCCCGAGCTCCTCGAGGAAGAACCGCTTGCCGTGCACGATCTGCCGGGCCAGCGCCTCCCCGCCGGGCATATTGGCGTCCGACTCCACCCACATCGAGCCGACCGGTGCCCAGTTGCCGTCCGCCACCGCCTTCTTGATGCGCTCCCAGATGTGCGGCTGGTGCTCCTTCACCCACGCGTACTGCTGCGCCTGGGAGCAGGCGAAGACCAGCTCGGGGTAGTCGCCCGCGAGCGCGGTGACATTGGCGAAGGTGCGGGAGGCCTTGCGCACGGTCTCGCGCAGCGGCCACAGCCACGCCGAGTCGATGTGGGCGTGTCCGGCCGCCGAGACCCGGTGGGCGCTGGCGTGCGCGGGACGGCTGAGCGCGTCGGCCAGTTCGGCGCGGGCGGCGGCCGCGGTACCCGGCACATCGTGCAGATCGAGGGCGTCGAGCGCGTTCTCCAGGGCGCGCAGGATCTCATGGCGGCGCGGCCGGTCCGCGGGCAGTTCGCGCATCAGCTCCGACAGCACCTCGATGTCCAGCACCAGATGCCAGACCTGTCCGTCGAGCACGGCCAGATCGGCCGACGCGAAGCGGTACAGCGGCCGGTCCCCGGCGGTCAGCACGTCACCCAGGTTCGTCGGCACAAAACCGTCGCGCAGCACGGCCGGGTTGGCGGCCGCCTCCAGCAGCAGCCGCACCGGTTCGCCGCCCTCCGCGGGGGCCGCGACGGGGATGTGGCGGTTGCGCGGATGGATGCCCTTCAGCGGCACCCCGTGGACGTCGTACACCAGCCCCTCGGCCTGGAACCCCGGCCCGTCACCGCTGAAGCCGGGGTCGATGACGGCCTCGACCCGGCGCCCGGCCCACTCCGCCGGGACCGCGCCCTCCAGCCGGAACCACCAGGTCGACCAGGGGCTGCCCCAGTCCGTGCCGGTCTCGAACCGCTCGTACGGGGCCTCCAGCGCCTCGCCGACCGGCACCGGTTCACCGGGCGCCCGCCAGGCGAACAGCGCCAGCGGCACCCGCTGCGGATACTGGGCGGGCCGGATGAACTGGTTCAGCGCCCGGTCCAGGCGTCCTTCCACCAACAGTCGGTCGTCGTGCATCACGGCTCCTCGAGCTCGGCGCTGAGCGGATCACTCCCAACAGTTCCCTCGGTGTGTGGGCCGCAACACGCGGGCATGCATTTCCGTGAGCGTGTTCGACGGCAATCAACGCTGGACGCCCGCCAGGGGCGGCCGGGGCGGGGGAGGATGAAGCGTCAGCGTGTACGGCCGGGCCGGCTGCCGGTCGGCCGGCCGGATCCGAGGGCGAAGGCTGCGGAGGCTGTCCAGGTGGAGCGTGGCCCGGTCCTCAGCAAACGATTGGCGCGGGACGAGCTGGCCGCGGTGGCGGAGGTCCGGGCGGAGCTGCGGGAGATGCTGCGGCGCTGGGGCGGACCGGGCCGGGCCGATCTCGCCGAACTGCTCATCAGCGAGCTGGTGACCAACGCGCTGGTGCACACCGGCCGCGGGGCCCAGGTCACGGCCGCCCTGGGGGACGGGCCCGCCGCGCGGGTCGCGGGCCGATTACGGGTGGAGGTGCGGGACTTCGACGCCCGCCATCCGACGCTGCGGGCCCGCCCTCCGGAGGACGCCACCTCCGGGCGCGGGCTGCTGCTGGTGCACTCGCTCGCGGACGCCTGGGGCGTACGGACCCACGGGGTGGGCAAGGCCCTGTGGTTCGAGCTGGAGGCCGACGGCCTCGTGGAGTGACGGCGTGCTGATCGCGGGCGGACGGCGTGCGGACGACGGCGGGCGGACGACGCCGGGCGGGACGACGGCGGCGAAGTGCCCCGCCGACGCCGTCGCCCGTCCGCGTCGTCGCTCAGCCGAAGGCGCGCTCGATCTGTGCCAGCTTCTCCTCGAGGGAGTCCAGCCGGGGGATGGTGAGGGTGTCGTCCTCGGCGGTGAGGTCGACGGTGCGGGGACGGTCGGCTTCGGCGTCCTTGTCCTTGTCCTTGTCCAAGGCCCAGTCCTGGTCACCGAAGCCGAAGCTGAAATCCCGGTCGCGGTCCCAGTCCTCGCTGTCGCCGTCACCGACCGTCGCGGACTGGAGGGCGGGACGGGCGGAGGACGTGGACAGCCGCGCCTGCTCGGCGTTTCCCACCGGCTCCAGCACCTTGTCGGCTAGGGCAGGCTCCGAACTGAGCTGTGCGGGCCGGTCGGTGGCGACGGAGACGTCCACCTGACGGCCGCCGCGGCGGCCCCATGCCCGGTGCTGCCGGTTGAGCGCGCGGATCCGGGCCCGGTCCAGCCTCTCCTGCTCGCGCTCGCGCTTGCGGTTGCTCTCCTTCTCGCGGCGGTCCTCACGGACCTCCTCGACCGCCTCGTCCAGTGTCCGCACACCCTCCAGCAGCATCAGCGACCAGGCGGCGAAGGTCTCACGGGGAGCGCGCAGCCAGCGGACGATACGGATCTGCGGCAACGGCCGTGGCACCAGGCCCTGTTCGCGCAGTGCCGAGCGGCGGGTCTGCTTGAGCGCGCGGTCGAAGAGGACCGCGGCCGACAGCGACATGCCCGCGAAGAACTGCGGGGCGCCCGCGTGGCCCATACCGCGCGGTGCGTGCACCCAGTTGAACCAGGCCGCGGCGCCCGCGAACATCCACACCAGCAGACGCGAACCGAGCGCCGCGTCACCGTGGCTGGCCTCGCGCACCGCGAGCACCGAGCAGAACATGGCGGCGCCGTCGAGGCCGAACGGGACCAGGTACTCCCAGCCGTCCGAGAGCGCCAGGTTCTCCCGGCCGAAGCCGACCAGACCCTGGAAGGAGAGCGCGGCGGCCACCCCGGCGCAGCAGAACAGCAGCACGTACGAGGCCATCCCGTAGATGGCCTCCTTGCGCCGGCGGCGCTCCTCGCTGCGCTCCCAGGAGTCCGTGGGGCCGCTGTCCGTCTTCTTGTCGTTGCGACCGCGGGCGAGGACCACCACCGCCCCCACAACACCGAGGAGTGCCACGAGGACGGGCAGGGCCCAGCCCAGCGATATGTCGGTCAGTCTCATCCGGTGCCCCTTGCCTCGCTTCCGTGAAGTTCTGGCCGCAGTGCGGCCTACACGCGCGACATCCTGGCGGACTCCGGCCCGGCATCGAGCGGTTTCCGGACAAGAGGCCGCCAAGTGGGCGGGGGGACACGCGGATAGGTGCGTTACGGTTCGAACGCTCGCTCTGTGCAAGCGGCTTGATTCTATTCACGGAACCCGGTGGCGGGTAATCCGAACGGTCAGTTCGCGGCCCGGCTCGCGATCCGCTCAGCGTCGGCGGTGCGCGGACAGGTCGCACACGGCTCCTCCGGCCGCAGGGTGGAGAAGAGGCAGCAACTGGCCCGGCTCCGGGTGACGGTCGGCCCGCCCTCGGCCCCGGCCGTCGCGCGGAACGCGGCCCCGGCCGGATAGGGATCGCCGGGTCCCGGCAGCAATGCCGTCAACTCCGCCACCGCTCGCGGCTCTTCGCCCAGAAGTCCGCCGACGTGCCACAGCCCCTCGGTGATCTCGTCCGCCGCCATCCGCCACAGGGCGCGGATGCCGCGGCGCATCCGTGGCCGGAACGCGTCGAGCACCGGGCCGAGGTGTTCGGCCGCGGCCGTCCGGAGCCCGGCGCGCAGCGCCTCCTCGTCCGCGACGGGGCGGGCGCCCGGCAGCACGGCCGCCGGATCGTCCGGCAGACAGGCGAACTCGCCCGTGCGCACCGCGATCCGGCCCCGCGTCCGGTGGTACGACACCTGGCCGACCGTCAGCCGTGGCACCCGGCGGCGCAGGAACCACGGCACGGTGAACAGCAGACAGATGTGCCAGGCGTAGCGGTGCAGCCCGAACCCGGCGATCACATCGGGCCGGGCCCGCTGGCCGTAGTCGCGCGCCACCTGTGCCTCGTCCCAGGCCAGATAGGCGTCGAGCGCGGGTCCGCCCGCGGCGAGGTCCGCCGCGTGGACCCAGCCCGCGCCGGTGGGCGGCACCGTGCCGGTGGTGACCGTCACCGCGCAGGAGGGCAGCGCCTCCGCCAGCCGCCGGTACGCGCCGAGCAGCGCGTCGGTGGGGGCGGGGCCGGTGCGGACGGGTTCGGTATGGAACGGGCGGAGCGGGGGCACGGACATGCGGGACCGCCGATTCGCGAGGCACGGAGTGAGGTTAGCCTCACTTTACTTGATGTTATCCGGGCTTTGACCTCACGCGGCGGCCGCATATCGTTTCGATGGCATGTCAGGAGGACCCGAGTGGAGCAGGCCAAAGCGGAGGCGGCAACGGAGCCGCTGCCCTCGTCCGGTGTGCCCGCGGCACGCCCGTCCCCCCGGCGCCACTCCGTCCGTGGACAGATCCTGGACGCGCTGCGGGACGCGCTGGTCGGCGGTGACCTGACCCCGGGCGAGGTCTACTCCGCCCCGGCCCTCGCCGAGCGCTTCGGCGTCTCGCCCACCCCGGTGCGGGAGGCGATGCAGCAGCTCTCGGGCGAGGGTGCCGTCGAGGTGGTGCCCAACCGCGGCTTCCGGGTCGCCCGCCGCACCGAGCGCGAGCTGGCCGAGCTGGCCGAGGTCCGTGCGCTGCTGGAGGTCCCCGTGATGCTCGGCCTGGCCCGGGCCATCGCGCCCGAGCGCTGGGCGCTGCTGCGGCCCTTCGCCGAGGCCACGGCGGCCGCCGCCGCCAAGGGGGACCGGGCCGCCTATCTGGAGTCCGACCGCACCTTCCACCAGAGCGTGCTGAGTCTGTCCGGAAACCAGCAGCTGGTGATCGTCGCCGACGAACTCCACCGCCGCGCCCAGTGGCCCCTGGCCTGCGGCCGCCCGGTCCGCACCGCCGACCTGGTGGCGGACGCCGCCGAGCACATGGCCCTCCTCGACGCCCTGGCCGCCCGCGACCTGGACGTCGTCGAATCCCTGGTCCGCGAACACTTCACCAGCGGCGCCTGACCGGCCTGCGGCCGGTGCGGGCGGTGGGGCCGCACCGGCCCCACCCGCCGCGCCCGGGGCGCCGCGGGACCCCGCCCGATGGCCGGGGCCCGGCGTATCGCTCCGGGTTCCTTCCCCGGCACGCCGGGCCCGGACCGGCCCGTCGGTTGTGCGTCCAACGGACGAGGCGTGCCTGTCCCGCCTGGGGCGGCTGGTCGCCGGGCGGGTTCACGGCGACGAGGCGCGCCGTTACGCCCGCGGGGCGGTCTGGGGCGGCGCCTCGGACGGGCGCCCGCTGGCGCGCCCGCCGGGGTGAGAGCCGCGCGGCCGACATTCACCCGGGTGGCGCTCCCGAGGCCGGATCCGGTGAGGGTGAGGGTGTCCCCGGCCTTGCCCCGGTCGGTGCCGGTGGCCGCGTCGACCAGTGAGGTGAGAATCCCCGCCATGACCGTCCTCCGTGGTATGCCCGCTCGGCCACCGCACCGGGCCGCCCGGTGAGGCCGATTAAAGCAATCGGGTGACGGCGCCCGCGGCGTGTGGTCGGCGGGCGGGTGCCGGGCGGACGGGGGTGCCGGGCGGCCCCCACGGATCGCCCGGCACCCGGGCCGCCCACCCGTGGTGTGTCAGGGGCGGTGGCCGTCGAGGGGTGGTTCGGTGTGGCCTAACTGGTCGGCGAGCCACACCGGGACGCCGCCCAGCAGTCGCACCAGGCGGCCCGCCTCCGTGCGCATCCGTTCGGCCTCCTCCGGGTCCGTCTCCACATCGGCCAGGGCGGCCAGGGCCGGGGCGATGCCGACCAGGTAGCCCAGCTCCTCCCGGATGCGGAGCGATTCGGCGAAGCCGTGCCGGGCCTGGGGGAGGTTGCCCTCCTCCTCGGCCATGGCCGCCAGGTGACGCCAGGTGAACGAGGTCAGCAGGACGTCGCCGTGGGCCGCCGCGCCCGCGTGGGCACGCTGGAAGGCGGCCTGGGCGCCGGTCGGGTTGTGGGCGAGGTGCTGGGAGATCAGCCCGCGGCGGAAGTCCAGCAGTGGGCGGGTGGGGGAGCCGGGCGCCAGCAGTGCCGCGGCGCGGCCGAGCGCGGTGCGTGCCTCGTCGGCGCGGTCGCGGACGCTCAACAGGGTGGAGGCGTACGCGAGATAGCCGCGCTCGCACGCCGTGGCGCCCCGCTCGGCGTCGGTGAGCGCCAGCGCCTCCGCGGCGCGCAGCGCGTCCTCGGCCGCGTCCCACCCCGTGGAGGTGTACATGCACCGTTCGATCAGGACGACGCTGCGCTTGAGCGCGGCCGAGGCGTCGTCCCCGGCGTAGGGCGTGAGCAGTTCGGCGGCGTCCTTCCAGCAGCCGCGCGAACGCAGCCGCCAGACAGCCGTGTCGAGGGGGGTGTCCCCGCGCCCCGCCAGTACCTCGGAACGTTCCTCGGAAGGTACCCCGGCGGGTACCTCGGAATCGGAATTTGACGATCCAGGTGGTGACATGGCGGTGTCCGCCACATTGCCCTCCCCAAGCGCGCCATCGAGCCGGAAGCCGTGAGGCGAATCTCAGCATGAATGCGCGGGCGGGCCAAGAGGTTGGTGTGAACGAATTCACAAACCCCTGACCGGGGCGGTGGCTTTCAGGCGCATCGGTGGGGCGCGGGAGTGCGCACGGGGCTCGTGGGAGTTCGTCAGCTCATGCGCAGCGCGAGGAAGAAGTCCAGTTTGTCCTCGAGCCGGGACAGTTCGCGTCCGGTCAGCTGCTCTATCCGGCCGACCCGGTAGCGCAGGGTGTTGACGTGCAGATGAAGCCGCGCCGCACACCGCGTCCACGACCCGTCGCATTCGAGGAACGCCTCGAGGGTGGGGATCAGTTCGGCGCGATGGCGGCGGTCGTACTCGCGCAGCGGGTCGAGCAGCCGGGCGGTGAAGGCGCGGCGGACGTCGTCCGGGACGAAGGGGAGCAGCAGGACGTGGGAGGCCAGCTCCTGGTGACCGGCGGCGCAGACCCGGCCGGGGCGGGCGGCCGCGACCCGGCGGGCGTGCCGGGCCTCCTCCAGGGCGCCGCGCAGCCCGTCGGCGGAGGGGACGGCGGCGCTCACCCCGAGGGTCAGCCGGCCGTCGCCGTCCAGTCCGCGGGAGAGCGGCTCGCGGACGGCGGCGAGCAGCGCGTCCGCGTGCAGCCCGGCGTCAAGGGCGGGGCCGTTCGCACCGGACCCGTGCGCGCCGGAGCCCGCCGTCGAGGAGTCGGCGGCGTCCGGCGGTCCGTCCGGGTGCGCCGGGAGCGGTACGAGCGCCACCGCCTCCTCACCGGTGTGCGCCACGGCGATCCGGTCCGAGGGCTCCGGCCCGGTCGCGTCCGGATCGACCAGGATCTCCTCCAGCAGCGCCTGGGCGACCGGCCCGCCGGACACGCCGCCGCCCGCCGCGCCGCCCGCGGACGTCTCCTGCCCGTCCTCCCCGTTCGGCCCGGTGAACCCCCACTCCACCCGGGCCACCACCACCTGCCAGTGCGGCGCCGAGCCGAGTCCGGGGAGCAGCACGGGGGCGGCCACCCGCAGCCGGGCCGCGATCTCGGCGGGCGGGGCGCCCGTCTGGACCAGCTCCAGCACCTCCTGGGCCAGCCGTCGCCGCACCGTACGTGCCGCGTCCCGCCGGTCGCGCTCGACCGCGATCAGCTGGGTGACCCCGTGGAGCAGATCGAGCCGCTCCTCCGGCCAGTCGCCCGCGTCCGCGCCGACCGCCAGCAGCCAGTCGGACAGGACGGTGTCACGTACGTCCGCGGACTCTCCGCTGCGGATGGCGAAGAGGGAGTAGGTGGCGCCGTTCGCCGCGGTGACCCGGTGCGGGCCGCGCCGCCCGGTACGCCGTGCCGCGAGATGTTCGCCCGCCAGCTCGGCCCGGATCTCCGGCGGCAGCTCCGGGGAGGGGGCGGGGGCGCCCGGGCCCGCGATCCGGCGGCCGGTGGCGGAGAGCACCCAGGCGGGCAGGTCGAGATCGGAGCCCAGCAGATCGAGGACCACGTCGGGGCCGCCGCCCGCGGGGCCGGACGTCATCATCCGCCGGTGCCGGTCCACCACCGCCGCGAGGTCCCCGGCCCGCTCACCGGAGACCTGGCGCACCACATGTTCGGTGATCGACGCGAACGAGACGTCCTCGACCACCGAGAACAGCGGCAGCCGGTGCCGGGCGCAGGCCAGCACCAGATCCTCGGGCACCGCGCCGAGCTCCGCCTCGCCCGCCGCCAGCCCGGCCACCCCGGCGGCCGTCAGGATCCGTACGAACCGCTCGGAGTCGTCCGGCTCGCGGCGCCAGGCCAGCCCCGTGAGCACCAGTTCGCCGCCGGACAGATAGCGGCTGGGGTCCCGCAGATCGGTGGTCATCACGCCGCGGACGGTGCGGTCCAGCTCGTCCTCGCCGCCGAGCAGGCGCAGGCCCAGGACGTCGGTCTCCAGCAGTGCGCGCAGCCGCATGGTGATGCCAGCCGATCTTGTTCTTGTCACCGGTCGAATACCGCGAGGTTTCCACCCCTCGCTGTTCGTTCGAATCTACAAGACCGGGCCGCTGGCCAGCCAACTGCTTCATGCCTTCGGTGACTGCACCAGGTGGCCCACACGTCGGTCTACTGGCGATGAGCCGCGTGCACATTCTTGGGGGAGCCGGGTTGCCGTCCTCCCGCCCCCACCCGCTGACCCGAGAAGAGAGACCCATGGACTTTCTGCGCCCCGCCGGGTGGCGGGAGGCGCTCGCCGCGAAGGCGGAGCATCCCACGGCCGTGCCCATCGCGGGCGGCACCGATGTCATGGTCGAGATCAATTTCGATCATCGGCGGCCCGACTGCCTGCTGGATCTGAACCGTATCGGCGAGCTGGCCGAGTGGGAGGTCGGCGAGCGCACGGTCCGGCTGGGCGCCGGTGTCCCCTACACCCGGATCATCGAGGAGCTGCGGACCGAGCTGCCGGGTCTCGCGCTCGCCTCGCACACCGTGGGCTCCCCGCAGATCCGCAACCGCGGCACGGTCGGGGGCAACCTCGGGGCCGCCTCGCCCGCCGGGGACGCCCACCCCGCGCTGCTGGCGGCGGGTGCGGAGGTCGAGGTGGAGTCGGTGCGCGGCACCCGGCTGATCCCGGTCGAGGAGTTCTTCACCGGGGTCAAGCGCAATGCCCTGGAGCCCGATGAGCTGATCCGGGCGGTGCACATCGAGAAGGCCGACGGACCGCAGCAGTTCTCCAAGGTCGGCACCCGCAACGCCATGGTCATCGCGGTGTGCGCGTTCTCCGTGGCGCTGCATCCGCGCACCCGCACCGTCCGTACCGGCATCGGCTCGGCCGCGCCCACGCCGATCAGGGCACGGGAGGCGGAGCGGTTCCTGACCGCCGCGCTCGCCGACGGCGGCTTCTGGGACAGCGGCGCCGTCATCACCCCGTCGATCGCCCGCCGGTTCGCCGAGCTGTGCTTCGGCGCCTGCAATCCGATCGACGACGTCCGCGGCAGCGCGGCCTACCGCCGCCACGCGGTGTCGGTGATGGCCCGCCGCACGCTGGGCTGGACCTGGGAGGCGTACCGCGAGGGGAACGGGAGGACCGTACAGTGCGCGTGAATTTCACGGTCAACGGGCGGCCCCAGCAGGCCGACGACGTCTGGGAGGGCGAGTCCCTGCTGTACGTGCTGCGTGAGCGGATGGGTCTTCCGGGCTCCAAGAACGCCTGTGAGCAGGGCGAATGCGGTTCCTGTACGGTCCGTCTGGACGGTGCCCCGGTCTGTGCGTGCCTGGTCGCGGCCGGTCAGGCCGAGGGGCGCGAGGTGGTGACCGTCGAGGGCCTGGCGGAGTTCGCCGAGCGGCGCGGCGCCGCCGCGTCCGGCGGTGCCACCATCGCGTCCGGCGGTACGGAACAGACCTCCGGCACCGGTCTCGACGAGGCCCGGCGCCGGCAGCCCCGCCCCGGTGGCAGCGCCCCGCTGGCCCCCGTCCAGCAGGCGTTCATCGACGCCGGGGCCGTCCAGTGCGGCTTCTGCACCCCCGGACTCCTCGTCGCCGCCGATGAACTGCTGGAGCGCCACCCCGACCCGTCCGACGCCGACATCCGCGAGGCCCTGTCCGGCAATCTGTGCCGCTGCACCGGCTACGAGAAGATCCTCGACGCGGTCCGCCTGGCGGCCGCCCGCACCAGGGAGGAGGGCTGACCATGGGAGCCGGTCCCACCCCCGGAAGGATCACCCAGACCAGCAGCGCCACCAGGGGCGCCATCGGCGAGTCCACCCTGCGCCCCGACGGCACCCTGAAGGTGACCGGGGAGTTCGCGTACTCCTCGGACCTGTGGCACGAGGACATGCTGTGGGGCTTCACCCTCCGCAGCCCGTACGCCCACGCCGAGATCCGGTCCATCGACACCGCCGAGGCGCTGGCCGTGCCCGGGGTCCACGCCGTGATGACCCACGACGACCTCCCGGCCGCCACCCACTACGGGCTGGAGATCCACGATCAGCCCGTGCTCGCCGAGGGCCGCGTCCGCTACCACGGCGAGGCCGTGGCCATCGTGGCCGCCGACCACCCCGAGACCGCCCGCCGCGCCGCCGCCAGGATCAAGGTGGTGTACGCGGAACTGCCGCCGGTCGTGGACGAGGCCACCGCCACCGCACCGGACGCGCCCGTGCTCCACCCGGGCCGTGCCGACCACCACGCGAGCCATGTCCCGCACCCCAATATCGTGCACCGCCAGCCCGTCCGGCGCGGCGATGTCGTCGCCGCCCGGGCCCGGGCCGATGTGGTGGTCCGCCGCGACTACGAGGTCGGCATGCAGGACCAGGCGTTCCTGGGGCCGGAGTCGGGGCTCGCGGTACCGGCCGAGGACGGCGGGGTCGACCTCTACATCGCCACCCAGTGGCTGCATGTCGACCGCGACCAGCTCGCACCGGTCCTGGGGCTGCCCGCCGACAAGGTACGGCTGACGCTGTCCGGCGTGGGCGGCGCGTTTGGCGCCCGCGAGGACCTGTCGATGCAGGCGCACGCCTGTCTGCTGGCACTGCGCACCGGCCGCCCGGTGAAGATCGTCTACAACCGCTACGAGTCGTTCTTCGGCCATGTCCACCGGCATCCCGCCAAGCTCACCTATGAGCACGGCGCCACCCGCGACGGCCAGTTGCTCTACGTCCAGTGCCGCATCGTCCTGGACGGCGGGGCGTACGCCTCCTCCTCCCCGGCGGTGGTCGGCAATGCCGCGTCCCTGGCGATCGGCCCCTACGTCGTCGACAACGTCGACGTCGAAGCCATCGCCCTCTACAGCAACAACCCGCCCTGCGGCGCGATGCGCGGCTTCGGTGCCGTCCAGGCGTGCTTCGCCTACGAGGCGCAGATGGACGCCGTGGCGCAGGAACTCGGCCTGGACCCGGTGGAGTTCCGGCAGCGCAACGCCATGTCCCAGGGTGCCGTGATGCCCACCGGACAGGTGGTGGACTCCCCGGCGCCGGTGGCCGAACTGCTGCGCCGCGTCAAGGCGATGCCGATGCCGCCCGAGCGCCCGGGGGTCCCCCCGGACGGAGTCTGGGGGAGGCTGGCCGCCGACCGGTCCACCGATGTCCGGGCACTGCCGGGCGGCCTGTCCAACACCACCCACGGCGAAGGGGTGGTACGCGGCGTCGGCTATGCGGTCGGCATCAAGAACGTCGGCTTCTCCGAGGGGTTCGACGACTACTCCACCGCCCGGATCCGGCTGGAGGTGATCAACGGCGAACCGGTGGCCCTGGTGCACACCGCGATGGCCGAGGTCGGCCAGGGCGGCGTCACCGTGCACGCCCAGATCGCCCGTACCGAACTGGGCGTCGGCCAGGTCACCATCCACCCCGCCGACACCCAGGTGGGCTCGGCCGGTTCCACCTCCGCCTCCCGTCAGACGTATATGACCGGCGGCGCCGTCAAGCACACCTGCGAGGCGGTGCGCGAGGAGGTGCTGCGGCGCGGCCGGGAGCGGTTCGGCTCCTGTCACCCCGCGTGGGCCACCGCCGGACTGCTGCTGGAGGGAGGCAAGGTGGTCACCGACGGCGGAGAGGTGATCGGCGATCTCGCCGAGATCGTCGGCGATGAGCCGGTCGAACTGGAGCTGGAGTTCCGGCACCGCCCCACCGAGCCGTTCGACCTGGAGACCGGACA
Organism: Streptomyces sp. NA02950; assembly: GCF_013364155.1. NCBI lineage: Bacteria > Bacillati > Actinomycetota > Actinomycetes > Kitasatosporales > Streptomycetaceae > Streptomyces > Streptomyces sp. NA02950. The sequence goes on along the minus strand of NZ_CP054916.1, from coordinate 2,289,288 downwards.
GGGCTTCGGCCACGTCCAGTACTCCTTCTGCGCCCACCGCGCGGTGGTCGAGGTCGACATCGAACTGGGCCTGGTCAAGGTGATCGAGCTGGCCGCCGCCCAGGACGTCGGCAAGGCGCTCAATCCGCTCTCCGTCGTGGGCCAGATCCAGGGCGGCTCCACCCAGGGGCTCGGCCTCGCCGTCATGGAGGAGATCGTGGTCTCCGAGGGCGCCCGGGTCCGCAACCCCTCCTTCACCGACTATCTGATCCCCACCATCCTCGACACGCCGACCATCCCCGTGGACGTCCTCGAACTGGCCGACGACAACGCCCCGTACGGGCTGCGCGGGGTCGGCGAGGCGCCCACCCTGTCCTCCACCCCGGCCGTCGTGGCCGCCGTCCGCGCGGCGACGGGCCTCCCCCTGAAGCGGGTCCCGATCAGGCCGGAGCATCTGACGGGCTGCTGAACCCCCCCCATCACCACCAGCCGGGCCGTCCCCCGGGTCGTGGATGCCAGCGCACCATCCCAACCCCCTATGACACTTGGGAGTGGCACCGCATGACCCAGCACGCCATCAAGCCACCGACCGCCCCGGAGGGAACGGCCCGCCGGTCCCGTCTCGACCGGTACTTCCTCATATCCGACCGTGGATCCACCCTCGCCCGGGAGATCCGCGGCGGCGTCACCACCTTCATGGCGATGGCGTACATCCTGCTGCTCAACCCGCTGCTGCTGTCCGGCGAGGACGCCCAGCACCACACGCTCGCCCAGAGCGCGCTGATCACCGCCACCGCGTTGGCCGCCGCCGTCTCCACCCTCCTCATGGGCTTCATCGGCAAGGTGCCGCTCGCGCTCGCCGCCGGGCTCAGCGTCTCCGCCGTCCTCACCGGCCAGGTCGTACCCCATATGAGCTGGCCGCAGGCGATGGGGATGTGTGTGCTGTACGGGACGGTGATCGTGCTGCTGGTGGTCACCGGGCTCCGTGAAGTGATCATGAACGCGATCCCGCTCGCCCTCAAACACGGGATCACCATCGGCATCGGAATGTTCATCGCCCTGATCGGCCTGGTCAACGCCGGTTTTGTGGGCAAGGGCGCACCCGTGACGCTCGGGGTGGAGGGACAGCTCGCGGGCTGGCCCGTACTGATCTTCTGTGTCACCCTGCTGCTGATCTTCATGCTCCAGGCCCGTGAGGTGCCGGGCGCGATCCTCATCGGCATCGTGGCCGGAACCGTCCTCGCCGTCGTGATCAACGCGGTGGCCGGGCTCGACCCCGAGGCCTGGGGCGGGCGCGCCCCCGAGCTGCCCTCGCACGCCGTCTCCTCCCCGGACTTCAGCCTCTTCGGACAGGTCGAGTTCGGCGGCTGGTCCGAGATCGGCGGGATGACGGTCGGCATGATCGTCTTCACCCTGGTACTGGCCGGGTTCTTCGACGCCATGGCGACCATCATCGGCGTCGGCACCGAGGCGAAGCTGGCCGACGAACGCGGCCGGATGCCGGGGCTGAGCAAGGCGCTGTTCGTGGACGGCGCGGGCGGTGCGATCGGCGGTGTGGCCGGGGCCAGTGGCCAGACCGTCTTCATCGAGTCCGCCACCGGCGTCGGCGAGGGGGCCAGGACCGGGCTGTCCAGCGTGGTCACCGGACTGCTCTTCGCCTGCGGGCTGTTCTTCACCCCGCTCGCCCAGATCGTGCCAGGCCAGGTCGCGGCCGCCGCCCTCGTGGTCATCGGCGCGATGATGATGCAGAACGCCCGCCATGTGGACTGGGCCGACCGCTCGGTGGCCGTCCCGGTCTTCCTGACCGTCGCCCTGATGCCGTTCACGTACTCCATCACCGCCGGGGTCGGCGCGGGCGTGATCGCCTACACCGCGATCAAGGCCGCGCGGGGCAGATATCGGGAGCCCGGCGTGTTCATGTGGATATTGACGGCCGTATTCGTCATCTACTTCGCCCTGAACCCGATCGAGCACTGGCTCGGGGTCCGATAGCGGCCGCACAAGGAGCTGATCACCATGCTGGACATCGCTGCCGAACTGCACCACTGGTGCCAGGAGGGGCGTGACTTCGCCGTCGCCACCGTGGTGGCCGTCCGTGGCAGCGCCCCGCGGCGGCCCGGTGCGGCCCTCGCCGTCGACGCCGACGGCACGGCCCTCGGCAGCGTGTCCGGCGGCTGTGTGGAGGGCGCGGTCTACGAACTCTGCCAGGAGGCGCTGGGCACCGGCCGACCGGTCCGGCAACGCTTCGGCTACTCCGACGAGGACGCCTTCGCGGTGGGCCTGACCTGCGGCGGGGTCATCGACGTCCTGGTCACCCCGGTTCCCGCGGCCGACCCCGCACTGCGCCCGGTCCTCGCCGCCGCGGTCCGTTCCGCCGCGGCCGGTGGCGAGCCGACGGCGCTCGCACGGATCGTGGACGGCCCGGACGGGCTGCTGGGCCGCGCCCTGCTGGTCCGCCCGGACGGGACGTACGAGGGCACCCTCGGCGGCCCGGCGGGCGCCACCGCGGCCGACCGGGCGGCGCTGGACCGCACCGCGGCGGGGGAGGCGCGCGCCCTGCTGGACGCCGGGCGGACCGCGAGCGTGGTCATCGGCGCCGAGGGCAGCCGCTGCGGCCGTCCGGTCACCCTGCTCGTCGAGTCCGCCGTGGCCCCGCCCCGCATGATCGTCTTCGGGGCGATCGACTTCGCGAGCGCCCTGGTGCGGATCGGGAAGTTCCTCGGCTACCACGTGACGGTCTGCGACGCCCGTCCGGTCTTCGCGGCGGCCCACCGCTTCCCGGAGGCCGACGAGGTCGTCGTCGACTGGCCGCACCGCTACCTCGAGGGGACCGAGGTGGACGCCCGGACCGTGCTGTGCGTCCTCACCCACGACGCGAAGTTCGACGTCCCGCTGCTGGAGCGGGCGCTGCGGATGCCCGTCGCCTACGTCGGGGCGATGGGCTCCCGCCGCACCCACCTGGACCGGCTGCGACGGCTGCGCGAGGTAGGCCTGGGCGAACGGGAGCTGGCCCGGCTGCGCTCCCCGATCGGGCTCGACCTCGGCGCCCACACGCCCGAGGAGACGGCGTTGTCCATCGCGGGGGAGATCGTCGCCAGCCGCCGGGGCGGCACCGGGGTGCCGCTGACCGGAGCGCACACCCCCATCCACCACCCCACCGACCGGGCGGCCGCGGACCGGATCGGGTCGGTCGCCTGACGTTCATCCGATCTAAGGCCACTCCTGGGCGGGAAACCGGTACGGCCACCTGGCCCACAGCCGCGTTGCCGGGCGCGCGTTTCTGAGTGAGAGTCAGATTCGACCCGTCCGCCGCCCCTGGAGTGCGCCTGTGCCTAGCAAGCGGAAAGCCCTCACTGCCCCGATGGCCGTTCTGGCCGCAACCGCCCTTCCCCTGTTGACCAGTTCGGCCGTACAGGCCGCCACGCCCCAGGGCGTCGGCGAGGCCCTGCGCGGCAGCCGTCTCTACACCCCGCCACCCGAACGGGACCCCTACCGCCAGGTGAGCACGCTCGCCTGGCGGGGCGAGAGCCAGGAGGCCAGAGGGGTCCTGTCCATGGTGCGCACCCCCCACGCCGTCTGGTACGGGGACGAGAGCCCCGAGCAGGTCGAGCGGATGGTCCGGACGACCACCCGCAGCGCCGAGCAGCGCGGCACGGTGCCGGTCCTGGCGCTGTACGACGTCCCGGGCCGGGACTGCGGAAGCTACTCCGCGGGCGGTGCGCGGAGCACCGCCGAGTACCAGGCGTGGATCGACGCCGTCGCCGAGGGCATCGGACAGCGCGAGGCGCTGGTCGTCCTCGAACCCGACTCGCTGGCGCTGCTGCCGTCCGACTGCACGCAGAACGCGGGCGGGGGCGGCGACGGCGACGACGGCCCGGGGGAGGCGGAGGCCAGTACCCTGCCGGCCGAGGCCGAACCGTCCGCCCCCGCGGACGGCCAGGCCGCGGAGACGGGTACCGGTACCGATGCGAGTGCGAATGCCGGGGCCACGGGTACGGGCGAGGGCGAGCTGCCCCCGCTGCCCGACCCGGGCACCCAGTCCGTCCCCGCGGGCGGGGCCCAGCCCGGCGCATCCACGGCGGCCGAGAAGCCCGCGGCCCAGACACCCGCGTCCCCGAAGCCCACTGCCAAGACCCCCACCGCCGAGACCTCGGCGTCCCAGACCCCGGCCCCCGCGGCCTCCGCCTCGGAGACGCCGAGCATCCTGCCCAGCCCCGAACCCTCCGCCCCCGGAACGGCCTCCGCCTCCGGCACGGCCTCCGCCTCCGGCACGGCCTCCGCCTCCGGCACGGCCTCCGCCGACCCCGCCCTCCCCGACACCGGCGACCCGGAGATCGTGGGCGACCTCGACGACCTCAACGACCTCGAGGGCCTCGACGACCTCGAGGGCCTCGACCAGCTCATCAACGAGGAGGACCCGAAGACCGCCGCCCGCTACTCCGAGATCAACTACGCGGTCGACGTCCTCACCGCGCTCAGCAACACCGCCGTCTACCTGGACGCGGGCCACGCCGGCTGGCACTCCGTCAGCAGCATCGTGCCCCGCCTCCTCAAGGCCGGGGTCGACCGCACCACCGGCTTCGCACTCAATGTCTCGCACTACCAGACCGACGCGGCCAACACCTGGTACGGACGGCTGATCTCCTCCTGCCTGGCCTACGCCGACGAGGGCGGCGACCCCGCCGACTGCGCCGACCGGAACTGGTCGCACCGGAGGGCAACGGCCTGGGTCCGGGCCCACGCCCCCGCCGACCCGGCGGAGCTGAAGCACTTCGTCACCGACACCAGCCGCAACGGCCAGGGCCCGTGGGCCCCGGAGGGCAGCGACCACGCCGATCCGCAGCCGTGGTGCAACCCGCCCGACCGCGGTCTGGGCATCCGTCCGACCACTCGGACCGGCGATCCGCTCCAGGACGCGGCGCTGTGGGTGAAGACGCCGGGCGAGTCCGACGGGCGGTGTCTGCGCGGCGGGACGGGCCCCGAGGACCCGGAGCGGGGCACGGTCAACCCCGAGGCGGGGCAGTGGTTCCCCGACCAGGCCCTGGAGCTCGTACAGAACGCCCGGCCCGCCCTGGGCTAGGTCTCCGCGGCCCGCCCGTCAAACGGGGTTCTTCCGGATGAGGGCGTCGACCAGGCCGGAGGCGGTGTTCGGAAAGTCCATCGGGACGATGCCGAGCCCCGTCCAGCCCTGTGCTCCGGCGCCCTCCAGGAAGCCCCTGACCTGGGGGTTGAGCCGGTCAGCTGTGGAGCGGGGCGGCAGCAGGGCGGAGGTGCTGACGTAGTTCACGAACAGCTTGCCGGGCTGCTCCACCGCCTTGCGGAACTGTGTCTCGATCTTCGGGTACTTCCCGAACGGCTCGGCCATGTAGTCGTCCTGGATGTCGAAGAGCTGGGCGTCGCCGTACCGGACGCCCGGCAGCGCGCCGGAGTCGCCGAGCAGCACCACCCTGCCCCGGGCCTCGCCCAGGGTGGGGAGGGTGCCGTCGAGGCGGAACAGCGAACGCCAGCCCTTGTCGAGGTAGATGTCGAAGATCCGGCGGAACTCCTCGGCGCTCTCCTCCGAGTACTCCTGCTTGACCCGCATCAGCACGGTCTCCGTCGGGTGCGCGGAGAGGAAGGAGCGGCAGGCGCCCAGCACGTCGTCGAAGTCGAGGTGCTGGTAGAAGGCGCCGTGGCGGATGGGGAAGGCGTTCTCGAAGGCCCGGCAGCGGATGTCCAGGAAGCGGATGCCGCTGGTGAGCTGGTCGGCGATGGCGGTGTTCTGGCACTCGGCCCACGGGCCGCCGTGGCGGGCACCGGAGTCATGGGTGCCGGGCAGGGTCAGCCGCTGGACGGGGGTGGAGTCGGTGACGGCGGACAGCCAGTCCTGAGGGGCGAGCCGCCGGGGTGGTGCCGCGGTGGCGGTCGCCGTGCCGCCCGCGGCGGAGATCAGCCCCGCGGTGGAGATCGCGGCCACGCCTTTGAGGAACCCTCGCCGGTCCATACACGTACTCCCGTCGCTTGTTACTCGCGCGTTCGTCCTGAGCCGTTGGGCATCGAAGCACAACTCGCCCTGGAAAGCTGCACGTTGGGACGGATCATCGGAAGTGGCGGACGGTTGAGGACAGTGGATGTCCGCAAGGGCCCGTACCGTGCGGGGGTATGACGAACCCCGTGCTCGGACCCCGCGCGCTCAACCGGGCGCTGCTGGAGCGACAGCTGCTGCTGCCCCCGTCGGCGTCCCTGACCGCCCTCGAGACGATCGAGTGGCTGGTCGGTATGCAGTCCCAGGCGCCGGGGGCGCCGTACCTCGGGCTGTGGACCCGGCTCGACCGCTTCTCCTTCGCCGAGCTGGAAGCGCTGATGACCGAGCGTCAGGTGGTGCGGATGGTGCTGATGCGCGGCACGGTGCACCTGGTGAGCGCGGAGGACGCGCTGCGGCTGCGCCCGCTGGTGCAGCCGATGCTGGACCGGTCGTTCCGGCAGACGCCTTTCGCGCGCGCAGTGCGCGGTGCGGACCCGGCCGATGTGGTGGCGGTGGCGCGGGAGCTGCTGGCCCGGGATGCCCTGGGCCCCGCGGAGCTGCGGCGGGAGCTGGGCGCACGCCGGCCGGAGGCGGACCCGAATGCGCTGGTGAACGCGCTGCGGCTGTGGGCGCCGCTGGTCCAGGTGCCGCCGCGCGGTCTGTGGAGCCGCGGCGGCGGGCCCCGCTACGCCACCGTGGAGGACTGGCTCGGACGGCCGATGGAGACCGGGTCCCCGGCCGAGGCCCTGGAGGCGGTGGTGCTGCGCTATCTCGCCGCCTTCGGTCCCGCGACTGTCGCCGACGTCCAGAAGTGGTGCGGGCTGACCGGGCTGCGCGAGGTGCTGGACCGGCTGCGCCCGGGCCTGCGCACCTTCCGGGACGAGGGCGGGCGCGAGCTGTACGACGTACCGGACGCACCGCTGCCGGATCCCGGGACGCCGGTTCCGGCGCTGCTGGTGGCCGACTTCGACAATCTGCTGCTCTCGCACGCCGACCGCGCCCGGGTGCTGGACAACGCCTACCGGAGGCGGGTGATGGGCGCCAACGGCGTGGTACGCGGCACGATCCTGGTGGACGGCTTCGTCGGCGGCGTCTGGGGCATCGACCGCACCGGGAAGGGCGACAGCGCCACGGCGACGCTGACCGTGTCCCCGTTCGTCCCCCTGACCGCCGACGACCGGGAGGCCCTGGAGACCCGGGCGGCACGGCTGCTCGACGAGACCGATCCCGCGGCCGGGACCCGCGCGGTGCGGATCGAGCGCCCCGCGCCCTGAGCCCCGGCCCCGCGGTCAGCCCCGCCGGGCCAGTTCCTCGACCCGGGTGTGCAGCCGGGCCACATGGTCCTCCGACTCCGGCTTCATCAGCACACTGCGCAGGATCCGCGCGCCCTCCGCGTCGGCGGTCAGCTTGGGGTGGCGGCCGGTGAACGCCCGGGCGCCGGCCCGGAGCGTGGACAGGAAGACCGGGTCCTCGCCGGTCATCCCGTCCTGGAGGATCCGGGCCGAGGCGCGGTCGATCGCGGAGAGCGCGGGAGGGTCGGTCACCGGGAAGTAGCTGACGATGTCCAGCTCCGGCGGCTGGTAGAGATCGAGCAGCTCCGAGCCCTCGATCAGCTCCGACCAGGTGAGCGCGGCCCGGCGTCCGGCCGCCAGCACCTGGCCCAGCCCCTCCGGGGTGGGTGGCAGCAGCTGGAAGGTGAGCCACAGCGCGGCGGCCGAGGCCCCGGCGCGCGAGCACTCCAGGCTGATCTCGCCGAGGTGCAGCTCCTCGGAGGTGAAGTAGGTGTAGGGGGAGTCGTGGAGGTAGAAGCGGCCCACCTCGGGATCGGCGAACAGCACCGCCCCGCAGCCGTAGGGCTGGAGCCCGTGCTTGTGCGGGTCGACGACGACCGAGTCGCACTCGGCGATGGCCCGCCAGGGCGCCTCCGCCAGCCCGGCCGGGCCCTCGGCCCCGGCCAGCAGGGTGAAGAAGCCCCCGTAGGCGGCGTCCACGTGGATCCGTACGCCGTAGCGCTCGCGGAGCGCCGGCGCCTGGTCGATGGGGTCGATCGCGCCCAGGCCGGTGGTGCCCGCGGTGAGGACGACGGTGCCCACCCGGCCCGTGGCCAGCAGCTCCTCCAGCGCGTCGAGGTCGATCCGGCCCCGGCCGTCGGTGGGCACGGCATGTCCCTCGACGCCCAGCACACCGCACATCCGGCCGTGGGTGTAGTGGGCCTCGGCGCTGTAGGCGACGCCCTGGCCGGGGTGGAGCTCACGGGCGACGAAGAGCGCCTCGAGGTTGGCGACGGTGCCGCTGGTGGTGAGGTGGCCGAGATGGGTGTCGTAGCCGAACATCGTGGCCAGCTGCTGCACCACCTCCCGCTCCATCCGCGCGGTGGCCGGTCCGCCGTCCAGCGCGTGGTTGTTGGGATTGATCTGCATGGCGGTGAGATAGCCGACCATGGCGGCAGGGTGCGGGGGCTTGAGCATCTGCCCCGCGTAGCGGGGGTGGAAGAACGGGTAGTTCTCCTTCAGCCGCTCGGTGAACGTGCCGAACACCTCGGCGAACCGGTCGTCGTCGATCTCCAGCGACGGATGGGTGGCAACGGGGCCGAATCCCTCCGCCCACTCACGGTTCGCCTCCACGGCCCGGCCGAGCCAGTGTCCCAGGTCCATTCGGTGTCCGGCCTTCCCTCGCGTGCGTGAGAATGTTTGGGCTCAAACGTATGGCCTGGTGGATCCCTCTGGCAACCGTCCGGCCGCCCCGGGGGCTGCCGGACGCGCCACTCAGAGCCAGTCGCGGCGCTTGAAGATCACATAGAGGCTGACGCACACAGCGGCCATCAGCAGCAGCGCGAAGGGGTACCCCAGCACCCAGTGCAGCTCGGGCATCTGCGTGAAGTTCATCCCGTAGATGGTGCCCACCAGGGTCGGCGCGAAGAGGATGGCCGCCCACGCTGAGATCTTCTTGACCTCCTCGTTCTGCTCGAACCCGGCTTCCGCGAGCGCCCGCATCTCGGCGTTCTGCTGCTGGCTCACCAGCGTGGCGTTGACCGCCAGGATGTCGGTGAGCGCCGAGCGGAAGCCGTCCACCCGCTCGCTGGTGTGGGTGACGTGGTCGGCGACGTCCCGCAGATAGCGCTGGAGCTCCTCGTCGGTGCCGTACTTGTCGAAACCGGCCATCAGCCCCCGCAACATGCCCACCAGGGGGCGGGTCGCGCGCTGGAACTCCACCATCTCGCGGGAGAGTTCGTAGATCCGGCGGGACGCCTCCGGGTCGCCCCGGAACACCTCGGTCTCGATCTCGTCGATGTCGTTCTGCACCCCCGCGACGACCGGTGCGTAGCCGTCCACGACCGCGTCCAGAATCGCGTACAGCACCGCCTCAGGGCCCAGCGCCAGCAGCTCGGGCGTCGATTCCATCCGGGTGCGCACCGCGGACAGATCGGGGGCGGCGCCGTGCCGGACGGTGATCACGAAGTCCGGGCCCACGAAGACGTGCAGCTCGCCGAAGTCGACCTCCTCGGGCGCGTCCAGATAGCGGGCGGCGCGCAGCACCACGAACAGCGTCTCGCCGTAGCGCTCCAGCTTGGGCCGCTGATGCGCCTCCATCGCGTCCTCGATGGCCAGCTTGTGCAGATCGAACTCCTCGGCCAGCGACAGCAGCTCCGCCTCCGACGGCCGGAACAGCCCGATCCACGCCATCGCGCCGGGCTCCTCGCGCAGCCGCCGGTAGGTGGCGGCCAGGGTGTCGGGGTTGCCGACCCGGCGGCCCCCGCGGTAGACCGCGGCGTCCACCACGCTGCGCTCGTCCGCGACGGGGGCGCCGTCGGACGCCGCGGGGAGGGATTCGCCGCGCGGTGGGCCCGGACGGCCGGGGGAGGACCGCGGAGCGGAGTTCGCCTCACGGGCGGCGGCGGGGCGCAGCCAGGGGTACCGCCTCGGGGACCGCGGGGTGCGGGAGGAGCGCTCGGACATGGCGGGTCCTACCTTTCAAGGGTGGTTGCTCTGGTCATTCGTAAGATCGGAGGGCCCGGGGGCTTCGGGCATGGCTCATGGTTGGGCGCCGTTGGCAAGGCTCAAAGGACTTGGCCACCCGAGGCCCCGCGACGACTCGACCGCCAATTGGGAGACGCGACTCTGATCGCTGCTGTAGGACAACGTCGGCGAGGTCGTCTGCGGGATCGATGTAACGGCGAGCTGGCGGAGGAAACGTGCCCGAGATCTGGGCCGGGGTGGACATCGGCAAGGAACACCACCACTGCGTGGTGATCAACGCGGACGGTCAGCGGCTGCTGTCCCGCCGGGTCCTGAACGACGAGACCGAACTGCTCCAGCTCATCGCCGACATCTTGGAGATATCCATCGACGTGCTGTGGGCCGTCGACCTCAACCACGGCGGCGCCGCCCTGCTGATCGGCCTGCTGCTCAGTCACGACCAGCCGATGGCCTACCTCACCGGCCTGGCGGTCCACCGTGCCTCGGCCACCTACAAGGGCGAGGGAAAGACGGACGCCAAGGACGCCTTCGTCATCGCCGACCAGGCCCGCGTTCGCCGAGACCTTGGCTTGTTGCGCCCCGGAGACGAGATCGCCGTCGACCTGCGCACGCTGACCACCCGGCGCCTGGACGTGGTATTCGACCGCACCCGGCAGATCAACCGGCTCCGTGCTCAACTGCTGGAGATCTTCCCCGCGTTGGAGCGGTCGCTGGACCTGGTCAACAAGGGGCCGGTGATGCTGCTGACCGGCTACCAGACCCCGGCTGCGATCCGTCGCGCGGGCGCGAAGCGAATTGAGACCTGGCTGAAGAACCGGAGGGTCCGTGGCGCCGCCGCACTTGCGAGGACGGCGGTGGAGGCTGCCCAGGCTCAGCAGACGGCCCTGCCCGGCGAGAAGCTGGCCGCCGCCATGGTGGTCCGCCTCGCGAAGGGGGTGATGGCCCTTGATGAGGAGATCGCCGAGCTCGACGCCCTGATCGAGGCCAAGTTTCGCGAGCATCCGCATGCCGAGGTGATCCGCAGCCTGCCCGGCATGGGAACCAAGCTCGGCGCCGAGTTCATCGCCGCGACCGGCGGTGACATGGACGCCTTCGGCAGCGCCGACCGCCTGGCCGGCTTCGCCGGCCTGGCCCCCCGACCCCGCGACTCCGGCCGCGTCAGCGGCAACCTGCGCAGACCCAGGCGCTACCACCGCGGCCTGCTGCGGGCGATGTACCTCTCGGCCATGGCCAGCCTCAAGGGCTGTCCGGCCTCGAAGGCGTACTACCAACGGAAGAGGAGCGAGGGAAAGGGACACAAGCAGGCCCTGCTCGCGCTCGCCCGCCGACGCCTCAATGTCCTGTGGGCGATGATCCGTGACGGACAGTGCTACCAAGGTTCACCTCCCGTCACAGTGGCGGCTTGACATCACGATTGGGAAGTCCTTTACGGGTAGCGGGCGCGGAAGCGGAGTGTGGGGCACACCGCCGGGCGTCGCCACCGGAGCCGGGCTGGGGCGCGCTTGCTTCGCGCTCAGGCCTGGCGGGCCGGGGTGGCGCCTCGCGGCGTACGACTGGGAGGTTCACCGTGCATCGCGGACCTCACCTCCTCGTCGCGGGCGCGTGGGCGCGGGAAAACCGACCACAGTGCAGGATATCCCTCCCCGCGCCCCGAAGCGCGGCGCGAACGCGGCAACCGCGCCCGCACCCGCCCCGGGCCGGGTGCGCCCCCGGGCTCCCCCCGCCCCCGGGCTCCCCCCGCCCCCGGGCTCCCCCCCCCGCCCCCGGGCCGACCGCCCGGCACGCGCCCAGGCGGCACGCGCCACACGCGGTGCGGCAGCGGCTCGTCCCGCGGCGCGGGGAGGGCGCCCCCGCCACCATGGCGGCCTGCTCTCCGCCCGTCCGCCTGGCCGCACCAGCATCCGCCGCGGTGCCCCGCGCCACCGACCTCGGCCCTGGCCAGGTGCGGCGCCGAGCCCTCGACCGCGCCTCGCGCGCAGGCGGCCACGCCATAAAGGGCACGGCAGCGCCCGTCGGAGCCGGTACGGGGGTGCTCACGCCGTCGGCTCCCGACACCACCCCTACGGGAGGAGGCCCGCTCGGCGGGCCTCTACGACCGCGTGGAGGCGGGTGTGCGCACCCAGCTTGCGCATGGAGGAGCGCAGGTAGCTCTTCACCGTTTCCGGGCGCAGACCCAGCCGGTCCGCCGCGGCCGAGTTGGTGGCGCCGGACGCCACGCACGCCAGCACGTCCACCTCGCGCGGCGACAGCTCCACCGGTTTGGGGCCCGGCGGCACCCGTGTGCCGCCCGACGAGGCGCGGGCCAGTCGTCCGCATGCGCGGAGGATCTCCTGCCGCAGGTGCGGGTCGGGCACCCGGTGTGCCAGGGCCCGCAGATCGACATGGGCCTCGCGCACCTCCTCCCACAGCGCCGGATCGGCCTCCGCGGCCGACGACGGCTGCTGTGCCACGTCCATCAGCCGCTCCGCCTCGTCCCGCACCGCGAGCGACTGCTCCAGTTCGCGCGCCGCCTCCACCGCGGCGCTCAGCGCCCGGTCGCCGAGCATCAGCGGCTGGCGCAGCGCGCCGTACAGCACTCCGCGGACCCGGCCGCGCACCACCACCGGCACGGCCAGCATCGAGCGCAGCCCCTCGGCGACCACTGCCCCGTCGTACTCATGGCTGATCGCCCGCGAGGCGGGGTAGTCGGCCACGGAGATCGGCCGGGACATGGTGAGCACCTTGCCGCCCAGGCCGTTCCCGGGAGTGACGGCAAGCCCGCGCAGGGAGTTGGTGGTGGTGCCGGTGAGTTCGGAGATACGGAACTGCCGTGAGCCCGCGAACAGTCCGCCGAACGCCACGGGCAGACCACCTCGACGGCGCATCCGCAGCAGCGCTGTCCGTACGTCGACGGCCCGGTCCGAATCCGCCACGAGTCACCTCCCCGACATACCGTCACCCCCGTCCGGGGGTGGTGAGACTCAGATCACCCGTCCACGATGCTAGCGAGCGGTACGGCAATCAGGAGGACATGTGACAGCAAACAGTCCGTCTCACGACTTCCGCGTGGCACGGGACTTCCTGCTCCGCCACCGGGAGGACTACACGGTGGCGTACGGGGGGTTCGGCTGGCCACGCCCGGAACGCTTCAACTGGGCGCTGGACTGGTTCGACCGCATCGCCGAGGGCAACGACCGCACCGCTCTGCACATCGTCGAGGAAGACCGCACCGAAACCCGAGTGAGCTTCGAGGAGATGCGCCGGCGCTCGGACCGGGCGGCGGGCTGGCTGCGCGACCTCGGGGTCGAGGCGGGCGACCGCATCGTCGTGATGCTCGGCAACCAGCGCGAGCTGTGGGAGACCGCGCTCGCCGCGATGAAGCTGCGTGCCGTCGTCATCCCCGCCACCCCGCTGCTCGGCCCGATCGACCTCGTCGACCGCATCGAGCGCGGCCGGGCGAAGCACGTCGTCGTCCGGGCCGAGGACACCGGCAAGTTCGCCGAGGTGCCGGGCGACTACACCCGGATCTCGGTCGGCGGTCTGCGGGAGGGCTGGCTCGCCTACGAGGACGCCGGGACGGCCGAGATCACGGCGGAGGAGGAGCCGGACGAGCCGTTCGTGCCCGACGGGCCGACCCTCGCCGACGACCCCCTGATGCTGTACTTCACCTCCGGGACCACCGCCCGCCCCAAACTCGTCGAGCACACCCACGTCTCGTATCCCATCGGCCATCTGGCGACGATGTACTGGATCGGGCTGCGGCCGGGCGATGTCCACCTCAACATCTCCTCCCCGGGCTGGGCCAAGCACGCCTGGTCCAACCTCTTCGCCCCGTGGAACGCCGAGGCGACCGTCTTCGTCCACAACTACACCCGGTTCGACGCCGCCCGGCTGATGGCCGAGATGGACCGCTGCGCGGTCACCACCTTCTGCGCCCCGCCGACCGTCTGGCGGATGCTCATCCAGGCCGATCTGACCCAGCTGCGGTGCCCCCCGCGCGAGGCCGTGGCCGCGGGCGAACCGCTCAACCCCGAGGTCATCGAGCATGTCCGGCGCGACTGGGGCGTCACCATCCGGGACGGCTTCGGCCAGACCGAGACCGCCGTCCAGGTGGCCAACACCCCCGGCCAGCCACTCAAGGCCGGTTCGATGGGACGGCCCACCCCCGGCTTCTCCGTGGTCCTGCTCGACCCGGTCACCGGACAGCCCGCCGACGAGGGCGAGATCTGCCTCGACCTCACCGGACCCGGCGGCCGCCCGGTCGGCCTGATGACCGGCTACGAGGGCGACGCGGAGCGCACCGCCGAGGCCACCGCGGACGGCTGCTACCGCACCGGCGACATCGGCACGCGTGACGCCGACGGCTACATCACCTACATCGGCCGCGCCGACGACGTGTTCAAGGCGTCCGACTACAAGATCTCGCCGTTCGAGCTGGAGAGCGCGCTGCTGGAGCACGAGGCGGTGGCCGAGGCCGCGGTGGTGCCCGCGCCCGACCCGGTGCGGCTGGCGGTGCCGAAGGCGTACATCGTGCTGGCCGAGGGCTGGGAGCCCGGGCCCGACACCGCCAAGGCGCTGTTCGCCCACTCCCGCGCGGTGCTGGCCCCCTACAAGCGGATCCGCCGCCTGGAGTTCGCCGAGCTGCCCAAGACCGTCTCCGGCAAGATCCGCCGCATCGAGCTGCGGGAAGCCACCGCGCGCGGCGACGGCACCGAATTCCATGAGGAGAGCTGAGCCCTCATGACCGCCCCCGCCCCTCCCCCCACGCTTCCGAACGAGGAGACCCCATGACCGCCCTGCCGTCCGGCCCACCGGCCCCACCCGCCCTGTCATACGCCAGCGGGGCGGGCGAGCTACCCCTGCTGGGCGACACCATCGGCGCCCATCTGGCCCGTACCGTCGAGCGGTTCGGCGACCGTGACGCGCTGGTCGACGTCCCTTCCGGCCGCCGCTGGACCTACGCCCAGTTCGGCCGCGCGGTCGAGGCGGTCGCGCTCGGGCTGATGGCCAAGGGCGTCGGCAAGGGCGACCGGGTCGGCATCTGGGCCATCAACTGTCCCGAATGGGTCCTGGTGCAGTACGCCACCGCCCGCATCGGCGCCATCATGGTCAATATCAACCCCGCCTACCGCGTCCATGAACTGCGGTACGTCCTGCGGCAGGCCGGGATCTCCGTGCTGGTCTCCTCCATCGAGCACAAGACCAGCGACTACCGCCGCATGGTCGAGCAGGTGCGCGCCGACTGCTCCGCCCTGCGCGACGTCGTCTACATCGGCGACCGCACCTGGGACGGGCTGGTGCGCGCGGGCTCCGAAGTGCCGCCGGAGAAACTGGCCGAGCGGGAGGCGCGGCTGTCCTGCGACGACCCGGTCAACATCCAGTACACCTCCGGCACCACCGGCTTCCCCAAGGGCGCCACCCTCTCCCACCACAACATCCTCAACAACGGCTATTCCGTGGGGGAGATGGTCGGCTACACCCACCAGGACCGGATCTGTCTGCCGGTGCCCTTCTACCACTGCTTCGGCATGGTCATGGGCAATCTGGGTGCCACCACCCACGGCGCCTGCATCGTCATCCCCGCCCCGGCCTTCGACCCCGCGGCCACCCTCTCCGCCGTCGAACGGGAGCGCTGCACCTCGCTGTACGGCGTGCCCACGATGTTCATCGCCGAGCTGGGCCTGCCCGACTTCGCCACCTTCGACCTCTCCTCGCTGCGCACCGGGATCATGGCGGGCTCGCCGTGCCCGGTGGAGGTGATGCGGCGGGTGGTGTCCGAGATGCACATGGCCGAGGTGTCCATCTGCTACGGCATGACCGAGACCTCACCGGTGTCCACCCAGACCCGGCGCGACGACGACCTGGAGCGCCGCACCGGCACCGTCGGCCGGGTGATGCCCCATGTCGAGGTCAAGGTGGTCGACCCGGCCACCGGGGTGACCGTCCCCCGCGGCACCCGCGGTGAGCTGTGCACCCGCGGCTATTCGGTGATGCTCGGCTACTGGCAGGAGCCGGCTCTGACCGCCGAGGCCATCGATCCGGCGCGCTGGATGCACACCGGTGACCTCGCGGTGATGGGCGAGGACGGCTACGTCCAGATCGTCGGCCGGATCAAGGACATGATCATCCGCGGTGGGGAGAACGTCTATCCGCGGGAGATCGAGGAGTTCCTGCACACCCACCCCAAGATCGCCGATGTGCAGGTGGTGGGCGTCCCCGACGAGAAGTACGGCGAGGAGATCATGGCCTGCGTCATCCTGGCGGACGGCGCCAAGACCCTCACCCGCGATGAACTCGCCCGCTTCTGCCGGGGACGCCTCGCCCACTACAAGGTGCCCCGCTATCTGCGGCTGATGGACGCCTTCCCGATGACGGTCAGCGGCAAGGTCCGCAAGGTGGAGCTGCGCGAGAGCGGCGCCCGTGAGCTGGCGCCGCTCCCGGAGTCCCGTACCGACCCCGACCTGGCCGGGCAGCCGGCGGAGCCGGCGCCGCGCTGACGGCGGCACCGGCCGGGCGGCCGGACGCGGTTCACTGCCCCGCGTTCGGCAGACAGCCCTTCACCCCGGACTGCGCGCCCCGGCTGAAGGCCGACACCCGCTGGGTCGCGTCCCCGTGATCGGAGGTGTTGGTCCAGGGCGTCTTGTCCGCGAGGGCGGTCAGCGCGTCGGCCAGTTCCTCGGTGTCGCCCTCCTCGAAGGTGAGGGTCTGGTCACGGGCGGCGCCGAAGAGCACCGCCCCGGCCAGACAGTCGGCCTGGAGCTCACGGGCCAGGTCGACCAGGCCCGCGTCCAGCCGGTTCTGGACGGCATGGCCCCACTCGTGGGCGATGACCAGGTACACCCAGGCGTCGCCCCGCTGGTGGCCCCAGCGCATCAGATCCATGTCCCACGCTATGAAGTCCCCGGCGGGGCAGTAGACGGCGTTGTCGTCGGGCAGCGGTTCGTTGCCGCACAGCGGTACGTCCGGCGCGGAGCCGTCGTACACCCCCCGCACCCGGGGGGCGCTGTAGGAACCGGTGAAGAACTCGGACCAGTGTCCGGCCCAGTAGGCGGTGGTGACGGACACCGCCGAGTCGATGTCCCCCTCCACGCTCTCCGAGCCGCCCCCGCCGCCGCTCGCAGAGCCGTCGCCCACCGGGCCCGGGGAGGTGCCGGGTGGGGTTTCGGCCGGGGACGTGGTGGGGGCCGGGGTACCGCCCGAGGTACCGCCCGGGGACGTGGTGGCGGGCGCGGAGGAGCTCCCGGAGGGCCGCGGCGGGCTGTCGCCGCCCCCGCAGCCGGTGGTGAGCAGCAGGGTCAGAGTGGTGACAAGGGCGGCGGACAATCTGAGGTACCACGGGGCAGCCATCGTTCGCCTCCGGCCGGTCGTGCGGATGGGACGGGTGAGCGGGTGAACGGTGGAGGGGCGGTGCCTCAACGGAAGCGTTCACCGGTCATGAGCGCAAGTCCAGCCGGTGCACGAAGGCGCGGATCTCCTCCGCAAGGGTGCGCGGGCGCTCGAGCAGCATCGCGTGCGTGGCGTCGACCGTGCGCACCGTGAGGGAGGGGCGTTCGGCGGCGAGCGCCGCCAGCTCCCGGTCCAGTCCCTTGACGTAGGCCGCCATCAGCTCGTCGTACCAGGCCAGTTGGTCACCCTGGTCCGCGAGCCGCCCGGCGCGCACCACCAGCAGCGGACGGGTGGTCCGGCGGTGGACCGCGACCATGTCCAGCTCGTCCATCGCGTCGAGCATCTCCACGGCACGCTCCCGCTCGGGCCGCAGCACCAGCTGCCCGTCGCCGGTCTCGGCCAGCGAGCGCCGGAGGCCCTCCTCCAGCAGTTCGGGCGCGAACCCCAGCTGGTCCGCCATGGCCTTCTGGTAGCCGCGGACGGCGTCCAGGCCCTCGGGCGGGAAGACCCGGCCCGCGCCCGCCCGGCTGACGTCATGGGCGCGCGCCAGCCGTTCGAGCACCGTCTCGCGCTCCAGACCGACGTAACTCTCGGGCCGCCCCTGACCGAAGCCGTCGAGGTTGACCGCGGCGGGGGTGTGCGGATGGGCCTCCGCGTGGAGCGCGGCCACCATGCCGCCGAGCGAATGACCCACGGGCACCGCGTCCGGGATCCCGCAGGCGTCCAGCACGGCTTGGACGTCGCCGAGTACGGCCGGGATGGTCCACGGCCCGGAGCCCGCGGAGGAGTGGCCGTGCGCGCGCAGATCCATGGCGACGACGCGGTGGTCCGCGGTCAGTCCGGCCGCGACGCCCGACCAGTCGGCGAGCGTACGGCCGGCACCGTGGAGCAGCAGCAGCGCGGGGCCGGTGCCGCCGTGGTCACGGACGGCCAGCTCGACGTCCCCGTGCCGCACGGTGCGGTCGGCGGACGGGACGGAAGAGGACATGACGCGGCTCCTGGAGGGGGGTGGGCGGCCGATCCGACGCGGGATCGACCACCACCGTAGGGC
Source organism: Streptomyces sp. NA02950 (assembly GCF_013364155.1). Taxonomy (NCBI): domain Bacteria; kingdom Bacillati; phylum Actinomycetota; class Actinomycetes; order Kitasatosporales; family Streptomycetaceae; genus Streptomyces; species Streptomyces sp. NA02950. The sequence goes on along the minus strand of NZ_CP054916.1, from coordinate 2,270,912 downwards.
GTGGAAAACGCCCGGAGATCATCCGCGGAGAGGAGGAAAAACGGCTCGCCGCGGGTCCATGATGGACAAGGGGCACGGGGGAGTTCAGCCATCCGGCGGTCCCGTCCGGATCAGCACGTCCGCCGGGTCGTTCACCGGCTGCGGAGTGCCGGTGAGATCCATGATGAACAGCGGGATGTGCAGGGCGTCGCCGCGCGCCCGCGCCTCCCGGGCGTAACCGGCCAGCGAGAAGAACACGCTCAGGGCCGACCGCTGGAGCCCGTGCAGCCACAGGCATTCGATGTCCCGCAGCCCGGCGGGGCGGGTGGAGGGATCGACCCGGGCGACCAGACCGGTGCCGTACAGATCCACCCCGGCCTCCCGGTCCTCCGGCCGCCGGGGATCCCGGAAGCCGAGCCACTTCAGATACTGGGCGGCGGCGGTCACCGCGTCCCGGGCGGTACGGATCGTCACCGGCCGGAAGGCCGGGCGCGCCACCGCCGGGGCGGGCGGCGGGGCCGCGGCGGGCAGCGGGGGTGTGACCGGGACCCGCACCAGCACTCCGCAGCCGCAGCCGAACTCCGGCTGCGGCCAGTGGCCCTGGCGGCCGCACGAGGGGCAGTCGACCACCACCCAGATGTCCTGCCAGGTGCGGTGCTCGATCTCCTCGGGCGCGCCGTCGCGCAGTACCGGGACGGTGAGCGGGGCGCCGCACGAGCAGGGGAAGGTCGGCGGGGTGAAGGACTGCTCGCGACGGCACGCGGGGCAGCGCACCGGCACGCTGTCTGTCATCTCGGGGCTCCGGAAGGTCCATGGGGACGGGCGGCGGTCGTGCCCATGCTCCAGGAAGTGGGCGCCCGGTGCGAGGAGTTGGGAGTTTCCTGCCGCGTGACGGGGCAGGCGTGTTAGGCCCTGTCCGGCGGATCTCGTCGGGCCCGCGACTCAAAGACCCACCGGGCAGGACCTGGCCCGGGCGGCGGCACCGGCGGGGCGCGACTGGGACAGCTGCCGGTCACCGCCGCCCGGGGGTTCGGGAGGGGCGTCGGCGGCGGTCAGCGGCCGGTGGCCGCCGCCCCGGAGAGCCGTTCGACACCGCGCAGCAGGGCGGAGTGGTCCAGCCCGCCGTCGCCCTGGGCGCGCAGTGCGGCCACGAGCTGGGCCACCACGGCGCCCACCGGCAGCGCGGCGCCGACGTCGCGGGCCGCGGCGGTGACGATGCCCATGTCCTTGTGGTGCAGATCGATCCGGAAACCGGGGGCGAAGGAGCGGCGCAGGAAGTTGTCCTTCTTGCGCCGGAGGACGGTGGATCCGGCGAGCCCGCCAGCGAGCACGTCGAGCGCGGCCTCGAGGTCCACGCCGGACTTCTCCAGGAACACCACGGCCTCGGCGCACGCCTGGAGGTTGGCCGCCACGATCAGCTGGTTGGCGGCCTTCACGGTCTGACCGGCGCCGTGCGGGCCGCACCGGATCACGGTCCTGCCGAGGGCGTCGAAGATCGGCCGGGCCCGTTCGAAGTCCTCCGGCTCCCCGCCGACCATGATGGACAGCGCGGCCTCCACCGCCCCGGCCTCACCGCCGGAGACCGGGGCGTCGAGGACGCGGACGCCCCTGCCGTCCTCGGCGGCGGCCCGCGCCACGGCCTGGGAGGTCCGCGGGGTGATGGAGGACATGTCGATCAGCAGACTGCCGGGGCGGGCATGTGCCAGTACGCCGTCCACGCCGAGCACGACCGCCTCGACCTGGGGCGAGGCGGGCACCATGGTGATCACGACACCGGCGTTCCGGACGGCCTCGGCGACGGAGGCGGCGGGGGTGCCACCGGCCGCGGCCAACCGGTCCAGCTTCTCCTGTTCGAGGGTGAATCCGGTGACGTCGTAGCCCGCTTTGATCAGGTTCTCGGCCATGGGGGAGCCCATGATGCCGAGTCCGATCCAGGCGATGGTGGGAAGGGAGCCGCTCACGGTCCGGCCTTTCTCGTCGGGCTCGGTGGTGGTCGGGTCGGTCATCGGTGGGTCCGGTGATCGGTCAGCCAGCCGAAGGACGCGGCGCTCGGCCCGTCCGGCTTGTACTCCAGCCCGATCCAGCCGTCGTAACCGGCCTCGCGCAGCCGGTCCAGCAGACCGGGGAGTTCGAGCGTGCCGGTGCCGGGTGCGCCACGGCCCGGGACATCGGCGATCTGCACATGGCCGGTGCGGGCCGCGTAGGTGTCGATGACCCGGGGCAGGTCCTCCCCGTTCCTGGCCAGGTGGTACAGGTCCATCAGGAAGGCGGCGTTGTCCAGGCCGGTGGTTTTGTCGACCCGCTCCACCACCTCGACCGCGGCGGCCGCGCTGACCAGCGGGTAGTGCGGGGACTCGGCGGCGCCCAGCGCCTCGACCAGCAGGGTCGCGCCCACCCGGTCGGCGGCGCGGGCGGCCAGGGCCAGGTTCTCCAGCGCCAGGGCGTCCTGGACCGCGGGGTCCACCCCGCCGATCCGGTTGCCGTACAGCGCGTTGAGCGCGGTGCAGCCGACGGACTCGGCGAAGCCGGCGGCGACCTCGACATTGGCGCGGAAGCGGTCGGACTCCTCGCCGGGTACGGACAGCGCGCCGCGGTCGGGGCCGGGCAGTTCGCCCGCGTAGAAGTTGAGCCCCACCAGCCGGGTCCCGGCGCTCTCCAGCGCGGCACGCAGCGCGTCGAGTTCGGCCCGGCCGGGGGTGGGGTCCCGGGGCCATGGCCACCACAGCTCGACCGCGGTGAAGCCCGCGGCGGCCGCGGCCGCCGGGCGCTGAAGGAGGGGGAGCTCGGTGAAGAGGATCGAGAGATTGACGTCGAAGCGCTCGCGGCGTTCGGCGCGCTTGAAGCGCTGGTCCGTGCGGTCCATGGGCCCTCGGCTCCTTCCGTTCCAGAGATTTCGTATAGCGGAAGCTGCTTTCTGGATTACGGAAGCATGGGATGGTGGTCGCGGGGCTGTCAAGAGGGGCTGCCCGAGGCGCCCCCGGGCGCAGTAGGTTTGGCGGCGTGAGATTGAGGGTTGAGTTCACCACCGAGCCGTTCGACCTCGACGAGGTGCCGCCGCATGCCGTGGTGGCCCGCGAGACCGTGCAGTCCGCCGCGCTGGACGCCGTGGACGTCGGTCCGTTCGGCAACACCGCCGAGGGGCAGGCCGACGCCGTGCTCACCGCCGTGGACCAGCTGCTGCGCACGTCCCTGGAGGCGGGCGCCACCCGGATCTCGCTCCAGGTCAACGTGATCGGCGAGGCCGGCGCGGGCCGGGAGGGCGGGGCGTGAGCGCGCCGGAGGACCACCCCTTCGTCTCGGCGGTCAAACCCCTCGTCGACGCCATGGGCGGGGAGATGATCGCCCCGGGGCGGGCGCGCGGTGACGATGTGGTGCTCTCCTGGGAGGGCCGCGAGGTGGTGGCCGTCCGGCTGCCGCATCTGTCCGACTCGCTCGACCACATCCTGGCCGATCTGCAACGCCGCCACGGCGTCCCGCTCGCCGACCTGGACCGCAAGACCAAGCAGTCGGTGGTCCGTCTCCTGGAGCAGCGCGGTGCCTTCTCGGTGCGCCACGGTGTGGAGACGGTGGCGAGCGCACTCGGGGTCAGCCGCTTCACCGTCTACAACTACCTCAACCGCGAGAAGGACGCGCCGCCGCCATCCGGTTGATCCCCACCAGGGTCCGGTAGCGGGGGCGTGCCGCGAGGGCGGCCGGGGTCCAGGCGGCGGGCCGCCCCACCTCGGCGCACAGGTGCGGGATCGCCTCCGGACCCGACCGGACGCCCCGGTGCGCGCCGAAGGCGCCGTCGGTGGCGCACCGCGTAGGCGAACGCCCGGCGGTCGGCGCCGTCGGCGGGGCCGGGCCCGGGCCACTCCGCGACGGCAGGAGATCCGGGACGATGGTGTCACCGAAAGTTTTCAACAAAGTGTTGACGTTTGCCGCGGGGGGCTCCTAGCTTGCCGATGTGACTACCAGCGCACCGCCGGGCCTGACCCGGTTCAACTCCGCGGCCGAGCGCGATGCCGCCGGGCTGCTGCACGAGGTGTGTACCGGCCGGGCCTGGGCCGGGGCGGTGGCCTCGGGGCGGCCGTACGCCACCGTCGAGGCGCTGCTCGCCGCCTCCGACGCGGCCATGGCCGCGCTGACCGCCGACGATCTCGCCGAGGCGATGGCCGGACATCCGCCCATCGGCAGGCCCACCCCGGGCGACGCCACCTCGGCCCGCGAGCAGAGCGGGGTCCGCGCCGGACTCCGCGCCGAGCTGCTCGAACTCAATCTGGCCTACCAGGAGCGCCACGGCCACGTCTTTCTGATCTGCGCGACCGGACGCACCGGTGAGGAGATGCGCGCTGCTCTGGGCGAGCGGATCGGCAACGACGCGGACACCGAACGCGAGATCGTCCGCACCGAGCTGGGAAAGATCAACCGCATCCGGCTCATCCGCCTCCTGGAGGCCGCAGCGGAAGGAGAGCGCTGATGGCGACCGCCACCTCCGTGTCCACCCACATCCTGGACACCAGCGTCGGCCGCCCGGCCGCGGGCGTCGACGTGGAGCTGTCCGCCCGGGGCGCGAGCGGTGCGGACTGGACCCCGCACGCCACCTCCGCCACCGACGCCGACGGCCGCTGCAAGGATCTGCCCGCCCTCCCCGAGGGCACCACCGAGGTACGGCTGCGCTTCGCCACCGGGCCGTATCTGCCCCACGCCTTCTTCCCCGAAGTGGCGGTCGTCTTCGCCGTCGAACCGGGTGAGCACTACCACGTACCGCTGCTGCTCACCCCGTTCGGCTACTCCGTATACCGAGGGAGTTGAGCCCGATGCCCGAGCTCGGCCAGAACCAGTACGGCAAAGCCGAATGCCGTGTCGTCCGCGTGGTGCGCGACGGCGCCGTCCACCACATCAAGGACCTGAACGTCTCGGTGGCGCTCTCCGGCGACATGGACGAGGTCCACCTCTCCGGCAGCAACGCCCATGTGCTGCCCACCGACACCACCAAGAACACCGTGTACGCCTTCGCCAAGGAACACGGCATCACATCGGCCGAGCAGTTCGGCATCCACCTGGCCCGCCACTTCGTCACCAGCCAGGAGCCGATCCACTCCGCCCGGATCCGGATCGAGGAGTACTCCTGGGACCGGATCGAGACCTCCGGCGAGGCCCGGCACTCCTTCGTCCGCTCCGGCCGGGAGACCCGCACCGCCCAGATCTCCTACGACGGCGAGCGCTGGGAAGTGGTCTCCGGGCTGACCGACCTCACCGTCCTGAACTCCACCGACTCCGAGTTCTGGGGCTACGTCAAGGACAAGTACACCACCCTGCCCGAGGCCCGCGACCGCATCCTCGCCACCGAGGTGCACGCCCGCTGGCGCTCCGGCTGGAGCGATGACACCCGGCCGATGCCGGACTGGGAGCAGAGCTACACCGAGACGCGCGGCCATCTGCTGACCGCCTTCGCCGAAACCTATTCGCTCTCGCTCCAGCAGACGCTGTACCAGATGGGCGCCCGCGTCATCGAACAGCGGCCGGACATCGACGAGATACGGCTCTCCCTCCCCAACAAGCACCACTTCCTGGTGGATCTGGAGCCCTTCGGCCTCAAGAACGACAACGAGGTGTACTACGCCGCCGACCGGCCCTACGGCCTGATCGAGGCCACCGTGCTGCGGGACGGTGCCACGCCCCGGATCCCCACCGACTGAAGGGCGCCGTACGTGAACCGCACCGTCATCGAGAACTGTGCCGTCGCCACCGTGGACGCCGACGACACCGAGTACACCTCCGGGCATCTGGTCGTCGCGGGCAACCGCATCGAGTCGGTCGGCGCCGGACCCGCGCCCCGGGAGCTGGAAGGTGTGGTCCGCCGGATCGACGGCACCGGCCATCTGGCCACCCCGGGCCTGGTCAACACCCATCACCACTTCTACCAGTGGCTCACCCGCGGTCTGGCCCAGGACTGCAACCTCTTCGACTGGCTGGTGGCGCTCTATCCGACCTGGGCGCGGATCGACGAGCAGATGGTCCACGCGGCGGCCCGCGGCTCGCTCGCGATGATGGCGCGTGGCGGGGTCACCACCGCCATGGACCACCACTACGTCTTTCCGCGCGGCACCGGCGATCTGCTCGGCGCCGAGATCCGCGCGGCGCGGGAGCTGGGGGTGCGGTTCACCGCCGCGCGCGGCTCCATGGACCGCGGGGCCTCCGCGGGCGGGCTGCCGCCGGACTTCGCCGTGGAGACCACCGAGGGCGCGCTGACCGCCACGGAGGAGGCGATCGACACCCACCACGACGGCTCGTTCGACTCGATGCTCCAGATCGCGGTCGCGCCCTGCTCACCCTTCTCCGTCTCCACCGCACTGCTCCGCGAGGGCGCGGCCCTGGCCCGCCGCAAGGGCGTACGGCTGCACACCCACGGCTCGGAGACCGTGGAGGAGGAGAAGTTCTGCCATGAGCTGTTCGGCATGGGCCCCACCGACTACCTCGCATCGACCGGCTGGCTGGGCGAGGACGTCTGGATGGCCCACTGCGTCCACATGAACGACGCCGACATCGCCGCCTTCGCCCGGACCGGCACCGGTGTGGCCCACTGCCCCTCGTCCAACGCCCGGCTCGCCGCAGGTATCGCGCGGGTGCCGGATCTGCTCGCGGCGCGGGTGCCGGTCGGCCTGGGGGTGGACGGCACCGCGTCCAACGAGTCCGGTGAACTCCACACCGAACTGCGCAACGCCCTGCTGGTCAACCGGCTCGGCAGCCACCGCGAGAAGGCGCTGACCGTACGTCAGGCGCTGCGTCTCGGCACCTACGGCGGCGCTCAGGTGCTGGGACGGCAGGACCAGATCGGCTCCCTGGAGCCGGGCAAACTGGCCGACCTGGTGCTGTGGAAGCTGGACGGCATCGGACACTCGACCATCGCCGACCCGGTCGCGGCGCTCGTCCTCGGCGCGGCGGCCCCGGTCACCCTGTCGCTGGTGAACGGCGAACCGGTGGTGGAGGAGGGGCGGTTGCTCACCGCCGACGAGGACGAGATCGCGCGGAGCGCGCGCGACCAGGCGCACCGGCTGGCCCGTATCGCGGCCGACGGGTGACCCAGGGCTCCGGCCGGGAGGGACGGCTCCCGGCCGGACGCGGGCCCGGCATGCGCACCGGGTCCGTGGCGGCGACCGCACCCGGCGACCGGGGGCTTCGGCCCGCGGTCTCCGGGTGCGGTTCCCTTTCTGACTGCGCTGCCCCTGTTCGGGAGATTCATCGGATGGCTTGACCTCTGAAATGCTCTCCCGGCGGAGGTTGACGGGCATTCATCGGGTACGAGGTCCGTTGACATCCAACCTTTACGGCTCTAGGTTCCCGTACGCGGCTGGCCAGCCCTCCTGTCCGACCTCCGCACGAGCACAGGAGCCGCCATGCGTATGCCCGGACGAGCCCGCAGATTCCTCCGATCACCGTCACCGAGACCGAGGCGCGCGCTGAGCGTGCTGCTCGGGCTGGTGCTCGCCACGATCCTCACCGGCCCCGGCCTCGCCGGGCCCGCCCCGGCAGTGGCCGCACCCGCCGCACCCACCGCCCGCGCCGCGGCGGGTCCCGGCACCGACTACGCGACCGACGACCCGTTCACCGCCGACCGCACCGCCTGGTGGCGGCAGGACCGCTTCGGGATGTTCCTCCACTTCGGCGCCTACTCCCAGCTGGAGGGCGAGTACACCCGCACCGACGGCTCGGTCTGCCGCAACGCCGAGTGGATCCAGCGGAGTTGCTCCATCCCCCGGCGCGAGTACGAGGACATCGCCCAGGGCTTCAACCCCGCCGCCTTCGACGCGAAGGCGGTCGTCAAGGCCGCCAAGGACGCCGGACAGCGCTACATCGTCATCACCTCCAAGCACCACGACGGCTATGCGATGTGGCCGACCCGGCACAACGGCTGGAACCTGCGCGACCACTCCTCCTTCGACAAGCGGCGCGACATCCTGGCCGAGTTGAAGTCCGCCGCCGACGACGCCGGGATCAAGCTGGGCTTCTACTACTCGATCTGGGACTGGCACGACCCCGACTTCGCCGGCCCCGCCACCTTCCCGGCCTACGAGAAGCGGATGTACGCGCAGCTCAAGGAGCTGATCGACGGCTATCACCCGGATCTGCTGTGGTTCGACGGAGAATGGGACACGGACAACCCCGTCAACCGCTGGTCCCCGCGGGACGGTGAACGTCTGGAGGCATATCTGCGCGGGCTCGACCCCGGCCTCGTCATCAACAACCGGGTCGGCAAGCGGCGCGTCGTGGACGGTGACTACGGCACCCCCGAGCAGGAGATCCCCGGCGCCCCGGTGGACGGCCAGCTCTGGGAGAGCTGTATGACCCTCAACGACCACTGGGGGTACGCGAAGTACGACCAGAACTGGAAGTCCCCGGCCACCCTCACCCGCGATCTGCTGGACATCGCCGGCCGCGGTGGCAACTACCTGCTCAACGTCGGCCCCGACCGGCTCGGCCGGGTGCCCCAGCCCTCCGTCGACCGGCTGCGCGCCATCGGCGACTGGCTGCGGACGGACGGTCAGGGCCGGGCGGTGTACGGTGCGGGTGCCCCCGGGCTGGTGGCCGAGCCCTCCTGGGGCGCGGTCAGCCGGCGGGGCAACACCCTCTACGCGTCCGTCACCTCCTGGCCCGCCGCCGGGCGGTCCCTCCACCTCAGCGCGAGGACACCGTTCCGGGTGACCGGCGCACGGGTGCTGGGCGGCGGACAGCGGATCACGGTCACCGAGGCCGGGGACGGCTTCGACCTCACCCCGGCCGGTGGCGCGCCGGACCCCACCGCCTCGGTGATCGCGCTGTCGGTGAAGCCCCCGGCGTCCGTCCCGCCGGGGGCTGGAAAGGGACTGCGGGCGGAGATCTACGCCAATGACACCTTCACCGGGCAGCCCGCCGTCACCCGGACCGACCCGACCGTCAACCACGCCTGGAAGTTCGCCGGTTCACCGGATCCCGCGGTGCCCGTGGACCACTTCGGGGTCCGGTGGACGGGCTTCCTGGAGCCCCGCCACAGCGAGACCTACACCCTCACCACCGTCTCCGACGACACGGCCCGGGTGTGGATCGACGGCCGGCTGGTCATCGACTCCACCACCCCGCACGAGCCGCGGGTCGACAAGGCGACCGTCGCGCTGCGCGCCGGACACCGCCACACCATCAGGATCGACTACACCGAGCGGACCGGCGAGGCCCATATGAAGCTGCTGTGGTCCAGTCCGGATCAGTCCCAGCGGATCGTGCCGAGCTCCCAGCTCTTCACCCCCTGACGGCACGGCAGGGGCCCCGGACCGCGACGGCGCTCTCCAGTGGTCCGGGGCCCCTGCTCTCCGCCCGTCGGTACGGCTCAGTCCAGCAGCGCGTAGGCGGGCAGGGTGAGGAACTCCGCGTAGTCCTCGTCGAGCGCCACCTTCAGCAGCAGATCGTGTGCCTGGTCCCACTTACCGGTGGCGTAGCCCTCCGGCCCGGTCTCCTCGCGGATCGCCGCGAGTTCCTCGGCCGCCACCCGGCGCACCAGGTCGGCCGTGGCCTTCTCGCCGTTCTCGAACACCACACCCGCGTTGATCCACTGCCAGATCTGGGACCGGGAGATCTCGGCGGTGGCGGCGTCCTCCATCAGGTTGAAGATGGCGACGGCACCCAGTCCGCGCAGCCACGCCTCGATGTAGCGGATCCCGACCTGGACGGCGTTGCGCAGCCCCGCGTAGGTGGGCCCGGCGTCCACCGAGGAGATGTCGATCAGCTCGGCCGCGGTGACGTGGACGTCCTCGCGCAGCCGGTCCTTCTGGTGCGGCCGGTCGCCGAGGACCGCGTCGAAGCCGGCGCGGGCGACCGGGACCAGATCCGGGTGGGCGACCCAGGAGCCGTCGAAACCGTCGCCCGCCTCACGGTCCTTGTCCGCCCGGACCTTCTCCAGGGCGACGGCGTTGACCTCCGGATCGCGGCGGCTGGGGATGAACGCGGCCATCCCGCCGATCGCGTGGGCCCCGCGCTTGTGGCAGGTGCGCACCAGGAGTTCGGTGTAGGCGCGCATGAACGGGGTGGTCATGGTGACCGCGTTGCGGTCGGGGAGGACGAAGCCGGGGCCGGCGTCACGGAAGTTCTTGACGATGGAGAAGAGGTAGTCCCAGCGGCCCGCGTTGAGCCCGGAGGCATGGTCGCGCAGCTCGTGGAGGATCTCCTCCATCTCGTAGGCGGCGGTGATTGTCTCGATCAGGACGGTGGCGCGGATGGTCCCTTGCGGAATGCCCACGTAGTCCTGTGCGAAGACGAAGACGTCGTTCCAGAGGCGGGCCTCCAGATGGGACTCGGTCTTGGGGAGGTAGAAGTACGGTCCCTTGCCGCGCTCCAGCAGCCGGTGTGCGTTGTGGAAGAAGTAGAGCCCGAAGTCGACCAGCGCGCCGGGCACCGCGCGGCCGTCGGAGGCCCGCAGATGGCGCTCGTCGAGGTGCCAGCCGCGCGGCCGGGTGACCACGGTGGCCAGCTCCTCGTCCGGGCGCAGGGCGTAGCGCTTGCCCTCGGGGGAGGTGAAGTCGATCCGGCGCTCGTAGGCGTCGATCAGATTGAGCTGGCCGCCGATCACGTTCTCCCAGGTGGGGGCGGACGCGTCCTCGAAGTCGGCGAGCCAGACCCGGGCCCCGGAGTTGAGGGCGTTGATGGTCATCTTGCGGTCGGTGGGGCCGGTGATCTCCACCCGGCGGTCCTCGAGGGCGGGCGGTGCCGGGGCCACCCGCCAGTCGGGGTCCTCGCGGATGGCGGCCGTTTCGGGGAGGAAGTCCAGGCTGCTGGCGCGGGCGATCTCGGCGCGGCGCTCCGCGCGGCGGGCGAGCAGGGTGTCGCGGCGCGGGGTGAAGCGGTCGTGCAGCGTGGCGAGGAAGGCCAGGGCCGCGTCGGTCAGCACCTCGCCCTGGCGGTCCAGAGGTTCGGTGTCGACAACGGCCAGCGGGGACGGCGCTGGTGCTGGCATGAGCGGACACTCCTTAGGAGGCGGTGCGTGGCACGGGGTGCCGGGGGTGGGAGAAGGGCGGTGCGGCGTCGTGCGGGCAGCCTGACGCCCCACAGACCTTCTGATCTGTGGATAGTAATTTCCTTATGGTGGAACTTCAATCTTTTGTTGAGGGGAGAGCTGCTCCTCACCCCATCGGCCCCGCATCGGCCTCCGCGCCGGCCTCCCCATGGCCCCCGGTGCCACCCCGGTTCACTCCAGCAGCGTCAAGTCCTCGGTGGTGTCGATGTCACCCGGTCGAGCGATGTCCGAGCAGTCCACGAGCGTGAGCGCCGTTCGGTGCGCCCGCAGATAGTCGCGCGCCCCGCGGTCGCCCACCGCGTCCGCCGCGACATCGGCCCACCGGTCCGCCCCGAACAGCACCGGATGGCCCCGCACCCCGTCGTACACCGCGGCCGCCAGGCTGTCCGGCGAGCGGTACGCGGCCAGCAGCCGGGCCACCGCCTCGGCGCCGATACCGGGCTGATCCACCAGCGTGACCAGCGCCGCCGACGCACCCGTCGCCGCCAGCGAGGCCAGCCCGGCCCGCAGCGAAGAGCCCATGCCGCCTTCCCAGTCCGGATTGTCGACCAGGACGCAGCCGGGCAGTTCGGCCCGGGCCCGCACCTCCTCGGCGGCGGCGCCCAGCACGATGTGCACCGGGGCGCAGCCGCCCTCCCGCAGCGCGCGCGCCGCGTGCTCCACCAGCGGCCGCCCCCGGTGCCTCAACAGGGCCTTCGGCCGTCCGCCCAGCCGCCGTCCGCCGCCCGCCGCCAGCAGCACTCCGGCGACCTGCGCATTGTCACGTGAGGTGCGATCCATGGGCCCTGCTTACCGCACCGAACGCCGCTGCGGACGATCCATCCCAGCCGGTCTGATTTTCGCTCTCCGTATGGCGCGGCGTGCGTACCGTGGCGTTAACTGAGCCGCGGCCCCTTGTGTCCGGTCTTGTGTCCGGTGCAGTGTCCGGTCCTGGCGCCTGGCGGCCGTATGGGAGAGAGGGAGAGGGGGCAGGTTCGTGCACCAGTGTGCGAGGGGACGAAGGGCAGTGTTGTCCGACGATGGCGCGAAGCTCTGGGGCCCACCCGATGCCTCGTCAGTGGAGGACGCCGCGGTCATGGAAGTCAGCCGAGTGTCCGGCACCGACGACGACCCGAGAGCGGCCGAGCTGCGCCGCGCCGTCGCCCGGCTCAGGCGTGACCTGGCCGCCCATCCGGCCGAATTACCCGACCGCGCGATCGCGGACGACGAACTCGCCGCGCTGGACGCCATGGTCCGCACCGGCGCCCCCGAGCTGCACCGGCTGCGCCGCTCGCTGCTGCTCATCGCGGGCGCCCTCGGTTCGGTCAGCGCGCTCGGCCCCGCGCTGACCGGTGTACGGGTCGCGATCGACCTCTTCGGCAGCGTGCCGCAGGGCCGCGGGAGGGAGTGACCCCAGGGCCCGCCGTGTCGGCGGGGTCCGGTCCGCTCGTCCGGGGCGGACCGGACCCCGCCGCCGGCGCCGTGGGCCGCCGGGCCCTAGAGGTCCTGTCCGGTGGATCTTATCGGGCCCGCGACGCCTGGCACGCACGCTCGCTGCGTTGTCGGGATCACCCGAGTAGGCCCACTACGAGGGCGACCCTCCGCCTTGCGATCGCACGCACCAGACGCCGCGGGCTGATCCTCAAAGATCCACCGGACAGGACCTAGGCGGACCCGGTGCTCGCCAGGGCGCCCGACAGCTCGGCCGCGACCTCCTTGAGGATCGGCACGATGTCGTCCGTGGCCTCCTCGGTCACCCGGCCCGCCGGGCCCGAGATCGAGATGGCCGCCGCGGTCGGCGAGTCGGGCACCGGTACCGCGAGACAGCGCACGCCCATCTCCTGCTCGTTGTCGTCCACCGCGTAGCCCGTCTCGCGCACCCGGCGCAGCGCCTCCAGGAACTCGTCCGGCGTGGTGATCGTCCGGGGGGTCACCGGCGGCATCCCGGTACGGGCCAGCAGGGCGCGCACCTCGTCCGGGGCAGCGGTGGCCAGCAGCGCCTTGCCGACACCCGTGGTGTGCGGCAGCACCCGCCGGCCGACCTCGGTGAACATCCGCATCGAATGGCGGGACGGCACCTGCGCGACGTACACCACCTCGTCGCCGTCGAGGAGGGCCATGTTGGCGGTTTCGCCGGTCTCCTCCACCAGCCGCGCCAGATACGGCCGTGCCCAGGTGCCCAGCAGCCGCGCGGAGCTCTCCCCGAGCCGGATCAGCCGGGGGCCGAGGGCATAGCGGCGGTTGGGCTGCTGGCGCACATAGCCGCAGGCCACCAGGGTGCGCATCAGCCGGTGGATGGTGGGCAGCGGCAGCCCGCTGCTGGTGGAGAGTTCGCTCAGGCCCACCTCGCCCCCGGCGTCCGCCATCCGCTCCAGCAGATCGAAGGCGCGCTCGAGGGACTGGACGCCGCCGGAGCTGGCGGCGGCGGTCTTGGGCTCGGCGGACGGCACGTCGGCGTTTCCTTTCACGGCGGCTGGTACGGACCGTGCGCGGCGACGTTCCGCAGCCGGCCGGCCACCGGCAGCCTACCGGGCCGCACCGGCCCCCACAGCGCCTTTGGAAGGCTGTCCGCGCCGGTCACGGCCTCGGCGGCGGGGTCCCGGCGGACGGGGTCTTGACCGGACCGGCGGCGGGGTGAAGACTTCGGGCTTCAACAGAATGTTGATTTCTGGAATCCGGGAGAACCTGGAAGCCGAGGAGGATGCGGGTGTCCGATCCGGAAGCCGAGCTGGTGCTGCGCTCGACGCGCGTGGTCACCCCGGAGGGACCGCGCGCGGCGTCCGTCGCCGTGTCCGTGGCCGCGGGGACGATCGCCGCCGTCCTGCCGTACGACGCCCCGGCCCCGCCCGGGGCCCGGGTCGAGGACCTCGGGGACGACGTCCTGCTGCCCGGCCTCGTCGACACCCACGTCCATGTCAACGACCCCGGGCGCACCGAGTGGGAGGGGTTCGGGACCGCCACCCGCGCGGCCGCCGCGGGCGGGGTCACCACCCTGGTCGACATGCCGCTCAACAGCATCCCCCCGACCACCACCGCCCGGGCCCTGGAGATCAAACGGGCCGTCGCCCGCCGGTCGGCCCATGTGGACATCGGCTTCTGGGGCGGGGCGGTGCCGGGGAACGCACCGGACCTCAAACCGCTGCACGACGCGGGCGTCCTCGGCTTCAAGTGCTTTCTGCTCCCCTCCGGCGTGGACGAGTTCCCCCATCTCACCCCGGCCGGCCTGGAGACCGCCCTCCGCGAGATCGCGGGCTTCGGCGGACTGCTCATCGTGCACGCCGAGGACCCGCAGCTCATCGACGGCGCCCCGGCGCCGAGCGGCCCGGCGTACGCCGACTTCCTCGCCTCCCGCCCCCGCGACGCCGAGAACCGGGCGGTCGAACGGCTGGTGGCGCTGGCGCGCGAGCTGAACGCCCGCGTCCACATCCTCCATCTCTCCTCCGCCGAGGCCCTGCCGCTGATCGCCGCCGCCCGGCGCGAGGGCGTCCGCGTCACCGTGGAGACCTGTCCGCACTTCCTGACCCTCACCGCCGAGGAAGTCCCGGACGGCGCCACCGAGTTCAAATGCTGTCCGCCCATCCGCGAGGCCGCCAACCAGGACGCGCTGTGGCGGGGGCTGGCCGACGGCACCATCGACTGCGTCGTCTCCGACCACTCGCCGTGCACCGCCGACCTCAAGGTCGACGACTTCGGCCGGGCCTGGGGCGGAATCTCCTCGCTCCAGCTCGGACTGCCCGCGGTCTGGACCGAGGCCCGGCGCCGCGGCCACACCCTCCACGACATCGCGCGCTGGATGTCCGCCGGGCCCGCCGCCCTCGTCGGCCTCGACCGACGCAAGGGCGCCGTCGCGGCGGGCCACGACGCCGACTTCGCGGTGCTCGCACCCGACGAGACCTTCACCGTCGACCCCACCGCGCTCCACCACCGCAACCAGGTCACCGCCTACGCGGGCAGAACCCTCCACGGCGTCGTACGGTCCACCTGGCTGCGCGGACGGAAGATCGCCGACCACGGCACTCCGACCGAACCGACCGGCCGACTCCTGGAAAGGCAGCCCCGCGCATGACCGCGCCTCCACCCCGCTTCACCGGTGACGCCGAACCGTACGGCGGCGGCGACCCCTACGCCGACTTCCGCTCCGCCGACCTTCCCTTCACCCATCTCACCGACCTGGCCGACCGGCGGCTGGGCGGCAGTGTCATCGCGGCCAACGACGAGTTCTTCGCCGAACGCGAGAACCTGCTCAAGCCCCACGCCCCGCACTTCGACCCCGGGTCCTACGGCCACAAGGGCAAGGTCATGGACGGCTGGGAGACCCGGCGGCGGCGCGGCGCCTCGGCCGGCACCCCGCACCCCGCCGACACGGACCACGACTGGGCGCTGATCCGCCTCGGGGTGCCCGGGGTCGTCCACGGCATCGTCGTCGACACCGCCCACTTCCGCGGCAACCACCCGCAAGCGGTGGGCGTGGAGGCGGCCCGTGTCCCCGGCGCGCCGTCCCCGGAGGAACTGCTCGCCGACGATGTGACGTGGACCGAACTCGTCCCACGCACCCCGGTGGGCGGCCACGCGGCGAACGGCTTCGAGGTGTCCGTACGGCGCCGCTTCACCCACCTCCGCCTCGCGCAGTACCCCGACGGCGGGATCGCCCGGCTCCGGGTCCACGGCGAGGCCGCCCCGGACCCCGAGTGGCTCACCGCGCTCGGCGTCTTCGACCTGGCCGCCCTGGAGAACGGCGGGGTGGCCGAGGACGCCTCCGACCGCTTCTTCTCCCCGCCCGCCAACTCCATCCAGCCGGGCCGCTCCCAGCGGATGGACGAGGGCTGGGAGACCCGCCGGCGCCGCGACACCGGCCACGACTGGGTCCGCTACCGGCTCACCGGCCACTCCCGGATCCGTGCCGTGGAGATCGACACCGGCTGCTACAAGGGCAACGCGGCGGGCTGGGCCGCGCTGTACGGCCTCGACGCGACAACCGGCGCCGATCCCGCCGACCACACGGCCCCCGGCTGGACCGAACTCCTGCCCCGCACCCGCCTCCAGCCCGACACCATCCACCGGCTGCCCCTGGCCGACGCCCCGCCGGTGACCCATGTGCGGATCGACATCCATCCCGACGGCGGGGTCGCCCGGCTGCGGCTCCACGGCGAACTGACCGAGCAGGGCGCCAAGCGGCTCGCCGAACGCCATACGGAGCTGGGCGGCTGACGGCCGCTCAGACGCCAGGCTCCGGCACCCCGATCGGATTGGGGAAGCGCAGCACCGTCGAGCAGGCCGCGGCCAGCGGCTTCAGCAGTGCCGCCAGGGCCGCGGCCTCCTCGGCGGTCAGCGGGCGCCAAGGGCGTTCGGCCGCACGGTCGGTGGCGGATTCCACCGCGCGCAGCAGCTCGAGCCCGTTCTCGGTCGCGGCGCCGTCCGGCTTCAGCAGCCCCCGGTCGGCCAGCCGGGTACGGGCCGCCTCCCACTCCTGGTCGGTCCAGCCGCGGTAGGGCTGCAGTTCGGCCCGGGGCAGATCGGCGCCCGCGCGGAGGACCAGCACTTCGCAGCCGTCCAGGCCCGCGGCGACCAGGGCCGCCACATGGCCGTCGCCGCGGTGTTCGCGCAGCAGGGTGGCGGCGTGCCACAGGCGCTCCACGGGCTTGTCGGGGAAGTCCAGCGCCGCGTTGGCCGAGGTCAGGACCCGGCCCGCGCCGTCCAGACCGGCGGAGCGGGGCACCAGGGCCTCGGCGGCGCGCTCCGCCGCGGCCTCCTGCCCGGCGAGCAGCCGCCGCAGGGCCGCCACGGCCCCCGTACGGCGGATCTCCAGCACCCGCTCGGGAGGGACCATCGCCCAGACGTCGGGCAGGGCGCGCGCCACCATCGCGGGGGCGAAACCGAAGAACGCCGCGACGACTGGCTCCGGGCCGACCGGACCCAGGGGCGCGGCGCGCCCCGCGAAGTAGCCGCGCCAGAAGCCGCGCAGCCCCGCGTCCTCGTAGGCGGTCAGGGCCTCCGGCGCGAAGTAGGTGACCGCGTGGATCGGCTCGAACAGGGCCCACAGGGTGCGGGCCCGCGCCGGGGCGGTGGCGTCCATCGTCGTTGCTCCTTTTGCAGCGGGTCTCCGTCACAGGCCGTGTTCCCGGCGTACGTGCTCCCAGCCCAGCCTGACCAGTGAGGCGATCGTCGCACCGAACGCGACGCGGAGTCCCTTCTTCGCGTAAGTCCGGCTCGCCGTCCAGTGCCTGCGCCGGTTCTCGCGGGTCTTTTCCACTGCGCTGCCTCCTCATGGTGTGTTCCACCCAGGAGACGCAGCCGGGCTCGGAATTCTGTCATGGTGGCGCACCTATCGAAAGGCCCGGCCTCGGATATCCCCCTTGGATCCAAGACCGGGCCCCACTCGTTCAACGCCTACGCCTTACCCCGTTCGTAAGCGTTCTCCCGCACGCATCCGCAACCCCGTGTCTGCGGCCTTCGCGCGGGTCATCACTTCTCGTGTCATCCCCTCCCCCATGGGGGGATGGCCGAGCAGTTGTCCAGGAAAACGCTGGGCCGTTCTCCCGGGTCGTGCTGTTCGATCGCAAGATCCTCGACGACCGCGAGCGCTACCGCGTCGCCGGCCTGCGCCGCGTGGCGCCACCACGCACAGGCCGCTTCCTCGCCGTCCAGAAGCTCCACGATTTCCGCAATGCGTCGGAGTCTGCTTCCGTCCTTTCCGCCGTCGCTGTCACGGCTGATTTCCTGGAGCTCGTCCAGGAGGCCCTGCCGGGTCTCCTGGACGGCACCGTCCTCGGATACGGCCTGCCCGGGGCCGACCGCACGGCGGTCGGCCCCGATGGCAGAGGCCGGTGGGGAGGCACACCCCAGATCCGGGAAGACCCGGGTGAGGAATGCCTCCGTGTCGGGCCGAACCGAATCCGGGGAAGGGTGCTGGGATGCCAGGGCGAGACGTTCAAAGACGTCCATCCCGCCCTCCTTTCTCTCCCCATGCCCGTTCGGCTTGTGCGAGGGCATTGAGCGCCCCCTTGTCGTATCGGCGGGCGGTCGATTCCGAAATGCCCAGGATGGCGGCTATCTCGGCGAACGACTTCCCCTGTCGGTACCGGAGTTCAATCACGGAACGCCAGGTGGGTTCGAGCTGTTCCAGCATCGGCGGTAAGCTCAGCTTCCACTCGATGTCGGAGTACAGGTCCTGGGTTTCCGGTACCGGCTCACCGGAGCTGTATTTCTTGAGACGCTCACGTTCTGCGGCCTCGCTTCGCTCCGTGGAGCGCCAGGCATTGATCACGCAACGCTGTGCGTATCCAGGTGTGTTCTTGACCTTCTCGCGGAATTCCGCGTCGCCCCACTTCTTCCAGAAGCTCTCCAATACGGTCTGTACGGTGTCGTCCGCGGCCTGGTGATCGCGAGCGTGCCTGCGTGCGGTCAGACGGAGTGGACCGGTGTTGTCGTACAGCCAGGTCCGGAAGTCCTCCCGTACGTCGAACTCCTCGCTCATACGGCCCTCCCGGTGACATACGGAACGCCGGCTGCGCGCGTCGTCGTCGGGGCGGCTGACGGATGGCCCGGCAGCGGGAGACCGACGCCGTGGCGCGGCGTCGGGTGCGTACCGGGGGTGAACTCGCGGGCGGTGGTGCGGGCGTCGGGCAGGACCTGGGTGGCCCTGTGCTCCGGCCGGGGGCGCGCCGCGAGGTCGCGCGGGAAGGCGTCGTCGACTGCGGGCATCGACGGCTCCCCCTCTCGGTGTATCGATCGCCTCGGACCCCGGTCCCAGTGGGGCCGAGTCCGATGGCCGCCGGAGAAGTGCGGCGACCAACCCGTAGACGCGGCCGAGCGGGCGGATCCGTCACCGGCCGCCGAAAAACCCGGAAAACCTTCCCCGGAGGGCTACTTGGCGCCCGCCAGATGGAAGAGCAGGAAGAGGAAGGCGGCGATGAAGTGGACGCCCACGAGGTAGACGAAGACCCGGACGGTGAGCGTCTTCGGCGCCCGGTCCTCCTCGTTGGCCCCCTCGGCCGGGCGTGCGCCCGTGGTCCCGGGCGTGTTCTGGGCGGTCGTCGGCGTGTTCTGGGCGGTCGTCCCGTTCATGGCGTACCGGGCCTTCCTCGGCGGGCGGCGTCACCGAGGCACAGATCGGCCGTGCCGCTCCGCAGCAGTGTGTGGACGAAGAGCAGATCCGTGCCGCCGGGCGAGGCGGCGGCGATGCGGTGCGGGGTGAGGGAGTCGAAGTGGGCGGCGTCGCCCTCGGCGAGTACGTGGACCGCCTCGCCGAGCGTCAGCCGCAGCCGTCCCCGGGTGACGTACAGCCATTCCTCGCCGGGGTGGACCCGCACCAGGGCGTCCTGGGCGCCGGACCGCCGTGGGACGTGCACCCGCAGCGCCTGCACGGCCCGGCCCGGCCCGCCGGCCCGCCAGTACGTCCAGCCGCCCGCCTCCTGGGGCTCCATCCGGTCGGCCCGCACGATCGGGTCCCGCTCCGGCGGCGCCTCGCCGAGCAGGTCGGATACCGTGGTGCCATAGGTACGGGCCAATGCCAGCAGCATGGGCAGCGACGGCTGGCGCCGGCCCGTCTCCAGCCGGGACAGATGGGCGGGGGAGAGGCCGACCCGCCGGGCGGCGGTCTCCAGTGTCAGACCGCTGAGCCGCCGCAGGTCACGCAGGCGCGGGGCGACGGTGGGCAGTTCGGCCGGCGGTCCGTCGCCGGGCCCGTCGAGGGGCCGGTCACCGGGCCCGTCGGGGAACGGAGTCATATCTCCGGTATAGCCAGCCCTTCGCCTCTCGGGCAAAGTATTTGCCTGAAAGGCAAAAGTTACATTTTCCTCACCGGGTCCGGCATTCCGCGGAGGTCTTGTGAACTCATCGGTAACAAAGGGCAGTTGGCATTGACATGCCATGCTCTACGCGCGTCATGCTAGTCCCATGAAAATCCCCCCACGGATGGCCCGTATCGGCGCCCTGGGCGCCCTCGCCTCGACGCTGCTGATCGGCGGGACGGCGGTCACGGCCACCGCCGCCCCCACGGTCCACAGCGTCGTCTCGGTCCAGGCCACCGCCGATGTCGGCGAGATCTGCTACTCGGAACTGCCCGGCGAGGCCCATGACACCCTCGACCTGATCGAGAAGGGCGGCCCCTACCCGTACCCGCAGGACGGCACCGTCTTCGACAACCGCGAGGGCATCCTCCCGGACCAGTCCTCCGGCTACTACCACGAGTTCACGGTCAGGACCCCCGGCTCACCGGACCGCGGCGCCCGCCGCATCGTCACCGGTGAGAAGGAGAACGAGGACTACTACACGGCCGACCACTACGAGTCCTTCGACCTGGTGGACCGCGGCTGCTGACGCACCGAGAACCCGCCACCCCCCACCGTCGCGGCCGCTGCCCTGGACCCAGGGCGGCGGCCGCGGCGCGTGCCCCGGCGGACACCGGCCGGGCGGACACCGGATGCCGCACGGCTCGCGGTGCGCCGGGCGGCGCCGCGCACGGCATACGATCCGGCGGTCCTCCCCGAACCCCGCGCGGGCCCTTGTCAGTGCCTCCCGATACCGTTTCGGTGGTAGCGGATGTATGGGGAGGCATCGGTGACGAACGGCCCGGACGTGGTCACATGCGGCGAGGCGATGTTGCTTCTGCTCGCCGAGCCCGGAGTTCCGCTGGAGCGGGCCGTGCACTTCCGTCGCTCGGTGGCGGGGGCGGAGTCCAATGTGGCCGTGGGTCTGGCCCGGCTGGGCCACGGAGTGCGCTGGCTCGGCCGCGTCGGCGCCGATCCGGCGGGTGAGGCGGTGCTGCGCGAACTGCGCGCGGACTGTGTGGACGTCGGCCACGCCATCGTGGACGACCACGCCCCCACCGGGCTGCTGATGCGGGACAGCCATCCGCACCGCGCGATCGACGTGCAGTACTACCGCATGGGGTCGGCCGCCTCCCGGCTCACCCCCGAGCAGATACGCCCCGAATCCGTCGAGGGCGCCCGGCTGCTGCACCTCTCCGGGATCACCCCCATGCTCTCGCCGACCGCCGCGGCCGCCGGCCGGCGGCTGGTGGAGCTGGCCCGGGCGGCCGGGGCCCAGGTGTCCTTCGATCCGAACGTCCGGCACAAGCTGGGCGCTGCCGCCCAATGGACCCAGGCGGCGGGCCCGTTGATGCGCGAGGCGGACATCGTCCTCGCGGGGGAGGACGAGTTGGAGCTGCTGACCGCCCAGCCCGCCGAGGAGGCCGCGGCGGAGCTGCTGCGCGGCGCCGCCCGGGAAGTCGTGATCAAGCATCCCGACCACTCCGCCACCGTACGGACCGCGGACGGCAGCTGGCACCAGACGCCCCACACGGTGCCGGTCGTCGATCCGATAGGCGCCGGTGACGCCTTCGCGGCGGGCTATCTCTCGGCCCGGCTGCGGGGTTTGCGCGAGCACCGCGCGCTGGCCGAGGCCGCCTGTGTGGCCGCGCTCGCCGTCCAGGCCGCCACCGACACCGACGGGCTGCCCACCGCCGCCGCGCGGGACCGTGCGCTCGCCCGGGCCGCCGGCGGCGGGGACGGGGTCCACCGCTGACCCGGCCGCCCGGTCCGTAGGCTCGTCCCGGCAGACCCGTCCCGCGCCCGTAGCCACCCCGACGGAAACCCGCTCCTCCGCTACCTCGAACCCTTCGCAGCACCGCACATCGTCAACCGCACACCGCAAGTGCCGCATATCCCCCGGGCAAACCGGCGCGGCACCACCCAGGCAGCACCTCGGAGAGGAAAGGCGGCGACCGCCGTGTACCGCTGGGAGACCACCCGGGCCGCGCTCGCGCAGCGCGTCCTGGCGATCGTACGGAGCGACAGCTACGACCATGCCACGGCCGCCGCGGACAGCCTGCTCTCCGCCGGTATAGCCGGTCTGGAGATCTCATTGACCACCCCCTTCGCGCTGGAGGCGGTCACCACGCTCATCCGGGAGGTCGGCAATGACGCGGTGATCGGCGCGGGCACGGTGCTCGACGCCACCTCGGCGCGGATGGCCGCCGACGCGGGCGCCCGCTTCCTGGTCTCCCCGAGCCTGGACGCCGAGGTCATCCGCACCGGCCACCGGTACGGGCTGCCCGTCTTCCCCGGTGTGGCCACCCCCACCGAGGCGGTGCGCGCCCTGGAGCTGGGCGCGGATGCCCTCAAGCTGTTCCCCGCCTCGGCCTACGGCCCGAGCTGGGTCAGGGACGTCCGGGCCGCGCTGCCCCAGGCCGCCGTGATCCCCACGGGCGGGGTGGGGGTGGCCGAAGCCCCGGAGTGGATCGCCGCGGGCGCGGTGGCCGGTGGAATGGGGGCATCGCTGGCCGAGGGCGACCGGGACACCGTGGCCAAGCGCGTCGCCGAACTGCTGGCCCGGCTCGCCGAGGTGGGCCCGCCGCTCGACCCCGCGCCCGAGCTGTACTGACGGCGCGGACCGCGGGGTGCGCGCCGTGCCGCGGCGGGCGGGCGCGGTCGGTGCCCCGGAGACGGTCAACGGGTTCACCTGAGCGGTTACTTCTGCCACTCTGGGCGCGCTGTGATCATGCGGCCCCGGGTCATCCGCCCGGGGCCCGGAAGGTCGCGTGCCCGGAAAGTCGCTCGCCCGGAAGGTCCCGTGCCCACGAGGTCCCGTGCCGTGCGGATCCCGTGTCCGGGAACCCCGTGCCAGGAGATCAGGAGTCGCCGTGAGACGTACCGTCACCCTGTCCGCCCTCGCCGCCCTGCTCGCCGCCACCGCCGCGGGCTCCGCCCTGGCCGCCGGGTCCGCGGCACCAGCCGCCGCCGACCGTCCGCACCCCCGCGGCACGCCGCTCGACAAGGTGCCCGAGCGCGGCGTGCTGCGGGTGTGCACCACGGGCGACTACCGGCCCTTCACCCATCGCGACCCCAAGACCGGCG
Source organism: Streptomyces sp. NA02950 (assembly GCF_013364155.1). Classification (NCBI taxonomy): domain Bacteria; kingdom Bacillati; phylum Actinomycetota; class Actinomycetes; order Kitasatosporales; family Streptomycetaceae; genus Streptomyces; species Streptomyces sp. NA02950. The sequence continues at coordinate 2,248,076 of NZ_CP054916.1, read as the reverse complement.
AGTACTCCGGCATCGACATCAAGATGGCCGCCGACCTGGCCAAGAGCCTTGACGCCACGCCCCGGTACATCGCCACCACCTGGGCCGACCTGGTCGGCGATCTGGCCGCCGGGCGGTGCGACGTCGGGATGGGCGGGGTGTCGGTGACCCTGGCCCGCGCCCGCACGGTGTCCTTCAGCGAGCCGTACCTCACCGACGGCAAGACGCCCATCGTGCGCTGCCCGGACGAGCGGAAATACACAACGCTGGAGGAGATCGACCGCCCCGGGGTGCGGGTGGTGGTCAACCCCGGCGGCACCAACGAGCAGTTCGCCCGGGCCCATGTCAAGAAGGCCACCCTCACCGTCCACCCGGACAACACCACGATCTTCGACGAGATCATCGAGGGCCGGGCCGATGTGATGATGACGGACGCCAGCGAGACCCGCTACCAGTCGAAGGTCCACCCCGAACTGTGCGCCGTCCACCCGGACAAGCCGTTCTCCTTCTCCGAGAAGGCGTATGCCCTCCCGCGCGGGGACGCGCAGTTCAAGGAGTACGTCGACCAGTGGGTCCATCTGGCCACCCACGACGGCACCTATCGGAAGTACGAGGATGAAGTGATGAAGTGATGAAGTGATGAAGTGACGCACCCGGACCCGGGCGGGGTTCCCGCTACCGGCTGCTGCCCGACACTCCCCACGCTGTGTCGACTGATCTATATTGACCCGGGTTTACATCACCCCCCCGTGGCATAAGGACTGATCGATGGCAGCGCACCTCGAACGCTCCGGGAGCGCCGAGACCACGTCCGGACCCGCCGCCGCGCCGTCCGGCTGCCCCGCCCGCACCGGTGCCCGGCCGCTCAGCGGGCCGGGGTTCCAGACCGACCCGGCCCGGATGTACGCCGATATGCGGCGCGAACACGGGCCGGTGGCCCCGGTGCTGCTCGAGGGCGGCATCCCCGCCTGGCTGGTGCTGGGCTATCCCGAGCTGCGCCAACTGACCAGCGAACCGTCGCTGTTCACCCGCGATTCCAGCGGCTGGAACGCATGGGACGACATACCCGACGACTGGCCCCTGCTGCCCATGATCGGCCGCGGTGACACGGCCGTGGTCTACACCGAGGGCGAGGTCCACCGGAGGCGTTCGCTGACCATCAACAACGCGCTGGAGGCCGTCGACCCCTACGAACTGCGGGACCAGGCCGAGAAGTTCGCCGACCTGCTGGTGGACGCGTTCTGCGAGCGCGGTGAGGGCGATCTGATCGCGGAGTACGCGGTGCTGCTCCCGGCGCTGGTCATCGCCCGTGTCTTCGGCTTCCCCGACACCATGGGGCCGGGGCTGCTGCGCTCGCTCAACGACGTGGTGGACGGCAGCCGGAAGGCCCGTAAGGGGCAGAAGGCGCTGCGTGCCGGAATGCGGGAGCTGCTGGCCGTCAAGCGCGAGGTCCCCGGGCCGGATGTGGCCTCCCGGATGATCGTCTCCTCGGACACCTCCCGTGACGAGGAGATCATCCAGGACCTGATGGTGATGTTCGGGGCGGGCCACCAGTCGACGGCCGACTGGATCGGGAACACCCTGCGGCTGATGCTCACCGACGAGCGGTTCGCCCTCTCGCTCTCCGGCGGCCGCCACAGCGTGGCCCGGGCGATGAACGAGGTGCTGTGGGAGGACACCCCTACCCAGAACATCGCGGGCCGCTGGGCCACCCGGGACACCGTGCTGGGCGGCCGGCGGATCCGCCGCGGGGATCTGCTGCTGCTCGGCTTCGCCGCCGCCAACGCCGATCCGGAGGTACGCCCGGACCGGCGGGCCTCCACCGAGGGCAACAGCGCCTTCCTCTCCTTCGGCCACGGGCCGCACCGCTGCCCCTACCCGGCCCAGGAGATCGCCGAGGTCATCGCCCGTACCGGGATCGAAGTGCTGCTGGACCGGCTGCCCGATCTGCGGCTCGCGGTGTCGCCGAAGGCGCTCGTCTGGCGGCCGTCCCCCTGGATGCGTGGACTGTCCGCCCTGCCGGTCGAGTTCACCCCGGCCCCCGGCGGTGTGCGCTGAACGGAGCCCGCGGCAGCTGAGAACGGTCCGGCCGCGGCCGCGGGCCCATGGGTGTGCCGACGGTCACCGTCGCGACGTAGTTGATCTCTCTGCGTAGTCGCCGGGTCATTTGTCCGGACAACAGAACTTCACGACTTCCCGTCATGTGCTCATCCGGCTACGCTCGCCCCGTGGCAATGCAGGGAGAAGACTCTTCTGGCGCGGCGGACGCGCTCCAGTTCAGCGTCGACCGCAGCAGTCCGGTCCCGCTGTACTTCCAGCTGTCCCAGCAACTGGAGGCGGCGATCGAACAGGGGAGGCTGGCGCCCGGGAGCCTGCTCGGCAATGAGATCGATCTCGCCGGGCGGCTCGGGCTGTCCCGCCCCACCGTCCGCCAGGCCATACAGTCGCTGGTCGACAAGGGGCTGCTGGTGCGGCGCCGGGGTGTGGGCACCCAGGTGGTGCACAGCCAGGTCAAGCGCCCGCTGGAGCTGAGCAGCCTCTACGACGATCTGGAGGCCGCGGGCCAGCGCCCCGCCACCCGGGTGCTGCGGAACACCACCGAACCCGCCACGGCCGAGGTCGCCGCCGCCCTCGGGATCGCGGAGGGCACCGACGTGGTGCTGATCGAGCGGCTGCGGCTGGCCCACGGCGAGCCCATGGCCCATCTGTGCAACCGCCTCCCCGCGGGCCTGCTCACCCTGGACAGCGCGGAGCTGGAGAACACCGGTCTGTACCGGCTGATGCGCGCGGCCGGGATCACCCTGCACAGCGCCCGTCAGGCGGTCGGCGCCCGCGCCGCCTCCGCCGAGGAGGGCGAGCAGCTCGGTGAGCCGGAGGGCGCGCCGCTGCTGACGATGGAGCGTACGACCTTCGACGACACCGGCCGGGCCGTGGAGTTCGGCTCGCACACCTACCGGGCCTCGCGCTACGCCTTCGAGTTCCAGCTGCTCGTCCGCCCCTGACCGCCCCGGCCCTCCTCAACACTCCCTGGAGCACGCCGCCTTGACGTGATCCGCGCCCGCCGCTAAAAGTCCTCCAGCCGCAACGGGGCGGCCGGGAGGGGAAGGCGGAGCCAGGATGAGGCATCGGTGGACGCGCAACTCTCGTACGGCTCGCACGGCGGCGGCCCTCGGTTTCGCGGCGGCGCTCGCGCTCACCGGGTGCAGCGACAGCGGCGGGAAGAAGTCCGAGGACCGGCCCGAGGGCTCCGGCGGCGGCAAGGCGAGGCGGTCGTGGCCAGGGCCGGCCACATCGGCCAGGACGAGTCGGTCGCGGGGGAGGACACCGCCCGTGGCACCCGCCGAGCCCCCCGGGGCCCCGGTGGTCACCGGTGACGGATACTTGGCGGCGGCCGGAGCCCGGAACACCTGGCGCCCGGCCGTGATCATGACAGCGGACAGACCAGGTCATCCGGGACAAGACCGGAACAGACGGCAAGAAGGGCGACGCTACGTGGCGAGCGCGGCGAGGGTTCGGACAGGGGTGCGCGCGGTGACCGCCGCCCTGGTGGCGGCGGCACTGGGCGCGGGCCTGGCCGGGTGCAGCAGTACCGGCGGCAAGCGCGCCGAGGAGCGGGCCGCCCAGGCGGCCCAGGGCCGGGCGGCGGTCACCACCCCGAAGTGGACCTTCGCCATGGTCACCCACTCCGGTGACGGCGACACCTTCTGGGACATCGTGCAGAGCGGCGCCAAGCAGGCCGCCGTCAAGGACAACATCAAGTTCCTCTACGCCCACAACGAGGAGGGCAAGGAGCAGGCCCAGCTGGTCCAGTCCTACATCGACCAGAAGGTCGACGGGCTGATCGTCACCCTCGCCAAGCCCGATGCCATGAAGTCGGTGGTCAAGCGGGCCCAGAAGGCCGGAATACCGGTGATCACCGTCAACTCCGGCTCCGGTGAGTCCAAGAAGTTCGGTGCCCTCACCCACGTCGGCCAGGACGAGACCATCGCGGGCGAGGCCGTCGGCGAGGAGCTCAACAAGCGCGGCCGCAAGAAGGCCCTGTGCGTCCTGCACGAACAGGGCAACGTCGGCCATGAGCAGCGCTGCGACGGCGCGGCCGAGACGTTCGAGGGCAAGCTGGAGAAGATCTACGTCGAGGGCACCAACATGCCCGATGTGGAGTCCTCCATCGAGGCCAAGCTCCAGTCCGACAAGGACATCGACAGCGTGGTCACCCTCGGCGCGCCCTTCGCGGACACCGCCGCCAAGGCCGCCGACGGCGCCGGCAGCGAGGCGGAGATCGACACCTTCGACCTCAACGCGAAGGTCGCCGCCGCGCTCCAGGACGGCACGCTCGGCTTCGCCGTCGACCAGCAGCCGTATCTCCAGGGTTACGAGGCGGTGGACCTGCTCTGGCTCCACCGTTACAACGCCGATGTCCTCGGTGGCGGCAAGCCGGTCCTCACCGGCCCGCAGATCGTCACCAAGGGCGACGCCGCCGAGCTCGCGGCGTACACCAAGCGGGGGACCCGATGAGCGCGGACGCCCAACCCCTGAAAACACCCGGTGCGACCGGCAACCCCGGCGGACCGCGGCGCCCGGATCACGAGCGGACGGTGCGCGCCTCGCTGCCGCGCCGTCTGGTGAGCCGTCCGGAGCTCGGCGCGGTGGTCGGCGCCGTCGCCGTCTTCGTCTTCTTCTCGGTCGCCGCCGACGCGTTCCTCCAGTGGTCCAGCTTCAGCACCGTGCTGTACGCCTCGTCGACCATCGGGATCATGGCGGTACCGGTGGCGCTGCTGATGATCGGCGGGGAGTTCGACCTGTCGACCGGGGTCCTGGTGACCTCCTCGGCGCTGATCTCCTCGATGTTCTCGTACCAGATGACGGCGAACGTCTGGGTCGGTGTCGGGGTGTCCCTGCTGGCCACCCTCGCCATCGGCTTCTTCAACGGCTGTCTGCTGGTGCGCACCGGGCTGCCGAGCTTCATCATCACCCTCGCCACCTTCCTGATCCTCCAGGGCTGCAACCTCGGCTTCACCAAGCTGATCAGCGACACCGTCTCCACCAAGAGCATCGCCGACATGGAGGGCTTCCCCTCCGCGCACAAGGTGTTCGCCTCGCATCTGACCATCGGGGACGTCGAGGTCCAGGTCACCGTCCTGTGGTGGTTCGCCCTGATCGCGCTGGCCACCTGGATCCTGCTGCGCACCCGCGCCGGAAACTGGATCTTCGCGGTGGGCGGCGCCAAGGAGGCGGCCCGCGCGGTGGGCGTACCGGTGAACCGCACCAAGATCGGGCTCTACATGGGCGTCTCGTTCGCCGCCTGGATCTCCGGTCAGCACCTGCTGTTCCACTACGACGTCGTCCAGTCCGGTGAGGGTGTCGGCAACGAGCTGCTGTACATCATCGCGGCCGTCATCGGCGGCTGTCTGCTGACCGGCGGCTACGGCTCCGCGGTGGGCGCCGCCGTCGGCGCGTTCATCTTCGGCATGACCAACAAGGGCATCGTCTACGCGCAGTGGGGGGCGGACTGGTTCAAGTTCTTCCTCGGGGCGATGCTGCTGCTCGCCACGTTGCTCAACTGGTGGGTCCGCAAGCGGGCGGAGGCGAGCAAGTGACCACATCGCCGCTGATCGAACTGAACGGCGTCAGCAAGTACTACGGCAACGTCAAGGCGCTGGAGGGGGTGTCCCTCGAAGTGCGCGCGGGGGAGATCACCTGCGTCCTCGGCGACAACGGCGCGGGCAAGTCAACCCTCATCAAGATCATCTCCGGGCTGCACCGGCACGACGGCGGCAGCTTCGCCCTCGAGGGCGAGGAGACCCGGCTCGGCTCCCCGCGCGAGGCCCTGGACCGCGGGATCGCCACGGTCTACCAGGACCTCGCCGTGGTCCCGCTGATGCCGGTGTGGCGCAACTTCTTCCTCGGCTCCGAGCTGCGCAAGGGCCACGGGCCCCTCCGGCGGCTCGACGTGGACGCGATGCGCGCCACCACCCGCGGCGAGCTGCTGCGCATGGGCATCGACCTGCGCGATGTGGACCAGCCCATCGGCACCCTCTCCGGCGGTGAGCGCCAGTGCGTGGCCATCGCCCGCGCCATCCACTTCGGCGCCAAGGTGCTGGTGCTGGACGAGCCGACGGCGGCGCTGGGCGTCAAGCAGTCCGGGGTGGTGCTCAAGTACGTCGCCGCCGCCCGGGACGCGGGCCTGGGCGTGGTGCTGATCACCCACAATCCGCACCACGCCTATCTGGTCGGGGACCGCTTCGTACTGCTCAAGCGCGGCGCGATGGCCGGCAGCCACACCAAGGACGGCATCGCCCTGGACGAGCTCACCCGCCAGATGGCGGGCGGCAGCGAGCTGGAGCAGCTCAGCCACGAGCTGGCCCGGCTGGACTCCGGCCCGGCCGCGGGCTGAAGCCCGGGTCCCGGGGCACGCGGCCCCGGGACTCCGCCATGCGGGGCGAGCCCCGGGTGAGGCACAATCGCACGGCGGGCCCCACCCGCCACGAGAACGCCCCGAGGCCCCGGCCTCCCGAGACCCCCGCAGGGACGACGAACTCTTGCGAGCACGCACCCGCAGCGACCGCACCCCCCGCACCGGTGAAGGGGGCGGCCGATGAGCATCTACCGCGAAAGAGTGCACCGGGGCTCGGCCCGCGCCACCGTGCTGCGGACCGTCGGCACCCGTGAGCGCCGCTCGCACCTGTCCGCGCCCCGGGTGCCCACCGTCGGCATCGACATCGGCGGCACCAAGGTGATGGCCGGGGTCGTCGACGCCGACGGCGTGATCCTCGAGAAGCTGCGCACCGAGACGCCCGACAAGTCCAAGAGCCCCAAGGTCGTCGAGGACACCATCACCGAACTGGTGCTGGACCTCTCCGACCGGCACGACGTGCACGCGGTGGGCATCGGCGCCGCGGGCTGGGTGGACGCCGACCGCAACCGCGTCCTGTTCGCCCCCCATCTCTCCTGGCGCAACGAACCGCTGCGGGACCGGCTCGCGGAGCGGCTCGCGGTCCCCGTCATGGTCGACAACGACGCCAACGCGGCCGCGTGGGCCGAGTGGCGGTTCGGCGCCGGACGCGGCGAGGACCATCTCGTCATGATCACGCTCGGCACCGGTATCGGCGGCGCCATCCTGGAGGACGGCCAGGTCAAACGGGGTAAGTACGGGGTCGCGGGCGAGTTCGGCCATATGCAGGTCGTCCCCGCCGGACACCGCTGCCCGTGCGGCAACCGCGGCTGCTGGGAGCAGTACAGCTCCGGGAACGCCCTGGTGCGCGAGGCCCGTGAGCTGGCCGCCGCCGAGTCCCCGGTGGCGTACGGCATCACCGACCGCGTCGGCGGCAACATCCAGGAGATCACCGGACCGCTCATCACCGAGCTGGCCCGCGAGGGCGACGCCATGTGCATCGAACTGCTCCAGGACATCGGCCAGTGGCTCGGTGTGGGCATCGCCAACCTGGCCGCCGCCCTCGACCCCTCCTGCTTCGTCATCGGCGGCGGCGTCAGCGCCGCCGACGACCTGCTGATCGGGCCCGCCCGGGACGCCTTCCGGCGCACCCTCACCGGCCGCGGCTACCGGCCGGAGGCCCGTATCGTCAAGGCCCAGCTGGGGCCCGAGGCCGGGATGGTGGGCGCCGCCGACCTCGCCCGGCTGGTGGCCCGCCGCTTCCGCCGTGCCAACCGCCGCCGGGTCGAGCGCTACGAACGCGCCGGGACCTCCCCGCTGCGGCTGGCGCCCCGAGGACAGGCGGGCCGCGGATGAACGCCGCCGACCGGCGCCCCGCGCAGGGCGACAAGGGCGCCACCCCGCCGGGCCGCGGCAGCGGTGTCCCGGCGCGTCCCGGCACTCCCGGCGGTGACGACGGCCGGCCGCGCCGCCGCTGGCTCAGGGCCCTGGTCATCTTCCTGCTGATCGCGATCCCGGCGGGCTACGGGGTGATCTCCGCCATCCAGAGCCGCGAGGGCGGCGAGAACAAGGAGGAGCGCGCCTCGGCCACCGGGCTCACCGAGGGCTGGCCCAGCCGGGTGCAGCGGCGCATATACGACGTGCCGATCCCGCCCTACTCCGCGGACGTCGCCTTCTACGAGACCAACTCCTGGGACGAGAGCTCGCTGTACGTGCAGTTCATCACCTCGCGCGAGGGTCTCCACCGCTTTCTGGTCCGGGCCGGCGTCCGCCCGTCGGCACTGGAGCGGGGCGAGGTGACGATCAGCGCCAAGGAGGCCAAGAAGGTCGGCTGGCAGCTGGGTTCGGGCAAGCACTGGTCAGGAACGGTGTTCCAACAGAAGGATCCCCAGCCCAGGCTGGAGATCACCGTCAACCGTGACAATCCCCGTCACCCGAAGGTCTACGTTGTCTCCACAGTGACGCCGTAAAGGGCGGCCGCCTCGTTCGGATACCGTTTTCGGGTGAGTGAGATCAAGACACTTCAGTACCGGACCGACGGCCCCGAGGACGGGCCCGTGCTCGTCCTCGGACCGTCGCTGGGTACCACCTGGCACATGTGGGACCGCCAGATACCCGAGCTCTCGCGCCACTGGCGGGTGCTCCGCTTCGATCTGCCCGGCCACGGCGGCGCACCGGCCCACCCCGCCTCCTCCGTCGCCGACCTCGCCGGCCGGCTGCTGGCCACCCTGGACCAGCTGGGCATCGACCGGTTCGGCTACGCGGGCTGCTCGCTCGGCGGGGCCATCGGCGCCGAACTCGCCCTGCGACATCCGCTCAGAGTGGGCTCGCTCGCCCTCGTTTCCGCCTCCCCGCGCTTCGGCACCGCCGACTCCTTCCGCCAGCGCGGGGTGGTGGTCCGCACCAACGGACTGGACCCGGTGGCCCGCGCCACCCCGGAGCGCTGGTTCACCCCCGCGTTCGCGGGCGCCCAGCCCGCCATCGTCGACTGGGCCGTCCAGATGGTCCGCACCACCGACCCCGGCTGCTACATCGCCTGCTGCGAGGCGTTCGCCGCCTTCGACATCCGCGCCGAACTCGGCCTGATCAGCGCCCCCACCCTGGTCCTGGTCGGCGCCGACGACCAGGTGACCCCGCCCGCCGACGCCCGCGTCCTGGTCGCCGGAATCCCCGACGCCCGGCTCGCGATGGTCCCCGGTACCTCCCACCTCGCCCCCGTCGAGCAGCCCGGGGCCGTCACCGATCTGCTGGTCCGCCACTTCTCCGGCACCTGGCAGAGCCCGGACCACCCCACCGGGATGACCGCGATCCCGGCGCCGCCGGTCAAGCCGGTGCTCGCCCCCGCGCCCCCCGCCGCCCCGACGGCCACCCCGGCCTCCACCCCGGCCGCCGAGATCGGCTGGGCCGCCGCGCCCGAACCGGCGCCGGACGCCCGTACCGACGCCTACGAGCGCGGTATCAAGGTGCGCCGGGAGGTGCTGGGCGACGCGCACGTGGACCGCGCGGAGTCGCAGACCGACGAGTTCACCGGCGACTTCCAGGACTTCATCACCCGCTACGCCTGGGGCGAGGTGTGGACCCGGCCGGGGATCGACCGGCGCACCCGCAGCGTGATCACCCTCACCGCCCTGGTCGCCCGCGGCCACCTGGATGAACTGGCCTTCCACACCCGCGCCGCGCTGCGCAACGGGCTCACCCCCACCGAGATCAGGGAAGTGCTGCTGCACACCGGCGTCTACTGCGGAGTGCCCGCGGCGAACGCCGCCTTCGCGGTGGCCCAGCGGGTCATCCGCGAGGAGACCAGCCCGGAGGAGTAACCCGTTTACGGGGCCGGTCCGGTAGCAGAATGATCCACATGAAGCTCACCAAGAAGGGCCACGCCTGCGTCCGGCTGGAGAAGGGCGGGCAGACGCTCGTCATCGACCCCGGAGCCTTCAGCGAAGAGGACGCGGCGGTCGCCGCGGACGCGATCCTGGTCACCCACGAGCACGTCGACCACTTCAACGAGGCACGGCTGCGGGTGGCGCTCGAGGCCAACCCCGAAGCCCAGCTGTGGACCCTGGCCAGTGTGGCCGGACAGATCTCGGCGGCGTTTCCCGGCCGGGTGCACACGGTCGGCGAGGGCGACACCTTCACCGCGGCGGGGTTCGAGATCGAGGTCCACGGCCAACTGCACGCCCTCATCCACCCCGACATCCCCCGGATCACCAACGTCGGCTACGTGGTGGACAACACCGTCTTCCACCCCGGCGACGCGCTCACCGTGCCCCCAGGCCACCGGCTGGACACCCTGCTGCTGCCGGTGCACGCCCCCTGGAACAAGTTCAGCGAGGTGCTCGACTACATCCGGGCGGTGGCCCCGCGCCGCGCCGTCGACATCCACGACGCCCTGCTGTCCGATGTCGCGCCGCAGGTCTACGGCCGGATGCTGGGCCCCGAGGGTCCGGGCATCGGCAGCACCGAGCATCTGCGGCTGACGCCGGGGGAGAGCCTGAGCCTGTGAGCGCTGTCGGACCCGGCTGTTAAGTTGGCCTCCATGCGCATCGCCACCTGGAACGTCAATTCGATCACCGCCCGGCTGCCGCGGCTGCTCGCCTGGCTGGAGAGCAGCGGCACGGACGTGCTGTGCGTCCAGGAGACGAAGTGCGCCGAGTCCGCCTTCCCCTACGAGCCGCTGCGTGAGCTGGGCTATGAGGCCGCGGTCAACGCCACCGGCAGGTGGAACGGGGTGGCGCTGCTCTCCCGGGTGGGTCTCGAGGAGATCACCGTCGGGCTGCCCGGCGGCCCGGACTACGACGGCGGGCAGGAGCCGCGCGCCATAGCGGCCACCTGCGGCGCCGTCCGCCTCTGGTCGGTCTATGTGCCCAACGGCCGGGAGATCGGCCACCCGCACTACGACTACAAGCTGAGCTGGCTGGAGGCGCTGCGCACGGTGGTCTCCGGCGACGCCGCCGGTGAGCGCCCCTTCGCCGTCCTCGGCGACTTCAACGTGGCGCCCAGCGACGAGGACGTCTGGAACCGGGCCGCCTTCGACGGCCTCACCCATGTCACCGACCTGGAGCGGGACGCCCTGGCCGCGCTGCGCGGCGCCGGACTGTCCGATGTGGTGCCGCGCCCGCTGAAGTACGACCGCCCCTTCACCTACTGGGACTACCGCGAACTGGGCTTCCCCAAGAACCGGGGCATGCGGATCGACCTGGTCTACGGCAACGAGCCGTTCGCGAAGGCCGTGGGCGACGCGTATGTGGACCGCGAGGAGCGCAAGGGCAAGGGCGCCTCGGACCACGCCCCGGTCGTCGTCGACCTGGAGGTCTGAGCCCGCGGAGCCCCCTGAGCCCGCGGGGCCCCCACCCGGCGCTCAGCGGCTCAGCCCGAGAGGGACCGCAGGTCGATCGACTCCGCCAGCGCCCGCAACCCGGCGTCCCCGGGGTGCAGATGGTCACCGCTGTCGTACGCCGGGAGGATCCGCGCCGGGTGCCGCGGATCCCGCACCACCGCGTCGAAGTCCAGCACCGCGTCGAACACCCCGCCGCTGTCCCGCAGGAACGCGTTGACCACCTGGCGCCGCGCGTCGGCGTCCGCCGTGCACCGCGCCTCGCCCTCGCACGGCGCGATCGTCGCCCCGACCACCCGCAGCCCGCGCGCGTGCGCACGGGCCGCGACGGTCCGCAGCCCCGCGATGACGTCCTGCGCCGAGGTGCCCCAGCGCAGATCGTTGATGCCCTGGAAGACCACGACCGTACGAGCCCCGGTCCGGGCGAGCGCATCCCGCTCCAGCCGGCTCAGCGCGCTCACCCCGCTGGTCACCGTGGACACCCCGTCGCCCGAATAGACATCGGTGACCACGCGGTTGGCGGAGATCCCGCTGTTGACCACCCCGTACGCGGGCACATCGGACTGGGCCCGCAGCCGCCGGGCCAGGACGTCCGGCCAGCGGCGGTTGGCGTCGGTCGTCGAGTTGGTGCCGTCGGTGATCGAGTCGCCCAGCGCCACCACCGTGCCCGGTCCGCCCCGTACGTCCACCCCGGTGAGGAACGGCCAGGTGGTCAGGGTGCCGGTGTAGGCGTCCGCACCGGAATCACCGGTGCGGTCTCCGCTGCCGGGCGCGCTCAGATACGAGCGCTGGGTGGCCTGGGTGTGCACCGGCGCCGCGCTGACCGGGCCCGGCAGATGCACACTCACCAGCAGATTGGTGTCCGCGGGCACGGGGAACTCCACCGGATCGCTGACCAGCTGCGCCCCCGCGGGGATCGAGGCGCCCCGCCGTCCGCCGAAGGTCAGCGGCACCGGCGTGCCGTGCGCCGCCGCCCCGTCCCCCTGGACGGCGACGGTGGCCCGGCCGATCGCCACGGGTGCCCCGGCGAAGGTGTTCGCCAGCCGGATCCTGGCCCGCGGCCCGCCCGCGCTGGTGTGCACCACCAGCCGCAGCGTCTGGTCCGTCCACGGCCCGACCTTGGTGTACCCGGCGGTGCTCGCCGCCCAGCTCCCGGTCCAGCCCGGCGCGGACTGCCGCAGCGTCGCGGCGAACACATGCAGATCGGCACCCGGACCCGGATCCTCCGGCAGCACCACCGACGCGATCTCCCGGCCGCGCTCCACCGGCACCGTCACCGCGTACAGCCGCGCGGCCTCAAGCCGCTGCCCGGACGCGTTGTTGACGTGGGGGAGACCGACCGCCTTGGTGGCCGCGGAGCCCGCGCGCCAGTCCGGCGCGGTCAGGGTGTACGTCCCGCGGGAACCGTCCCGGTAGCGCACCGTCCCGGTGCCGCTCACCCCTGCACCGGGCCCGTCCGGCGCACTGCCCGCGACCAGGAAGGTGAGCGCGTCGCCCCGGCCGCGCAACCGTACCGCCTGCCCGTCGGCGACCACATTGTCCGGCCGTACCCCGGCACCGCGCGGCCAGGTCAGCCGCGCCGCGTCCAGGTCGACCACCCGCCCCGGCGTCCACCCGGCGGCCCTCAGATCCTGCGCGGACAGCGAGTTGCCCGAACCGTCGAAATCCGCGTCCCCCGGCCGGGTGTCCTCACTGACCGCCCGGTTGTCGAAAAGCCGCTCCAGAGGGAGCGGCTTCAGTGGTGCTGCCTGTGCGGATGACCCGGCCAGAGCCGGCACGGCCGATGCCGGAAGGGCGAAGGCGACACCCCCCGCGACGAGTCCGGTCGCCGTCCACCGTCTGCCGACGCGCATACGAGTCCCCTCTCGCAACCAACCCGACCGCTGATCCGACAGGTGCGGGAAGAACGTAGAGAGGCGGATGGGTGTCGTCAAGACAATCATCGGGTCACGAGCCGTACCGCGCGCCCTGTGGTGCGCCCGTGCGTGGGATGCGACGCTGAGTGGTATGAACATCCCCTTCTTGGACAACTGGCGCAAGCGGCGCGGCCCCCCTTCCGGTGTCGCGCTGATGGGAGCCCAAGAGGAGGATCCCCAGGGCGTCGCGCAGTTGCTCTCCGAATGCGAACTCCTGCGCGCCCGGGCCGCCACCGCCGGTATCGGACTCGACGACTCCGCCGCCTCGTTGGAAGCGCTCGACCAGCTCCTGCCACGCTGGCGCGACGACCCCGACGAACTGCCCTGGCTCGCCAACGACGCCGGCCTCTACCTCGGCACGGTCATCATCCGCACCGTCCCCGGCGCCGTCTGGCAGGTCTGGCCCAACGGCCACCCCGTCGTCAGACTCGGCTCCGGCCGCGAGGTCGACGTGGTCGAAGCCGGCCGCCAATGGGCCACCGACGGCGCCCCTGAGCTGTCCCAGCTGTACGCGGAGGTCGCCGAGACCTAGGGGCCCCGCGGCGGGGCCCGGTGACACCAACGGGTGACCTGTGCGCGGAATCCGGCCCGGTCTCGTCATCGAGGGCGCGGCCGACCCCGACCGCGGCTTCCGCGCACGCTTCCGCCGCGAGATCGCCGCGGCCCAGGCCGTGGACGGCCGCTACACCGCACGGCTGCCGTCGCCGACTCGGACGTCTTCTGCCTGGCGCCGCCGCTGTGCTACGCCGCCACGGGCGAGGGACTGTTCGGCGACGGACCGGTGGCCGCGGTGCTCTACCGCATCGCGCAGGCGGAGGCGGACCTCTCCCGGGTACCCGGCTGGTCGCGCGCACCACTCGCGGACCGTCCGCATCCGGCCCCTCGGCGCGGCCGGACACCGCCGAGCTGGGACGACGGCTCGCCGGGGGTGTACCCGCGGGCGCCGCCGGGCGGGCCGCCTGGCCCGAGCCGGTCCGGGCGCTCATCACCGAGCGGGAGCGGGCACTGCGCCGGGTCCTCGGACGCGCCGCCACGGAACCCGCCTTCCGCCCGTCCGCCCCGACCGGCGCTTCCGCTGTGCACAGCGCGCCGACCGTGACCGGCACGCCGCGGCCGGCGCCGCGGCCCGACAGGCTGCGGCGTACCGCGTCGGCGCCGGCCGTCGCCCGGGGACCAGCTGAAGGAGACCCGGCCCCTGGCGCTCGGCAGCGGCGGGGTGCTGTACGTCGTCCTCGGCGACGGCAGGGTGGTCTCCGGCGCGCTGCCCCGAGGTCTTGCCCCCGGCCGGTCTCGATCGGGGGGTATCCACTTCGGTTTGCGTGTCATCAGCGAAGTGCCGCTTTTGTCTGGATAGCTTGCGCTGACGCGACACAGGCGAAAGTGGGTGGGGCCGGGTATGGCCGTCGGCGAACCGTTGATCGAGCTGCGTGAGGTCAACAAGTACTTCGGCGCGCTGCATGTGCTCCAGGACATCGACCTCACCGTCGGCCGCGGTGAGGTGGTGGTGGTCATCGGGCCCTCCGGCTCCGGGAAGTCGACGCTGTGCCGGACCATCAACCGGCTGGAGACGGTCCAGTCGGGCGCCATCGTGGTGGACGGCAGACCGCTGCCCGAGGAGGGCAAGGACCTGGCGCGGCTGCGCGCCGAGGTGGGGATGGTCTTCCAGTCGTTCAACCTCTTCGCGCACCGGACCGTGCTGGCCAATCTGATGCTCGCCCAGCAGAAGGTCCGCAGACGCGGCAAGCAGGAGGCCGAGCGGCGGGCACGGGAGTTGCTGGAGCGGGTGGGGCTCGCCGATCAGGCGGACAAGTACCCGGCGCAGCTCTCCGGCGGTCAGCAGCAGCGGGTGGCCATCGCGCGGGCGCTGGCGATGGACCCGAAGGTGATGCTGTTCGACGAGCCGACCTCGGCGCTGGACCCGGAGATGATCAACGAGGTACTGGAGGTCATGCGTCAGCTCGCCCGTGAGGGGATGACGATGGTGGTCGTCACCCATGAGATGGGCTTCGCGCGCTACGCGGCGAACCGGGTGGTGTTCATGGCCGACGGCCGGATCGTGGAGGACCGCAGCCCGGAGGAGTTCTTCAAGGCACCGGCGACCGAGCGGGCCCGGGACTTCCTCTCCAAGATCCTCAAGCACTGAGCCGGGTGATGACGGACATGAGGCGCATCCGCCGGGCGATCGCCGCGCTGGCCCTGGCCCTCGCCCTGCTCCCGGCGGCGGCCGGGTGCGGCAAGGAGGGCAGTCCGCCCGCGAAGGGGCCCCGGGCCGAGAAGCTGCCCACGTACGAGGTGGCCACCGGCTTCCGGCTGCCGGCGTCGCCCACCTGGCGGAGGGCCGAGCGGCGCGGCCATCTCACCGTCGGGGTCAAGGAGGACCAGCCCTATCTCGGCGAGAAGGACCCGGCCACCGGCCGTTACTCCGGCTTCGACATCGAGATCGCCAAGATGATGGCGGCCTCACTGGGCTTCAAGCCCAGCCAGATCCGCTTCCGGACCATTGCCTCCGCCAACCGGGAGACCGCGCTCCAGAACGGCCAGATCGACTACTACGTCGGCACCTACACCATCAATCCGCTGCGTAAGCGTCAGGTGGGGTTCGCCGGGCCGTACTACATGGCGGGCCAGTCACTGCTGGTGCGCGCCGACGAGGACGACATCCACGGCCCGCAGGACCTGGCGGGCAAGACGGTGTGCTCGGTGGCCGGTTCGACCCCGCTCCAGCGGATCCAGGCCGACTACCCCGAGGCCCGCGCGGTGGCGTACGACACCTACTCGGTCTGCGTGGACAACCTGCTGAGCTATCAGGTCGACGCGGTCACCACCGACAACGTGATCCTGCTCGGCTACGCGGCCAAGGTCCCGGAGGAGCTGAAAGTGGTGGGCAAACCCTTCTCCAAGGAGCCGTACGGCATCGGGGTGCCCAGGGGGGACAACGCGCTGCGCTTCGCGCTGGACGACGCGCTCCTGGTCCACGAGCGCAACGGGAACTGGAAGCAGGCGTACAACGCGACCCTCGGCCTGTCCGGCGTGCCCGCCCCCAAGCCGCCGCCCATCGACCGCTACCAGACACGCTGAGGCCGCCGCATGGACGTGCTCACCGACAACTTCTCCCTCTACGGCAAGGGGTTCCTCGGCACGGTCGAGCTGACCGTGTACGCCTCGCTGCTCGCCCTGGCCGTGGGCATCGTGATGGCCGCCTTCCGGGTGGCGCCGGTGGCCTCGCTGCGAGCCTTCGGCGCCGCGTGGGTGACGGTGCTGCGCAACACCCCGCTGACACTGCTGTTCTTCGCGGTGATGCTGGGGCTGCCGCGCTTCGGCCTGGTGCTGCCGTTCACCACCTTCGCGGTGCTGGCGCTGGGCTGCTACACCTCGGCGTTCATCTGCGAGGCGGTGCGCTCGGGCATCAACACGGTGCCGGTCGGGCAGGGCGAGGCCGCGCGCAGCCTCGGGATGACGTTCGAGCAGACGCTGGGCGCGGTGGTGCTGCCGCAGGCGTTCCGCTCGGTCATCCCGCCGATCGGCTCGACCCTGATCGCGCTCGCCAAGAACTCCGCCATCGCCGGGTCGTTCAGCGTCACCGAGCTGCTGGGCACCTACAAGCCGCTCAACGAGATGGGCTACAGCATCATCTGGACCTTCATCTGGATCGCCGTCGGCTATCTGGTCGTGACACTGGCCATCAGCGCGATCTTCGCCGTCCTGGAGAAGCGCTGGGGAGTGCCGCGATGACCACCACCGCCCTCTACGACGTGGCCGGACCGCGGACGCGGCGCCGCCACCGCATGTACGGGATCGCGGCGACGGCGGTGCTGCTGGCGCTGATCGCCTGGATCGTCCATCTCCTGGTCGACACCGGTCAGTTCGCGCACCAGAAGTGGATGCCCTTTGCGTACAAGGGCATCCAGGAGCTGCTGCTGCGCGGACTCGCCAACACCCTCAAGGCGTTCGGTCTGGCCGCGGTGTTCTCGCTGGTGTTCGGCGCCGTACTGGCGGCCGGACGGCTGTCCGAGCACCGGCCGGTGCGCTGGCTGTCCACGCTGGTGGTGGAGTTCTTCCGGGCGATGCCCGTGCTGGTGATGATCTTCTTTGTCTTTGTCGCGCTGAAGGTGCAGGCGCTGCCCGCCCTGGTCACCGGGCTGACGCTGTACAACGGTTCGGTGCTGGCCGAGGTGTTCCGCGCGGGGGTGAACGCGGTGGACCGCGGACAGCGCGAGGCGGCGTACTCCCTCGGCATGCGGAAGACGGCGGTCATGACGTACGTGCTGGTGCCCCAGGGCGTACGGGCGATGCTGCCCGCCATCATCAGCCAGCTGGTGGTGGCCCTGAAGGACACCTCGCTCGGCTTTCTCATCACCTACGAGGAGTTCCTGCACGCCGGAAAGCTCATCGCGTCCAATCTCGACTACGACCTTCCGTTCATCCCGGTGGTGATGGTGATCTCGCCGATCTACATCGGGATGTGCATGCTGCTGTCGTGGTTCGCCAACTGGGTGGCGAAGCGCGAGCGGCGGAGTGTGAAGACCGGCCGGACGCCGGTCGCCGCCCCCGAACCGGTCGCCCCCATGCCGGGCGACACACGCGCCTGACACGGGGGCGGGGGCCTGACGGGGGACCGGATCAGTCGCGGACCGGCACCGACAGGGCGGACGGGTCGTCCGCGGGTGAGGAGAAGGTGAGCCGCGCCCCGTCCGGGTTGTGCTCGTTGTACAGCGGGTCCTTGGCGTCGACGACCAGGGCCATCCGGTGCCCGGCCGGCACGTCGTAGGCGGTCGAGAACAGCTCCAGGTCCACGCCGAACGGCGTTCCCGGGGTGCGGTCGTGGAAGGTGACCGGGGCGTGGGTGATGAGCTTGCCGATCCCGAGCGGGCCGACGTCGTAGAGGTACGCCACCGCCGTACCGCTGGACTTGTTGCTGGTCATGGTGGTGTGCAGGGTGACCGTGCCGCGGATGCGCTGCTCGGTGGCGTAAGCGCCGCTCTGCCAGACGGCCGCGTAGGAGCGGGGCAGCAGCGGGATCGAGGCGAGCGGCGGGAGCTTGAGGAACTGGTCCAGCACGCCGCTGAGGATCGCCGTGCCGCCGTCGGCGCCGGAGTTGTGGTCGGCGCTGATCCGCTCGGTGCGGTCCAGGGCGATCCGGCGGTGGCCGCTGGGCACGGCCGCCCAGCTGGGGTAGCCCTCGTAGCCGTCCTTGGTCCGTGAGGCGAGCTGCACCGGCTGCTCGCTGTCGATGCCGTTCCGCTCGCTCTTGAGATAGCGGTCCAGCCAGCGGCGGGAGTGGTCCCAGGTGTCGTTGGGCAGCCCCAGCAGTCCGGTGACCTCGGGGGTGGCGTGGTCACCGGACCGCAGCTCCAGCCGTTTGGGGCCGGTGAGCTTCTCGTAGAAGCGGGCGTAGCTGTTGACCGGGAAGATGGAGTCGCCCCAGGCGTTGCCCAGCATGACGGCCGTGCCGTTGGCGTTGAGGCGGTCGAGGTAGGTGGCGGCGGAGCGCTTCCTGCCCCACTCGATCATGTCCTGTTCCTTGGCCAGGTTGGAGCCGAGGAAGTCCTTGAGAAACTGCTTCATCTCCTCGCTCGGACGGCCGGTCAGCGTTCCCAGCCCGCCGAGCAGACCGACGGCCTGGCGGTGCTCGGTGCGGCCGCTGTAGATGGAGCCGACCAGGTCCGCCCAGCCGCTCATCGCCACAACGGCCTTGACGCGCGGGTCGAATGCCGAGGCGAGCAGGCTGATCCCGGCACCGTAGGAGACTCCGGCCAGGCCGATGCGGTCGGGGTCGGCGCCGGTGTGGGCCAGGGCCCAGTCGATGACCTTGGAGGCGTCGGCGACATCGGGTGGTCCGGCCGTCTCGATCCGTCCGCCGGACTGCCAGAAGCCGCGGGGGTTGTAACTGAGCACCACATAGCCGGACTCGGCCATCTTCTTGGCCTGGGCGAGATATTCGACCTGGGGCATGGCCCAGCTGGTGGGCAGCACGACGAGCGGATAGCGGTGTGCGGGACCGGCGTCGGCCGGGGCGACCACGTTGGCGGCGAGGGTGACCCCGCCGTCGCCGGGGATGTCGACGAAGCGTACGGAGGCCGAAGAGGACGGTGATGCCGATGACGCGGCGACGGCGCTCACCGGTGCCGAGGCCGCGGCCGGTGCCGAGACGGCGGGGCCGAAGGTGGCACCGGCCAGCACGGTCGCCGAGACGGCGGCGGCCGCCGCCGTACGCAGGGATTTGCGGGCAAGGGTCACTTGTCGCTCCTGGGGGGCCGTGGGGGGCTGAAGGGAGCGCGCGCTCAAGTGACTTGACGGTAACCCGGGTGTTTACCGGTGGTAATAGTGCGGTAAGTTACGCCTGGGTAACGATAAGAGCCGCTCCTGGCTGCCGGGGCCGGAGCGGCTCGGAGCGCTGCCCGGGGGCCGGGCCCCGTCCGGGTCCGGCCCCGCGAAATCACGGCAAGTGGGCTCCGTTCAACCTTCCTTGGACGTGGCCTGCGGCCGCGGCGCCCCGGAGGCCGCCGCCTTGGTGACATCGGCGACCAGCTCGACCACATCCGGGCCGTACGCCTGCGAGTTGACCACCTTCAGCAGCAGACAGAACGAGCCGTGGGCGCCGTACTTCCGGGCCAGCCGGGCGCGGTTGCGCACCAGATGGCGTACGGCCGCACGATGCGTCACCGGGCGCTGCCCGGCGGCCAGGAACACCGGCCGGCCGCCCTCGCCCGCCGTCAGCCGGGCCAGCAGGACGTACTCGACGGTGCCCGGTTCGGCGCGGTAGGCGGTGCCGCCGATGGTGAAGGTGCCGCGGTCCGCGCCGGACTCGTCGCCCGGCTGCACGGCCACGCCCGGCAGCAGGTTCGACAGGTGGGCGGACAGCCTGCGGTGCGCCGTGGGGTCGCCGACGCAGAACTCCGTCCGCGCGCCGAACCCCTGCAACCCGGTGTCATGCGGCGCGACCTCCGGGTGGGCGCCGCAGTTCTCCACGACGGAGGCGAGTCCGAGCAGCGCGAGCGCGTCATGGCGTGGAATGCTCCAGTGCGCCGAGGTGCTGTCCCGATGGGTGACCAGCACACACTCCGAGCCGTCCGGCAGGCCGAAGAAGCGCTGCTCGCGGGCGCGCTTGCGGCGCACGAGCGCCGAATGCACGGCCCAGCCGAGGGCCAGGCCCACGACCAGGGCCGCCGCGGAGGCGATCAGGTCCTGCAGGGTGTCATTCATGGCCGCGCATCGTAGCGGCGAACCGGGTTGGTGTTCGAGGCCGGGGATGGGGGGAACCCGTTCCCTGCCCTGACCACCCGGGACGGCCCACCCTCTGTCGTGACCACGCCGGACACGGGTAGGCTCCGGCCCCTGTCGTCCGCTTGGAGGTATGGATGGGGCCCGCCGCACGACCAGCCGCACCGTCGACCACGTCCAGCGCCGCGCCGCCCCGGCGCCGGCTCCCCGCGCTGGCCGCCGCGGCCGCGCTGGCCGCGGTGCTCGGCATCGCCCCGGCCGGTGCGGCGCGGACCGGCCCGGCGGATTCCGCACCGCACGGCACCCCCGCCAAGACCCCGGTGGCCGAGGGCTACGGCGGCGCCGTCTCCAGCGTGGACCCCGACGCCTCGGCGGCCGGGATCGACGTCCTGCGGCACGGTGGGAACGCGGTGGACGCGGCGGTCGCGACCGCCGCCGCGCTCGGCGTCACCGAGCCGTACTCGGCGGGCGTCGGCGGCGGCGGGTACTTCGTCTACTACAGCGCCAAGAAGCACAAGGTGTACACGCTGGACGGCCGGGAGACCGCGCCGCTCAGCGCCGACAAGGGCCTCTTCCTCGACAAGGACGGCAAACCGCTGCCGTTCGCCGACGCGGTCACCAGCGGACTGAGCGTCGGTACCCCCGGCACCCCCGCCACCTGGGAGGACGCCCTCGACACCTGGGGCACCGAGTCACTGGCGCAGGTGCTGAAGCCCGCCGAGCGGCTGGCCCGCGACGGCTTCACCGTGGACTCCACCTTCCGTCAGCAGACCGCCGACAACCAGGACCGCTTCAGGGACTTCCCGGCCTCGGCCGAGCTCTTCCTGCCCAGTGGCAAGCTGCCGGTGGTGGGCTCCACCTTCACCAACCCCGATCTCGCCCGCACCTACGCCCTGCTGGCCAAGAAGGGCACCGGCGCGGTCTACAAGGGCGAACTGGGCCGCGACATCGTCGACACCGTGCGCAAGCCCCCGGTGGACCCGAAGGCCCAGCGCACCGTACGGCCCGGCGATCTGACCGCGCGCGACCTGCGGTCGTACGCCACCAAGCGCCAGGCGCCCACTCACACCGGCTACCGGGGCCTGGACGTCTACGGCATGGCGCCCTCGTCCTCCGGCGGCACCAGCGTGGCCGAGGCGCTCAACATCCTGGAGAAGACCGACCTCTCCAAGCTCGGTGAGCGCGACTACCTCCACCGCTACATCGAGGCCAGCCGGATAGCCTTCGCCGACCGCGGCCGGTGGGTGGGCGACCCCGCCGCCGAGGACGTCCCCACCAAGGGACTCACCTCACAGCGGTTCGCCGACTCCCGCGCCTGCCTGATCAAGCCCGACGCGGTGCTCAAGAGCCCGGTCAAGCCCGGCGATCCGAACCGCCCGGCGAAGCCCGGCAGCTGTGACACCCGCGGCCACGCCGCCCCCACCACCTACGAGGGCGAGAACACCACCCACCTCACGGTGGCCGACAAGTGGGGCAACGTCGTCGCCTACACCCTCACCATCGAGCAGACCGGCGGCAGCGGCATCACCGTCCCCGGCCGCGGCTTCCTGCTCAACAACGAGCTGACCGACTTCTCCTTCGCGCCCGCCGACCCGGCCGTCCACGACCCGAACCTGCCGGGTCCGGGGAAGCGCCCCCGCTCGTCCATGTCGCCGACGATCGTGCTCGAGAAGAACAAGCCGGTGCTGGCGCTCGGTTCGCCGGGCGGCGCGACCATCATCACGACCGTGCTGCAAACCCTGCTCAACCATCTCGACCGGGGGCTGCCGCTGGTCGACGCCATCGCCGCCCCGCGCGCCAGCCAGCGCAACGCCGCCCAGACCGAACTGGAACCGGGGCTGTGGAACAGCCCCAAGCGGGCCGAACTGGAGGCACTCGGCCACTCCTTCAAGCAGAACCCGGAGATCGGCGCCGCGACGGGCGTCCAGCGGCTGCCCGGCGGACGCTGGCTGGCCGCGGCCGAGAGGGAACGCCGGGGCGGCGGCTCGGCGATGGTGGTCAGCCCCACCGGCTGACGACGCGGGCCCGGACCGGCCCGGCCGCGCGGTTCAGCCCAGCAGGGCGATGACCTCGTCGGACGGGCCGGTCTCACCGAGCCGGGGCGCCCACCGCGGCCGCTCCAGATCCAATGCGCGGGGCCGGGGCGCCGGTGGCCAGGGACCGCGCCCGCAGCAGCGCCATGGCCGCCGGACAGGCGGCGGAGGCGCCGATGCCGAGCAGGGCGCGTGAGCCGATCAGCCAGCCGAAGCCAGGGGCGAACGCGCCCAGCACCCGGCGCCGCACACCACCAGCAGCCCGCACAGGAACCGGCGCGGGCCGAGCAGATCGGCGAGACGGCCCATGGCGGGCTGGGCCAGGGCGCCGGCGAGGTAGAGCGCGGCGATGAGCCAGGCGGTCCCGGCGGCACCGACGCCGAAGTCACGGCCGATGGCCACCGGACCGGTGGCGGTCATCGTGGAGTTGACGGGGTTGAGGACCGAGCCGATCAGCAGCGGGGTCATCAGCCGGGCCCCGAACGGATCGCCCGCACCGGCCGGTGCGGGGGAGCGGTGCGCGTCGCCCGGGCGCGGAACCGGTGCGCGCACGGCGTCCAAGGCGCCCGTGGCTGCCCTGGTATCCGTGGCGTCCCTGACGTCCGTCATTCCTCGACCAGACGTTTCAGCAGTGCGGTGGCCTCGGCCAGGGTGCGGCGCTCCTCGGCGTCGAGGCGGGTGGTCATCGCGTCCAGCAGCCAGCTCCGCTTGGCCTGCCGTGCGGCGGTGATCGCGCGCAGCCCCCGCTCGGTGACCGAGAAGTCGATCTGCCGCCCGTCGGTGGGATGCGGGGTCCGCTCGACCAGCCCCCGCTCCTCCAGCGCGGCGAGGATGCCGCGCATCGACTGGGGGCGGATCAGCTCCGCGCGGGCCAGGGCCGCGGTGGTGGCCGGGCCGCCGGTGTCCAGACGGCTGAGCACGCTGCGCTGGGACGGGGTCAGCTCGCCCAGCGGTGAGGCCGCCCGCATCCGGCGCATCAGCCGGCCGACGACGGCGGAGAGATCGACGGCGACGCGCTCCTGGGCCAGGGTCTCCGGGTCGTGCGGGGTGCCGTCGGGACCGTTCTGGGGTGCCATCGCTCCATCGTGCGATGTCAACAGGTAGACTTGCAAGTTTTGCTGTTGTGTGCGCAGCAGGAAAACCGTCCGTAGCACGCCCGTAACCGTTCCCGTAACACGCGGGGTGTCCAATGCGGGCCACGGGGGTGAAGGGTGCGAGGGGGAGGAGAGTGGCGATGTCGGGCGGGCAACTCCCGGCCGCGATCGGTGAGTTCGCGGACTTCCTGCGTGTGCTGACGGGGCGGCTGGACCCGGGGGCGGGGTGGTACGGCGTCTTCGCCCGGCGCGACCCCGGGGGTCTGGAAGCCTGTCTGGCCGGCCAGGAGGTGCCGCCCTGGGATGTGGTCCAGGCGTTGCTCCAGGACCTCTCCGCCCGGCACGGCCCGGAGGCGGCGCGGGAGGCGGCGGCCCGCGCGGCGGTCCTCTACCGGGCGTCGGTCCTGGTCCACGACACCGAGGTGGGCGGGCGCGCGGCGCTCCAGGACCGGCTGGAGGCGATGCTGGGCGAACAGCGCCGTGCGGCCCGGCGCGAACGCCGCCTCCAGGAGGCCGTGCACACCGCCGGGGACACCACGACGCGGGACGGCCTCGCCGCCGATCTGGCGTGGGCGCACGACGACTGGGAGCGGGCGACCGCCCGCTGCGAGGAACTGCGCGCCCGCCTCGCCGCACTGCCCCCGACCGGGCCCGGTCCACGGGGGCCGGTGCGGCCCGGACCCGACCGGCCCGGACCCGACCGGCCCGGACCCGACCGGCCCGGACCCGACCGGCCCGGACCCGACCGGCCCGGACCCGGTCGGCCGGTTGCGCCGGAGGAGCCACCCCCGGGTACCGCCGAGAGCGTCGCGGCCACGCCCGCTGCGCCGGAGTCGTCCGCCGAGCGTCCCGCGCCCGCCGCTTCCGCACCCCCGCCCACCAGGTCCGCCAGGTCCGCGCCCGCACGCAACCGACCGCGCGGGGCCCGGTTCGCCGGGATCGAGCCGGACGCCGAGGGGGCAGCGGCCGGGGGAGCGGCCGAGCCGCTGCCCCCGGCCGCTGCCCCCGTCCCCGCCCCGGTGGCGGACGCCGCGCCCGAGGCACCGGCGACACCCCGGGGCGCCCGGTTCGCCGGGGCGTACGGCGCCGGGGACGCCCCCCGGCGCCGCCGTCGCGGCGACCGGGAAGAGAGCGCGACCCACCGCGCCGTACGGGAGGCGGCCCGGCGCGGAGAGGCGCACCGCGCCGCCGCCGAGGCCGTGACCCGGCTCGGCAGTCTGCGGGCACAGGGGCGCGGCGGCGAGGCCCATGTGGTGCTGTGCGAGGCCGCCGCCTGGCCCGCCCCGAGGCTGCCGGTGCTCGCGGCGGAGCTGGAACGCGCCGGGCTCGGGGCGGATGTGGCCACCCTGCTCTGGGAGATGGCGTGTCTGCCGCCCCCGAGGCTGGCCGCCGCCGCCGAGGCCCTGATGGCGGCGGGCCGGGAGGCCGACGGCGAGCGGCTGCTGCGGCAGAGCGTCTCCCGGCCGGTCGTGGAGATCGCGCACACCGCGCTGGCGCTGGTCGCGGCGGGTGCCGACCACGAGGCGGGCCTTCTGCTGCGGGCGCTGGTGCGGGCCCGGAGCCCGGAGGACGCGGCGGACGCGGCGGGTGCGGATCCGGCCACCCTGGTGCCGCTGCTGCTCGACGCCGCCGACGGGGTGTCCACCAGCAGCCATCACGATCTCGCCCTGGCGCTGCGCGTGGCCGGTCTGGCCTGACACAACGCGAAATCCGAACGTCTTCGTTGAGTAACGGCGGCGGTATTGCCAGAGTGGTCAGTGCGCTTCTACGTTCTTTTCCACAGCCGGATTCTACGTGCGTAGACACAGGTTGACGACGGGGCTACGCCCCCGGAGCACTGCTGTGAAGGAGCTGATCATGGCTAATGTCGTACGTGCCGCTCTCGTCCAGGCCACCTGGACCGGCGATACCGAATCGATGATCGCGAAGCATGAGGAGTACGCCCGGCAGGCGGCCGCCCAGGGCGCCAAGGTGATCGGCTTCCAGGAGGTGTTCAACGCCCCGTACTTCTGCCAGGTCCAGGAGGCGGAGCACTACCGGTGGGCCGAACCGGTGCCGGACGGGCCGACCGTCCAGCGGATGCGGGAACTGGCCCGGGAGACCGACATGGTGATCGTGGTGCCGGTCTACGAGGTCGAGCAGTCGGGCTTCTACTACAACACCGCCGCCGTGATCGACGCGGACGGCAGCTATCTCGGCAAGTACCGCAAGCACCACATCCCCCAGGTCAAGGGATTCTGGGAGAAGTACTACTTCAAGCCCGGCAACGTGGGCTGGCCGGTGTTCGACACCGCCGTCGGCAAGGTCGGCGTCTACATCTGCTACGACCGTCACTTCCCCGAGGGCTGGCGGGAGCTGGGGCTCGCCGGGGCCCAGCTGGTCTACAACCCCTCGGCGACCTCCCGCGGTCTGTCCGCGTATCTGTGGCAGCTCGAGCAGCCCGCCGCGGCCGTCGCCAACGAGTACTTCGTCGCCGCGATCAACCGCGTGGGCGTGGAGGAGTACGGCGACAACGACTTCTACGGCACCAGCTACTTCGTCGACCCGCGCGGCCAGTTCGTCGGCGAGGTGGCCAGTGACAAGCAGGAGGAACTGATCGTCCGGGACCTCGACTTCGACGTCATCGACGAGGTGCGCCGGCAGTGGGCCTTCTACCGCGACCGGCGGCCCGACGCCTACGAGGGGCTGGTGAAGCCGTGAACGAGCGGCCCTCCGGCGTCCACGCGGCGCTGCACCGGCGGCACCAGGCCGTGCTGCCCGACTGGCTGGCCCTGTACTACCGGCAACCCATCGAGATCACCCACGGCGAGGGGCGGCACGTCTGGGACGCCGACGGCAACCGCTACCTCGACTTCTTCGGCGGCATCCTCACCACGATGACCGCCCACGCGCTGCCCGAGGTCACCAAGGCGATCAGCGAGCAGGCGGGCCGGATCCTGCACAGTTCCACGCTCTACCTCGACCGCCCCATGGTGGACCTGGCCGAGCGCGTCGCCGCCCTGTCGGGCATCCCCGACGCGCGGGTCTTCTTCACCACCTCGGGCACCGAGGCCAATGACACGGCCCTGCTGCTCGCCACCACCCACCGCCGCTCCAACCAGATCCTGGCGATGCGCAACAGCTACCACGGCCGGTCCTTCTCGGCCGTGGGCATCACCGGCAACCGCTCCTGGTCACCGACCAGTCTGTCCCCGTTGCAGACCCTGTACGTCCACGGCGGGGTGCGCGGACGGGGACCCTTCGCCGGGCTCACCGACGCCGAGTTCATCCAGCGTTGCGTCGCCGACCTCGAGGACATCCTCGGCCAGGCGCACGGCAATGTGGCCGCCCTGATCGCCGAACCGATCCAGGGCGTCGGCGGGTTCACCTCCCCGCCCGACGGGCTGTTCGCCGCCTTCCGCGAGGTGCTCGACCGGCACGGCATCCTGTGGATCACCGATGAGGTGCAGACCGGCTGGGGCCGCACCGGCGACCACTTCTGGGGCTGGCAGGCCCACGAGGGCTCCGGGCCGCCCGACGTCCTCACCTTCGCCAAGGGCATCGGCAACGGTATGTCCATCGGCGGTGTGGTGGCCCGCGCCGAGGTCATGAACTGTCTGGACGCCAACTCCATCTCCACCTTCGGCGGCAGCCCGGTCACCATGGCCGCGGGTCTCGCCAACCTCAACCACCTCGTCGAACACGACCTCCAGGGCAACGCGCGCCGGGTGGGCGGACTGCTCATCGAGCGGCTGCGGGCCGCGACCGCCGGTCTCGACGCCGTCCGCGAGGTACGCGGCCGGGGACTGATGATCGGCATCGAACTGGTCGAGCCCGGCACCGACCGGCCGTCCCCCGAGGCCGCCTCCACCGTGCTGGAGGCCGCCCGCGAGGGCGGACTGCTCCTCGGCAAGGGCGGCGGCCACAACAGCAGCGTGCTGCGCGTCGCCCCGCCGCTCAGCCTCACCGTCGCCGAGGCGGAGGAGGGCGCGGAGATCCTCGAGGCCGCCCTCAAGGCCACCCAGTCCGGAAGGAGCGGGAACTGATGCCTCGTACCGTGATCCGTGGCGGGCTCGTCATCACCGCCGCCGAGGAGACCCACGCCGACGTCCTGATCGAGGACGAGAAGATCGTGGCCCTGGCCGCCTCCGACAGCGAGTGCGCCCGCGGCTGGAGCGCCGACCGCACCATCGACGCCACCGGGACGTACGTCATCCCGGGCGGGGTCGATCCGCACACCCATATGGAGATGCCGTTCGGCGGCACCTTCGCCGCCGACACCTTCGAGACCGGCACCCGGGCCGCGGCCTGGGGCGGCACCACCACCATCGTCGACTTCGCCATCCAGGCCAAGGGCCACGCGCTGCGCGAGGGCCTGGACGCCTGGCACCTCAAGGCGGGTGGCAACTGCGCCATCGACTACGGCTTCCACATGATCCTCTCCGATGTCGACCAGGGGTCGCTGAAGGAGATGGATCTGCTGGTGGAGGAGGGCGTGAGCAGCTTCAAGCTGTTCATGGCCTATCCGGGCGTCTTCTACAGCGACGACGGCCAGATCCTGCGCGCCATGCAGCGCGGCGCCGCCAACGGCGGCCTGATCATGATGCACGCCGAGAACGGCATCGCCATCGACGTCCTGGTCGAACAGGCCCTCGCCGAGGGCAGGACCGACCCCCGCTACCACGGCGAGGTCCGCAAGGCGCTGCTGGAGTCCGAGGCCACCCACCGCGCCATCCAGCTCGCCCGGGTCGCCGGGGCCCCGCTGTACGTGGTGCACGTCTCCGCCGAGGAGGCCGTGGCCGAGCTGACCCGGGCCCGGGACATGGGGCTGCCGGTGTTCGGCGAGACCTGTCCGCAGTACCTCTTCCTGTCCACCGACAACCTCGCCGAACCGGACTTCGAGGGCGCCAAGTACGTGTGCTCCACCCCGCTGCGGCCGCGGGAGCACCAGGCCGCGCTGTGGCGGGGCCTGCGCACCAACGACCTCCAGGTCGTCTCCACCGACCACTGCCCGTTCTGCTTCAGCGGTCAGAAGGAGCTGGGCCGCGGGGACTTCTCGAAGATCCCCAACGGAATGCCGGGTGTGGAGCACCGGATGGACCTGCTCCACCAGGCCGTGGTGGACGGCCACATCTCCCGCCGCCGCTGGATCGAGATCGCCTGCGCCACCCCGGCCCGGATGTTCGGCCTCTACCCCAAGAAGGGCACCATCGCCCCCGGCGCCGACGCCGACGTGGTCATCTACGATCCGCGCGCCGAACAGACCCTCTCCGTCGAGACCCACCACATGAACGTCGACTACTCGGCGTACGAGGGCAAGCAGATCACCGGGCAGGTGCGGACCGTGCTGTCGCGCGGTACCACCGTCATCGACCAGCGGGAGTACACCGGCCGCGCCGGGCACGGCCAGTACCTGCCGCGCGCCACCTGCCAGTACCTCTCCTGACCCCTGAACCTGGGAGCGAGCATGGACTTCGGACTCGTCCTTCAGACGGATCCGCCCGCGTCAGGGGTGGTCGACCTGATGCGCCGCGCCGAGAACAACGGCTTCCGCTACGGCTGGACCTTCGACTCCGCCGTGCTGTGGCAGGAGCCCTTCGTCATCTACAGCCGCATCCTGGAACACACCGAGCGGCTGATCGTCGGACCGATGGTCACCAACCCCGGCACCCGCACCTGGGAGGTGACCGCCTCCACCTTCGCCACCCTCAACGACATGTACGGCAACCGCACGGTCTGCGGAATCGGCCGCGGCGACTCCGCGATGCGGGTGGCGGGCCGCAGACCCAACACCCTCGCCCGGCTGGGCGAGGCCATCGAGACCATCCGCGATCTGGCCGAGGGCCGCGAGGCGACCGTGGACGGCAGCCCGGTCCGCATCCCCTGGGTCAAGGACGGCCGGCTGCCGGTGTGGATGGCCGCCTACGGCCCCAAGGCACTGGCGCTGACCGGACAGAAGGCCGACGGCTTCATCCTCCAGCTGGCCGACCCGTTCCTGACGGAGTGGATGGTCAAGGCGGTGCGGGACGCCGCCGCCGAAGCCGGGCGCGACCCGGACGCGGTCACCACCTGCGTCGCCGCGCCCGCGTACGTCGGCGACGACCTCGACCACGCGCGTGAGCAGTGCCGCTGGTTCGGCGGGATGGTCGGCAACCACGTCGCCGATCTGGTCTCCCGCTACGGCGACCACTCCGGTGCCGTCCCCGAGTCCCTCACCGCGTACATCAAGGAGCGGCAGGGCTACGACTACAGCCACCACGGCCGCGCCGGAAACCCCGACACCGCCTTCGTCCCCGACGAGATCGTCGACCGCTTCTGTCTGCTGGGCCCGGCGGAGGCACATATCGAGAAGCTGGAGCGGCTGCGGTCGCTGGGCGTCGACCAGTTCGCCGTTTACGCGATGCACGACGCCAAGGAGCCGACCATCGACGCCTACGGCGAGCGGATCATCCCCGCCCTCGCCGGATAGCTCCGCCGCGGGCCGGTCCACCCGGACCGGCCCGCGGTTCTCTCCCACCCTTCTCCGGCCGACCGGCCTCCGGGCCCCGCACGGCCCTCGGGCCCCGCACGGACTCGTTCGATCCCCCACGTCCCCTTCCCGCTCCCGCTGTTTCGAACGAAGAGGGTCGCCATGACCGCTACCGCACCTCCCCCCGCCGAGCCCGCCCGGATCACCCACCCCGACGGCCGTGTCGAACTGCCACCCGGCACCGCCCTGGCCGACAGCCGCTTCAGCAACGAGGACCTGCGGCCGGTGCCGGTGGCCGAGCGCCGCTGGACCACCTACAACTTCACCGCCCTGTGGGTCGGCATGGCCCACAACATCCCCTCCTGGACCCTCGCCTCCGGTCTGGTCGCCCTCGGCATGGACTGGAAGCAGGCCGTCTTCACCATCGCCCTGGCCAATGTGATCGTGCTGCTGCCGATGCTGCTCACCGGCCATGCCGGACCCAAGTACGGCATCCCCTTCCCGGTGCTGGCGCGCGCCTCGTTCGGGCTGCGCGGCGCCAACCTCCCCGCGCTGATCCGGGCGGCCGTCGCGTGCGCCTGGTTCGGCATCCAGACCTGGATCGGCGGACAGGGCATCTACGTCCTGCTGGGCAAGGTCTTCGGCGGCGGCTGGGCCAAGGCCGGTGAGGTCGGGGGCTATCCCTGGACCCTGTGGCTGTGCTTCATCATCTTCTGGGCCCTGGAGCTGGCCATCATCTACCGGGGTATGGAGACCCTGAGACGGTTCGAGAACTGGGCCGCGCCCTTCGTCATCGTCGGGGCCGTGGTGCTGCTGGTCTGGATAGCCGTCAAGGCGGGCGGCTTCGGCTCGCTGCTCGACCAGCCCTCCAAGCTGGGCTGGGGCAGCGACTTCTGGCCCGTCTTCTTCCCCGCCCTCATGGGCATGATCGGTTTCTGGGCCACCCTCTCCCTCAACATCCCCGACTTCACCCGCTTCGGCGCGGGCCAGCGCGCCCAGGTGTGGGGCCAGTCGCTGGGTCTGCCCACCACCATGACGGCCTTCGCCCTGCTGTCGGTCTTCGTCACCTCCGGCTCGGAGGCCGTCTACGGCGAGGCCATCTGGGATCCGGTGGCGCTCGCGGGCAAGGCGGACCATGTCTTCGGTCTGCTCTTCGCGCTGGTGACGGTGCTGATCGCCACCATCTCGGTGAACATCGCGGCCAATGTCGTCTCACCCGCCTACGACCTGGCCAATCTGGCGCCGAGGTTCATCACCTTCCGCACCGGGGCGCTGATCACCGGCATCGTCGGTGTGGTGATCTTCCCGTGGAAGCTCACCTCCACCCCCGAGCTGTACATCTTCACCTGGCTCGGGGTGGTCGGCGGACTGCTCGGCACGGTCGCCGGGGTGCTGATCGCCGACTACTGGATCATCCGCCGTACGGTGCTGGACCTCGCCGATCTCTACCGGCCCGGCGGCCGCTACTGGTACGCGTCCGGCTGGAACTGGCGGGCCGTGGTCGCCTTCGCGGCCGGCGGGCTGCTCGCGGTGGGCGGCTCGTACTCCCAGCCCGGGAAGGGCCCGTTCCCGAAGGACGGACTGATCCCGTTCCTCCAGCCGCTGGCCGACTACGGCTGGGCGGTCGGGCTCGGAGCGTCCCTGGTGCTCTACACCGCGCTGATGCTGCGCGGAGCCGCCGGGCACCGCACCGGCTGACGCGGCGCGGTCCCTGGTATGCGCTGCGCGGGCCGGGACGGTCGGCGCGGTTCGTCCCGACCGGCCGCCGGGTGCCCACCGCGCTCGGGGCCGCCGTGGTCGGCTCGGTCCCCACCGCCGGGATCGGCGGCCCACGCCGAGGGTCCCCGAGGCCGGTGGGCTCGACCGGGCGGCAACGGCCCGCCGCGGGCCGACCCGGGGCGGCGAGGGGGTTCACCTCGGCGACACCGTCCCGCCGCCACCGCGTCACCGGCTGTCGGAGCGGCATGGTTCGATGAACGCATGATCGATCAATTTCTCTCCGGTGATCTCTCCGACGTCGAGGAGGCGGTCCGCAAGGCGGCCGCCGCCGAGATCATGCCGCGCTTCCGGCAGCTCGCCGAGCACGAGATCATCGAGAAGAACGGCCCGCACGACCTCGTCACCACCGCGGACCGGCTGGCCGAGCAGCATCTGGCCGGTTCGCTGACCGCCCTGCTGCCCGGCTCGGCCGTCGTGGGTGAGGAGGGGGTGCACGCCGACCCCTCGGTCCTCGGCGCGCTCGGCGGAGACGCCCCGGTGTGGATCGTCGACCCGGTCGACGGCACCCGGCAGTTCGTCCACGGCGACCCGGGCTTCTCGACCCTCGTCGCCCTGGCCCACCACGGCGAACTGCTCGCCTCCTGGACCTTCGCCCCGGCGCTGGACGAGATGGCCGTGGCCCGGCGCGGCCAGGGCGCCCGGCTCAACGGCGAGCCGATCCGCTCCGGCTCCCCGGAGCCCGGCAAGGTCCTCGAAGTGGCCATCTCCCACTTCGACTTCACCACGGACGCGGAGAAGCGCGCCCTGGCCGGTCTGGCCACCCCGGGCATCGAGCCGCGCCCGTGCGGTTCGGCCGGTCTGGAGTATCTGAAGGTGGCCCGCGGTCTGCTCGACGCCCTCGCCTTCACCTGGGAGAACGCCTGGGACCACGCCGCGGGGCTGCTGCTGGTCGCCGAGGCGGGCGGCACCAGCGCCACGCTCACCGGCGAGCCCTTCCGGATCGCCGGTGGAAACGCGCTTCCTTTCACAGCGGCCCGGGACGAGGCGACCGTACGGCATATCCTGAGTCTGCTGGCCGCCGCCGGCTGATCGTTCCACTGACCCTCACAGGCGAGGAGGAGGCCGACGTGCCGTCGATGCTCGACGCGGTTGTGGTGGGTGCCGGACCGAACGGGCTGACCGCGGCCGTCGAACTCGCCCGCCGCGGCTGTGCGGTGGAGGTCTTCGAGGCGGCCGGCGCGATCGGCGGCGGCTCCCGCACCGAGGAGCTCACCCTCCCCGGCTTCCGGCACGACCCCTGCTCCGCCGTGCACCCCCTCGGGGTCGGCTCCCCGGCCTTCAACCGGATGCCGCTCGCCCGGCACGGCCTGGAGTGGCTGCACCCCGAGCTGCCGCTCGCCCACCCCTTCCCGGACGGCTCAGCGGCGGTGCTGGCCCGCTCGGTCGGTGAGACGGCCATGTCGCTCGGGCCGCGCGACGCCGGGACCTACCGGCGGCTGGTCGCACCGTACCTCGGCAAATGGCACACCTTCGCCCCCGACGTGCTGCGCACCCAGTGGGACGGGGTGCCGCGCGACCCGGCCACCTGGGTCCGCTTCGGGCTGCACGCCCTCCAGCCCGCCACCCTCCTCGCCCGCCGCTTCCGCGACGCGAAGGCGAAGGCCCTGCTCAGCGGGCTCGCCGGACATGCCATCGCGCCGACCGGCGCGCCGGCCACCGCGGGCGCCGCCCTCACCTTCGCGGTCGCCGCCCACGAGGTCGGCTGGCCGGTGCCGCGCGGCGGCTCCCAGTCCATCGCGGACGCGCTCGGCTCGTACCTGCGGGAGCAGGGCGGCGCGATCCACGTCGACACCCCGGTCAAGCGGCTCGACGAACTGCCGCCCGCCCGCGCGTATGTCTTCGACACCTCACCGACCGCGCTGGCCCGGATCGCCGGACTCGGCAACGCCTTCGGCCGCTACCGCTACGGGGCCGCCGTCTTCAAGATCGACTACGCGCTGGACGGCCCGATGCCGTGGACCGCGCCCGCCGCCCGCCGCGCCGGGACCGTCCACATCGGCCCCACCGCGGGCGAGATCGGCGCGGCGCTGCGGGCCGCCACCGAGGGCCGCGAGCCGACCGTACCGTTCCTGATCGGCGCCCAGCCCTCCCTGCTCGACCCCTCCCGCGCCCCCGAGGGCAAGCACACCTTCTGGGTCTACGGCCATGTGCCCAGCGGCTGGAAGGGCGATGCCACGGACGTCATCGAGCGGCAGATCGAGCGCTTCGCACCCGGCTTCCGCGATCTTGTGCTGGCCCGTGCGGTGGCCGGACCGCCCGAGCTGGCCGCGCGCAACGCCAACTATGTGGACGGCGACATCGCCTGCGGTGCCTTCGAGGGCGTACAGGCGGTGATCCGGCCCCGGCTGGCCCGTGTCCCGTACGCCACCCCGCATCCCGCCGTCTTCCTGTGCTCCTCGGCCACCCCGCCCGGGCCCGGCGTCCACGGGATGTCCGGGCACCATGCGGCGCGTGCGGTGTGGCGGAGGCTGCGACAGCGGCGGTGATGCCCGGTCCCTCCGGTCCTGCAGCAGATTCTTGCGAGGGACCCCCGGGCTCAGCCCTGGGAGGAATCGCATCCTCGTGGTCGCGGTGCGGAGCGCTGCGGTATCGCTTGTCTGTACTTGGCCGCGAAGCGGCCGAGTGTCGCGTCCGGTGGAGCCGGTGCCGTGTTCACGTGGTGGCGGGCTCACTCGGTCGAGTGATGTGTGGGGAACATGCGGTGGACAGTCGTATGCCTGCGTAGATTTGCTGATCGTGAAGCTGGTGGTGCAGGTTAAGCTGTTGCCGACGCCCGTGCAGGCGGCGGCGCTGGAGGCGACCCTGCGCGCCTGCAACGAAGCGGCGACCTGGGTCAGCGGCGTGGCGTTCAAGAAGAATGTGAAGAGCAACTTCGCGCTGCGCGAGCACACCTACCGTCAGATCAAGGCCCGCTGGGGGCTGGGGGCGCAGGCCGCCCAGCACGTCATCAAGAAGACCTGCGACGCGTACGCCACGCTGAAGTCCGCCCTGAAGGCCGGGAACCTGGGCAGGCCGGGTTCGAAGCGGTACCGCAGGGCGGCGCAGAAGCCGGTCGTCTTCCGCCCGCAGGGCGCACAGCCTTACGACGACAGGATGTTGTCCTGGCAGATCGACCAGCGACGCATCTCGATCTGGACCACTGCCGGGCGGATGAAGGACGTGGCGATCACCGCCGCGCCGGAGCAACTGGCCACCCTGGCGCTCCACCGGAAGGGCGAGTCTGATCTCGTCTACCGGGACGGCATATGGTTCCTCAACGCCACCTGCGACGTGCCCGAAGCCGCGCCGAACACGGACCCGGTGGACTTCCTCGGCGTCGACCTGGGCATCGTCAACATCGCCACCACCTCCGACGGCGAGATCATGGCCGGGCGTGAACTGACCCGCATCCGCGCCCGGGAACGCACGCTGCGCACCAAGCTGCGGAAGAAGAACACCCCCTCCGCCAAACGCCGCATGAAGAAGCGGCGCCGCAAGGAGGCCCGGCGGGCCAAGGACATCAACCACAAGATCGCGAAACACTTGGTGGCCGAGGCAGAACGCACCGGTCGCGGGATCGCCCTGGAAGATTTGACGGGCATCCGCGAGCGGGTACGGCTTCGCAAGCCCCAACGGGCCACCCACTCCAGCTGGTCCTTCGCCCAGCTGGGGCAGTTCATCGCCTACAAGGCCCGCAGGGCAGGGGTGCCGGTGGTGCACGTCGATCCGGCGTACACCTCCCGCACCTGCGCCGAGTGTGGGCACATCGACAGAGCGAACCGGGTCTCCCAAGCCTGGTTCGCGTGCCGGAACTGCGGATTCGTTGGTCACGCAGACCGGAACAGCTCCCGCAACATCCGCGCGAGAGCGTGGGAGTTGTGGCGACGCGGGGCGCAGTCAACCGCCCCAGCCCCACGTCCCGAACCGGAGTGTGGGACAGGACGCAAACGCAGCACCACAGCCAGTGGCGCCCGTAGTGCAAGCCCGGGACTTTAGTCCCAGGTCGTTGACTGCGGAATGGTGTCGATGACCTCGCGGGCGCCCTGCCGCAGCAGCGCCACCGCCACCGAGGTGCCCAGGGTGGCCGGGTCGAGCGGGCCCGCCCATTCGTGGGCGTCCAGTACCGTCTTGCCGTCCGGGCTGAACACCCGGGCGCGCAGCGAGAGCCGCCCGTCGCGTTCGGCCTTGGCGAAGCCCGCGATGGGGGAGTTGCAGTGCCCCTGGAGGACGTGGAGCAGCATCCGCTCCGCGGTGACCTCCTTCCACGCGTCGGTGTCACCGAGCCCGGCGACGGCCTCGATCGTGGCGGTGTCGTCCTCGCGGCACTGGAGCCCGAGCACTCCGGCGCCGATCGGCGGGCACATGGTGTCGACGGGAAGGATCTCGCTGACCCGGTCCATCCGGCCGATGCGCTCGAGTCCGGAGACGGCCAGCAGCAGCGCGTCCGCGTCGCCCGCGGCCAGCTTCTCCAGCCGGCGGTTGGCGTTGCCGCGCATCGGCACGCACTGGACATGCGGGTGGGTGACGGCGAGTTGGGCGACCCGCCGCACCGAGGAGGTGCCGATCCGGGTGCCCTCGGGCATCTGGTCGAGGGTCAGCCCCTCGGGGTGGATCACGGCGTCACGGATGTCGTCCCGCTTGAGGTAGGCGGCGAAGACGGTGCCCGCGGGCAGCGGCCGGTCGGCAGGCACGTCCTTGATGCAGTGCACGGCCAGATCGGCCTCGCCCGCCAGCAGCGCCGCGTCGACCTCCTTGGTGAACGCGCCCTTCCCGCCCAGCTTCGACAGATCGCCCATCCACCGGTCCCCGGAGGTGGTGACCGGCACGACCTCGGTACGGGTGCCGGGGTGGAGGGCCGAGAGCTCGGCGCGGACCCGCTCGACCTGGGCCAGGGCCATGGGGGAGGAACGGGAGACGATACGGATGAGGTCGGTGGACGACATGGCGTACACGATAGGGCGTCCGGGACGGGTACCCGACCATGATGCGGACGGGGTGACGAGCCGCACGTCCGTTGAACGGAGAGCCCTATGCCGGACGCCGTCTGCCGCACCCTCGTGCAGACCGTGCTGGGCCTCGCCGCCCTCGAACGCGGGCACGGTGGCCCCCTGCCCAGCCTCGCCGTCATCATCGGCGGCGTCGGCTGCGCCCTATCCGCCTGGCAACTCATCCGCTCCACAATGCCGCCTGTACGGCCCGTGCACGGGCCGTACAGGGGGCGCATTCTGCGTACTCCGATGAGTCAGACAGCGCCGAACTCTCCGACCTTGACGCCCGCCACGAAGGACGCGAACGCATCGGCGGTGAAGTCCAGTATCGGACCGCTCGGGTTCTTGGAGTCACGGACGGGGATCATGCCGCGCGAGGCGACGAGGTTTACGGCGACCTCGACGCAATCGCCGCCGTTGCTGCTGTAGGAGGACTTAAACCAGCGGGGGGATTCGGTCGTCACGGGATGCCCTTTCGCAACTGCTCGATCATGGCCACCGACGTCGCCTGCGACAACGCTTCGGCCTGCCACTGATGGTATGACGTCAGCATGGGCAGCACGGCGCTGCCTTCACGCTCCAAATGCCCGCGTGCCTGTGACTCGGTATACGCGACGACGGATCGGTCAGCCAGAGTGAGGAGGTTGACCGGCAGGTTGAACGGCCTTCTTGCTCCTATGTCGAAGGGTGCCACTTGCAGTACCCAGTTGGGGAGGGAAGCGACTTCGACCAGTCGCCGGAGCTGCCCTGCCATGACCTCGTCACCGCCGATCTCATGACGAAGACAGCTCTCATCCATCACCACAAGCACCATAGGAGGCCGGTGACGCACCAGCGCGGCTTGCCTCTCCGCGAGGAAGGAGACGCGTTCCTCAGCTTGTTCGGGCGTGATGGCCCCGCGCTGCACGTCACCATCCGCCACCGTCCTCGCGTACTCCGGTGTCTGTAATAAGCCGGGGATCAGCCCGATCTGGAACAGCCGGATCTCTACCGCCCGGCCCTCGTACCCGACGTACTCCGGGAAGCCTTCCAACAGGCTGCCGTGTTTGATCTCGCGGTACTCACGCTCGAACGCGTCTGCTGTGCCCTCGATACCGAGTGCCCTGTCTGCACTACGCGAGAAGCGGAGAGTTGGAGATTTCCGACCAGTTTCAACCGCCGAAATATGCACACTGGAATATTCCATGCGCTCGGCGAGATCATCTTGAGTCCAGCCGCGCGCTTCCCGCAGGCTGCGCAGACGCGCCCCGTAGGCCGCCTGCGGTGAGCTATCCGGGTTCAACTCCTTGCGATTCAAAGGGCTTCACAACCTTTCGTCCCCTCCTGAAACGTTGAAGACAGCCCGACTCTAGGCCACGCTGAGTCGCCCCCGGTAGTGGAAGCGCTACGGAGAGGAGCAGACCTTGCGCCGTAAGCGCACTCCCCCCAAGACCCCCAACCCCCCATCCCGTAGCGACGTGAGCACCCCGGAGATCGTGATCCCGCCGCGGGAGACGTGGCCCGTCCCCGTGATCACCGGGCATGCCTGCCCCGTCTGCCACCACGGTTACACCCTGGCCCGTCCCGCGATCCCGGTACCCGGCCTCGCCGACATCACCGTCTGTTCCGTGTGCGCCCTCAGTGCCGACCACCCACCGACCTCGGAGGGCACGCGATGACCACCTCGCTGGGGCTCTGTCACCAATCCCATCCGTTGCTCGGTCACCTGGTCGTCGACCACGCGCACGATGGCCGTGTGGGCGTCCTGCGCGCCATCGCACCGGACTTGACAGACAACCGCTACCGCCTCGTGGTCATGAACCCGGACGCGCCGCCGGTGGCGTGGCTGGCACCCGAGGGCGGCGGCCTTGAATGGACGACTTCGCCGGATGCGATCGAGGCGGCGCGATGAGCGGCGCTCACGCCCGACCGGGACCGGAAGTCATCCGCGACTCCTTATGGTGCCCCTTATCGGTCCTCGCCCTCGTTGGCCTCACCCCGCCCGCCGTGATCCTCGCGGGCCGCGCAGACGCCCACCGCGCGCCCGCACCGCCCGGGATCGAGCAGCCCGACGCACCGAATGAACAAGCCGCGGCCGACACCGTCGGCCGCGCACCCAGCCAACTGGTCAAGGCGGGGCGGTGCACCACAGCACCACCCAACCTCATTCCACGGCAGGGAAGGAATCAGCTGTGACCACCATCGCGCACCCGCGGGAAGCATTCCCGCTCGCACCCGAGGGCGGACGTATTCCGCACAGCAGCGAGGCCGCCACCGGACCGAGTACCCGCCCGTGGGTTCTCCGGTTCGCCCGCATCCCCAACGCCGCTCAGGCGACCGTGATGCCGCCCGCCGTCTATGACAACGAATTACAGATGTCCCGCGGCCTGTACGACGGCCCGCTCCCCTATATGCAGACCCACAACCCCACCGTCCCCGACGGCAATGTGAACAACCCCCCGCCGCTCGATGAGGGCGCAAAGGACTGATGCCCTCATGCCCACCGTTCTTGTCATCGCAGCACGCGACGACTGGCCGACCGACCGCGTGGTGAAGGCCCTCACGGACGGTGGAGCGGAGGTGTTCCGCATGGACACCGCCGAGTTCCCGCAGGAGCTCACCCTTGCCGGGCGCATCGACGCCCGGCAAGGGTGGTTCGGCGGGCTCACCACCGCTCACCGCGCCGTCGACGTCGCCGACGTATCAGCCGTCTACTACCGCGCCCCGAACCCGTTCAGCCTTCCGGCGACCATGTCGGAACCCGAGCGCAGGTTCGCCGCCGCTCAGGCCCGCACCGGCCTCGGCGGCGTCATCACCGCCCTGAACTGCCGATGGGTCAATCACCCCGCCGCCATGTCCCGTGCCGAGTACAAGCCGCTCCAACTCGCCACCGCGCGGGACTGCGGCATGACGGTGCCACCCACGCTCATCACCAACGCCCCGGACACCGTCCGCGCGTTCGTCGGCGACATCGCAGGCCCAGTCGTCTGTAAGCCGGTAGCTACCCCCGTGTTCATCGAGGGCGACCAGCTCAAGACCGTCTGCACGCACCGCCTCACGGAGGACGACCTCGGCGACCTGCGCGGTATCGAGACCACCGCGCACCTGTTCCAAGCGTGGGTCGACAAGGCGTACGAGGTGCGGCTTACCGTCGTAGGCGACCGGCTGTTCGCCGCAGAGATCCACGCCGAGAGCGACGCAGCACACGAGGACTGGCGAAGCGACTACGCCGCGCACACGTACCGAACGTGCACGCCCCCGGACAACGTCGCCGAAGGGGTGCGACGCTATATGGACCGCCTCGGCCTGCGGTTCGCGGCCCTCGACTTCATCGTCAGCCCCGCCGGCGAGTGGACGTTCTTGGAAGCGAATCCCTGCGGGCAATGGGACTGGATCGAGCACGCAACGGGCCTGCGCATCTCTCAGGCCATCGCCGACGAACTGCAAGGAGTCCCCGCATGAGCGCCCTCGCCCTCGACCAGGCGCGCCCTTATATGACCGCCCTCGCCGACGAACTCATCAAGGCCGGCGCCATCCGCACCCGCCCGTGGGCCGAGGCGTTCGCCAACACCCCGCGGCATGCGTTCGTCCCGCGCTGGTTCCAGCAGGAGACCAACGACAAAGGCATCGCCGTATGGCGGGAACACCAGGGAACCGCAAGCGCCGACGACCTCGCCGCCGTCTACCGTGACCAGACCCTCGTCATCGCACTCGACCCGGCCACCGCCGAGCGGGTCGACGAGACGGCTTGGACGGGCGTGGCGA
Source organism: Streptomyces sp. NA02950 (assembly GCF_013364155.1). Classification (NCBI taxonomy): domain Bacteria; kingdom Bacillati; phylum Actinomycetota; class Actinomycetes; order Kitasatosporales; family Streptomycetaceae; genus Streptomyces; species Streptomyces sp. NA02950. The sequence continues at coordinate 2,207,670 of NZ_CP054916.1, read as the reverse complement.
CCTCATCCAGCACGCTGCCAAGCCTCATGGCCGGAATGCTCGAAGACCTCGGCGTCGAGGACGGACATAAGGTTCTCGAAATCGGCACCGGCACCGGCTACAACTCCGCCCTACTCTGTGCCCGCCTCGGCGAACGCCTCGTTCACTCCGTCGACGTCGACCCCGCGCTCGTCCAGGAAGCACAGCATCACCTCGCCGACGCCGGATACACGCCCCAACTCGCCTCCGGCGACGGTACGCAGGGCTACCCCACCGGCGACACCTTCGACCGGATCATCGGCACCTGCTCCGTACCCGCCATCCCCCGCGCGTGGATCGAGCAGAGCACACCCGGAACCATCCTGGTCGCCGATGTTGCCCTCGGCATCGAGGGCGGACTCGTCCGCCTCGCCGTCGACGAGCAGCAGCGCGCCCACGGCCACTTCACCAGCACCGCCGGCCGCTTCATGGCAGCCCGCTCGCAGGCACGCACCTACACAGCACCACAGCGACCCGGGCGAGCACCCGAGGCGGAAACCCGACCGACGACGGTCACCGCCAACGACATCCGCGGCAACTACCCCTTCCGCCTGCTGCTCGCCCTGCACCTTCCAGGGGCGGAACTCGTCTACCACGTCGACGACTTCGCAGGGATGGCGATCCAGATCCAGCGCGCCGACGGCTCATGGGCCCGCACGCCACTCGCCGGCGAAAACACCGGCACTGTCACCTACGGTGGCGACGCCGAACTCTGGAAGCAAGCCGAGGCCGCATGGCGCTGGTGGAACGACATGGGCCGCCCGTCACAGGACCGTTTCGGGTACGCCCGTGAAGCGGACGGAAGCGCGCATGTCCGGCACATCCCCGACGGAACCCGTTGGGACCTCCCCACAGGCGTGTAAGCCTCCATCCGCACCCTCCCCGCCCGCCGTTGCGCGGCGGGCGGGGCACTCCGGTACGCGCACTCGCGTTCCCTCGGCGAAGAGGACCCCGAGACCACCCTGGCGGGACGGAATCACTCCATCGGTCAGGCCGTACGGGGACCCGAGAGCTGCCAGGTGGCCGAAACCGTCAGGCTGGCCTGGCCGTTGGCGCCGACGATGCCCAGCTTGAGGTCCTGTCCGACCTGCACCCCGAACTGCACCTGGATCTCATCGGGCGGGTTCGCCGCGGCCGACACCGCGTCATGCACCTCCTGCAACAGCGGCCCCAGCGGCCGCAGTACGGCCCGCAGCCCCTCCGCGGCCAGCACCGTAGCCGCCCGCGGAGGCCGGGACACCGGTGTCACCCCACCGATCCCGCCGGGCAGCCGCTCCGCCGGGCCGCCCTCGGGGCCGCCGTTGGCGCTGGGGGGAGCGGCGGTGGCCACGGGGGCCAGTTCGAGACGTACGGGGGTGCCATCGGGAAGCGGGATCTCGGCGTAGTCCGTCACATGGCCATGATGCCGATCCGTACGGTCCTGGTCTGCCCGTTTGACACAACATCCTCGTGGGACGAAGGCGGGCCCGGACCGGCCGCGCCACCCCTTCCCCCGCCACGACGTCGATGTCGGATTTCCGCGAGCACCGCCCCATCCGCCGACGGATGCTGGAGACATGCACACCGACACCGACAGGTGCCTGCGCGCGGCGCAGGCCAAGGACGCCCGCTTCGACGGATGGTTCTTCATCGCCGTTGTCACCACCGGTATCTACTGCCGCCCGAGCTGCCCGGTCGTCGGTCCGAAGCCCGAGAACATGCGGTTCTACCCCAGCGCCGCGGCCGCCCAGCAGGCCGGTTTCCGGGCCTGCAAACGGTGCCGTCCCGACGCCAGCCCCGGCTCCCCGCAGTGGAACGAGCGCGCGGACCTGGTGGCGCGCGCCATGCGGCTGATCGCGGACGGCGTGGTGGACCGGGACGGGGTGCCGGGGCTCGCCTCGCGGCTCGGCTACAGCACCCGCCAGATCGAGCGGCAGCTTCTCGCCGAGCTGGGCGCGGGGCCCCTCGCGCTGGCCCGCGCCCAGCGGGCGCAGACCGCGCGGCTGCTCATCGAGACCAGCCCGCTGCCGATGGCGGACATCGCCTTCGCCGCCGGGTTCGCCAGCATCCGCTCCTTCAACGAGACCGTGCGCGAGGTCTTCGCGCTCACCCCGAGCGAGCTGCGGCAGCGGGCCAGAAGCGGTCCGCAGCCCGCCGTCCCCGGCGCGCTGACCCTGCGGCTGCCCTTCCGGGCGCCGCTGTGCCCGGACAACCTCTTCGGGCATCTGGCCGCCACCGCCGTTCCCGGCGTCGAGGAGTGGCGCGACGGCGCCTACCGGCGGACGCTGCGGCTGCCGTACGGGCCCGGGGTCGTCGCCCTGAGCCCGCGCCCGGACCACATCGCCTGTCAGCTCTCGCTCGCCGACCTGCGGGACCTGGCCGGTGCGATCAGCCGCTGCCGCCGCCTGCTGGACCTCGACGCCGACCCGGCCGCCGTGGACGACCTGCTGCGCTCCGACGAGCAGCTCGCCCCGCTGGTCGACAAGGCCCCCGGACGGCGGGTGCCGCGTACGGTCGACGCCGAGGAGTTCGCGGTGCGCGCCGTACTCGGGCAGCAGGTGTCCACGGCGGCGGCCCGTACCCACGCGGGCCGCCTGGTGACCGCCCACGGCGAGCCCGTGGAGGACCCGGCGGGCGGGCTGACCCACCTCTTCCCGACCGCCCGGGCCCTCGCCGGTCTCGACCCGGAGGCGCTGGCCATGCCGCGCACCCGCCGGGCCACGCTCACCGGTCTGGTCGACGCCCTCGCCGGGGGCCGGGTCGCCCTCGGCGTCGGCACCGACTGGGACGAGGCCCGCGCCGGTCTGGCCGCGCTGCCCGGTCTCGGCCCGTGGACCGTCGAGGTCATCGCGATGCGCGCGCTCGGCGACCCGGACGCGTTCGTCCCGACCGACCTGGGGGTGCGGCGGGCGGCCGCGGGGCTGGGTCTGCCCGCCACTCCGGGCGCCCTCACCCGCTGGTCCACGCGGTGGCGGCCGTGGCGGGCGTACGCCGTCCAGTACCTGTGGGCGACGGACGAGACGCATGCGATCAACCGGCTGCCCGCGCCCTGACGCCAGGACCCGGACGGCCCCCAGGCAAGCGCCCCAGGAAAACGCTCCCGCACGCCCCGGGAAGGACACCCGACATGACCACCCGCACCCACACCGTCATCGACAGCCCCGTCGGCCCGCTCACCCTGGTCGCCACCGACGGTGCGCTCAGCGGCCTCTACATGACCGGGCAGCGGCACCGCCCGCCCGAGGAGAGCTTCGGCGCGCCCGCGGCCCCCGGCGACACGCCGTTCGCCGAGACCGCCCGCCAGCTCACCGCCTACTTCGCGGGCGAGCTGACCGACTTCGACCTGCCCCTGAAGCTGACCGGTACGCCGTTCCAGCGGCGCGTCTGGGAGGAGCTGTGCCGTATCCCGTACGGCGAGACACGCTCCTACGGACAGCTCGCCGACCGCATCGGGCAGCCCACCGCGTCCCGCGCCGTCGGCCTGGCCAACGGCAAGAACCCGGTGGGCATCATCGTTCCCTGCCACCGTGTCGTCGGCGCCGGCGGCAGCCTCACCGGGTACGGCGGCGGGCTCGCCCGCAAGCGCCAACTCCTGGACTTCGAGAGCGGATCCGGGCTCGTCGGGGTCTGGGACCTCGTGGGCTGACCCGGCTCAGGCGCCCGTCGCGATCCGGTCCAGCAGGGCCGGGAGCGCCTCACCGATGGGATCGCGGACGACCTCGTCGGCGATCTCGTCGTACGGGGTCGGCTCGGCGTTGACGATGATCAGCCGGGCGCCGTTCTCCGCCGCCATCCCGGCGAGGGAGGCCGCGGGCTGCACCTGGAGGCTGGTGCCGACCGCGATGAAGATCTCGCAGGCCCGTGCCACCGCGACCGCCTGGGTCAGTACCTCGGGGTCCAGGCTCTGCCCGAACATCACCGTCGCCGACTTCAGGATCCCGCCGCACTCCTCGCAGGCCGGGTCCGGATCGCCGGACTCCACCCGTTCCAGCGCGTCCGTCATCGCCGACCGCGCGTCGCAGACGGTGCACTGGACGACCCGTGCGGTGCCGTGCAGTTCGAGCACCTTGCGCGCGGGCAGCCCGGCGAGCTGGTGCAGCCCGTCCACGTTCTGGGTGATCACCCGCACCGGCACCCCGGACCGCTCCAGCCGCACCACGGCCTCGTGCGCCCCGTTGGGCCGGGCCTGCAGCGCCTTGCTGCCGCGCCGCATCTGCCAGGAGCGGCGCCGGATCTCCGGGTCGGTCATGTAGGAGTCGTACGTCACGAGCTTCTCGGCCTCCGGATCCCGCCGCCACAGCCCCTGCGGGCCGCGGTAGTCGGGGATCCCGGAGTCCGTGGAGATGCCCGCCCCGCTCAGGATCGCCACCAGGGGCCGGTGCTGTGTCTCGCTGCTCATGCCGCCGAGCCTACGCAGGGAGCGCGACCAGCGGCGACCGCGTTTCGCCGGGCATCCGGAGCCGGAAACCGGCCGCCAAGGGCGGCCCCGCCACGTACGAGGTGCTGGGCGCCGCCGGTGAGCCGCTGGCCCTCGTCACCCGCGAACCGGCCGTGTCCGCACCTGCTGGACCGTCCAGCAGGCAGGCCGTCAGCCCGCCGTCGGCCGCAAGGGCCGCCCTTTCTGGTGGGCCGTCTGGTGGCTGATCTCGCCGTGGTCACGTCGCAACGAGCTGAGCGCCCGCCACCGCCAGCCGGTGGGTACGCGCCGCCAGGTCGCTGATGCGGGCGCCGTCGAAGCCGAAGACCGCGCTGCGCAGGCGGTCTTCGAGGGGGACAGTCCACTGCGGGGGGATCGCCTCCGCCCCGCAGAGCACACCCGCGACCGAGCCCGCCGTCGCGCCGTTGGAGTCGGTGTCCAGGCCCCCGCGGACGGTCAGGGTGATGGTGGAGGTGAAGTCCCCGGCGCCGTAGAGCAGTCCGGCGGTGATGACGGCGGCGTTGGGGACGACGTGGATCCAGGGCAGCCCGACGGTCTCCCGTGCCAGCTGGTCCAGGGCGTCGGCCCAGGCCACGCCCGCGTCGTGGAGGGACGTGGCGCGGCGGACGACGCGGGCCAGGCGGCAGCGCGGGGGGATGGGGGCCAGGGCGTCCTCGACGGCGGCGCGGGGGCCGTCGGCGGTGAAGGCGGCGGCGATCAGGGCGGCCGCCCACATCGCGCCGTAGACCCCGTTGCCGGTGTGGGACAGCACGGCGTCGCGCCGGGCCATCCCCGCGGCGCGGCGCGGGTCGCCGGGGTTGACCCAGCCGTGGATGTCGGCGCGGATCAGGGCGCCGATCCACTCCTGGTACGGGTTGTCGAGGGTGGCGCTGAGCGGCGGCTTCACCCCGGCCGCGAGATTGCGGTACGTGGCGCGCTCGGCGGTGAACGTCTGGAGGTACGGCAGCCGCAGCAGCCACAGCTCGCCGACCTGCTCGGTGGTGAAGCCGAAGCCGTGGGTCTCCAGCAGATGCAGCCCCAGGACGGAGTAGTCCACGTCGTCGTCGCGGCAGCTCCCGTGGATCCGGCCACGGGTGCACTCCTGCCACTCGGGGCGCAGCTCGAACTCCACCGGGTCCGGTGGCGGCTCCAGCGCGGGCAGGTAGTCGGTCAGCGGCAGGGCGCCGGCGCGGCGCAGATAGCGGTCGATGCGGTCACGCGTCCAGTGATCACCGCGCTCGACGGGTTTGCCGAGCATGTTCCCGGCGATACGGCCGAGCCAGCCGCCGTGGATCCGGTCCGCGAGTGCGCTGCCGCTGAGGCCCATGTGTCAGGTGTACCGGAGTCCGGGCCGGAGCGCGCGGGAAAGCGGTGGTGGGCAAGGGGCTTGGCGGCGGATAGGGTCGCAGCGGTGCGACTGCCTGTTCGGAAGCAAGGGGTTACCAAGGTGACGGACGAGGAAAAGGCAGAGCCGACGAACACGAAGACGAAGACGTGGGCCGAGGGACAGGCGACCCGGCCGACCCGTGTGCTCATCGCCGCGGACAAGTTCAAGGGCTCGCTCACCGCCGTGCAGGTCGCCGAGCGTGTGACGGCCGGGCTGCGCCGGGGCACGGCGGACGGCGCCGAGCCGGAGATCGTGGCGCTGCCGGTCGCCGACGGCGGTGACGGCACGGTGGACGCGGCGGTCGCGGCCGGATTCGAACGGCGCGAGGTGGTGGTCACCGGGCCGCTGGGCGCCCCGGTGACGGCGGCGTACGCACTGCGCGGGGCCACGGCCGTGGTGGAGATGGCCGAGGCCTCCGGGCTGCGGCACCTCCCGGCCGGGAAGTTCGCACCGCTGACCGCGACCACCTACGGCAGCGGTGAGCTGCTGCGCGCGGCCCTGGATGCGGGGGCGCACCGAATCGTCTTCGGCGTCGGCGGCAGCGCCACCACCGACGGCGGCGCGGGCATGCTCAGCGCGCTGGGTGCGCGGCTGCTGGACGCCGACGGCACGCCCGTCGCCCCGGGCGGCGGTCCGCTGCGCGAGCTGGCCACGGCGGACCTCACGGGCCTCGACCCCCGGCTGGCGGACACCGCGATCGTGTTGGCCGGCGACGTCGACAATCCGCTGACCGGGCCGAAGGGCGCGGCGGCGGTCTACGGTCCGCAGAAGGGCGCGGGCGCGGAGGATGTCGAGGCGCTGGACGCGGCGCTGGCGCACTACGTACGGGTGCTGGAGCGCGCGGTCGGCTCCCGGGCCGCCGACTGCGCCCAGGCGCCCGGCGCGGGCGCGGCGGGCGGTATCGGCTTCGGCGCCCTCCTGGGCCTGGGCGCCACCTTCCGCCCCGGTATCGACGTCATGCTGGACGTGCTCGGCTTCGCGGCGGCGCTGGAGGGCACCGACCTGGTGATCACGGGCGAGGGCTCGCTCGACGAGCAGACCCTGCACGGCAAGGCCCCGGCGGGCGTGGCCACGGCGGCCCGGGCGCGCGGCATCGAGGTCGTGGCCGTCTGCGGCCGCCTCGCCCTCCCCCCGTCGGCCCTGGGCAGCGCGGGCATCCGCCGCGCCTACCCCCTGACCGACCTGGAGCCCGACCCCGCCCGCTGCATCGCCCAGGCGGGCCCCCTCCTGGAACGGGCGGCGGCGCGCCTGGCGGCGGACTTCCTGGTCTGACGTCAGCGTTCCGGCGGAATGGGGTACGGGTACGGGGACGTACCCGTACCCTGGCGTCATGAGTGGAGGGAGCCTCACCATGTCCGACGCGAACATCCGTATCCCCGCCGAGGCGAGAGACCGGCTGGCCGAGATAGCGGCCGCGGAGGGGCTTTCGCTGCGGGCCTACCTCGCCCGCCTGGCCGAGACCGCGCTGACCCCCGCCGAGCGTGCCGAGCGTGCGGAGAAGGCTCGTTCCGTGTTGCGGGAGTGGAACGGGTACGACCCCACCGAGGCCGAGGTGGCCGACCTGGACGCCGAACTGGACCGGCGGCTGGCCGAGGCGGCCCCCCGGTGACCGATGCGATGCACATCGTGCTGGACGACACGGCCATGGTGGCCGCCGGACGCGGCAATATCCTGCTTTCCCGCCTGATCCACCGAGCGCACGCCGAAGCGGACTGGTTCCTTTACGCCCCGGCCTGTGCCCTCGTGGAGGCCGACCGCAGCCGCCCCGGGACGGCTGAGCACATCGCCGCCCTGCCCAGCCTGACGGTTCTCGACCTGGACCTGCCTGCCGCCCTTTCGGTGGCGCGCGACACTGCCGGATGGGCGATGGCCCACGCCGCCTACGTGGCCCAGCCGAACCCCGAGCGCCCGGATGGGGCGAGGGTCGCGACGGCTGCGGCGGACGAGTGGAAGGGACGGCCGGTGCGCATCCTCGACGTGGGGCCGTAGCGTGGGATGACCCAAACGCGGTGGGGCCCGAGCGGGAAGCTCGGGCCCCACGGCGTTCCGTCCAGGCATGGCGGGCGGCATGGCGGCCGCTACGGGGCCTCCGCCGCCCTGGCCTCGCGGCGGTTGTCGCGGAAGGCGTTGACCCGGCGGGCGGTGGCGAAGAGCGGGATCACCGCGCCCATGACCACCTGGAGGGCACAGGCCGACTGGAGCAGCAGCTCGCCGCCGGGGGCCTCGAAGGCCCAGGCCGCCAGGAGGGCCATGCTGGTGACGATCCAGCCGAGCATGGCCACCGCGAGGCGGCCGCGCGGCTTGGGGTACTCCACCCGGCTCACCATCAGCCAGGCGACGCCGATGATCGCCAGCAGGGTCGGGACGAAGGGCAGGCCCAGCAGGACCACCGAGACGACCGTCAGCGCGCCGAAGGGACTCGGCATGCCCTGGAAGACTCCGTCACGCAGCGTGACGCAGGAGAATCTGGCCAGCCGTAGCACCACCGCCAGCAGCACCACGATGGCGGCCACCGCCGACACCCGCTGATGCGCGCCGTCGGAGACCATGCCCCAGACCAGTACGAAGTACGCCGGGGCGAGACCGAAGCTGATCAGGTCCGAGAGGTTGTCCAGCTCCGCGCCCATCGCCGAGCTGCGCAGCTTGCGCGCGACGAGCCCGTCGAAGAGGTCGAAGACGGACGCCAGCAGCATCAGCATCACGGCCGAGGCGGCGCTGTGCCGCGTCATGCCGCCGTCCTCGCTGCCCGTGAGATGCGGGATGAGGACACCGGTGGTGGTGAAGTACACCGCCAGGAAGCCGCAGGTGGCGTTGCCGAGGGTGAGGGTGTCGGCTATCGACAGTCGCGTCGACAGCGGCATGTCGTCCGTCTCGTCGACATCGTCCACCTCGGCCTCCGGAACCCAGGAAGCCTGTGTATCGGGATCAATCACGGTCAAGGCGAGTCACCCCCGCGGTGGTGGCCTGGCCGACCTCGACCGCGACATCGACACCCTCGGGGAGGTAGATGTCCACGCGCGAGCCGAAGCGGATGAGACCGATCCGCTCACCCTGTTCGACCTTCGTGCCCTGGGGCACGTACGGGACGATACGCCGGGCGACCGCACCGGCGATCTGGACCATCTCGATGTCGCCGAGCTCGGTGTCGAAGTGCCACACCACCCGCTCGTTGTTCTCGCTCTCCTTGTTGAAGGCGGGAACGAAGCCACCGGGGATGTGCTCGACCGAGGTCACCGTGCCGGCGAGCGGGGCGCGGTTGACGTGGACATTGAGCGGACTCATGAAGATCGCGACGCGGGTGCGTCCGTCCTTCCAGGGCATGATGCTCTGCACCACACCGTCGGCGGGGGAGATCACCCGGCCCTGGGTGATCTCTCTCTCCGGGTCGCGGAAGAACCACAGCATGCCCGCCGCGAGCGCGGTGGCGGGCACGGCGGCCGCCGCCCAGCGACCGGAGCGGCGGGCGCGAGTGAGACTGACCGCCGCGGTGGCGACGGTCGGGAGGAGCCACGGCGACGCTCCGCGCGCGAGGCGGACGCGACCGCGTTGTGCAGAGGAATGGCTGTGGGGCATGGATGACCTTCGTAGCGGAGGATGCCGCGACGCAAGACTGGGGACGGCGGCTTTCCGGGGATGGTATCGGTTTCGAGCGGTAACTGGGCAAGCGCCGGGGCCTGTCGATGGCCGAAGACCCCTGGCGCGGTGTGACCTTCTTCTCTCGGATACCACCCCAAAAGGGACATTCAGCCTTGGGTACGGTATTCCTCCAGAAGTCGTCGTCCAATAATCATTTTCTGGATCTCAGCGGTGCCTTCGCCGATGAGAAGCATCGGTGCCTCACGGTACAGGCGCTCGATCTCGTATTCCTTGGAGAAGCCGTAGCCGCCATGGATGCGGAAGGCGTCCTCCACGACCTCTTTGCAGTACTCCGATGCCAGGTACTTCGCCATTCCTGCCTCGAGGTCGTTGCGTGCGCCCGCGTCCTTCTTGCGGGCCGCATTGACCATCATCGCATGGGCCGCCTCGACCTTTGTTCCCATTTCGGCCAGTTTGAACTGGATCGCCTGGTGCTGGGCGATCGCCTTGCCGAAGGTGTGCCGCTCCTGTGCGTATGCAACGCCCAGCTCGAATGCGCGCTGTGCGACGCCGCAGCCACGAGCGGCCACATTGACCCGGCCGACCTCGACTCCGTCCATCATTTGGTAAAAACCGCGGTTGGGGGAGCCGCCGAGGACCCGATCGGCCGGAATGCGCAGTCCGTCCATGATCAGCTCGGTGGTGTCGACGCCCTTGTAGCCCATCTTCTCGATCTTGCCGGGGATGGTCAGGCCCGGCCTGACCTCACCGAAGCCCGGCTCCTTCTCGACCAGGAAGGTGGTCATGGACTTGTGCGGGGCGGCGCCCTCCTCGGCCCCCTCGGGGGTCCGGCACAACACCGCCACCAGCGTGGAGCTGCCGCCGTTGGTCAGCCACATCTTCTGGCCGCCCAGGACGTAGTCGTCGCCGTCCCGCACCGCCTTGCTGGAGATCGCGGACACATCCGAGCCCAGCCCCGGTTCCGACATCGAGAAGGCGCCCCTGATCTCGCCCAGCGCCATCTTGGGCAGGAAGTAGTCCTTCTGCTCCTGGGTGCCGTGCTGCTTGAGCATGTACGCCACGATGAAGTGGGTGTTGATGATGCCGGACACACTCATCCAGCCGCGTGCGATCTCCTCCACGCACAGTGCGTAGGTGAGCAGTGACTCACCCAGACCGCCGTATTCCTCCGGGATCATCAGCCCGAAGATGCCGAGTTCCTTCAGGCCCTCGACGATCGCGGTCGGGTACTCGTCGCGGTGCTCCAGCTCGGTGGCGACCGGCAGGATCTCCTTGTCGACAAAATCCCTGACCGTGGAGAGGATCTCCCGCTGGATGTCGGTCAGGCCCTCGGTCTGCGCGAGTCGGCTCATGTCACTGCTCTCCCAGCTCCGGGCGGCCCGGCTGCTCGCCGCCGCGCTCCTTGATGTACGTGGCGGTCGGCACCATCACCTTGCGGCGGAAGACACAGACGAGGGTGCCGTCCTGCTTGTAGCCCTTGGTCTCCACGTGCACGATGCCCCGGTCGGTCTTGGACTTCGACGGGGTCTTGTCCAGGACCGCGGTCTCGCCGTAGATCGTGTCGCCGTGGAAGGTCGGCGCGACGTGCTTCAGCGACTCGATCTCCAGGTTGGCGATGGCCTTCCCGGAGACATCGGGCACCGACATGCCCAGCAGGAGCGAGTAGATGTAGTTCCCGACCACCACGTTCTTGCCGAAGTCCGTCGTCTTCTCGGCGTAGTTGCTGTCCATGTGCAGCGGGTGGTGGTTCATGGTGAGCAGACAGAAGAGGTGGTCGTCGTACTCGGTGACCGTCTTCCCGGGCCAGTGCTTGTAGACCGCCCCGACCTCGAACTCCTCGTAGGTGCGCCCGAACTGCATGCTCACGCCTCCGGGATCTCGAACGTGCTGGTGCGCTGCATACCGGCGGCGCGGCCCTTGCCGGAGATGACCAGGGCCATCTTGCGGCTGGCCTCGTCGATCATCTCGTCGCCGAGCATCGCCGAGCCCTTCTTGCCGCCCGCCTCGGACGTGTAGTAGTCGTACGCGTCCAGGATCAGCTCGGCGTGGTCGTAGTCCTCCTGGGAGGGCGAGAAGACCTCGTTGGCCGCCTCCACCTGACCCGGGTGGAGCACCCACTTGCCGTCGAAGCCCAGCGCCGCGGCGCGGCCGGCCACCTCGCGGTAGCCGTCCACGTTCTTGATCTGCAGATACGGGCCGTCGATCGCCTGGAGGTTGTTGGCGCGGGCGGCCATCAGGATCTTCATCAGGATGTAGTGGTACGCGTCCGCCGGGTAGCCGGGCGGCTGCTCGCCCACGACCAGCGACTTCATATTGATGGAGGCCATGAAGTCGGCCGGGCCGAAGATGATCGTCTCCACCCGCGGGGAGGCCTGCGCGATCTCGTTGACGTTGTTCAGGCCCTGCGCGTTCTCGATCTGCGCCTCGATGCCGATCCGGCCGAGCTCGAAGCCCATCGTCTTCTCGATCTGGGTCAGCAGCAGGTCCAGCGCCACCACCTGCTGGGCGTCCTGCACCTTCGGCAGCATGATGCAGTCGAGGTTCGGGCCCGCGCCCTCGACGACGGTGACGACGTCGCGGTACGTCCACTCGGTCGTCCAGTCGTTGACGCGCACGACCCGCGTCTTGCCGGTCCAGTCGCCCTCATTGAGGAACTTCACGATGGTGTGCCGCGCGTCGGGCTTGGCCAGCGGGGCGCAGGCGTCCTCCAGATCCAGGAAGACCTGGTCGGCCGGGAGCCCCTGCGCCTTCTCCAGGAAGCGCGGGTTGCTGCCCGGCACGGCCAGGCAGGAGCGGCGCGGACGCAGCCGGTTGGGCGCGGTGCCCTCGGGGGCGGTCATACGGGAACCTCCAGAGCGGGAAGTGTGTTCGCGGTACGGATCTCATCGACGATACGGCCGATGATCTCCGTGATACCGAAGTCCTTGGGGGTGAAAACGGCGGCGACACCCGCCGCGCGCAGTGCCGCGGCGTCCGCGGCCGGGATGATGCCTCCGACGATGACGGGAATGTCCTGGGCGCCCGCGCCGCGCAGCCGCTCCAGTACGTCCGGCACCAGCTCGGCGTGCGAGCCGGACAGGATCGAAAGACCCACGCAGTGCACGTCCTCGGCGACGGCCGCCGAGACGATCTGCTCAGGGGTCAGCCTGATCCCCTGGTAGACCACCTCGAACCCGGCGTCCCGGGCCCGTACCGCGATCTGCTCGGCGCCGTTGCTGTGGCCGTCCAGACCGGGCTTGCCGACCAGCAGCCGCAGCCGCCCGCCGCCCAGGTCGGCCGCGGTCTTGTCGACCTTCTCGCGGACGGAGGCGAGCAGGGAACCCGCCTCCGCCGCGACCGCGAGTGGCGCGCCTCCCACCCCCGTGGGGGCGCGGAACTCGCCGAAAACATCGCGCAGTGCCCAGGCCCATTCGCCCGTGGTGACGCCGGCACGGGCGCATTCGAGGGTGGCCGCCATCAGGTTCTCGGTGCCCGCGGCCGCCTTCCGCAGGGCCGAGAGCGCCTCTTCCGCCCGGGCGGTGTCGCGCTGCTCACGCCAGGTGTGCAGGGCCGAGACCACCCGTGCCTCGTTGGCCGGGTCCACCGTCATGATGGCGGTGTCCAGATCGGCGGTGAGCGGATTGGGCTCGGTGCCCTCGTAGCAGTTGACGCCGACGATCTTCTCTTCGCCGGCCTCGATCCGCGCCCGGCGCTCCGCGTGCGAGGCCACCAGCTGTGCCTTGAGATAGCCGGACTCCACGGCGGACATCGCCCCGCCCATCTCCTGGATCCGCTCGATCTCGGCCTCGGTCTCCTCGACCAGCGCGGCGACCTTGGCCTCGATCACATGGGAACCGGCGAAGATGTCGTCGTACTCCAGCAGATCGCTCTCATGGGCGAGCACCTGCTGGATGCGCAGCGACCACTGCTGGTCCCAGGGGCGGGGCAGTCCCAGTGCCTCGTTCCAGGCGGGGAGCTGGACCGCGCGGGCGCGGGCGTCCTTGGAGAGGGTCACGGCCAGCATCTCCAGCACGATGCGCTGGACGTTGTTCTCCGGCTGTGCCTCGGTCAGCCCGAGCGAGTTGACCTGGACGCCGTAGCGGAACCGGCGCTGCTTGGGATTCTCGATCCCGTACCGCTCACGGGTGATGCGGTCCCAGATGCGGCCGAAGGCGCGCATCTTGCACATCTCCTCGATGAACCGGACGCCCGCGTTCACGAAGAAGGAGATGCGGGCGACCACATCGCCCTTGCGGTCCTCGGGGACCTGTCCGGAGTCGAACACCGCGTCCAGCACCGCGATCGCCGTCGACATCGCGTACGCGATCTCCTGGACCGGGGTGGCCCCGGCCTCCTGGAGGTGGTAGCTGCAGATGTTGATCGGGTTCCACTTGGGGATGTGGTTGACCGTGTACGCGATCATGTCGGTGGTCAGCCGCAGGCTGGGCCCCGGCGGGAAGACATGCGTCCCGCGCGACAGGTACTCCTTGACGATGTCGTTCTGGGTCGTCCCCTGGAGCTTGGAGACGTCGGCGCCGTGCTCCTCGGCGACCACCTGGTACAGCGCCAGCAGCCACATCGCCGTCGCGTTGATGGTCATCGAGGTGTTCATCTGTTCCAGCGGGATGTCCTGGAACAGCCGCCGCATGTCCCCCAGATGGGAGACCGGGACCCCGACCCGGCCCACCTCGCCGCGGGCGAGGATGTGGTCGGGGTCGTAGCCGGTCTGGGTCGGCAGGTCGAAGGCGACCGAGAGACCGGTCTGGCCCTTGGCCAGATTGCGCCGGTACAGCTCATTGGACGCCTCGGCCGTGGAGTGACCGGCGTACGTCCGCATCAGCCACGGGCGGTCCCGTTCGCGAGGTGAGCCGCTCATCAGATGTTCCGGAAGCGGTTGATGGCGTCGATGTGCTGGGCCCGCATCTCCGGGTCGCGCACGCCCATGCCCTCCTCGGGCGCGAGGGCGAGCACGCCGACCTTGCCCTGGTGGAGGTTGCGGTGCACGTCGTACGCGGCCTGGCCGGTCTCGTCGAGCCGGTAGGTCTTGGAGAGGGTGGGGTGGATCTTGCCCTTGGCGATCAGGCGGTTGGCCTCCCACGCCTCGCGGTAGTTGGCGAAGTGCGAGCCGACGATGCGCTTCAGCGACATCCACAGATAGCGGTTGTCGTACTCGTGCATGTAGCCCGACGTGGAGGCGCAGGTGGTGATGGTGCCGCCCTTGCGGGTGACGTAGACGCTGGCGCCGAACGTCTCGCGGCCGGGGTGTTCGAAGACGATGTCGATGTCCTCGCCACCGGTGAATTCGCGGATCCGCTTGCCGAACCGCTTCCACTCGCGCGGGTCCTGGGTGCGCTCGTCCTTCCAGAACTTGTAGTCCTCGGCGTTGCGGTCGATGATCGCCTCGGCGCCCATCTTCCGGCAGATCTCCGCCTTCTGCGGCGAGGAGACGACACAGATCGGGTTGGCGCCACCGGCCAGCGCGAACTGCGTGGCGTAGGAGCCGAGTCCACCGCTGGCGCCCCAGATCAGGACGTTGTCGCCCTGCTTCATCCCGGCGCCGTTGCGGGAGACCAGCTGCCGGTAGGCGGTGGAGTTGACCAGGCCCGGCGCGGCCGCCTCCTCCCAGCTGAGGTGCCCGGGCTTGGGCATCAGCTGGTTCGACTTGACCAGGGCGATCTCGGCGAGGCCGCCGAAGTTGGTCTCGAAGCCCCAGATGCGCTGCTCGGGGTCGAGCATGGTGTCGCTGTGGCCGTCGGCGCTCTCCAGCTCCACCGACAGGCAGTGGGCCACGACCTCGTCGCCCGGCTTCCAGGCGTTGACCCCGGGGCCGGTGCGCAGCACGACGCCCGCGAGGTCGGAGCCGATCACGTGGTAGGGCAGGTCATGCCGCTTGGCGAGGGGGGAGAGCTTGCCGTACCGCTCCAGGAAGGCGAAGGTCGACAGCGGCTCGAAGATGGAGGTCCACACCGAGTTGTAGTTGACCGAACTGGCCATCACGGCGACGAGGGCCTCACCGGGGCCGAGTTCCGGCACCGGCACCTCGTCCACGTGCAGCGACTTGCGGGGGTCCTTCTCCTTGGTGGCGAGGCCGGCGAACATATCGGCCTCGTCCTTGCGCACGGTCACCGCGCGGTACGACTCGGGGATACGCAGTGCGGCGAAGTCCTCGGGTGCTGTGTCCGACGCCAGGATCGCGTCAAGTATCTCGTTCATCGGTGCCTCCGGCGAAGCGTCGCATGGGGACGCTTGAGGGAACGCTGGGCTCGTGACGGGTGATGCTGCTGCTGTGCCGTCGGTTCGGCGGAGGTGCTGCTCGATGGGGCGCGGGTAGCGCCGGGAACGCCTGGTGACGCAGGCGCTGTCCGGACGCGCAAAGCGTTTTGCGGGGACAGCCGACGCGCGAGGTGTGCAGCGCGCCGGCCGTCCGGACACCTTCACCGTATGGCACGCTGTGCCACCTCGCAAGACACTGCGTGCCAACAATTTCTCTCAGTTGTCATCCGCGGTGCACGCATGAGCAACAACGGCCGACCCGAGGGGCGGCCGTTGCTGGTGGTGTTCGGTTGTGTTCGTTCGGTGAGGGAACCGAGGTCGGCGCTCAGCGCTTCAGGGCTCGTTCGATGGTCCGCATGACCTCGTTCAGCGGTGCGTCGGTGCGCGCCACCATCACCACCACGTCTTCCTCCTCCTGCGCCGTCACGGCCGCCGGCTGGTGCCCCGGGGCGGGTCGTCCGGCGCCGATGCCGGAGCCGAAGGTCTCCCGGACGATCGCGAAGGCGTGGTCGAGCTGGGTCTCCACATCGCCCTCGCCGCCCGCCCGCAGCCAGCGCCGCAGGACGTGGTTGTGCGCCGTGACCACCGCCGAGGCGGCCACCTCGGCCAGCAGCGGGTCGTCGTTGCCGTCGTGGTGGGCACCCTCGTCGAAATGGCCCAGCAGATAGCGGGTGAACAGCCGCTCGTAGCGGGCCACCGAGGCGATCTCCCGCTCCCGCAGCGCCGGTACCTCACGGGTCAGCCGATAGCGCTCCACGGAGACCGCGGGGGAGGCCGCGTACATCCGCATGACCTCCTTGATCCCCCGGCACACCGTGTCCAGCGGGTGCTCGTGCGGCGGGGCGGCGTCCAGCACGGCCTCGGCGCGCACCAGCGTGTCGTCGTGGTCCGGGAAGATCGCCTCTTCCTTGGAGCGGAAGTGGCGGAAGAAGGTACGCCGGGCCACCCCCGCCCGGGCCGCGATCTCGTCGACCGTCGTCGCCTCGTACCCCTGCGTCGCGAACAACTCCATCGCCGCCGCGGCCAGTTTGCGGCGCATGGTCAGACGCTGGGCGGCCGCGCGGCGGCTTCCCGCGCTCTCACCGCCGTCGGAGGAGTGCGACGAGTTCACGCGCTTGCTACGAGCGGCCTTCACGGGCTGGGACATGTGGGGAACGTAACACGCTTGTGAGTGCCGGTGCGGGGGCGGACCGACAGAGGGCTCCAGCAGTCCGCCCCACCCCGGGTCGTACTCAGCGCCTCGCATACTCGCGGAAGCCGCGCCCGGTCTTGCGCCCCAGGCAGCCCGCCGCGACCAGATGCTCCAGCAGCGGCGCCGGGGCCAGGCCCGGGTCGCGGAACTCGCGGTGCAGCACCTTCTCGATCGCCAGCGAGACATCGAGGCCGACGACGTCGAGCAGCTCGAAGGGGCCCATCGGATAGCCGCCGCCCAGCTTCATCGCGGCGTCGATGTCATCGGGGGTGGCGTAGTGCTCCTGGACCATCTTCACGGCGTTGTTGAGGTACGGGAACAGCAGGGCGTTGACGATGAAACCGGCCCGGTCGCCGCAGTCCACCGGATGCTTGCGCACCGCCTTGCAGACCGCGTGCGCGGTCGCCCGGACATCGTCCGCCGTCAGGACCGTACGCACCACCTCGACCAGCTTCATCGCGGGCGCCGGGTTGAAGAAGTGCAGACCGATCACGTCCTGCGGACGCGAGGTGACCCGGGCGCAGGCGATCACCGGCAGCGAGGAGGTGGTCGTGGCCAGCACCGCGCCGGGCTTGCAGACCTTGTCCAGCACCCGGAACAGCTCCTGCTTGACGTCCAGGTCCTCGGCGACCGCCTCCACGGCCAGATCCACGTCGGCGAAGGCGTCGAGCGAGTCGGCCGGGGTGATCCTGGCCAGCGCGCCGTCCCGGGCCTCCTGGGTCATCCGCCCCTTGGTGACCGACCGGTCCAGGGACTTGGCGATACGGGCCTTCGCCGTGTCCGCCTTCGCCTGGGTACGGGCGGCCAGCACCACATCGAGCCCCGCCTTCGCGAAGACCTCGGCGATACCGCCGGCCATCGTGCCCGAGCCCGCGACGCCCACGGCACGCACCGGGCGCGCCCCGTCCGCGGCGTGCTCCTCGTTCGCCGTCGCCCCGTCCGGGACCACGGTGCCGCTGCCCGGCGCCTCGTAGGTGTAGAAGCCGCGGCCCGCCTTGCGGCCGGTCAGCCCGGCCTCGGAGAGCTGCCCCAGGATGGGCGCGGGCGCGTTCAGCCGGTCGCCGGAGGCCGCGTACATCGCCTCCAGGACGGTCCGGGCGGTGTCGATGCCGATCAGGTCCAGCAGCTCCAGCGGGCCCATCGGCAGCCCGCAGCCGAGCTTCATCGCCGCGTCGATGTCCTCCCGCGCCGCGTACTTGGCCTCGTACATCGCGGCGGCCTGGTTGAGATAGCCGAACAGCAGCCCGTCGGCGACGAAGCCGGGCCGGTCGCCGAGCGCCACCGGCTCCTTGCCCAGATCGCGGGCGAGTTCGGTGACCGCCGTGACGGCCGCGGGCGCGGTCAGCACGCTGGAGACGATCTCGACCAGCTTCATGGCGGGCGCCGGGTTGAAGAAGTGCAGGCCCAGGACCCGCTCCGGGCGGGCGGATTCGGCGGCCAGCCGGGTCACCGACAGCGCGTTGGTGCCGGTCGCCAGGATGGTGCTCGGGCTGACGACGGTGTCCAGCTCGGTGAAGACCTCGTGCTTGATGCCGTAGTCCTCGGGCACGACCTCGATCACCAGCTCCGCGTCGGCCGCGGTCCGCAGATCGGTGGAGACCCGGAACCGGGACAGGACGCCGGTCCGCTCCTCTTCGCTGATCCGGCCGCGCTCGACCGCGCGGGACGTGGCGACCTCCAGTGCGGTCACCGCCCGTTGGCAGGCGCGCTCGCTGATGTCGATGCCGATCACCTCGCGCCCCGCACGGGCCAGGATCTCGGCGATGCCGGTGCCCATCGTGCCGAGACCGACGACGGCGACAGTAGTGAGCGGGGCCGCGGAGGGGGAGAGATCAGAGGAGGGAGTAGAGCTGACGCCGGTGTGTGGGAGACGGTCCATCGCGGACTCCAGAGGGTGTTCCCCGTAAAAGGGGATGAAGTGACGACTGAGGGGAGCTGGTGGTCATGCCGCTGATGCGCTGGGGTCTGACGCGAATGACACACAACTCAGACGGAAGGGCTTGCACGCTCCCTGGCGGACAGCGCCGCACGGAGGAAACTGCCCGTGGGAGATACGCGGCGGGCCCTGTCCCGGGGCCATGCCGTACTGCGGGTACTGCCGAACCGACGTCACACACGGCGGCTGCGTCACCAGGCCGCCTGAGCAGGGGTGCTGCTCGTGTCGTCATAGTAACTCGCGGGTAACCAAGACGCCAGAGCACAGAGCGAGCCGTCGCGGTGGCGCGGCTCACCGGGGAGGGGAGACCTCGCATGGACGATGAATTCCGGACGCTGACCGAGCGGGTACGGGCCTCGCTCACCACACCGCAGGAGGCCGCGGCCCACGCCTCGCTGCTCTCGCTGGTACGCAAGGGCACCCCCACCGCCCGCGAACAGCTGGCCCGCATCCTGGTCGCGCCGGAGCAGCCGCTGTGGGCGCGGGAGACCGCGGCCTTCGTACTCGGCAGCGCGGGCGACCGCCGGGCCTTCGAAACCCTCGTCCTGCTGCTCAACTACCGCGAGCCCGCCCGCTGTGCGACGGCCGCCCGGGTACTGGCCCGCCTCGGCGATCCGCGCACCGCCCGCGCCGCCGCCGCGCTGGCCACCAACCCGCTGCGCACCGCCTACTCCCTGCACCCGATCCGGCTGCTGGTCGAGCTGCGCGCCCCCGAGTCCGTCCCCGCCCTGGTCGCCGCCCTGGAGCGGCAGTTGGCCGCCCGGGACCGGCACTGGCCGATCGCCCGGGCCTGTGTGGAGGGGCTGGGCGCGATCGGCGACGAGCGGGCCGTCCCGGCCCTGACCGCCGCGGGCAAGTACATACGGCTCAGCGCGGCGGCGGCCGCGGCGCTGGCCCGGATCAGCGGGGGCGGCGGCGGACCGTCCGGTGCGCCGGACAAGGCGCACGCGCGGTGACCGCGGGGCGCCGGCCGGGCCGTGCGCGCCGCCCGCGGTGCCCGGGGTGCTTGCGCCGCCCGCGGTGCCCGCGGTGCCTGACCCGAGACGCGCCGCTGCCGCGCGGGGTCCGGCGGCCCTCAGCCGGTCGCCGGGTCCAGCCGCCGCGTGTAGCGCACCTCGGGTACGGACACCCCGGCCACCTCGTACGCCTCCGCGCCGCCGTCCGGCGCGAACCCGGCCCGCTCGTAGAAGTGGCGGGCGCGCTCGTTGTCCCGCAGCACCCACAGCCGCAGCCGCGGAAAGCCCCGCTCGGTGACCCGCTCCAGGGACTCGTCGAGCAGGGCGCGGCCGATGCCCGTGCCCAGCAGCGCGGGGCGTACGTAGAGCGCGTACAACTCGGCGTCGCCGGTGGGCACATCGCGGTCCCGGTACGGGCCGAAGCAGGCCCAGCCCACCACTTCGCCGTCGTCCGCCTCCGCCACGAGGTTGACCACGTCGCCCACACCCCGTGAGAAGAACTCCCGCCGCCGCTCGGCGTCCGCCTCGACGCTCATGCCGTCCAGATACGACTGCGGCATCAGCCCCGCGTACGCCTCCTGCCACCCGCGCACCCGCACCGCCGCCACCGCGTCGATATCCGTTTCGGTCATCTCCCGTACCAGCACCCCGTCCATGCGTCCCACCGTAGGCGGCTTGACCTTGTCACTGGCGGCAGGGTCACAGGATCGACACCATGAACTCCGCACAGAGCACAGGGCGGCCGGACCGGGTCGCCGTGGTCACCGGGGCGGGCACCGGCATCGGCCGGGCCACCGCCCGCACCCTCGCCGTGGAGGGCACGGACGTCGTGGCCGTCGGACGGCGGCCCGAACCGCTCGCCCGCACCGCCGAGGGCCATCCGCGCGTCCACCCGCTGCCCGCCGACATCACCGCCGCCGGGTCCGCCGAGGACATCGTCCGGTACACCCTGGAGACCCACGGCCGGCTGGACGTCCTGGTCAACAACGCCGCCGTGGTCCGCAGCGCACCGCTCGGCGCCATCGTCCGTGAACCGGTCACCGCCCAGCTGGAGACCAACCTCGTCGCGCCCGTCCTGCTCACCCAGGCGGCCCTCGGCCCCCTGGAGGAGAGCGGCGGCGTGATCGTCAACATCAGCACCTCCATCGGCCAGCGCGGCTGGCCGGGCAGTTCGGTCTACGCGGCCACCAAGTCCGCGCTGGAGACGCTCACCCGCAGCTGGGCGGTGGAACTGGCGCCGCGCGGGGTGCGGGTGGTGTGTGTGGCGCCCGGGGCGATCGAGACCCCGATCGCGGAGCACTCGGGGCTCTCCCCCGAGCAGCGCGCCCGCAGCGGCTTGAGCGGTCACCCGTTCGAGTAGGTCTGCCGGTATACGGAGTGGAACACACACCATGACGCTACGTTGACGGCATGCCGACGCCAGGAGAAGCCGACGGGGCCGGGTACGTCCGGTACACGTACCGGCTTCGCGTGTCGTCGGCCTCTCGTACGGTGCTGCTGGCGGAGTGGGGTCGGTGCCGTTGGATCTGGAACGAATGTGTCGCCAAGTCCAAGGCCACTCACCTGCACAACAAGGCCACGGGTGAGAAGCGGACGTGTGGACCGGCGCAGCTGGACAAGATGCTGACCCGGGCGCGGGAGTGTACGCCGTGGCTGCGGGAGGGTTCCAGTGTTCCGCAGCAGCAGGTGATCCGGGATTTCGGCAGGTCCCGTGCCAAGGCGCACAAGGACATCCGGGAACGCTTGCCTGGGCGGCAGCGGGCCGGTATGCCGAAGTGGAAGAAGAAGCACGAGGCCTTGCCGACGCTGAACTACACCCGGCGCGGGTTCCGGCTGAGGGACGGCCGCCTGTACCTGGCGGGTGGGATCGTGCTGACGGTGGTGTGGTCGCGGGATCTGCCCGCCGAACCTTCTTCGGTGCGGGTGTACCAGGACAGTATCGGGCACTGGTATTGCTCGTTCGTGGTCCCCGCAAAGGTGCGGCCGCTGCCGGAAACCGGCCGGGTGCTCGGTGTGGACTGGGGCGTGAAGCAGACCGCGACCACCACCTCCAACGCCCACGACCTTCCGCACGCCCAGCACGGCCGCAGGGCCCAGGCCAAGCTGACCCGGTACGACCGGATGATGGCCCGCCGCAGACCGAAGAAGGGACAGGCCGCCTCGAAGGGCTACCGCGAGGCGAAGAAGTGGCGGGCGAAGACCTACGCGAAGATCGCCCGGCAGCGGCAGGACACCGGGCGCAAGTGGGCGAAGAAGGTCGTGACCGACTACGACGTCATCGCCGTCGAGGACTTCCAGCCGAAGTTCCTCGCCAAGTCCTCCATGGCGCGCAAGGCGGCGGACGCCGCGATCGGCGCCACGAAGAAGGCCCTGGTCGAGATGGGCCGCAAACACCGGCGGGACATCCGTTTCGTGCACCCCGCGCACACCACCATGGACTGCGCATCGTGCGGAGCGAGAACCAAGCACGCACTGCCGCTGTCCGAGCGCATCTACACCTGCACCGCGTGCGGAGCCGTCTCCCCCAGAGACGAGAACTCCGCCCGTGTGATGCTCCACCGGGCAGGTCTGAACCCGGCTGGTGCCGAGGGCGTAAGACCTCCGGGAGCGCTGCTCCCGGAGGCAGCCTGAGCCAGGAATCCCCTTCCGTCAGGGAAGGGAGCAGTCAAAGCAGGGACAGCTGGGCCGGTTCCGGGGGAGCGGGGTGGTCGGGCTCGGGCGCGCGGAGATTGCGGTGCGCGCCCGGTTCCCAGGGGCCGATGCCGTACTCGGCGGCCAGGTCGTGGACCATCCCGGTGATCCGCCGCTGATACCACTTCGGGGCGTAGGCGCCGCCCTCGTACAGCGCGTCGTACCGGCGCAGCAGCCGCGGGTGGTGCTCGGTGAGCCAGGCGGTGAACCACTCGCGGGCGCCCGGCCGCAGATGCAGCACCAGCGGGGTCACCGAGGTCGCCCCGGCCTCCGCGATGGCCCGTACGGTGGCGCGCAACTGCTCGGGGGAATCGCCGAGGAACGGGATCACCGGCGCCATCAGCACGCCGCACGGGATGCCGTGGGAGGACAGGGTGCGCACCACGTCCAGCCGCCGCTCGGGGGAGGGGGTGCCGGGCTCGACGGTGCGCCACAGCTCGCGGTCGGTGAAGCCCACCGAGACCGAGACCCCGATGTCGGTGACCCGCGAGGCCCGGCGCAGCAGCTCCAGATCGCGCAGGATCAGTGTGCCCTTGGTGAGGATCGAGAACGGGTTGGCGCGCTCGGCCAGGGCCGAGAGGATGCCGGGCATCAGCTGATAGCGGCCCTCGGCGCGCTGGTAGCAGTCCACGTTCGTGCCCATGGCGATGTGCTGGCCGTGCCACCGGGGGGAGGCCAGCTCCCGGCGGAGCAGCTCCGGGGCGTTGACCTTCACCACGATCTGGGAGTCGAAGCCCAGCCCGGTGTCCAGGTCGAGGTAGCTGTGGGTCTTGCGCGCGAAGCAGTAGACGCAGGCGTGGGTGCAGCCGCGGTACGGGTTCACCGTCCACTCGAAGGGCATCCGGGAGGCGCCCGGCACCCGGTTGACGATCGAGCGGGCGCGGATCTCGTGGAAGGTGATTCCTCGGAACTCAGGGGTGTCGACCGTGCGAGTGGTCACCGCCTCCGCCGCGAACAGGGCCGGAGCGGCTGCTTCCGTGTCCTTGGTCAGGTTGTCCCAGCGCATGGCACGCACCTCCGGGTCTCGCTCGTACCACAATAGAACACATGTTTCATTCAGTTCCGTCAACCCTGGATTTGGGTGGCCGCCGCGGAGGTGGTTGGCTTGCCGCTGCCAGGGGCGCCGCGGTCAGCCGGGCGCCGCACCGGTTCACGGTCGAACACGGAGGAAGAGCAATGGGGCAGGTCGAGGCCACCACGGAGCGGATCGTCGCGGGCAAGCCCGAGGATGTGTTCGACGCACTCGCCGACTACCGCGAGACCCGCCCCCGGCTGCTTCCGCACCACTTCAGCGAGTACGAGGTGCGTGAGGGCGGCGACGGGGAGGGCACCGTCGTCCACTGGAAGCTCCAGGCCACCAGCAAGCGGGTGCGCGACTGTCTGCTGGAGGTCTCCGAGCCCACCGACGGGCAGCTGGTGGAGAAGGACCGCAACTCCTCGATGGTGACCACCTGGACGGTGACCCCGGCGGGCGAGGGGCGTTCCCGGGTCGTGGTCACCTCGGTCTGGAACGGGGCGGGCGGTATCGGCGGCTTCTTCGAGCGGACCTTCGCCCCCAAGGGCCTCGGCCGCATCTATGACGAGCTGCTGGAGAAGCTGGCGGCGGAGGTCGCCGCGCAGGGCTCCGAGTAACACCCCCTTTCCGGCCGGACCGCGGCCGGTCCGTCCCGTCAGGGGGGCGGCTGCCGCGGTCACCGGTTCGGGTGGTTTCCCCTTTGGTGCGGCATAACCTCCGCACGCACTCTCACCGGGGAGAACATCCCCGTATCCCCTTCGTCGGCGATTCGTCGTGGTTTGCCGGTAGTGACGCGTAATGCGAGAAATGGGCGGCGGCGCAGGCGTGACGAGGGGAGCAGGACGTGGGCCAGACCACCGCGACCACCTTGGCGAAAGGGGCGGACGGGGCCGGGGAGGCCGAGGGGCACGGGCTCGCGGGCCCTCCCGATTCCGTCTCCGTCACCGTCTCCGTGCCCGCCCCGGTCCCCGAGGCGGACGGCCCGCCGCACCCCGTGGCCGAGGGCGCCGCGGTGGTCCCACTCAGCCCGGCCCGGATCCGGACGGTCTTCTTCGGGCTGATGCTGGCGCTGCTGCTCGCGGCGCTCGACCAGACCATCGTGGCCACCGCCCTCCCCGAGGTGGTCGGTGAACTGCACGGCCTGGACAAGATGTCCTGGACCGTCACCTCCTACCTCCTCGCCGTCACCGTCGTGCTGCCGCTCTACGGCAAACTGGGCGATCTCATCGGGCGCAAGAGCGTCTTCATCTTCGCGATCGTCGTCTTCATCGCCGGGTCCGCGCTGGCGGGCTGGTCGCGCACGATGGAGGAACTGATCCTCTTCCGCGCGGTCCAGGGCGTGGGCGCGGGCGGACTGATGATCGGCGTGCAGGCGATCATGGCCGATATCGTGCCGCCGCGGGAACGCGGGCGCTACATGGGGCTCATCGGCGCCGCGTTCGGCCTCGCCTCGGTGGCCGGACCGCTGCTCGGCGGCTTCTTCACCGACCATGCCTCCTGGCGCTGGTGCTTCTACGTCAACGTCCCCTTCGGCCTGGTCACGCTCGGCGTCGTGGCCATGGTCCTCCGGGTGCCCGAAGCCCCCCGCCGGGCCCGCTTCGACTTCTTCGGCGCGCTGTTCCTGTCGGTGTTCTCCACCTGCGCGGTGCTGCTGACGAGTTGGGGCGGTACGGAGTACGCCTGGGGCGACCGCGTCATCATCGGGCTCGCGCTCGGCGCGCTCGGCTCGGTGGTCCTCTTCGTCGTCGTGGAGTGCATCGCCCCCGAACCGATCATCCCCATGCGGCTGTTCCGCGATTCGGTCTTCTGCGTCAGCGGGCTGATCGGCGCGGTCATCGGGGTGGCCCTGTTCGGCGCCGCCAGCTATCTGCCCACCTTCCTCCAGATGGTCGACGGGGTCTCGGCCACCGAGTCCGGTCTGCTGATGGTGCCCATGATGGGCGGCATGGTGCTGGCCTCGATCCTCTCCGGCCAGCTCATCAGCGCCACCGGGCGCTACAAGGTCTTCCCCGTCCTCGGGGGTCTGGTCTCGGTGGGCGGCATGTGGCTGCTCTCCCGGCTGGACGAGGACACCTCCCGGCAGGACTACAGCCTGTGGATGGCCGTCCTCGGACTCGGCATCGGGCTGGTGCTGCCGGTACTGGTGCTCGCCGTCCAGAACTCCGTACCCGCCGCCGACCTCGGCTCCGCCACCAGCGCCAACAACTACTTCCGGCAGATCGGCGGCAGTGTCGGCGCGGCCGTCTTCGGCACGCTCTTCGCCAACCGCCTCGCCGACCGGCTCGCGGTCGAACTGCCCCCCGGGGCGGCGTCCGGCCGGGGCGGGGACGGCGCCGGTCTGCCCGACGCCGACTCGGTCACCCCGCAGATGGTGCACGCCCTGCCGGGTCCCCTCCGCGACGGGTACATCGCGGCCTACGCCCACGCCATGCCGCGGATCTTCCTCTATCTCGTGCCGGTGCTCGTCCTGGGCTTCCTGCTCGCCTTCCTGCTGAAGGAGAAACCTCTGGTGTCCCACACCGACTTTGCCGTCCAGCCAGACCCCGTCGTACCGGCGGCGCGCACCGGCACGGCGCCGCGGCACGCCGCCGCCTCCGGGCCGCCGCCGACCGCGGGCGTCCCGGTCTGCGGCACCGTCCAGCACCACGACGGCACGACGGTTCCGCGGGCGGCGCTCACCCTCATCGACGTGGGGGGCCGTCAGATCGGGCGCGGTGCGAGCGGCGAGGACGGCCGGTACGCGCTGAGCACACCGGGCAGCGGTTCGTACGTCCTGATCGCGGCGGCCGGAGGGCACCAGCCCCGGGCGGTCAGCGTCACCGTCGGCGAGCGCCCCGTCGAGCTGGACGTGGTCCTCGGCGGCGCGGGGCGGCTCGCCGGGGCCGTGCTCACCGCGGACGGCACCCCGGTGCGGGAGGCTACGGTGACGCTGACCGACGTCCGCGGCGAGGTGGTCGCCTCCACCCGCAGCGGACGCGAAGGCGGCTATGTGATGGCCGAGTTGGTGGCGGGGGAGTACACCCTCGCCGCGAGCGCCCCCGCGTTCCGCCCCGCGGCCCTGCCGGTCACGCTGCAGGCCGCGCGGGAGACCCGGCAGGACATCGAGCTGGCGGGCGGCGCGGTGCTGCGCGGTGTGGTCCGCGCGGGCGGCGACCGCCCCGTGGAGGACGCGCGGGTCACGCTGCTGGACGCGGCGGGCAATGTCGTCGACACGGCCACGACCGGCACCGACGGCGCCTTCCGCTTCATCGACCTGTCGGCGGGTGAGTACACGGTGATCGCCGCGGGCTATCCGCCGGTGGCGACCGTGCTCCAGGTGGCGGGCGGTGGCCGGACCGAACGCGATCTCCAGCTGGGCCACGAGGACTGACGGCCCTTCACCGCCGCCGGGAGGCGCCCCGAACGGATCGCCTCCCGGCGGCGTCCGCGTTCCCGGGCGGCTCCGGCTTCCTCGTTCCGGGGCGCGGCACCGGGCGGTTGGTGGCGGTTCCGAGCACATGACACCTATTCGGGTATTGCCCCACCCGGGCGCCCATGGCGGTCGTACCGTGGGTAGCGGTGTCGGAGATCTTGCGTGCGAAGGAGCTTGCGCCGATGGAGCATGGCACGTCGCACGGCGACGACGGACCGGCCGGCGCGCCCGCGGCGCCGGAGGGGCGTGGCGCCGGGCCGGGGCGGATCCCGCTCGCGGTGGTCGTGGTGGACGCCGAGGGGCTGGTCACCCACTGGAGTTCGGGGGCGCGCAGGCTCTTCGGGCGCACCCGTGACGAGGCCGTCGGCCGCCCCGCCGGGGACCTGATGCCGGTCTCGGGCGCGCTGCGCGCCGCGGACCTCCCCGGTGACCGCCACGGTCTCGAGGATTCGCTGTACGGGCCGGTCCGCTATCCGACCGCGGGCCGCGCCCGGGTGGCGGATCCGGTGCGGCACCGGGCCGATGTGCTGTGGTGGGCGTATCCACTGGCGGGGGCGGGACCGGAGCGGCTGCTGGTGCTGGCAGCGGACGCCGCCGCGCTCGGCGGGGAGGCGGCCGGTTCCGGCGGCGAGGCGGCGGGTTCCGGTGGGGACGCGGCCGGTTCCGGCGGGGACGCGGCGGGGGAGCGGGAGCGGTTCACCCCCGGCTTCGCGCTGCACACCGAGTTCCCGGGCGCCGAGCGGCTGGCGGGGCGGCTGCCGGACATCCTGCCCAATATGGGCCCGGCCGCCGTCGGCCGGATCGTCTCCCAGGTCCTCGAACTCGGCTATCCCGTACTGGAGATCAGCCACCACGAGCGGGTCCCGGTCACCCCGGACTGGGGCATGCCCCGCTACCGCGAGCGCCGGGCGCGCCAGGAGGCGGCCCGGCGGCGCGTGGAGCTGTCGGACGGCGCACGGCCCCATCCGCACACCCTCGTTGACTCCCTCACGCCCGGTGTGCCCGCCGCGGCTGCCGAACTCGACGAGATCGACCTCGAACACGCCGCCGTCCGCGAGCGGTTGGAGTTCCTCAACGAGGTCAGTGGCCGGATCGGCAGCTCCCTGGATCTCTCCCGCACCATCCGCGAGGTCACCAGCGCCGCCGTCCCCCGTTTCGCGGACTTCGCGGGGACCCATCTGCGCGCCCAGGTGCTCGCGGGCGAGGGCTTCCCCGACGGCCCGCCGGACGTCACCACCGTCTGGCACCGCGTCTGGGTGGAGCACAACGACGAACCGGGCCGCTGGGACGACACCGTGCCGGTCGGCGAGAGCATCGCCTTCCCCGAACACACCCCGTTCTTCCAGTGCATGGTCACCGGCGAACCGGTGCTGATCCCGCACCTCAGCGAGGAAATCGGGGACCGGATCGCCGGGCAGTTCGAGAAGCGCGATCTGCGGCCGCTGATCAACGGCCGGTCGGTGCTGATCGTGCCGCTCAAGGCGCGCAATGTGGTGCTGGGCTTCATGGTGCTGCTGCGCCGCCCCGGGCGTGAGCTGTTCGACGACATGGACCGCACCACCGGCGCCGAACTCGCCGCCCGCGCCGGGCTCGTCCTGGACAACGCCCGGATGTACACCTTCCAGGAGAACGTCGCCGAGACCCTCCAGGAGAGCATGCTGCCGCAGGTGACCCCGCGGATGGCGGGCTGCGACACCGCCACCCGCTATCTGCCCGGCACCCGGCTCGGCCGGGTCGGCGGCGACTGGTTCGACAGCATCAAGCTGCCCGGTTCGCGCACCGCGCTGGTGGTGGGCGACGTCATGGGACACGGGCTGAACGCGGCCGCGATGATGGGGCAGTTGCGCACCGCCGTGCAGACCATGGCCGCCCTCGACCTGCCGCCCGCCCAGCTGCTGCGCCACCTCGACGACCTGGCGCAGCGGCTCGGCGAGCACTACCTCGCCACCTGTCTGTACGCCGTCTACGACCCGATCCGCTCCGAACTGCTGATCGCCAACGCCGGTCATGTCCCGCCGGTGCTGGTGCGCGCCCAGGACGGCCGCAGCGAACTGCTGGGGCTGCCGACCGGGGCGCCCATAGGAGTCGGCGGCGTGCCGTTCGAGGCGGCGCGGGTCAAGGTGGCGCCCGGCGACCGGCTGGTGCTGTGCACCGACGGGCTGGTCGAGGTGCGCGGCCAGGACATCGGCGCCGGGCTCGCGGCGCTGTGCGAATCCGCCGCGCATCCTGCGGCGTCCATGGACGACGCCTGCGACACCATCATCCGCGCCCTCAACCCCCGTGACGGCCGCAAGGACGACGTGGCGCTGCTGATGGCCCGGCTGAACGGCATCCCCGCCGACGATGTCGCCCAGTGGCGGCTGGCGCTGGACCCCCAGGAGGTCGGGCGGGCGCGCCGGCTGGTCCGGGAGCGGCTGGACCGGTGGGGGCTCAGTTCGGCCGCCGGGACGGCCGAACTGCTGGTGAGCGAGGCGGTGACCAACGCGATACGGCACGCGCACACCCACCATGTGGTGCTGCGTCTGGTGCGCACCGAGGCTCTGCTGTGCGAGGTGTCGGACGACGACCACGAACTGCCCACGCTGCTGAGCGCGGGCCGCGAGGACACGTTCGGCCGGGGCCTGCGGGTGATCAGCGCGCTGGCCCGGGAGTGGGGCACCAGCCGTTCCGGGCGGGGCAAGACCGTGTGGTTCGAGCAGGCACTGCCGCGCCCGGCGGGGTGAGGGTTCGAACATGGGGTGAAGGATTCCGGGGGAGCGGGCCGTCGTGCGCCGGAGCACTTGCCCGCGCCGGGAGGTGGCGGTAGGCAGCAGGGCAGCACGTCATGGTGTCGGCCGATGTCGGACCCGGGGAGCGGCGATGAGCGTGTCGGAGCGTTACAGGCAAGCGTGGGAGAGCTACTGGAACGAGACCTCGGACGCCCCGGGGGAGGCCATCTGGGACGTGGACCCGTCACTGAGCGCGGCCCCGCACGTGGAGCTGCTGGCGCCGTACGCCGACGCCGCGTTGCCCATCGTCGACCTCGGCTGCGGCAACGGCACCCAGACCCGCTATCTGGCCTCCCGCTTCCCGCGGGCGATGGGCGTCGACCTCTCGTGGGCGGCGGTGGAGCACGCACGGCGCGCGGACACCGCGGGCGTCGCGGAGTTCCGGCAGCTGAGCCTGACGGACCGAGAGGGCGTACGGGAGCTTCACGACGAGCTCGGGGACGCCAATGTCTACCTGCGGGCCGTTATCCACCAGAGCGACGCCGAGGACCGGCGCCCGGTCGCGGAGGCGGTGGCCACCCTGGTGGGGAAGCGCGGCCGGGCCTTCGTGGCGGAGCTGACGCAGGAGTCCAAGGCCACGCTGGGGCGGCTGGCCGGGGGCCCCGGCGGTCCGCCCGCCAAGCTGCGGCGCGTTTTCGACCACGGCCTCAGGCCCGCGGACGCGGCGGACACCGAGATACCGGAGCTGCTGGCGGCGGTGGGACTGGAGATCCTGGCGGAGGGGCCGACGGCGCTGGCCCAGACGGAGCAGTGGGCCGACGGCTCCCGGGTGGAGCTTCCGGCCCGCTGGTTCGTGGTGGGGCGGAACACGGCCTGACGGGACACGGCCTGACTGGGCCAGACCAGTTTTCCACAGGGCTGGTTCGTGTCCGTCCCGGCGCGTAACGTGACGAGGCATGAAGATCCTTATCAGCGCCGACATGGAGGGCGCCACCGGCGTGACCTGGCCCGCTGATGTGCTGCCCGGCACCCCGCAGTGGGAGCGCTGCCGCCGCCTGTTCACGTCCGACGTGAGCGCGGCGGTCGCCGGGTTCCTCGACGGGGGCGCGGACGAGGTCCTCATCAACGAGGCGCACTGGACCATGCGCAATCTGCTGCTGGAGGAGCTGGACGAGCGGGCCCAGATGCTCACCGGGCGGCACAAGAGCCTGAGCATGGTCGAGGGCGTGCAGCACGGCGATGTGGACGGGATCGCGTTCGTCGGTTATCACACCGGCGCGGGCACCGAGGGCGTTCTCGCCCACACCTATCTGGCCAACTCCATCACCGGTGTGTGGGTGGACGGTGTGCCCGCGAGCGAAGGACGGCTCAATGCCCTGGTCGTCGCCGAGTACGGGGTGCCGGTGGTGCTGGTGACCGGTGACGACCGCACCTGCGAGGACGCCAAGGGCTATGCGCCCGCGGCCCGTTCGGCCGCCGTCAAGGACTATGTGTCGCGCTATGCGGCGGTGTGCCGCACCCCCGCCCGGACCGCCGCGGACATCCGGGAGGCGGCGCGGGAGGCGGCGGCGCTGGCGGTGCGCCACGAGCCCGCGCGGGGCGGGCCGTTCACGGTGGAGCTGGAGTTCGACGCCGCCCATCTGGCGGGCGCGGCAAGCGTGGTGCCGGGGGTGGAGCCCAGCGGTGAGCGGCGCGTCGCCTACACCTCACCCACGATGTACGAGGGCATCCGGTGCTTCAAGGCGGTCACGACGGTCGTCTCGGCCGCGGTGGAGGAGCAGTATGGCTGACACGGAGCGTTCCGAAGCGATCGACGCACAGGCGCTCGACGAGGTGGTGCGGTTCACTTCCGAGCTGATCGCCATCGACACCACCAACCGCGGCGGCGGCGACTGCTCCGAGCGCCCGGCCGCCGAGTATGTGGCGGAGATGCTCAGCGATGTGGACATCGACCCCACCTTGCTGGAGCGCTCACCGGGGCGCACCAATGTGGTCGCCCGCATCGAGGGGACCGACGCCTCCGCGCCCGCGCTGCTGGTCCACGGCCATCTGGACGTGGTGCCCGCCGAGCCCGCCGACTGGACCGTGCACCCCTTCTCCGGCGAGGTCCGTGACGGGGTGGTGTGGGGTCGCGGCGCCATCGACATGAAGAACATGGACGCGATGGTGCTCGCGGCCGTGCGCGCCTGGGCCCGGTCCGGGGTCCGGCCGCGCCGGGACATCGTGCTGGCCTTCACCGCCGACGAGGAGGACAGCGCCGAGGCGGGCTCCGGCTTCCTCGCCGATCAGCACGCCGAGTTGTTCGAGGGCTGCACCGAAGGCATCAGCGAATCGGGCGCCTTCACCTTCCACGCCGGATCCGGGATGCGGCTCTACCCCATCGCGGCGGGGGAGCGCGGCACGGCCTGGCTCAAACTCACCGCGCGCGGCCGGGCCGGACACGGCTCGAAGGTCAACCGGGCCAACGCGGTCAGCAGACTGGCCGCGGCCGTGGCCCGGATCGGTGAGCACCAGTGGCCGGTGCGGCTGACGCCCACGGTGAAGGCCGCGCTGGCCGAACTGGCCGCGCTGCGGGGCGTTCCGGCCGATCTGGACGCGCCGGACCTCGACATCGACGCGCTGCTGGCCGCGCTGGGCCCCGCCGCCGCCCTGGTCGAGCCGACCGTGCGCAACAGCGCCAACCCCACGGTCCTGGAGGCCGGTTACAAGATCAATGTGATTCCGGGGAGCGCCACCGCCTATGTGGACGGCCGGATGCTGCCCGGTGCGGAGGAGGAGTTCCGCACCACCCTCGACCGGCTCACCGGGCCGGACGTGGACTGGGAGTTCCACCACCGCGAGGTCCCGCTCCAGGCGCCGGTCGGGCCGGACGCCCCGACGTACCAGGCGATGCGCGCCGCCGTGGAGCGCTTCGACCCGGGCGGCCATGTGGTGCCGTTCTGCATGTCGGGCGGCACGGACGCCAAGCAGTTCTCCCGCCTCGGCGTCCTCGGCTACGGCTTCTCACCGCTGCGGCTCCCCGAGGGCTTCGACTACCAGGCGCTCTATCACGGTGTGGACGAGCGGGTGCCGGTCGATGCCCTGCACTTCGGCGTCCGGGTGCTCGACCACTTCCTCCAGAGGGCATGAGCGATGCGACAGCAGTTGACGGCCGTCATGGCCCCCTACGGCACCTGGCACTCCCCGGTGGACGCCGCGCTCGCCGCCTCCCACGACGGCCATCCGGAATACCTGGGCAGCGTCGGTGAGGAGGTGTGGTGGACCGCGCCGCGCCCCGAGGAGGGCGGCCGCCGCACCCTGGTGCGGCTGCGGACCGACGGCGCGGAGCTGTCCGCCCTGCCCGTGCCGTGGAATGTGCGCAGCCGGGTCATGGGATACGGCGGCACCCCATGGGCCGCGGTGCCCCGCCCCGCCCGGGGCCCGCTGGTGGTCTTCGTCCACTACCCCGACCAGCGGCTGTACGCCTTCGAGCCCGATGCCCCGGAGGACGCGCCACCGCACCCGCTGACCCCGGTGTCAACGGTGGGCGGCGGGCTGCGCTGGGCGGACCTCCAGATCCACCCCGAACGCGGCGAAGTGTGGGGGGTGCTGGAGGAGTCCACCGGCGAAGGCCCCGGTGACGTCCGGCGGGTGCTCGCCGCCGTACCGCTGGACGGCTCGGCCGCCGGGGACCGCGCGGCGGTGCGGGAGCTGACCGACGCCCGGCATGACTTCGTCACCGGTCCACGGCTCTCGCCCGACGGCCACCGGGCCGTCTGGATCGCCTGGGACCATCCGCGGATGCCGTGGGACGGCACGGTGGTGATGCTCGCCGAGATCACGGCGGAGGGGACGTTCACCGCGGTGCGCCCCGTGGTCGGGGCGACCGATGAATCGGTGGCCCAGGCCGAATGGGCGCCCGACGGCTCGCTGTTGTTCGTCTCCGACCGCAGCGGCTGGTGGCAGCTCCAGCGCGTCGACCCCGACGGGGCGGCCGGCGGCGCCGTTGCGAGCACCACCCTCTGCGACCGGCAGGAGGAATTCGCGGGGCCGCTGTGGAAGCTGGGCCACCGCTGGTTCGCCCCGCTGCCCGGCGGGCTGATCGCCGTCCTGCACGGCCGGGGCGCCGCCGTGCTCGGCATCCTCGACCCCCGCACCGGTGAGCTGGCGGACGTCCCCGGGCCGTGGACCGAATGGGAGCCGACGCTCGCCGTGGACGGCACCCGGGTGCGGGGTGTCGCCGCGAGCCCCCGCAGCGGCCATGAGGTGATCGAGCTGGATGTCCGCACCGGCCACGCCCGGGTCATCGGCAGCCCGCACACCGACCCCGTCGACCCCGCCTACTACCCCGAGCCGCGGATCCGCACCTTCACCGGACCGGACGGCCGGGAGATCCACGCCCAGATCCATCCACCGCACAACCCCGACCACACCGCGCCCGAGGGCGAGTTGCCGCCCTATGTGGTGTGGGCGCACGGCGGCCCCACCTCCCGCGCCCCGCTCGTCCTCGACCTGGAGATCGCCTACTTCACCTCGCGCGGTATCGGGGTCGCCGAGGTCAACTACGGCGGTTCCACCGGCCACGGCCGGGCCTACCGCAACCGGCTGCGCGGCCAGTGGGGTGTGGTCGATGTCGAGGACTGCGCCGCCGTCGCCCGGGCCCTCGCCGACGAGGGCACCGCCGACCGCTCCCGGCTGGCGATCCGCGGCGGCAGCGCGGGGGGCTGGACCGCGGCGGTCTCCCTCACCGCCACCGGGCTCTACGCCTGCGGCACCGTCGTCTACCCCATCCTCGACCTCACCGCCTGGGCCACCGGCGGCACCCATGACTTCGAGTCCCGCTATACGGAGTCGCTGGTCGGACCTCCGGCCGAGGTCCCCGAGCGCTATCGCGAGCGTTCCCCGGTGCACCGTGCCGACCGGATCCGCGCGCCCTTCCTGCTGCTCCAGGGGCTGGAGGACACCATCTGCCCGCCCGAGCAGTGCGAGCGCTTCCTCGAGATCATCGCCGGGCGCGGCATTCCGCACGCCTATCTCACCTTCGAGGGCGAGGGCCATGGCTTCCGGCGCTCCGACACCATGATCCGCGCCCTGGAGGCCGAACTCTCCCTCTACGCCCAGACCTTCGGGATCGTCCGTACCGATGTCCCCACCCTGGACCTGAAGACATGACGTCGCCCGGCGCACCTCCCGGTCCGGCGCCCGGTCCGGACCCCCTCGGCTTCAGCCGCGTGTCGCCGAAGTTTGTCCGGAGCTCCGCTGCCCCGGGCCCCGCGACCCCGGTAGCGTGATCAGCCGTGACACCGGGCACATCGCCATCACCCCTTCTGGAGGAGCGAGTTGACACCCCCACGGTCCCCGCGCGTCGTCGGCGGTGAGCCGCTGCCCGCCGCCCTGTCCGGCACCTGGCCGCACGGCGGCCCCGAGACCTGGCTGCTCAGCGTCTCCGCGTACACCTCCGCCCCGGACACGGACGCGCCCGACAAGATCCTGGACGCCGAGGAGCGGGAGCGGGCCGGGAAGTTCCTGCGCGAGGAGGACCGCCGGCGGTACACCGCCGCCCATATGGGGCTGCGGCAGCTGCTCGGCGGCTATCTCGATCTGGAACCCGCCGCCGTGCCGTTCACCCGTGAGGCGTGTCCCGGCTGCGGCGGTCCGCACGGCCGCCCCGCGGTGCCCGGCCATCCGCTGCACTTCAATATGTCCCACGCCGGTGATCTGGTGCTGTTCGCCTTCGCGGGCTCCCCGGTCGGGGCGGATGTGGAGAAGCTCCAGCCCACCTCGGTGGTCGACACGGTCGCCGGGAGTCTGCATCCCTCGGAGCGCGCCGAACTGGACGCGCTCCCCCCGGACGACCGGCCCGCCGCCTTCGCCCGCTGCTGGACGCGCAAGGAGGCGTACCTGAAGGGCATCGGCACCGGGCTGTCCCAGGACCCGTCGGTCAGCTATGTCGGCACCGGTCCCGAGCCGGTGCCGGTGGGTCCCTGGGCGCTGCTCGACGTCCCGCTGGCCGACGCGGTCCCCTCCGGCTCCGCCTACGCGGCGGCCCTGGCCCTGCTGGACCCCGCCCGGGCGGCCTGACCCCGACCCACCTCGGCGACCGCGGCCCTCCGCGGCCCGGCCCGGGAGCGGTGGGTCCCATCCGCGGGCCCGGCGCCGCTTGGCCCGCGGCGGCGGGCGGGGCCGGGCCCGCGGCGGCGGGCGCGGACCGCTGGCGCGGGCCACCGCCCCGTACCATCATGTCCCCATGCCTGATCACGCGTATGTCGCCGAGGGAGCCCGCGCGGCCATCCGGCCCCATCGGCGCGAGGACCGCGCGGAGTTCATCCGGTGCGCCCGCGCGAGCACCGGATTCCACCGTCCCTGGCTGACCCTCCCCACCACCGACCAGGCGTACGAGGGGTTCATCTCCCAGCTGGAGCGCGAGGACCGCGAGGGCTTCCTCGTCTGTGTCCGCGAGACCGGCGCCCTCGCCGGATTCATCAACATCAACACCATTGTGCGCGGTGCCTTCCAGTGCGGCTCGATCGGCTACGGGGCCTTCGCGCCCCACACCGGACAGGGCTATATGTCCGAAGGGCTCGGACTGGTCCTGCGGCACGCCTTCGGCCCGCTCGGACTGCACCGCATCGAGATCAACATCCAGCCGGGCAACGAGGCGTCGCTGCGGCTGGTGAAGCGCCACGGGCTCCGGCTGGAGGGCTTCTCGCCCGACTTCCTCTACATCGAAGGCGCCTGGCGCGACCACGAGCGCTGGGCCATCACCAGCGAGATGCTGGACGACACCGGGGGCGCATGAGCCACCCCCGGTGCGCGGCCGCTCTGTTCACCGGGCCCGCGACGCGGTTCCATGGTCATCGGACGGTCGCCAAGCAGAGGTGACCCGAGGCAGTCGGAACGAGGCAGCCAGTGGCCACGACCGTGCGACGTACCACCCTGACCCTTCCCGCCGCCCCGCTCGGGCCCGGGAACCCCCTGCCCGCGCTGCGCCCGCTCGACGAGACCCATCGCGTCGACGAGCGGGTCCGCGCCACCCTCCCCGCCGATATGGCCCGTCAGGTCGCCTACCGCCCGCTGCGCTCGGTGCTCCCGGTGCGGCTGTACGACGGCTACGGCCGTGACCGCGTCCCGACCGCGCTCGACGCCCTCGTCCTCGAGAACGACCACCTCCGCGCCACCGTGCTGCCCGGTCTCGGCGGCCGGGTGCACTCCCTTCACCACAAGCCCACCGGCCGTGAACTCCTCTACCGCAACCCGGTGTTCCAGCCCGCGGACTTCGCGCTCAACGGCGCCTGGTTCTCCGGTGGCATCGAGTGGAACATCGGCGCCACCGGCCACACCACCCTGTCCTGCGCACCCCTGCACGCCGCCCGGGTGCCCGCGCCCGACGCCGCCGACGGGGGCGCGATGGTGCGGCTGTGGGAGTGGGAGCGGCTGCGCGACCTGCCCTTCCAGGTCGATCTGTGGCTGCCCGCGGACTCCGCGTTCCTGTACGTGGGCGTACGGATCCGCAATCCGCACCACCAGCCCGCCCCCGTCTACTGGTGGTCCAACACCGCCGTCCCCGAGAACGAGCACACCCGCGTCCTCGCCCCCGCCGACGAAGCCTGGCACTTCGGCTACACCCGCACCCTGAGCCGGGTCCCGGTCCCGCAGTGGAACGGCACCGACCACAGCTATCCGCTGCGCGGCACCCATCCCGCCGACTACTTCTACGAACTGCCCCAGGACGCACGCCGCTGGATCGCCGCCCTGGACGACCGGGGCCACGGCCTCGTCCAGACCTCCACCGATCTGCTGCGCGGCCGCAAGCTGTTCCTGTGGGGCGCGGGTCCCGGCGGCCGCCGCTGGCAGCGCTGGCTGACCGAACCCGGCACCGGCGGCTACGCCGAGATCCAGGCCGGGCTCGCCCGGACCCAGCTGGAGCACATCCCGCTGGACGCGGGGGAGGAGTTCGCCTGGCTGGAGGCGTACGGACCGCTGTCCGCCGACCCGGCCGCGGTGCACGGCGAGGACTGGGCGGCGGCCCGGCACAGCACCGAGGAGCGGCTCGAAGCGGCGCTGCCGCGCGCCGCCGTCGACGCCGCGTACCGCGCCTGGCGTCCGTACGCCGACGCCGAACCGGAGCAGCGCCTCGCCACCGGTTCCGGATGGGGTGCGCTGGAGATCGAGCGCGGCGGCCACCGGCTGCCGGGCACCCCCTTCGAGCCGGACACCCTCGGGGAGGAACAGGAGCCCTGGCGACGGCTGTTGCGCACCGGCGCTCTCCCCGCCTGGGAGCCCGGCCGCTCCCGGACCGACCCCGGTGCGTCCCTGGTGGCCCCGGCCTGGCGTGATCTGCTGGAGGCCGCACCGGCCACGGCCGCCGCCGAATACCACCTGGGTGTCGCCCAGTGGCACACGGGCGACCGGGCCCAGGCCGAGCGCAGCTGGGAGCGGTCGCTGCGCTGTGCGGAGACCCCGTGGGCCCTGCGCTGTCTCGCCGTCGCCGACAGTGAGTCGGGCCATCCGTCGCGGGCGGCGGAACGGCTGCTGCGCGCGGTACGGCTGGTGCTGACCGCCACCGACCGGGCCACCGCACCCGCCGCCACCGACCGGGCCACCGCACCCGCCGTCACCGACCGGGCCACCGCACCGGCCGGCGCCGGGGCCCCCGTCCCGGCGCCGGCAGCCGCGGACGCGCCGGGGGCGCGCGCCGCCGCCGTCTCACTCGCCGTGCCGCCCGCGCCCGCCGACTCCGGCAGCCTGGAGGCGGCCGAAGCGGCGCTGGGCCGCGAGGCGGTGGTCGCGCTGCTCGCCGTGGACCGCGCCGACGACGCCCGGGCGGTGCTCGACGCACTGAGCCCGGCCGTCCGCGCACGCGGCCGCTTCCGGCTGCTGCGTGCCCAGGTGCTGCTGGCCCAGGGCGACCCGGCGGCCGCCCGCGCCGTCTTCGACGAGGGGTTCGAGGTCTGTGATCTGCGCGAGGGCGACGAGGTGTTGAGCGATACGTGGTACGCGATCGCCGAGGCGCTGACGGAGCTGACGGCACCGTCGGGCGAGCCGTGGACGGAGCGGACGCGGGCCCGGGCGAGGGCGGAACACCCCCTCCCGGAGCCCTACGAGTTCCGTATGCGCCCGGCCTGAGCGCTCCGCGGGAAGTGCCGCGGGGGCCGTCATCGTCTGCGGCCGCGTCGTGGCCGGTCGTGCCCACGCGGCGGAGCCGCACATCGCCACAGCGCCGCGCCCCTTCGGGCCGCCACCGAACCGCACCGAGTCTCGGCGAGGCCGCTCAGACCCCGGCGCCGGGCCGACCCGCCATCACACGGCCCGGCGCCCCGTCGTCCGTCAGTCCGTCACTCCGCCGGGTTGCGGTCGACGTATTCGAAGACCGAACCGTCGGGGTGACGGGCCACCAGGGTGCGGCCCACGGGGGCGGGCAGCGGACCGGCGACGATCTGCGCGCCCACGGCGGTCAGATCGGCCACGGCCTCGTCCACGTCCTTCACCGCGAGCGTCGCCGTGATCTTACGGAGGATCGACAGCTCCGTCTCCGGGCCGCTCATCAGGAAGAAGCAGCCGACCGCCGCGACCGAGACACCTCCCCGCTGGAAGCGGAACGCCTCGGCGCCGGTCAGTCGTTCGTACACGGGGATCGCCGAGTCCAGATCGTCGACGCACACCCGCAGTGAAGTCCCGAGAATGTCCATGCGGGCGAGCCTAGTGCCGCGTCAGCCAAGGTTCGCCCGGTAGCGAGGCGTCCTGGTGTTGCGTGCGATCGCAAGGCGGCCGGAAAGCCCTCGTAGGGGCCTGCTCGGCCTTCGGCCGACGCAGCGAGAGGGGGCACCTCCCAGCGGTAGCTGGGGGAGCGTGCCAGCACGGCTGGCGGGGCGAACCTCGGCTGACGCGGCACGAGTTGACCTGACGAGCCCAGTTGAACGGGTCAGACGCGGCAGAGGAGTTCACTGTGCAGGACGGCGAACCAGCCGTCCCCGCACGCTCCCCAGGCCCGCCACGCGTCCGCGATCTCCCGCAGTTCGGCCTCGGTCGCATGGCCCCCGTCCACCGCCAGCCGGGCGTAGGAGGAGGCGACCGTACGGTCCGCCCACAGCCCGCTCCACCAGGCCCGCTCCTCGGGGGTGGAGTAGCACCACGCGGAGGCGGTCGCGGTGATGTCGGTGAAGCCCGCCGTCAGCGCCCAGGAGCGCAGCCGGCGCCCGGCGTTCGGCTCACCGCCGTTGGCGCGGGCGACCCGCTGGTACAGATCCAGCCACTCGTCCATACCGGGTACGGACGGATACCAGGCCATGGTGGCGTAGTCGCTGTCCCGCACCGCCACCAGCCCGCCCGGACGGCACACCCGGCGCATCTCGCGCAGTGCCCGCACCGGGTCGCCGACGTGCTGGAGCACCTGGTGGGCGTGGACCACGTCGAAGGAGTCGTCCGGGTGGTCCAGCTCGTGGACATCGGCGACCGCGAAGCGGACATGGGACAGCCCTCGTCCCTCCGCCACCGCCCGTGCCCGCTCCAGTACGCCGCTGTCGGCGTCGACCGCGGTGACCTCGCCCCGCGGGACCAGCTCGGCCAGGTCCGCGGTGATCGTGCCGGGGCCGCAGCCGATGTCCAGGATCCGCATATGGGGCTCGAGGTGCCCGGTCAGATAGGCCGCGGAATTGGCCGCCGTGCGCCAGGTGTGGGAGCGCAGCACCGATTCGTGGTGTCCGTGGGTGTAGACGGCCGTTTCCTGTGGCATGACGGAACTCCTCTTCGAGCCCTCGAGGTTGACGCTTCGGCCCTCGGCCGAAGCGGTCCCCACTCTACGACCGCATCTCGTATCGCGAGAGTGACGTCTCACTATGTGATGAGACAGCGGTATGTGAGAAGACGCGCGAACGTGGGGAGGGGCGATCGCCCCTCCCCTTGTCCGATGGTTCCTCCGGGCTCGTTCCGCGGCGCTACGCCCCGGGGTGCAGCCCGAGTGCCGAGACCACCTCCCCGACCGTGTGGTACGTGCGGTCCGAGGGCAGCTCCTCGGCGAGGGCGATCAGCTGGTCCGGGGCGTGCCGCTCACGCAGCGTGTTCAGCACGGTGCCGCGCTCCGCGGGGAACGTCGTACGTCCCAGACGCCGGGCGAACTCGAACCGCACGGCCTCCGCCTCGCCGCCGGTCCCGGGGGAGGGTACCGGTCCGGTCATGACCGCCGGGTCGTCGTCGGCGGCGGGCTCCGGGTCGTGCCATTCCTCCACCCGCGTGGGGTGCCCGGAGCGGATCAGGCCCTGGAGCTCGTGCTTCATTTCGTCGTCCCTGCGGACGCTCACCCGGTTGCTGCCTCGCTGCATGTCGGTCCCCTTCCTGGCGGGTCCGTTTCACCTCGGGCTGGTCGATGGCCCTGAGGTCCGATCACTCCGTTTATGCCCCCGTTCAAGCGGTACGACCGCTTTCGTTCGTCCCGCCGTGCCCCTTGCGTACCCGCCCCGGCGCCATCGACACGAGGTTCTCCCGATCGGATGTGATCCCTGTTCGCGGCAGGTTTGGCCGCTGCCGGGCGGGGGACCCGGAGATCGGCCGAGCGGCCCGCAGGGAGTGAGGAGCGGCGCCGGACGCGGGAAATCAGGGGCCCGCGTCCGGTGCCGCGGCCCTGTGCGCGCGGCGGGCGCCCGGCCCGGTGTTAGCGGTCCCGGCCCAGGGGTACCCGGCGCGCATGACTGACAAATCGGCCTATCCGAGAGCGGGCGACCCCGGGGGAGTGCCGCCGGCCGGTGAGCTGTCCGAGCCGGTCGCCCGGATCGTCCGCGAAGAAGTCCGCAAGGAGCTGCGCGTCGTACGCGACGAGCTGCGGGACGAACTGCGCGAGCAGTCCCGGAGCCGTACCGCCCGCCTGTGGTGCGGGGCGGCGGCGATCGCGTTCTACGCAGGGGGTGTTTTCAGCGCGTTTCTGGTTCTGCTGTTCGCCCTCGCGATGCCGGGGTGGGCGGCGGCGCTGATCGTCGGCGCGCTGCTGATGGTGCTGGCCGCGGTGCTCAAGAACTCCGCAGGGCGGCCGCCGCATGCGCACCGGCCCGCCGGGTCCCCGCAGACCCCGAAGGATCCCGCCGCGCCGCCCCCTCCCACCGCCCCGTCGGCACCGCCGGCCCCTCCGACGCCGCCCGAGCCGCCCGCCGAACCACCGGGCCCGCCCCACCGGGGCTGACGGCCGCCGGGGACGGCACGATGAGGGAGCACCATGGCTGATCAACCGCTGCTGGCCCGGTACGCCGAGGCGCTGGAGCTCTTCACCGAGCGGGTGCACACGATCGCCCCCGATCAGTGGGACGCCCCGACGCCCTGCACCGAGTGGACCGTACGTGACCTGGTGAACCACCTGGCGGTGGAGCAGATGTGGGTGCCGCCGCTGGTACGGGAGGGGTCGAACCTGGCCGATCAGGGCGACGCCCTGGAGGGCGATCTGCTGGGCGACGACCCCGTCGCCACCTGGGACGCGGTGGCGGCCGAGGCCCGCGAGGCCTTCCGTGAGCCCGGTGCCCTCGACCGGACGGTGGACCTCTCCTTCGGCGAGACCCCGGCCGCGCACTACTGCGCCCAGATGACGGCGGACGCGGCCGTGCACGCCTGGGATCTGTCCCGGGCCATCGGCGCGGACGAGCGGATCCCGAAGCCGCTGGTCGACTTCTCGGTGCGCGAGGTCGCACCGTACGCCGTCGACCTGGAGGAGAGCGGTCTGTTCGCCGCCCCGGTGGAACCCCCGCCCGGCGCCGACGCGCAGACCAAACTGCTCGCGCTCCTCGGCCGCGAGGCCTGAGCGCGAGCGCCCCGCGGGAAAGCCCAGCGCGCGGTTCCCCGAACCACGGCGACGCCGCCGTGGTTCGGGGTGACGCCGCCGTGGCTCAGCAGCGCACCGGGGGCCGGTCCCAGTAGCGGTGACCGGCGACGGCCTCGGCGAAGACCCGGGTGAACTCCTCGCTCGCCGCACCCGTCGTGGTGTCCGTGACCACCCCGCGGTCCGCGCACACATGGCCGTGGCCCGAGGCGATATGCAGTCCCTCCGGCTCCAGCGCCGCAAGGATCCCCACGCCCGAGCCCAGCGCGCCGATCGGCTTGCCGTGCCGGTAGGCGTCCCGGACGAACCGCATCGCCGTGCTGTCGGACGACAGGTCCGGGGTCCCGGCCGGGCCGCCGGGCAGCAGCACCGCGTCGTAGAGCACCGAGGCGACGGTCGGCAGCGCACGGTCCACCGGACAGCCGTTGCCGTCACTGCCCCGCACCGTGCCGTCGTGCGAGGCCAGGGCCTCCACCACGGCGCCCTGTGCGGACAGCGC
This sequence comes from Streptomyces sp. NA02950, assembly GCF_013364155.1. NCBI lineage: Bacteria > Bacillati > Actinomycetota > Actinomycetes > Kitasatosporales > Streptomycetaceae > Streptomyces > Streptomyces sp. NA02950. Next base: position 2,164,836 of record NZ_CP054916.1, on the reverse strand, counting down.
CTCCTTCGCCTGCCCGAGCTGGGTGGTGTCCACCCCGTCGGTGACCAGCACCGCGATCATGCGGGTGCGGATCGAGTGGTCCCCGCGCAGATTGTCCAGGCTGAGCGCGGGGGAGGCCACCGGCTTGTGGTCGTTCCCGCCGGGGTCCGGCATGGCGACCCCGATGCCCTCGGCGACCGAGGTGGCCAGGCTGTAGTCGATATGCGCCAGCTCGCCGACCGTCCGTTCCCGGATCTCCACCGTCCCGACCTTGCCCAGCTCGAAGCGGAAGGCATCGACGATATGCCGACGCTCCCAGTCGCTCATGCTGTTCCAGAACAGCGCCGCCTGGCTGTAGTGGTCCTGGAAGCTGGCGCTGCGCTTGCGGATCTTGGCGCCGTCGACCCGCTCCGCGTAGTGGGAGAAGGCGTAGCCGTCCGGCCCGGCGATGGCCGGGCAGCCGCCGCCCAGCGAGTTGGGGGAGTAGTTGGTGCCGGTGTGGATCGCGGTCTGGTGATAGCCGTCGCGCTGGTTGGTACGGACCGGGGCGACCGGCTGGTTGACCGGGAGCTGGGCGAAGTTGGGGCCGCCCAGCCGGATCAGCTGGGTGTCCAGGTAGGAGAAGTTGCGGGCCTGGAGCAGCGGGTCGTTGGTGAAGTCGATCCCGGGCACCACGTTCGCGGTGTGGAAGGCGACCTGCTCGGTCTCGGCGAAGAAGTTGTGCGGATTGCGGTCCAGCACCATCCGGCCGATCGGCCGCACCGGCACCTGCTCCTCCGGAATGATCTTCGTGGCGTCGAGCAGATCGAAGTCGAAGCTGAACTCGTCCTCCTCCGGCACCAGTTGGACGCCCAGCTCGTACTCCGGGTACTCGCCCGCCTCGATCGCCAGCCACAGATCGCGCCGGTTGAAGTCCGGGTCCCGGCCCTGGCACTCCTGGGCCTCGTCCCACACCAGCGAGTGCACACCCAGCTTGGGCTTCCAGTGGAACTTGACGAAGGTGCCCTTGCCGCGCGCGTCCACGAAGCGGAACGTGTGCACCCCAAACCCCTGCATCATGCGGTAGCTGCGCGGGATCGCCCGGTCCGACATCAGCCACATCATCATGTGCATGGTCTCGGGCTGGAGCGAGACGAAGTCCCACAGCGTGTCATGGGCGGACGCGCCGGTGGGCATCTCGTTCTGCGGTTCGGGTTTGAGCGCGTGCACGAAGTCGGGGAACTTGATGCCGTCCTGGATGAAGAAGACCGGCATGTTGTTGCCGACGAGATCGTAGTTGCCCTCCGAGGTGTAGAACTTCGTCGCGAAGCCCCGGACGTCGCGGACGGTGTCCGCCGATCCGCGCGGCCCCTGCACGGTGGAGAACCGTACGAAGACCGGGGTGCGCACGGACGGGTCCTGGAGGAAGGCGGCCCGGGTGAACTCCGCGCAGGACTCGTACGGTTCGAAGTAGCCGTACGCTCCCGCGCCCCGGGCGTGCACCACCCGCTCCGGGATCCGCTCGTGGTCGAAGTGCATCATTTTTTCGCGGAAGTGGAAGTCCTCCATCAGCGTCGGGCCGCGTTCACCCGCCGACAGCGAGTCATCGGTGTGGTCGACCGCCACGCCCTGGTCGGTGGTCAGCGGACCCTCGGCGGGGTCGGCGGCCCGGTACGCCTCACGCTGCCGTTCCTTCCGGTCGTCCGTCATGGTGAGGCTCCCTTCTTCGCGAACTCCTCCAGGAACGCCTCGTCGAACGCCTTGAGGTCGTCCGGCTTACGGCTGGTGATCAGTGTGTTGGGGCCATCGGCGCAGATGCTGACCTGCTCGTTCACCCAGGTCCCGCCCGCGTTGGTGATATCGGTGCGCAGGCTCGGCCAGGAGGTGAGGGTACGGCCGCGCACCACGTCCGCCTCCACCAGCGTCCAGGGGGCGTGACAGATGGCTGCCACCGGTTTGCCCGCGTCGAAGAAGCCCTTGATGAAGGCCACGGCCTTGTCGTCCAGCCGCAGCAGATCGGGGTTGGCCACCCCGCCGGGCAGGACGAGCCCGTCGTACTCCTCGGCCGTCGCGTCCTTCACCACCTGGTCGACCTCGAAGGTGTCCGCCTTGTCGAGGTGGTGGAACGCCTGCACCCGGCCGGGCTTGGTGGAGACCAGCCGGGGCGTACCGCCGGCGTCGCGTACCGCCTGCCAGGGATCGGTGAGTTCGACCTGCTCGGTGCCCTCCGGGGCGACGAGAAAGGCGACCTTCATGGGTGTCACGTCCTTCGCTCGGAATCCATGCGTCCGGCCGAGCGGGTAGCCAGCGGAGCAGGGGGCGAAACCGGTAAGACCGGATGCGTGCGAGGGTGTGATCACCGGCCCGGGCGGCGGCGTGGTCACAAAACGCGATACGGCGCGGCGATCCGGTGCCGGAAGCTCAGCCCGTGTCCCGGTTCGCCGCTCGCGCCCGGCCGCACCGACCCGCCGCTCGGGTCCAGGGCGCCCGCGAACAGCGTGGACTCGATACGCGCATGATCGTGGAACCATTCTAGGTGGCGCAGATTGGGCACGCACGCGGCCACGTGGGCATGGGCGTGGGGTGCGCCCTGGCCGGAGATCTCCAGGCCCACGGCCTCGGCGAGGGCCGCGGCGCGCAGCCAGACGGTGAGCCCGCCGCAGCGGGTGGCGTTGGCCTGGAGGCAGTCCACCACCGGGGTCAGCCGGGCGAAGTCCGGCAGTACCGAGCCCTGGGCGCCCGCCGCCACATCGCAGACCACCAGGTCGCGGACGATCCGCAGCCCCTCCAGGTCCTCGGCGGGGACCGGCTCCTCGAACCAGCCCACCCCGCGCTCGGCCGCGGCATGGCCCACCCGCACCGCCTGCTTGCGGGTGTACGCACCGCCGGCGTCCACGTACAGCTCGGCATGCGGGCCGATGGCGTCCCTGGCGTGCCCGACCCGGGTCAGATCGCGTTCCACGTCCCGCCCGCGCGCCTCACCGACCTTGATCTTGACGCGCTCGATGCCCTGGCCGTGCACCCAGCCGCTGAGTTGGCCGGCCAGATGGGTGTCGTGGTACGTGAGGAAGCCACCGGAGGCGTAGACGGGCACCGTCTCGCGCACCGCGCCGATCAGCCGGACCAGCGGCAGCCCCAGCAGCCGCGCCTTGAGGTCCCACAGCGCGATGTCCACCGCGGAGACGGCGCGGGCGACCAGCCCGGGGCGGCCCGCGGTGTGCGCGGCGTGGCCCATGGCCTGGTACGCCCCCGCGATGTCCAGCGGGGAGCGGCCGAGGACGGCGGTCCGCAGCAGATCGCCCACCAGTGACCCGGCGTCGGCGGGCGCGTAGGTCCAGCCGAGGCCGGTGGTCCGCCCGCTACGGGCCTCCACCACCACCACGGTGGTCTCGTGCCAGGCGAGTCCGGCGTCCGCCTCGGGGGCCTCGGTCGGCACGGTGTACGCCGTGACATCGAGCCGGTCGATCAGCCGGTCGGCCGTCATGCCTCGGGCGCCCTTCGCGGTGCACACGCCGTCATGTGCCGTCCCCCTCGGGTGTTGTACCGCGGTCCGGGCGATGGCCGCGGTGCGGCAGGAACTCCCGCGCCCTGGCCCTGATCCCCGGGCGGACCGCGGCCGCCGCCCCGTCCGGCTCGCCCGTGTCGTCCGGCTCCACCGGGGCCTCCAGCCGTTCCCAGGAGGCGTCCGGCGGGATCAGCGGTGCCCCGGGGTCGGTGAGGAACTCCACGACCACCGGGCCGTCCGTGCCCAGCGCCTCGCGCCACGCCGGTTCGACGTGTGCGGACTCCGCCACCCGGATCCCGGTCAGCCCGAGGGACTCGGCGAACCGCGCGTAGGGCACCTCGGGGAGCGCCTCCTGAGGGGGCGGGAAGCGGGGCCCGCCGTCCGTCGCGCACCCCTCCCCGGTCATCAGGTCCAGGTCCTGGTGGTGCCAGACGCCGATCACCAGCCGCGGGTTCTCCCAGGCGTCGCGGTACGCGGCCGCCGTGATCAGCTCGGCCATGCCGTTCGTCCGCATCGCGCCGTCCCCGACCAGGGCCACCACCGGCCGATCGGGCCGGGCGAACTTCGCCCCGATCGCGTACGGGACGGCGCAGCCCGCCGTGGCGAGGGTGCCCGACAGCGAGGTGCGCAGCTCGCCGCGCATCCGCAGATGGCGCGCGTACCAGTGGGTGACGGCGCCGGAGTCGCAGGTGACGAGGGCATCCGGGGGCAGCAGCGGATCCAGGCAGTGGGCCACGTACTCGGGGTTGAGGGCACCGGCGGCCGGCGCGGCACGGTGTGCCATCGCCCGGCGCCACCGCTGGACGCCCACGATGATCTCTTCCTGCCAGTCGCGGGACTCGGTGCGGTGCAGCAGGGGCAGCAGCCGCAGCAGGGTCTCCCGGGCATCACCGACCAGATTGACCTCGTACGGATAGCGCAGCCCGATCATATGGGGGTCGAGATCGATCTGAACCGCCCGCACCGTGCCGAACGCGGGGAGGAACTGGGCGTACGGAAAGCTGGAGCCGATGGTCAGCAGGGTGTCGCAGTCCCTCATCAGCTCGTAGGAGGGGCGGGTGCCCAGCATCCCGATCGGCCCGGTGACATAGGGGAGTTCATCGCTGAGCGCGTCCAGGCCGAGCAGGGCCTTGGCCACGCCCGCGCCGATCCGTTCGGCCAGTTGCCGGACCTCGGCGCCCGCCCGGGCGGCGCCCCGGCCGATCAGCACGGCCACCCTGTCGCCCGCGTTGAGCACATCGGCGGCCCGCTCCAGCGCGGCGGTGGACGGCACCGCCGACCAGCCGCTGCGGTCCAGGCTGGAGGGCACCTTCCCGAACTCCTGGGCGGGCGGGGTGTACTCCAGCTCCTGCACATCGGCCGGGACGAGCACGGCGGTGGGGGCGCGGCGGGCGTAGGCGGTGCGGATCGCCCGGTCCAGGACGTTGGGCAGCTGCTCGGGGACGGTCACGGTCTCCAGGAAGCCGGCGGCGGCGTCCTTGAACAGGCTGTGCAGATCCACCTCCCGCGGGTACGAGCCGCCCATCGCGCTGCGGTGGGCCTGCCCGACCAGCGCCACCACCGGGACATGGTCCAGCTTGGCGTCGTACAGCCCGTTGAGGAGGTGGATCGCACCGGGGCCCGAGGCGGCCGCGCACACCCCGAGCCGCCCGCTGAACTTGGCGTAGCCCACGGCCTCGAGGGCGGACATCTCCTCGTGCCGGGACCGGATGAACCGCGGTTCGTGCTCCGCCCGCTCCCAGGCCGCGAGCAGTCCGCCGATGCCCTCGCCGGAGCAGCCGAAGACATGCCGTACGCCCCACTCACCGAGCCGGGCGAGGAGTTGGTCGGCCACGGTGCTGGTCATGGCCTCAACCCGGCAGCTGCGGCAGCACTTTGGTGCGGTAGAAGTCGAAGAAGCCGCGCTGGTCGGGGCCGATCTGGTTGATGAAGACGGTGTCGAAACCGGCCTCGGCGTACGCGGCGAGCGCGCGGGTGTGCGCTTCGGGATCGTCGCCGCAGGTCACCCGGGCCGCCAGATGTTCGGGGGTGACCAGCTCGGCGGCCCGCTCGAAATGGGCCGGGGTGGGCAGCAGTTGGGCGAGCTCCCCGGGCAGCGCCAGGTTCGGCCACAGCCGGTGGGCGGTGCGCAGCGTCTCGTAGGAGTCCGTGCCCCAGCACACCTTGAGTCCGCCGCGCACGGGTTTGGAGTTGCCGCTCGCGCCGCTGCCGCGCCGGAACCGCGCCACCATCTCCGCGTCCGGGACCATGGTGATGAAGCCGTCGCCGACCCGTCCGGCCAGCTCGGCGGCGGCCGGGCCGGAGGCGGCGATGTCGATGGGCACCGGCTCCTCGGGCAGCGTGTACAGCCGGGCGTTCTCCACGGTGTAGTGCTTGCCGTGGTGGCTCACCTCGTCCCCCTCGAGGAGCCGGCGCATCACCGAGACGGCTTCCTCGAGCATCTCCAGCCGGATCGACGCCTGGGGCCACGGGCCGCCCGGCACATGCTCGTTGAGCGCCTCCCCGCTGCCCACCCCCAGCCGGAACCGGCCCTCCAGCAGCACCGCGCTGGTCGCCGCTGCCTGTGCGACGACGGCGGGGTGGATCCGGATGGTGGGGCAGGTGGCCGCGGTCTGCACGGGGAGGCTGGTGGCCTGCGCCAGGGCGCCGATGACCGACCAGACGAAGGGGCTCTGGCCCTGGGTCCCGGTCCAGGGGTGGAAGTGGTCGGAGATCCACAGGGCGCTGAATCCGGCCTGCTCCGCCATGCGTGCCTGGTCGACGAGTGCGGCGGGTCCGTGTTCTTCGGCGGCCAGGAAGTAGCCGTACTCGGTCATGGGCCCTCCTCGAGGCGGGCAGCCGGTGCGACGGACGGCCGGAGTGCCGTGAAGAAAACCTGTTTCGGTCTGGTTTGGCACGGCCCTGGACGGGCACGCGCACGGTGTGCTTCGGACCGGAGGCACGCCACGGGAGCAGCCCGGCTGCTGGAGGCGTGTCTCGACCGGTCGCCATCTTTTGTCCGGTTTGCTCCTTTTTGGTGATCCGACCATAGCTCAAGGGAGACACCGGCGCATGACATCCGTACGAGCACAGATCCGACATCCGCACGAGGACGCCCCCGACACCTCCGCCGTCTTCCGCCGGATCGGCACCCTGCCCGACGGCCCCTCCAAGGAAGCCCTGCGGGAAGAGGTGGTCCGGGCCTGGATGCCGATGGCCGAACGGCTCGCCCTCCAGTTCCGCAACCGCGGTGAGGCGACCGAGGATCTGCGCCAGGTCGCCATGCTGGGCCTGGTCAAGGCGGTCAGGCGGTACGACCCCGACCGGGGTTCGGCGTTCGAGAGCTATGCCGTGCCGACCGTCGTCGGCGAGGTCAAACGGCACTTCCGCGACCATCTGTGGGGACTGCACGTCCCGCGCCGGGTCCAGGAACTGCGCAACCGGGTGCGCACCGCCGTCCAGGAGCTGACCCGTGCCCCGGACGACCGCGTCCCCGGCGTGGCCGAGATAGCCGCCCACACCGGGATGAGCGAGGAGGACGTCCGCGTCGGCATGGAGGCCCTGGGGAGCTTCACCACCCTCTCCCTGGACGCCGAACTGCGCGGCGCCGACGACGGATACGCGCTGGTGGACACCCTCGGCGCGGCGGAGCCCGCGTACGAGCGGGTGGTGCAGCGCGAATCCCTCAAGCCCCGGCTGCGGGCGCTGCCCGAGCGCGAGCGGGAGATCCTGTACCTGCGGTTCTTCTGCGGCGAGACCCAGAGCCGGATCGCCGACCGGATGGGCATCTCCCAGATGCATGTCTCCCGGCTCATCTCCCGCACCTGCGCCCGGCTGGGCGAGCAGGTCGGAGCCGACGCGTCCTGACCGGCGCACCGGCTCCGTACCTCACCGCCCCGGAGCGCTCAGGACCCGGGCTCGAAACCCGGGCTCACGAACCGGGCCGGGGACGCGGCAGCGCCAGCGCGATATGGCGGCCGACCCGGTCCGCCGCTCCCGCCTCCGCCATCGCGAACGCGGTCCGCGCGCCCGCCCGGAACAGCGTCAGCGCACCCCGGACCGGATCCGTCGGCGACGTGCGCAGGGGTACGCACAACAGCGAGGTCACCTCCTCGCGGACCAGTACCGGCGCCCCCGCGGCGTCCCGGCCGAAGGCCTCCGCGTCCGGAGGGCTCGCCCACAGCGCCGACACCCCGTCCTCCAGCGCGTCGAGCACCAGGGGGCAGTCGGCCGGGTCCTGTTCGGCCAGGGAGGCCGTCCGGTCGCCGACCGCCTCCGGCGGGCCGAGCGCCACCACCCGGCGCGGGGCCCCGGCGGGATCCTCCGGCGCCAGATCGGCGATCACCCAGTCCGCGAAGCGGCCGTGCAGCACCTCCGCCGCCCGCGCCAGCACCGTTTCCGGCCCGCCGTCGGCCGACGACGCGCCCTCCAGCAGCGCCGCGGTCATGTCGTCGACCAGGTCCAGCAGCTCGGCATGGCGCGTCACCTCCGCCAGATCCGGCCCCGGCCGCGGCTCCCGCGCCCCCTGCGCACCGCTCGCCCCGGCGGGCACACCCGGCTGGAAGACCGCCAGCACCGCCGGATGCGGCTCGCCCGGCGGTTGCAGCACCGCCAGGGTCACCCGCAGCTCGCCCTCCGCCGCCGGCTGCGAGAGCCGCACCGTCAGACTGCGGCCGCCCTCGCCCCGCGCCACCGCCGCCACCTGGGAGCGCAGCGCCGCCTGCCCGTCCCGCCGCAGCGAGGACGTCAGCGGCCGCCCGGTGGCGTATCCGGCCCGGGTGTTGAACAGCCGGGTCGCCGCGTCGTTCATCCGCCGTACGACGGCCTCCCGGTCCAGCAGCACCGCCGCCACCGGCAGTCCCTGGAACAGCGCCCGCAGCAGCTGCTGCTCACGGGCGTCGGACCGCGCCCCGTCCGGGGCGCGAGCCGCCGCGGCCAGCTCCTCGTAGCGCGGCACCAGCACATCCACCACGTGCTGGAGCTCGAAAAGAGCGGCGTCCAGTACGGACGGCCGCTCCTGCGCGGGTGCAGCCCGCGCGGTTCTCAGTTCCTCGACCCGTCTGCGGAAGTCTGTGAGCTCCGCGCCGAACTCCTGCGCCCCGGTCATGGCCACACCGTAGCGTGATCGTCCCCGGTCCACGCCCCGGGCGTGGTTTTCCGCACACCGCCGTGGGAAGCCGCACCGTAGAGAGGGCCGGGCCGCACGGGGTCACGGCCACCCACGGAAGACGAAGGGACGGGCGATGCCGGACCGCAGCCACAGCCGCCCGGCCTGCCAGACCGACGCGCCGTTCCTCGGCCGGGGGCTGGCCGACCTCGCCGGACAGGCCCTCGCCCAGAACCCCACCGCATGCGGGGCCGCCGCCACCGCGGCGGCCGCTCCGGACGGGTGCGGCAGCGCCGACAGCGGCCCGACCACGGCGGCCACCCACCCCGATCTCTCCCCGCTGGTCTCGGTGCAGCTGAGCACGGGGGAGGGCCCGATCCCCGAGGCCCAGGACGGCGGCTGCCCGGTCGGCGCCGACGATCTGCTGCGCGACACCCGCTGGCCGCGCTTCCGGGCCTACGCGCTGGACGCGGGCATCCGGTCCACCGCCACCCTGCCCTTCGAATGCGACGGGCTGAAGGTGACCGTCTCGCTCTACGGGCTGCGCCCCGGCCCCCTGGAGGAGGCGGCCCGCGGCACCACCGAACTGCTCGGCGACCTGGCCACCGAGAGCCTGGCCCGCGACCGCCTCTACCGCGACGCCCTCGCCCAGGTCGACCAGCTGGACGCGGCGCTGCGCTCCCGCCCGGTCGTCGACCAGGCGTGCGGCATCGTCATGCATGTGCTGGGCTGCGGTCCGGACCAGGCGTTCGACCTGCTGCGCCGTACCTCCCAGCGGACCAACCGCAAGCTCACCGAACTGGCCGGGACCGTGGTGCGGACCCGGGGCCGCGGTCTGGAGAAGGACCTCATCGCCCTCGGCCGGTCAGCTGGTCCCGGACGCGGTCGGCGAGGGTCCGACCCGGCCCCGGAGCTTCCGGGCTGAGCGGCGGCGCCGCCCGCGCCGCGGCCGTCGTCTCCCCGACGCGCAGGCCCAGGGCCAGCAGCTCCTCGGGGGTGAGCCGTTCCCGCAGCTCGGGGAAGACCAGGTCCTCCTCGCCGCGGATGTGCATGGACACCACGTCCATCAGCCGCCGCACCAGCGGGTCGAACTCCCGGTCCCGGGGGTCCAGCGCGTCCAGGTCGGCCAGGATCCGTGCCGCCTCCGCCAGCTCCTCGATCTCCTCGTCCGCGACCTCGTCGCCGTCCGGCAGGGCCGTGCGCACCGTCGGATACAGATGGGCCTCCTCGGCGACGGAGTGCCGCACCACCTCCACGGTGATCCGCTCGACGAGCCGCCGCCGCTGGGCCGGATCCCCGGCGTTCCGGTAGCCGTCGAAGAGCTCCTGCACCTGACGGTGGTCCGCGGTGAGCAGCTCCACCACATCGCGTTGTCCGGGCATCGCTGTCATGGCGCCCGGGTGCCCCGGCCCGGTCCCGCGAAACGATGCCGGAGATCTGCGAAGGTGGACGGGTCGGCACGGACACGCGCGGACGGCCAGGCGGAGGTGTGGACGAATGCAGCGGCAGTGGACCGCACCGGCTCCGGCGGAGCGGGACGACGGCGGCCTGCCCGTCCTCCCCGAGCTGGCCGCGTGCTTCGCCGGGGCGGTGGACCGCACCGCTCCGGAGCCGGTCGGCGGCTCGGCCGAACTGCGGGACGCCGCCTGCGGCTACTGGTCGCGGCGCGGCCTGTGGACCGACCCGGCGCATGTGGTGGTCGCCCCCGGCGCCGAACCGCTGCTGCTCGCGCTGCTGGCCTCGGCCTCCGGCGGCGATGTGCTGCTGCCCCGGCCGTGCGCCGCCTGGTACGCGCCGCTGGTGCGGCTGGTGGACCGGCGGGCCTACCACGCCCCCGTCCCGGCCGAGTGCGGTGGACTGCCCGATCCGTTCGCCCTGCTGGAGACCGTCCGCCGGATCCGCGCCGAGGACGGGCGGCCGCGGATGCTGCTGCTGTCGGTGGCCGACGATCCGACCGGCACGGTGGCGCCGCCCGAGCTGCTGCACGAGGTGTGCGAGGCGGCCGCGGCCGAGGGGCTGCTGATCGTCAGCGATGAGACCTGGCGCGACACCGTCCACCATCCGCATGGCACGGTGCTGCTCAGCCCGGCTGAGATGTGCCCCGAGAACGTGATCGTGCTCTCCGATCTCGTCGGCGCGTTCACCCCGGCCGGCTGGCCCGCGGCCATCGCCCGGTTCCCGGCCACCGAGCGCGGGGTGGAGCTGCGCACCCGCGTGCTCTCCCTGCTCACCGCCGTACGCTCCGGGCTGCCCGCCCCCGTCGCCGCTGCCGCCGCCCACGCCCTGGACGAGCCCTCGCCGGTGCGCGCCCGTACGGCCGCCGCGGCCCGGGCGCACGGCGCGGTGGCCACCGCGGCCTACCGCGCGCTGACCGCCCTGGGCGCGCTGTGCCGCCCGCCCCAGGCCGGCCGCCATCTCTACGCCGACCTCGACGAGCTGCGCGGGGTGCTGGCCGCCCGCAACATCACCGACTCGGTGGAGCTGGAGCGCGAACTGAGCGGGCGGATCGGCCGGGCCGTGGCGGGCGGCCACCGCTTCGGCGACCCTCCGCACACCCTGCGGGTCCGGCTGTCGACGCTGCCGCTGCTCGGGGCGGCCGACGAGCAGCGGCTGCGGTCGCTCGAGGCCCCGGACCCCCTGGAACTTCCGCATGTGAAGGAGGCGTTGGCCGCCTTCGACACGGCCTTCCGGGCGCTGATCGAGGACGGTGGCTGAAGCCCCGCGCGGTGCCGCCGGGGCCGCTCCACCGAGGGAAGGGAGTCCACGCCATGACCGACCACGCCGAGCAGGCCGAGCCCGCGGAACCGGCCGAGCGGCACCGCCACGGGTCCTCCGGCGCCTCCGGCCGGATCCGTCCGGCCCCGGCCCCGGAGGCCGCCCCGTCCATGCCCGCGCTGCCCGCACCGCGCCCGCTCGGCGAGGTGCGCACCTGGCCGCGGTCGTTCGTCCACCGGCTGACCTCCCCGCTGCCCGGAGTGCGGGCCATCGCCCGGCTGGCCCGCGAGGGGCGGCTGCGGCCGCCCGCCGACGCGCTCCGCGAGATCCCCCAACTCCCCTTCGCCCCCGGTCCGCTGCCGCTGACCGGCCCCGGTCAGACCGCGCTCACCTGGGTCGGGCACGCCAGCTGGGTGGTCCGGATCGGCGGGCTCACCGTGCTGACCGACCCGGTCTGGGCGCGCCGGATCCTGGGCACCCCGGTCCGGGTCACCCCGCCCGGGGTGCGCTGGGAGGATCTGCCGCCGGTGGACGCGGTGGTCATCAGCCACAACCACTACGACCACCTGGACGCGCCCACCCTCGCCCGGCTGCACCGCGCCACGCCGCTGTTCGTCCCCGCCGGTCTGGCCCGGTGGTTCCGCACCCGCCGCTTCACCCGGGTGACCGAGCTGGACTGGTGGGAGGCGGCCGAACTCGGCGGTGAGGGCGGCCCGGTCCGCTTCGACTTCGTCCCCGCCCACCACTGGAGCAAGCGCACCCTCACCGACACCTGCCGCTCGCTGTGGGGCGGATGGGTGCTCACCGGACCGGACGGACAGCGGGTGTACTTCGCCGGGGACACCGGCTACGGCCACTGGTTCCAGGAGATCGGCCGCCGCTACCCGGGCATCGATCTGGCGCTGCTGCCCATCGGCGCGTACGACCCCGGCTGGATGCTGCGGCCGGTGCACACCGATCCGGAAGAGGCCGTGCGGGCGTTCGGGGACCTAGGGGCGCGGGCCCTGGTGCCCATGCACTGGTCCACCTTCCTGCTCTCGGCCGAACCGCCGCTGGAACCGCTGCACCGGGTGCGGGCGGCCTGGGAGGCCACCGGCGCTCCGCGGGACGCACTGTGGGATCTGCCGATCGGCGGCTCCCGTGTGCTCGAATGAGTGATATTCGGGTAGATCCGGCAAAAGGATCATAAGTGGCGAACAGTGCGGGGCCCGCCTAGCTTCCTGTTCATGCGTACACGAAAACTCTGTTGTCTCACGGTCGTCACGGCGGCCGCTGTTGCCCTTGAGCTGGCCGCCCTCCCCCGTGCCCAGGCCACTGGGACGGTGGCGAGCGGCGGCCCCGAGCCCCTGCATGTCGTCCGTCCCGGCCAGTCCATCCAGACGGCCGTGGAGCTCGCCCGGCCCGGGGACACCATCGAGCTGCTGCCCGGTGTCTACCGGGAGAACATCCAGATCACCACCTCCCGGCTGACCATCCGCGGCGCCGGCTCCCGCACCGTGCTCAGACCGGCCAAGAAGGCGTCGTCCAACGCCTGTGGCAAGGCGGGACACGGACTGTGCGTCACCGGGACGGCCCAACAGCCCGTCACCAATGTCCGAATCCAGTCGCTGACGGTCAGCGGCTTCCCCAAGAACGGCATCTGGGCCACGCACACCGACCGGCTGCGGGTCCGCAGGGTCACCGCCGCCGACAACGGCCAGCAGGGCATCGGCCAGGAGATGTCCATCCGCGGTGTCTTCGTCCGCAACGTGCTGCGCGGCAACCGGGAGTCGGGCATCCACCTCGTCAACACCAACGCCCACGAGGCCGGGGCCATCGACACCCGCGGCGCCGAGGTGGCGGGCAACCGGCTGAGCGGAAACGGACTCGGTGTGGTGATCCGCCGGCTGCGGAACCTCACCGTCGAGCAGAACACCGTCCTCGGCAACTGCGGCGGTCTCTTTGTCATCGGTGACGAGAACCGGCCCCGCGCCGGTGACCTGACCCTCCGGCACAACGCCGTGCTGGAGAACAACCGGCTCTGCCCGGCCAACGAACGGCTCCCCGCCATCCAGGGCGCGGGCATCGTGATCACCGGGTCCGAGGGCAGCCGGGTCACCGGCAACCAGGTGTTCAACAACAGGGGCTCCTCGCCCATGTCCGGCGGGGTGGTGCTGTTCAACAGCTTCGTCGGCGTACCGAACACCAAGAACGAGATCAGCGCCAATGTGCTGAACGGGAATGGGCCGGTCGATCTGGCCGACCGGGACAGAGGCCCCAAGAACACCTTCACCGACAACGTCTGCGGGACGTCCGTGCCCGCGGGACGGTGCTGAGAGGCGGCGTCATGACCACCACGGGGACCACCCCCACCCCTTCCACCCCCACCCCGCCGCAGGCGACCCGGGAGCTGCGCGAGATCGCCTTCGGCGCCGCCCGCGCGGCCGCCGTCCGTGCCGCCGCCCGGCTGGGCGTCGCCGACGCCCTGGGGGAGCAGCCCGCCACGGTCGGGGAACTGGCCGCCGCGGTGGAGGCCAAGCCCGATCCGCTGGGCCGGCTGCTGCGCGCCCTGGCCTGCTGCGGGATCTTCGCCGAGACCGAGGACGGCCGCTTCACCCACACCGAGATCTCCCGGCTGCTGCGCGAGGACGCCCCCCACAGCCTGCGCTACATCTCCCTGTGGTGCACCGAGCCATGGACCTGGGAGGCATGGCCGCGTCTCGACCAGGCGGTCCGCTCCGGCGGTGTCCTCTTCGACGACATCTTCGGCAAGGACTTCTTCCGCTATCTCCACGAGGACGCGCCGGAGTCGGCCGAGGTGTTCGACAAGGCGATGACCACCTCCAGCAGGCAGTCCGCCGAGGACGTCGCCGCCTTCCTCGACCTCGAGGGCGTCAAGGAGGTCGTGGACATCGGCGGCGGCCAGGGGCATGTGCTGGCCGGACTGCTGGAGCGGCATCCGGCGCTGCGGGGTACGCTCCTCGACCTCCCGCCGGTGGTGGCGGGCGCCGACCCCCGGCTGCGGGACGGCGGCCCGCTGGCCGACCGTGCCGTGCTGCTGCCCGGCGACTGCCGCCAGGAGATCCCGGTCCAGGCCGACCTGTACATCATCAAGAACATCCTGGAGTGGAACGACGAGAGCACCCGCCGCACCCTCGGCAACGTGGTCAAGGCCGCGCGGCCGGGCGCCCGGGTCGTGGTCATCGAGAACCTCGTCGACAACAGCCCCGCGTCCTTCACCACGGCGATGGATCTGTTCCTGCTGCTCAACGTGGGCGGCCGGAAGCACACCACGGAGAGCATGACGGAGCGGATGACCGCCGCCGGGCTCACCGTCACCGACATCCGCCCGGTCAACGGCTATCTGCACGCCTTCGACAGCACGGTGCCGGGCTGAGCCCGGCCGCCCGCCGTCACACCAGGGTGCCCGCGCCGTCGTCTACGGCGCGGGCACCCTGGTCGGTGTGCGGACTCCGGAACCGGTGCGCTCAGGCCCACCGGTAGGTGGTGAGGTGGGCGAACGCCACCACGTTCGCGGTGTAGTCCTTGACGTCGTGGTCGTAGGCGCCACCGCAAGTGATCAGCCGCAGCTGGGCGTTGGGGGTGTCCCCGTAGACCTTCCGGTCCGGGAACTCGTTCTTCTTGAAGGTCTTGATCTTGTCGACGGTGAAGGTCGCGACGATCCCGTCCTCGCGGGTGATGTTCACCTCGCCGCCCACCTTGAGGGAGCTGAGCGTGTAGAACACGGCAGGGCCGATCTTGGTGTCCACATGACCCGCCACGATGGCATTGCCCCGCTCGCCGGGCGAGGGGCCGTCCTTGTACCAGCCGACCAGGTTGTTGTCGGTGTCGGGCGGCGGGATCAGGGTGCCCTGGGAGTCCAGCGACAGCTCGGTGAACGGCGCGCTCACCCCGATCGACGGGATGTCCAGATGCGTCGCGGGCGAGCGGGGGAGCGCGGGGCCGGGCCGGGACTGCGGGGTGGCCGCCGGCTCCTCGGGAGACTCCTGCCGCGGCGGCGTCCGCGGTTCCGTCTCCGGAACCGTCCGGGGCTCGCTCGCGGGGGCGGCGGCCGTGGGACTGGCCGCCGGAGTGTTCTGGGAGGCCGCGTCGACGGAGTTGTAGATCAGGAAGACACCGATGAGGGCCGATGCCGCGGCCCACCGGAGCACGCGGGTGTTGCCGTCGGCGCCGCCCTGCTTGCCCTGCTTGCTCATGGAGGGGTGTGCCTTTCTCGTAACCCCCGTAGCACTGCCGTGACACCACCGCTGGGCGGAGGTGCCACGGCAGCACGGAATACGACGAAAGAGTCAGGCTCAGATAGCGGTGCCCGCCGAGTTACGGCGGCGCAGGGCGTAGGCGCCGGCGCCGAGGCCACCGAGGAGCAGGACGGAACCGGCAGCCATGCCGCCACCCGTGGAGGCCATACCGCCACCGCCGGTGTGAACGCCGCCCTTCGGCTTCTCGCCCTTCCAGGAGCCGCCCTCCCAGTCGTGCTTCTTGCCCGACCAGTCGTGCTCCTCCTTGCCTTCCTTGCCGTGCTCCTCCTTGCCGGACCAGCCGCCCTCGTCCTTGCCTTCCTTGCCGTGCTCCTCCTTGCCGGACCAGCCGCCCTCGTCCTTGCCTTCCTTCTCCTCGTGGTCCTTCTTGTCCTTCCAGGAGTCGCCGCTCTCGCCGTAGCTGTCGGAGGACTCCTGGCTGCTCGAGTACCCACCGTGACCGCCCGGGTCCGAGACGTCGGCGGCGAACGCGGCGGCAGGGGCGCCCAGAGTCAGGGTGGCGGCAATCGCCGCCCCGGTGAAGAGTGCGCGAGTCGATCGCATGAGTCATTCCTTCCGGCGCCTGCGCGATTACTGACTATTTGCCAGACAAAGGGATCGCGTCGGCGTCTTAACCACCGTCAGTGAAGAGGGTGCCCGCTGCCACCTGGCGCGGCCTACAATCCGGTCGGTGTTAAGCCCTCCGAGTGGAGATAAGCGCAATGATCACTCTTCCGCCGCGCGAATGGGCTGATGCCGTGTCACCTTTTCAGCGGACATCGTTCCGATAAGCCCAGTGGTGTGCGTCGTGGAGCGGAGATCCGGGTGCGCGAGCGCAGGCCGCAGAAAGCCCACAGGGGTCCGTATGCCCTCGCCGGTGATCCGGAACTCGCCCAGGGCCCGGTCCATGCGCGCGAGCGCCTGCTCCCGGTCAGGAGCCCAGACCACGGTCTTCGCCAGCAGCGAGTCGTAGTCCGGCCCACCCGCCGGCCCGGGAAGGCAGGGGTGTCCACCCGGGAGCAGATCCTCATCGCCGCCGGACAGCCGCTCTCCGTCCGCCAGGAGGATGTGGTGCGGCGCGGGGTGGCCATCGAATGCCGGGTGAACGCCGAGGACCCGGACCGGGAATTCATTCCCGCCCCGGGGCTGCTCACCGAATTCATTCCGCCCGGGCCCTTCGTCCGGCCGGACGATGTCGATACCGGTGACCATCCCGGTGACCGGATCTTCCACTTGGCGGCGACAGTTGATTTCCATGAGGTGGAATTCACGGGTCGGTGAGAGCACGAACTCGAAGGTGTCCGCGCCGGCACGGCCCACCGCCTCGGCGCCGCGCACCTGCACCTCGACATGGCGTGCGTCGTCGACGAACCGCTCCATGTGGAGACGTTCGTCCCCGAACACCGCGCGCGCGTGCGCGCGGGGCTCGTTGAAGGCCCGTACCAGGGCGTCGGGTTGGCCGATCCGCTCCGCGACCTCCCGCGCCTCCACCGGGGCCGCCACCGCGCCGGGGCTCCCCGGCAGCACCGGCAGCCCCGCCTTCTCCCTCAGGGCGCGGGCCGCCGCCTCGTCCCCGAGCCGCTGCGTCACCGCGGCCGGGGGACCGATGAAGGTGATCCCGCTGTCCTCGCGGACCTCCGCGCGGTCCGGATCCCCGGAGAGGAATCCGTACCCCGGGTGGATGGCCTGCGCCCCGGTGCGCCGGGCCGTCTCGTTGATCGCGGGGATGGCGAGATAGCTGTGCCTGGACGGGGCGGGCCCGATGGGCACGGCCTCGTCCACGAGCCGGACGACGGCCGAGTCACGGTCCGCGGTGGAGTACACCGCGACGGTGCGCATCCCCCGTCAGCTGGTCCAGCCGCTGCCGCGCGGCCCGGGGGTGCCGGCCGCGGTCCGGGCAGACGCGCAGGCACCGGGTGAACCGCTTGCCGTGGACCAGCCCGGCACAGCCCGCGCGGCGCACCCGGTCGGCGACCACGTGGCGCTCCCTTCAGCTTCCGGCCGGGCCACTCCGGTCCCGTTCCCAGCGGTAGAACTCGTGGGCCATCGCGTCCTTCGGCTCCCGCCAGGTCCCGGGGTCGTACGCCTGGATGTACGCGGCGAGCCGGTCGCTGATGTCGTGGAACTTTGGATGGCCGGCCAGCCGCGCGACCTCGGGTCCCGGCGGCCGGTCGGCCTCTATCAGATGCAGGTACACATCGCCGAACTGGAACAGGCTGCGGCCGCTGACCCCTATCAGGTGCGGTAGTTCACCGCGGTCCGACTCCTCGAAGACCGAGGCTATGTCCGGGGCCGCGGTCTCCTTCATCCGGGCGACGATCAGGGATCGGTACATGGCTCACGCACCCACCCGCGCGCGGGCGCGCTGCTCGATCTTGTCCCGGATCAGCTCCATCTGGATCTTCGAGTTGCGGTTGATGTGCTCCGTCATCCCGGCGTCGTCGACCGGGGCGTCGGGCTTCATCTCGAAGTCCTGGGTCCAGCGCATCCGGGTGCCCTCGGGCTCCTCGTCGTACTCCCAGCGGATGTTCATGTAGGCGAAGGGGCCGGTCTCGACCCGGCGCGCCCAGACGGTCCGTACATCGCGGGCCGTCTCCCGCTCGGAGACCCAGCTCCAGATCTTGCCGTTCTCGTCGGGATGCATGGTCAGCCGGAAGGTGGTGGTGTCACCGCTGCGCTGGAGCACCTCCACCGAGGCGTACTCGCTGAACAGCTGCGGCCAGTTCTCCAGATCGTTGGTCATCTCCCAGACCAGGTCCAGGGGAGCCGCGATCACGATCTCGTTGTCGGTGTGTGCGGCCATCTCATGCTCCCGTGGTGAGTGAGGTGTTGATGACGTCGAGGAAGTCGCCGGGGGTCTTGGAACTCTCGGCACCCGGTTCGATCGGGGTGCCGTAGCGGTTCTCCAGCTCGCCGACGATGGCGAGCAGACCGAGCGAGTCCAGCCCGTACTCCTCGAAGGTGGCGTCCGGCCGGGTCTCGAGCAGCTGCGGGTCGACGGTGAGTCCGGCGCAGCTCTTCATGAGCGCCGCCAGTTCGGCGTAGGACAGTTGAGTGGGCATCAGATATCTCCTTCCGGGCCGCGGAGCACGAGCGCCGCGTTGCAACCCATGAGCCCTCGGCTCAGCACCAGCGCCGTCCGCAGCTCGGCGGGACGGGAGGTGCGGGTGACGAGGTCCAGGTCATGGCATACGTCGGTGACGTACGGGGTGGGCGGGACCACACGGTGCTCCATGGCGAGCACCGCGGCCGCCACATCCAGGGCCGGAGCCGCGCAGTACGCCCGGCCGAAGCCGGTCTTGGGGGCGGTCACCGGGACCCGGGTGCCATGGGCGCCCAGCGCGTCGGCGAGGGCGAGCGCCTCGGCGCGGTCCGCCGCCGGGGTGCCCAGGGCGTCCGCGAACACCACGTCGATCTCCTCCGGCGCACAGTCCGCGTCCGCCAGGGCGACCTGGATGGCGTGGGCGAGCCCCTCCCGGGAGCGTTCCCACTGGGACGGTCCGGTGAAGGTCGCGGCATGGCCGAGGATCCGGGCATGGATCCGCGCCCCGCGGCGCAGCGCCGCGCCCTCTTCCTCGACCATCAGCATCGCCCCGCCCTCGCCGGGGGCGAAACCGCGGGCGTCCTCGGTGAACGGCAGGTAGGCCCGGCCCGGTTCCCGGGCCAGGCTCATCTCCTCGTAGCCGAGCTGACAGACGATCGAGTAGGGGGCGAGCGGTGCCTCGGCGGCGCCCACCACGACCGCGTCCGCGCCGTGCCGGATGGACCGGCAGGCGTGGGCGATCGCGTCCAGGCCGCCCGCTTCGTCGTTGGCCACCACCCCGCAGGGGCCCTTGAAGCCGCCGCGGATGGAGATCTGGCCGGTGCTGGCCGCGTAGAACCAGGCGATCGACTGGTACGGCCCCACGTATCGCGGGCCCTTGCCCCACAGCTGCTGGAGCTCGCGCTGGCCGAACTCACCGCCACCGGAGCCCGCCGCGGTCACCACGCCCACCGCGTACGGCGACATCTCCCCGGCCGGCAGCCGGGCGTCCTCCAGCGCCAGATCGGCCGCGGCCATCGCGAAGTGGGTGAACCGGTCGGTCTGGACGAGGAAGCGCTCCTCGACCGCCGCACCCGGTTCGAACCCGCGGACCTGGCCCGCGACCCGCAGCGGGAAGTGCTCGCAGCCCTCCCGGGAGAGCCGGTCCAGGAAGCTGATCCCTTCCCGTACCGCCTTCCAGTAGGCGTCGGTGCCCACGCCGTTCGGCGCCACGATCCCCAGTCCGGTGATGGCCGCGCCACGGTCGTGTCCGCTCACCGGGGGCCTCATGACGCGCCCCCGTGGCTGAGGACCACGGCCGACTGGAAGCCGCCGAACCCGCTGCCCACCGAGAGCACATGGCGCAGCGGCAGTGAGCGGGCGGTGCGCGGCACGTAGTCGAGATCGCACTCGGGGTCGGGGTTCTCGTAGTTCGCGGTCGGCGGCACCACACCGTGGGTCAGGGCCAGGGTGCAGGCCACCACCTCGATGGCCCCGATGGCGCCGAGGGAGTGCCCGACCATGGACTTGATCGAGCTCATCGGGGTGCGGTACGCGTGCTCGCCCAGCGAGCGCTTGACCGCGGCGGTCTCATGGCGGTCGTTCTGCTGGGTGCCGGAGCCGTGTGCGTTGACGTAGTCGATCTCGGAGCTGTCGATGCGCGCATGTCCCAGCGCGTGGTCGATGGCCTCGGACATCTCCAGGCCCTCCCGTGTCAGACCGGTCATGTGATAGGCGTTGCCGTAGGTGGCGAACCCCCTTATCTCGCAGTAGATCCGGGCCCCTCGGGCGCGCGCGTGCTCCAGCTCCTCCAGGACGAGGACGGCGGAGCCCTCGCCCAGGACGAAGCCGTCGCGGCGGGCGTCGAACGGCCGCGAGGCGTGCATCGGGTCGTCGTTGTTGGCCGAGGTGGCCTTGATGGCGTCGAAGCAGGCCACGGTGATCGGGGAGATCGGCGAGTCCGCCGCGCCCGCGATGCACACATCGGCCCGGTTCTCCTCGATCGCCTGGAAGCCGTAGCCGATGGCGTCAAGACCCGAGGTGCAGCCCGTGGAGACGGTCTGCACCGGGCCCTGGGCGCCGATCAGCTCCGCGACACCGGAGGCCAGCGCGCTCGGGGCGAACGCACGGTGCAGATGCGGACCGGCCCGCCGGTGGTCCACGTCCCAGTGCTCGCCACCGCTGCTGACCTTGACGTAGTCGTGTTCCAGCCGGGTGGTGCCACCGACCGCGGTGCCCAGTGACACCGCGGTGCGCCAGCTCTCCGGCTGCGGAGCCAGACCCGCGTCCCGGGTGGCCTCCATCGTCGCCGCGAGCGCGAACTGCACGTACCGGTCGGAGCGTTCGATCTGCTCCGGGTCCAGCCCGGCGGCCACCGGATCGAAGTCGCACTCGGCGGCGATCCGCGAGCGGAATCCCTCCGGGTCGAAGAGCGTGATCGCGCGCGTCGCCGTACGCCCGGCGGTGAGCAAGTCCCAGAAGGCCGGGACGCCCACGCCCCCCGGTGCGACCACGCCGAGCCCGGTGACCGCCACCCGTCGCGTCACGACGAGGCCTCTGCCGGTTCGGTGGCCTCCGTGTCCACGTGCCCGAGCTCGGGACGCGGGGCCAGCGGACCGAGGTGGAAGACCATCCGGGCCTCGGTGTCCCCCACGTTGCGGAAGCGGTGGCGCATGTCGCGGGGGATCAGCAGACCCTGGTCGGGCCGGAGGGGGTGCGTGGTCCCGTCCAGGTCCACCTCCAGATCGCCGCACACGACGAACACGAACTCCTCGGAGTACGGGTGGTAGTGCTCGCCGATGCGTTCACCCGGCGCCATGAGGGCCAGGCCCATGAAGCCGCTGGTGGCGCCCACGGTGCTCGGGGTGAGCATGGCGCGCAGGTCGCCGCCGCGCCGCCGGTTGTGCGGGACGTCGGCGAGGTCGACGATGTGGGGGGACGTGGTCATGATCGGTGCCTTCCGGACGTGGGGACGTAGGGGACGCGGTAAGGGAGCGGAACGTCAGTAGTCCGCCGACCGGCGGTCGGTGACCGGATCCATGTCGCAGTCGGCGAGGAAACGCCGCAGCCCCTCCTCGTCCGACAGCTCCCGGCCCGGACCGACCTCGACCAGCCGGTCGAGCATGGCCGCGGCACGCTTGCCGCCGACACCCGCGAAGAGCGCGGGGTCCTGGTCCAGCGAACCGGTGATATCCACTAGCCGGACAACGGTGTCCACGTGGTGGAAGATCGTGCTGGTGACCAGGGCCGGCGCGCCCTTCTTGCGCCCGCGTCCGCCGTTCCGTCCGGCCGTCCCCTCGCCGCCGATGGCGAGCTCGTCCTGGCGGGCCAGCAGCTGGGCGACCGCCATCCCACAGCCCTCCTTGACCGGGTAGAGCAGGGCATGACGCCGTATGTCGGCGGAGGAGTATCCCGCGCCCTTCACCGAGAGGTGGTGCACGGCCGTCAGCGCCGCCCGCATGAAGAACTCCCGCGCCGACTCCGGGTCGTCCAGATCGCGGGCCTCCTCCAGATACGGGTTGATGGCCTCCTCGACCTCGCGGATCTCCGGCTGCCGGGACACATGGCGCAGCGCCGCCATCAGGTCGCCCTGGACCTCGACGGCGCGCACCACCCGATTGCCGCTCATGAACAGCGAGGTGCGGCACAGCCGGGTGGTGTCGTCCACCCGCGACTCGGGCGAGGAGTAGTTCGCCAGGATCGCGGCGACGTCCTTCTCGCTGCCGGGCTTGACGGTGAACGTCAGGGCGTGCCGGATGATCCCGTCGCCGATCCGCGGGGCGGGCTGGAGCCGTCCCCGGTGCGCCGCGGTGCCCGTGCCGTGGTCGGTCTCGCGCAGAATGCCGAACCGCAGCGAGCGGGTGTCCTTGACGCAGCCGTGCATCGGCTTGACCATTTCGCGGTGGGCCGCGCTGTCCACCCAGGCGAGGAACGGCGGAGCGCTCTCCCACTCACTGGTGATCAGCCACTTGGACGGGTCCTCGATCGACTGGCACAGCTGGTCGCTGAGGTGGCCCGGGACCGAGGCCACCTGCTGGCACAGCTCGTCGTACGCACGCAGAAAACGCTCCTCGGCACCACTGCGCACATCCAGCAGCAGCACCACGCGCAGCCGGGAGTCGGTCAGCGCCGACTGCGTGGTCATGGAGGGTGTTGCGGTGGTCTGTGGATCCTGGGGCAGGGTGCTCATGTTCCACTCCTCCTTGGGGGCTTGCGACCGTCCTTGGATGCGCCGCCCGCAAGGACGATCGTGGAGCGCTCCCACGTATGGCGCGAGATTTGTGAGCCATCTGAGCGAAGGCCAGGTCAGGACGTGTGACGCGGGCGGTGACCGGCTCCGCGCCGTTCGCGGTGGCACCCGCGGGGGTGTTCGCGAGCGGCCGCGGGGCCGTCAGCCCGCCGGTTCGTGCTCGGCGTCGCGTCGCCCCCGTACGCGGCGCCAGGCGGCGGGGGCGGCGCTGATGACGACCGTCAGCAGTACCGCCGCCGCCACGCCCTGCCACGGCTTCTCGAACAGCGACCCGCCCAGAATGCCGATGAGCTGGTACGTGGCGGCCCAGGCCAGCGCCGCGGGCCCGGCACCCCGCGCGAACCTCCGCATCGTCATCCCCGACAGCAGACACGCCAGCATCACCGGGATCCGCCCCGCCGGGATCAGCCGGGACAGCACCAGCACCGCCACCCCGTGCCGGTCCAGCCGCGTTTCCGCCTGGGCCAGCCGCTCCGGGGGCGCGTGGTCGTGGATCCGGGCCAGCCAGCGGGAGCCGTTGCGCGAGCGCACCCCCCGCCGCCCCAGCCAGTACAGACAGATGTCCCCGAGGAAGGCCGCGAAGGCCGCCACCAGGAAGACGAACAGCAGCGAGAACGGCGAGCTCTGGTGCACGGCCACCACCGCCGCCGAACTCACCACCGCCCCGGTCGGCACCACCGGCACCAGCGCCCCGAACACCACCAGCAGGAACAGCGAGGGATAGCCCACCGCCTGCTGGGTCGACTCCGGCGGCACACCGCGCGCCAGCTCGCCCACCTCGTCCAGCAGCCGATGGATCACCGGGATCACCTGGCGGGCTCCAGCCGGACGCACTCCCCGTGCCCCAGCCGGTGCACCGCCGTGCCGGGGGCCAGCCGCCCGGCGTGGCGCACGAAGTCGTCGCCCGGGGCGTGGAACTCGTGCGGCCGGACCGCGTCCAGCCCGATCGGCCAGTACGTGCCGTAGTGCACCGGCACCGCGTTGCGCGCCCCCAGCCGGGCGAGCGCCTGCGCCGCGCGGTGCGCGTCCAGATGGCCGTGGCCGAGGTACGGGCCCCAGCCGCCCACCGGCAGCAGCGCCACCTGGCACGGGCCCACCGCCTCGGCCATCCGGTCGAACAGCCCGGTGTCGCCCGCGAAGTACGTCGTGGCCTCGCCGCGCAGCACATAGCCGAGCGCGGGCACCCGGCGCCGCCCGTACGGCAGCCGCCGGCCGTCGTGGGCGGCGGGTACGGCCCGGATCCGGACCTCGCCGACCGCGCACTCCTCGCCCGGCCGCAACTCCGTGACCCGCAGCCGGCGTGCCGTGACCACCCGCCGCAGCCCCGGCACCGCGCGCCCGGCGCCGTACGGGATCACCAGCCGGGTACCGGGCCGCAGCCGGGCCAGCGAGCCGAGGTGCAGATGGTCGGCGTGCAGATGCGACACCAGCGCGACATCGGCGACCGCGGCGTCGGGCGGCGGAACGGGGCCGCGGCGGCGCCGCAGATGGGCCAGCCGCCGTACGAAGAGGGGGTCGGTCAGCACGCGGACGCCCGAGTCCCGCACGGTCGCGGTGGCATGCCCCCACCAGGTGATCTCGACCGACACGCAGCTCCTCCCGTCGCCGCTGGACGCCCTTTGATCCTCTCACCCCGCCGGATGCCCGGGAGCGTCGCCGCGGAGGTCAGACCAGGACCAGCACCAACTCGTCGATGTGGGTGCCGCGCGCGGTCGCGTACCCCCGCTCCTCCCCGGTCACGGTGAACCCGCACTTCTCCAGCACGCGGATCGACCCCGCGTTGTCCTTGGCGACGCGGGCGTACAGCGGCCGGTCCGGGACCAGTTCCAGGAACGCGGCCAGCGCCCGGGTGGCCACGCCCTTGCCCCAGTGCTCCCGTCCGATCCAGTAGCCGACCGACGGCTCGCCGAACTGCTCGAAGCTCATGACGTTTCCGGCGACCCGCCCGTCGTACAGCACCGTCCGCTTGACCACGGCGTCGTTCCCGAGGATCCGTTCCCACTGGGCGTCGAACGCCTCCCGGTCGCCCGGGTCCTCGGCGGTGAAGGCCGCCATCCGGACCGCCTCCGCGTCCCGGTGGTAGTCGAAGAAGACGGGAAGGTCCTCCCGTGTCACCTTGCGCAACTGCACTGTCGGTCCGGTCATGGCGCCCAGTGTGCACCGTGGTCCCGCGGTCCCGTGGCCCGGGGCGGAACTGTTCCGCAAGGAGCTGGGCCGCCCCGGCTGACATGGCCCGCGCCCGCCGGGGCAGATGGCTGGCAGCGCGGGCCTTCCGGCCCGGTCCGCGCGGCGCACGGCACGGACGGGGGCACACGGCACGTGGCACACACCGACAGCACACATGAGGACAACCAGCGGGACAGCGGCCGGGCCGGATGGTGGGCCGCCCTGCGCCGGACCCCCGTCACGGCCTGGAACGAGGACCTCACCGACTGGGCGGCGGCGCTGACCTACTACGCCGTGCTGGCGCTGTTCCCGGTGATGCTGATGATGCTCTCGGTGCTCGGGCTGTCCATGCCCACCTCGACCCCGCAGGTCATCGACCGCCTCACCCAGGTCGCCCCGCCGGAATCCCGTGCCCTCCTGCGCACCGCGCTGCGCGAGACCGCGCACCAGCCGTCCGCCGCGTGGCTGCTGGTGGTCCTCGGCGGGCTCGGCGGTCTGTGGTCCGGCTCCAGCTATCTGGCCGTCTTCCGGCGGGCCCTGCACGCGATGCACCGGGAGAGCGCCCACCGCCCGGTCTGGCGTACGGCGCCCCGGATCCTCCTCACCGCCGTCGCCGTGATCCTCCTGCTGCTGGCCAGCACCGCCACCCTCCTGCTGACCGGTGGCCTGGTCCGCCGACTGGGCGAGGTGTGGCAGCTGGGCGGCGCGCCGCTGACCGCCTGGGCGGCCCTGCGGTGGCCGGTGCTGGTGGCCACGGCCGTCGCCCTGATCCTGGTCCTCTACCGCTCCGGCCCGGCCCGCTCCCGGCCCGTCCGCCGCATGGCCCCGGGCGGTGCCCTCGCCGTCGTCCTGCTGCTGGCCGTCTCCCTCGGCTTCAGCGCCTACGCCTCCCACGTCCCCACCTACCACCGGCTCTACGGGCCGCTTGCGGGCATGGTGGTGTTCCTGATGTGGCTGTGGCTGTCCAATCTGGCCCTGCTGCTCGGAGCCCTGTTCAACGCCGAGCTCATCAGGAATCCGGACCCGGACACATGTCCCGCCGATCGTCGGGCAGAAGGTGAAGAAGCCACCCGGTGGCTCCCCCGCACCTCGGGGGACCCCGCCTCCGCATCGCACACGGAGGCGGACGGAACCGGAGTTGGGAGGTAGGAACCATGTCGGTTGCCCATGAGCTGAACGAGGCGATGACCACCGTCAGTGCCGATCTGCGTACCGGCCCCGACGCCGCCGTCCGGGCCCGGCGCGTGGCCCGCGGCTTCCTCGGAAAAGCCGCCCTGAACGGGGCGGCCGAGATGTGTGACGCCGTTGAACTGGTGGTGTCCGAGCTGGTGACCAATGTGGTCCGGCACACGGACGGCCGTGTGTGCCGAGTGGAGCTCACGGACGTGGGCGACGGCCTGGAGATCGCGGTCACCGACAGCGACCCCCGCCCTCCCCGGTGGCGTTCCCCCGACCTCAGCGGCGGCGGCGGCTTCGGCTGGCCCCTGGTCCATCGCCTGGCCTCCTCGGTCCGCGTCTCCACCCGCCCCACCGGCAAAACGGTCCACGCCCTGCTGACGCCGGGACTCGTGCCCGCCTGAGCGCTCCGCGGGGCGGGCCGCGAGGTGGCTTTCGTTCCCCCGCGGCTGCGTCGTGGCTGGTCGCGCCCACGCGGCGGAGCCGCATATCGACACGGCCCCGCGCCCCTTGGGGGCGCAACCGAACCGCACCGGACTTCGGCGATGCCGCTCGGTGCGGAGGGCACCGCTTGCGCCCATCGGCGCGGTCAGGCCGTGGGCTTGCCGGCCACGAACAGGCTCTGCACGCTCCGCCCGATCGGCCCCGATGTGTCGTGGAGGGTGCCGTCGGCCATGCCGAGGCCGTCGGGGGTGATGGCGGTCCGGGCGTCGAGGCAGACCCATTCGCCGGCCGGGTGGCGGTGGAGATGGACCGTCAGGTCGGGGTTGATGAAGACGTGGGACGCGAAGTCCAGGACGTTGCTGACGCCGTTGACGGAGTCCGCGGCGGTGAGGACGCGGTCGAGGGGGGTGATCTTCTCGCCCGCGACCAGCGGGACCCGCATCCGCATCCAGCAGGTCGCCGGGCCCGGGCTGAGGTAGGAGCCGGTGGTGAAGCGGAACTCCATGGCCGTGTGGTAGCCGGTGTCCCAGGGGACCGGCAAGAAGGGCTCGGAGCGGGCGCCCTCGGGGCCCGCGAGGGTGGGCGGAGGGGCGACCTCGGGGGCGGTGCCGGGGGCGGTGCGGATACGGAGGGCGCGGGCGCGCATCACCTCGTCGGCGCCCTCGGGGGTGAGGGACACCTCGACCAGTTCCAGGCTGCGGCCTTCCTTGAGGACGCGGGTGGTCACGGTCAGCGGGCGCAGCGGGACGGGGCGGAGGATCTCGAAGGTGATGCGGCTGAGGCGCATGTCCTCGCGGGAGCCGGGGCGGAGCTGGACCGCCCGGCCCAGGAGGGCGGCCGGTGGCCCGGCGTGCTGGCTGTCGGGGCTCCAGGGGCCCCGGGTGAGGGGCGTGGGGACAAAGCGCTCCTCGGTGACCTGTTCGAAGAACGCCTCGGCGTCGCTGGCAGGCATGGCCACGGTCCGGCTTCCGTCAGTGGTAACGCACCAGCGGTGGTCGACTGCTGGAGGACCACACGTTACCGACCAGTAGGTTTCCTGTCACCCCATCGTCACCCCGCTCGTCGCCCCTGGTCGCCGTACGGCCCGGGGCGCATCCGCGCCCCGGGCCGGGTCGTTCGTGTGCGGCGTGCGGTCAGGCCCCCTGGACCTGGTACGGCTCCAGCGTCATCCAGCCGTTGCCCCGGGCGCCGTCACGGCGGCCGGTGTCGGCCTTGGCCAGGGTGTACCAGGAGTCGACGTAGTCCGGGTCGTCCGTCCACCAGTCGTCCGGGATGGCGTCCAGGACCGCGTTCACCAGCGGGATGTAGGCGCCCTGGTCGGTGATGGTGAGCAGCACTCCGGCGATGGCCTTGGCGAGATCGCGGTAGTTGGTGCTGCCGTCCTCCTCCATCATCACGGCGTCGGCCAGGTCGTACCTGTAGTTCGACCAGTTCACCAGGATCTGGTTCGGGTGGTAGACCGTGCCGTCGTTGTCCAGGTAGGGCATCTCGACGGGGTCGACCCGCACCGTGCCGTCGTGGCCGAAGCCGGTCACCAGCGTGTAGATCTCGGCATCGCCCTTGATCCAGGGCTCCTCGTCGTCCGAGAGCTCCACACCCGTGATCCGGGTGGCGGCGAATCCCTCGCCCGCCGTAGCGGTGTGCGCCCGGGGCGTGGTGAGGCCACGGGCCGCGAACTCCTCGCGCAGCACCCGCATTCCGGCCGCCAGAGCCGTGGACTCGTCGATGTCGAGGACATAGACGGGCCGGTCGGGCGCCGTGCGGGCGTCCAGGGTGTGCGGTGTGCCCTGGCTGTCGTACGCGGTGACCGTCCCGTCCCGGTCGTCGTTCGAGGCCACGGCGACCAGCGGGACCGTACCGGGCTCGAGGTCGTCCCGCATGGACCTGTCGCCCAGTCGCAGCCGCAGCAGGGAGCCGGTGTCGGCGCCGAGCCCCTTGGCGGCGGCGATCTTCCGGTCGGCGTCGGCCAGCGAGGAGGTGAGGCGTTTGCCGGTCGGCGCCACGGTCCGTCCGGCCAGCGCCTGGAGGTCCACCTCGGCCGTGCCCAGTACGGCCTTGCGCAGTTGGCCGCGCCAGGTGGCGTCGCTGAGGGAGACGGCGAGGGCCCGGGCCGTCCGGTCCTCGATCCTGCCCACCGCCGAGGTGCCGGCGGTGGCGGACGAGGCGGAGGGCGGGGGGTTCGGTGCCGCCACCGCCGCCGGTGCGACGGTGGCGCAGGTGGCGACCAGCGCGGCACCTGCGAGCAGAGTGCGCCGGGTGCGCCGGGCGCGCCCGTTCCGGGGGGTTGATGAGGTCTGTCTACCGCTCACGGCATGCTCCTGTGGGGGAGTTGAGGGTGAGAATGCGGGGTAGATCTACGCGAGTAACTACTCGCGGGTGGAGAATGCCGTCCGCGTTGTCGCCCGCACAAGGCTCGGACCCCCAACTCCCCCCATCACAAGGGAAAACCCTCAACTGCGCAGCGGCCCCTCACAGGTGAAGGGCGAGGTGCCCGCCGTGCCGTCGGACCAGATCTCCACCGTGCCGAAGGCGCAGTTCATATCGGCGAAGTTGTTTCCGCCGGGGCGGCTGCGCTCCAGGATGAAGTAGTCCACGGTCTCGGACATGTCCCGGAACACCCGGTCGGGGTCACGGGAGTCGGCCAGCCGCGCGGTGATCCGGCCGGTGCACACGAACCGCGGCCTCCCGGCCCAGCCCTTGCCGCGTCTCTTCTCGCACCGCGGAGTGTTCTGCGTGGTGGAGGTGAAGGCGCCCCGGATCTCCGCCGCGGTGGCGTAGCGCAGGGACCCGACGGGCTCGTAGCGGGTGTTCGGTACGAACAGGTCGTCGACCTTGGCGATCTGCTCGTCCAGGAAGATGTCGTACGCCCGCTGGAGTCCGGCGTCGGAGCCCATGCGGTTGCGCCACGCGTCGAAGCCCTGGGGGTCGTCGGCGCGCAGATGGCCGTACATCTCGTGCAGCAGCGCCGGGCGCTCCCGCCACAGGAACTCGAAGAACGTCCCGGCGTAGTTGTAGAAGCGGAAGCCGTCGCCCTCGTACGTGGCGTGCAGCAGCTGATGGACGCTCATCCGGGGGCCGCCGCCCGAGGTGTCCTGGATGATGCCGCGCACCAGGGACTTGCGGACCAGTACACCGTCGTCGCGGGTGGCGCCGTCGAAGAACTCGGCGGTGCCCTCGTCCATGGCGGTGGTGCGGTCACCGGTGTACCAGGGGCCCTCGCCGAAGTAACCCGGCACGGCGAACCGGCCGTTGAGGTAGTGGGTGTACTCGTGGCGGAACAGCTCCTCGAGCGAGAGGGAGGAGTCCTGGGGTACCCGGCGCTGGTAGGTGTAGAAGGTGGCGCCGCGCTCGATGTACATGCCGCCGTTGTTGGTGTCCAGCCCGGTCAGGATCGGCTGGTACGTCTCGTAGTCGGCGCGCGAGGCGTACAGCACGGTGGTGAGCGTGGTGTTGGTGTCGCCCGCCAGCGGCTCCTCGGTGCCCAGCACCCGGTGGAACTGCGTCTTGACCTGCTTGCTCGCGTAGTAGAGCTGATCGACGGTGGCTTCGCCGAGGGCGGTGCGGACCTTGATGCCGCCGTTGTCGTAGACGTAGGTGCGCGGGAAGAGCCGCCGCTCGATGTCCTCCTTGCACACGTGGTACGGGGCGCACGCCTCGTAGAAGTTGAGCCAGCCGACGATCTTCGCCCAGGGCTGGCTGCCGTCGCCGAAGTTCTGCTTCGCGGTGTTCAGCAGCGGGCCCAGGTCGGCCACGACCGCCGCCTTCAGGGCGTCGATCTGGCCGAAGCGCCCGTATTCGAGCAGCGCGTCACGCACCACCCACGCGTTGTCGGTGCCCTTGAGGTGGACGTATCCGGCGAACGCCTTGAAGGTGTTGCGGTATCCGGCGTCCGCGGTGACCGCCTGCTGGAAGGCGGTGTCCTTGTTGCCGGGGTAGACCCCCAGGTAGTTGACGGACAGGGCGGCCAGGGCGGCGCCCGCCCAGGAACGGTCCTTGTGGGTGGCGGGGTGGTCCCGGTCCATGGTGGCCAGGACCTTCGGTATGAGCCGGAGTTGGTGCTGCCGCAGCCCGGGGGCGCTGCCCGCGTACAGCGCCTCGCGCAGGGTGTCGGCGTTGGTCCGGGTGACGTCGAAGGTGCGGGCGGCGGTGCCGAACGCCTCGATGCCGCGCCGCATGGCGTCCACGGTCGCCGCGTCCGTGAGGTCGATCTCGTCGTGCGAGAAGTCGTGGAACACGGCGGCGTGGAGATAGGTGAACATCTCGTACAGATGGCTGCCGTCGGTGCCGTCGTGGGACGGGGCGAGCGAGGCGATCCGCCGGGAGACCGCCTGGACGTGGGCAGGGGAGAGCACCCGGGCGAGCCGGGCGTCCCAGGTCCAGATGAGACCGCGCAGACAGCCGTCGGCGGTCACCGCCGGATCGGCGAGGAAGTCCGCCCAGCGCTCCGGGTCCAGCCCGCTGACCGCGTCCAGGGTGCAGGGCACGGTGCCCTCCAGGGCCCGGACCGTCGGGTGGCGTGCCGCTTTCCCGGTGGCCTTGTCACCGGGGATACGGGCCTGGGCGGCGCGTCCGGGGCCGTCGGTGGGCCGGGGTGCCCGGGCGAGGCGCTCGACCCCGGAGCCCCGGTCGAGGACGGCGCCGGGGTCGGGCCCGGGGGCGGCGGCCGTGGCGGAAGTGGGGGCGGGGGAGCGAGGGGTGGCCGAGGCCGGGGCGTCCGGCGCGAGGGGCAGGGTCAGTGCGGCCGCGGTGGCCGCGGCGAGCAGCGTCGCCCGCGGGGAAGGTCTGTGGATCACCTGATCTCCCGATTGAGTAGGGGGGTGGAAGCAGGTGGTTCTGTCGTGTGACCTATAACATAGTAATGTGAAATAGTACTGGCAAGGCGTCAGGAACGAGTTGCTCGGTCCCGTTCCCCGGGCCGGACGCGGCCTCCCCGCGCGCAATCCCACGTTTCCCGTCATGACCCGTTCCCCGCTATGTTGAGCGGGGGGATGGGACGAGAAGGAGCACACCGGTGCCATCTGGGCAGCAGGCACGCGCGCAGGCGTCCGCGATCACGCCGGGAGGTCGGACCCCCGAGGCGCCCGAGGGGCTGGAGCAGCCTCCCGCGGCCCAGGTCCGCGCCCTGTTCGGAGGGCAGCGGCTGTCCCCCGCGCAGCGGCGCATCGTGCAGTACATCACCGACCACCTCACCGAGGCCGCCTTCCTGTCGATCACGGACCTGGCGGACCGGGTGGGGGTCAGCCAGCCGTCGGTGACCCGCTTCGCCACCTCCCTCGGCTACAGCGGTTATCCCGCGCTGCGCGAGGCGTTGCAGCCCATCGCGCTGAGCGCGCTCGCCGGTTCACCGCGTACCCGGGAGGAGAACCGCCGCAATGAGCTCCAGGCGGCGGTGGACACCGAGATCGCGAACCTGGAGAACCTGCGCCGGGTGTTCGTCGACACCGACCGGGTGCTGGAGATCGGCCGCGAGCTGGCCCGTTCGGTGCCGCTGACCATCCTGGGGCTGCGGATCTCGGTCTCGCTGGCGGAGTACTTCGCCTACGCGGCCCGGCGGATCCACCCCGATGTGCGGCTGGTGTCCCGCGGCGGCAGCGTGGCCTACGACGCGCTGCTCCAGTCCCGGGAGGCGGGCGGGACCTGGGTGCTGGCGTTCGCGATGCCCCGGCACGCCAAGGAGACGCTGGCCGCGATGCGGGCGGCGCACCGCTCGGGGCTGCGGGTGGCGGTGATCAGCGACCTGACGTTCGGGTCGCTGGTCGAGGAGGCCGATGTGGCGCTCACCGCGGGCACCGGATCGCGTCTGGTCTTCGATTCGTACGCGGCGCCCATGATGCTGTCCGCGGGCATCCTCCAGGCCATGGCCGACGCCGAACCCGAGCGCACCCAGTTCCGGCTGGAGAAGTACGAACGGGCCGCCGAGCAGCACGAGTTCTTCCTCGATACCTGAGCCGCCGCGGCCCCGCCGTTCCCGGGCCGCACCCCGCCCCGCACCCGATTCGTCCGGCTTCCGGAGTCGGGCGTCCGGATAACCTCACATGCATGAAACTTTTCATGCCCTTGCTTACTTCGCAGTAAATATATTTACTGCACATGGCACCCGGGCCCCGAAGGGGCTGAGCCGGAAACCAGCGCTTGCTGTCGCGAGCCCCGGGAGTCATGTGGGCGAACACCTCAAGGGCCGGCAGCCTCCTCGTCGGCCCCCACGTGTTCCGTTCGGGTAGTCCGCTCCCCTCGGGCACCCCCGGCGGCCCGGGCCGACCCCTGGGCCCAGGGCCGCCGGATACCCACTGATCCCCGCGATCAGGACCCTCAGCTCGAAGGCGACGACGATGTCCCAGACCTACTCTCCGATCAGCGCGGACTGGCCCTGTCAGGTCACTCCTCCGGGCAGCCCCGACTGGGAGCGCACGGCGGCCCGGTGGCTCCGGGATCTCCTGCCCGCGCGGTACGCGGGCTATTCCACCCTCACCCGCCATCCCATCCTGCTCGCCCGGCACGCCCGGCTCCAGCTCCAGAACGAGATCCGCTCGGTGCGGGCCGCCCTCCAGACCTGCCGTACGGAACTGCCCGCACTGGGCTTCTCCGAGACGATGATCGAGTCCACCATCAAGCTCTACGCCACCGAGCTGTCACAGCTCAACCGGCTGGCCGCCGGGGTACGGCTGATCACGGACGCGCTGCTGAAGGAGAGCCGCCGGGCGCCGGTCGTCCCTCGCCGCCGGGCCCCGGTTGCCGCCCGGCGCTGATCACCGGAGTCCGGCCCCCGTCATCGGGCTCATGGCACCCAGGCCATCGCCTCCGCCGGCCCGCTCCCGTTCGAGAGCGACTGCTCGCACCAGATGGTCTTGCCCTCGCGCGCATGCCGGGTGCCCCACCGCTGGGTGAGCTGGGCGACGAGCAGCAGTCCGCGGCCGCCCTCGTCGGAGAGCCGGGCGCGGCGCATGTGCGGGGCGGTGTTGCTGGCGTCGGACACCTCGCAGATGAGCGTCCGGTCCCGGATCAGCCGCAGCTGGATGGGGCCCTCGGCATGCCGGATGGCGTTGGTGACCAGCTCGCTGACGACCAGTTCGGTGACGAAGGACGCGTCCTCCAGGCTCCAGGCGGCGAGCTGGTGCGCGGCCCAGGAGCGCGCGGCGGAGACGGTCGCGGGGTCGGACGGCAGGTCCCGTACGGCGAACTGATCCCGGTTCAGCGCCCGGGTGCGGGCGATCAGCAGCGCGGCGTCGTCGGCGGGATGGTCGGGGAGCAGCCCGGTCAGCACCCGGTCGCACAACATCTCCAGGGACGGCGCGGGTTCGGCCAGCACCTGGCACAACTGGTCCAGCGCGCTGTCGAGTTCCCGCTCCCGGAAGCCGAGCAGTCCGTCGGTGTAGAGGGCGAGCAGGCTGTCCTCCGGCAACTGCACCTCGGCGGACTCGAATGGCAGCCCGCCCAGCCCCAGCGGCGGCCCCGCGGGCAGGTCGAGCAGCCGGGCCCCGCCGCCCGGGGTGACCGTGACCGGGGGCGGATGGCCGGCCCGGGCGATGGAACAGGTCCGCGAGATCGGGTCGTAGACCGCGTAGGTACAGGTGGCCCCCAGGACGGCGGGGTCGGTGGGGGAGGCGGTGCCCTCGCCCTCGGCGGCGAGCCGGAGCACCACGTCGTCGAGGTGGGTGAGCAGTTCGTCCGGCGGCAGATCGACATCGGCGAGGGTGCGCACCGCCGTCCGCAGCCGGCCCATCGTGGCGGCGGCGTTGATGCCGTGGCCCACCACGTCACCGACGACCAGGGCGACCCTGGCTCCGGACAGCGGGATCACATCGAACCAGTCGCCCGCCAGCCCGGTCTTGCCCCCGGCCGGGAGGTAGCGGGACGCGGTCTCGACCGCCGCCTGTACGGGGTTGCCCTGCGGCAGCAGGCTCTGCTGGAGGCTGAGCGCCGCGGTGCGTTCGCGGTCGAAGCGGCGGGCGTTGTCCAGGCATACGGCGGCCCGGGCCACCAGCTCCTCGGCGAGCAGCCGGTCGTCGTCGGTGAAGGGGTGTTTGGACCGCCGGTAGAACATGGTGATGCCGAGCGTCGTCCCGCGCGCCCGGATCGGCACCCCCATGATCGACTGGAACTCGTAGATCCGGAACTTCTCCGCCCGCGCCGGGTCATGGGCCAGCCAGACCTTGATGTCGTGGTCGGTGACGTGGTGGATGGCCGACCGGCCGGTGGCCATACAGCGCACGGCGGGCGAGTACGGCGGATAGAAGTCCACTTCGCCCGACTGCCGCACCGCCTCCGGCGTGCCCTCCAGCACGGACTGGTTGGCCGCCCGGCGCAGCGCCACCACCCCGGTGAACGGACCGGGCTCATCGCCGCTGAGCAGGGTGTCCAGCAGATCGACGGTGACCCAGTCGGCGAGCCGGGGGATGGCCGAGTCGGCCAGCTCCTGTGCGGTGCGCATCAGGTCCAGCGTGCTGCCGATCCGGGTGCCCGCCTCCTTCAGCAGCGTCAGCCGCTCGCGGGACCGGTACTGCTGGGTGACGTCCGCGACCGTCGTGCACAGACCGAGGGTGTGCCCGTGGTGGTCGCGCAGCGCCGAGGCCGAGGCGATGAAGACGCAGTCGCACTCCGGGTCCGCGGGGACCCGGCCGTGCATCTCCCCGCTGAAGGCGGACTCACCGGTCTCGACCACCCGGCGCAGCCGCCGCTCCCACACCGCGGCGTCCGGTCCGGAGAGGATCTCCGGCAGCCGCTTGCCCCGCCGTTCGGCCTCCGTCACCCCGGTGAGGCGGGTCATCGCCTCGTTCTGCCAGCGGCAGCGCAGATCGGAGTCGTAGATGGTCACGGCGACCGGGGACCGGGTGAACAGCCAGTGGACCACGGCCCGCTCGATCTCCTGCGGCAGCAGCCGCTGCCCGGCCGCGGGTGCCTCCGCGGCCACCAGGATCCACTGGGCCCGCGCGCCGCCCTCCACACAGCGGTGGGCGGTGCCGCGCAGGGGGAGCGGACGGCCGTCCGCGCGGCGCGCGGTCAGTTCCCCCAGCCAGTCGTCGCCCTCCGCCCGCCGGGTCCAGAACGGCGGTCCGGCGTCCGGGGCGAGGATGTCGTCGGCCGGGCGGCCCACGGTGTCCTCGGTGGAGCGGCCGAGCAGTTGTTCCGCGCCCGTGCTCCAGCCCGTGACGACACCCTGCTCATCCACCATGATCACGACGGTCCGCGGGGCCTCGGCGCCCCGCGGCCGTATCAGCGGCAGGGCATCGTCGGCGTTCATGGCGCCCCTTCTCGGTCAGGGGATCGTCCTGCGTGCGTGCCGGAGCCATCGCGACCGGTACCTGCGCGGCCTCGCTGACGTCCGGTGCGGTTCGGTTGCGGGGGCGCGGGGCTGTGTCGATGTGCGGCTCCGCCGCGTGGGCGCGGCCGGCCACGACGCAGCCCCGGATGAACGACCGCACCGCTCGGCACGCCCCGCGGAGCGCTTATGTACCGAGCATGCGCCTCCCGCGGCACGGGTTCAAATGAGCGGCGAGCGGTCGTGACCCGGGCGGCGGTGACCGAGATGCCCTGTCTATTCCTTCTATGCCATGCTCGTGGTATGAGCGCTTTCCCTTCGAAGGGGGCGCGGCTCTGAAGGCCCCGACGCCAGCCATGATCGGTTACCGCGTGGAGGCGGATGAGGAGCTCGGGTACGCCCACGAGACGACCGGCGGCCCGCGCACGGAGGCGGTGCAGGCGGCTGTGACCGGGCATGTCCTGACGTTCACCGGGACCGCGTTGGTCGCCGTGTACGCGTTCGACGCGGACGGCGGCGAGCTGCGGCTGGCCGAGACCGTCCGCAGCCCCGGCGGTCCGTACGCCCTTCCCGCGAGCTATCCCCTCTCCGGGCGCTCACCCGTCGCCGACGCCTTCCGCTCCGGCCACCCGCTGTGGCTGGGCCCCCGCGAACTGGCCGCGTACGGCCCGGCCGCGCCCGGTCGCCCAGAGCTCCCCTCCGGCCTCTCGCTGGGAGCGCTGCCCCTGGGCGGGGACGGCCAGGGACTGGGCTGTCTGGTGGTGGTGGACGAGGCCCCCGACGGTATCGGCGCCGACCGCCGCGCCTTCCTGGAGCTCTACGCCCACCACGTCGCCGCGGGCCTGGAGGCGTCTCACGGGCCGGGACGGCCGGAACAGCGGTCGTCGGCGGGCTCCACCCTGGACCGGCTCCGGGTGGGCGCGTTCGTACTGGAGCTGAGCACCGGGCGGATGACCGCCGACACCCAGATGCTGGAGCTGTTCGGCATCCAGCCGGACGACTTCGACGGCCGGGTGGAGACCCTGCTCGCCAGCACCGTTCCGGACGACGTACCCGCCCTGATGTCGATCGTCGAACCCGGCCGGCTGACCTCCGGCACCTCACAGCTGACGTTCCGCATCCGCCGCCCCAACGGTGAGCTGCGCTGGCTGGAGCTGCGCTGCCGGGTCCAGGCCGGGGCGGACGGCGCCCCGGAGCGGATGCTGGGCGTGGTGGCGGAGGCGTCATACCTGCGGCCCAGCGCCGACGAGGTCTCCATGGTGCAGCGGCTGTCCGCCGCCCTGGCCGGGGCCACCACCATCCGCGACGTCGGCCAGGTCGTGGTCAGCGCGCTCCGCGATCCGCTGCGGGCCCGCCGGGTCGCGGTCGCCGAGCTCCAGGCCGACCAGCTCGTGGTCAGCATCCTCGCCCCCGCCGAACCCACCGCCTGGCCCGAGGTGTGGCGCAGCCAGTGGCGGTCGGAGTTCCCGGACGCGCCGATCCACGCCCTGCCCACCCTGGCGGAGACGATGCGCGAGGGACACGTCAGCCTGTGGCCGCCCGGCGCCGAGCTCGAACCCGGTCTCGCGGGCATCGGACCCGGCGGGATCGCCGTCCTGCCGCTCCCGGCGAACGGCCGGACCGTCGGCGTCTGCCTGATCGGCTGGGAGGAGCCGCATGAGTTCGGCCCGGAGGAGCGCTCCCTGCTGACCGCGACCGCGGGCCTGGTCGGACAGGCCCTGGTGCGCGCCCACGCGCTGGACGCCGAACACGAGCTGGCCACGATGCTCCAGCGCAGCCTGCTGCCCCGCAAACTGCCGGTACTGCCCGGCGGCGTGGCCGTCACCCGCTATCTGCCCGCCACCATGGGCCTGGAGGTGGGCGGAGACTGGTACGACGTCATCCCGCTCTCCGACGGCCATGTGGCGCTGGTCATCGGGGACGTCCAGGGCCACTCCGCAGCCGCCGCCACGATCATGGGCCAGATGCGCACGGCCATCCGCGCCTACGCCGTGGAGGGCCACCCGCCCGACGTGGTCGTCTCGCACGCCAACCGGCTGCTGGTCGACATGGAGACCGACCTCTTCGCCACCTGCTCCTACGTCGACCTGGACATGGAGGAGGGCGAGGCGTGGTTCGTGCGCGCCGGACACCTCCCGCCGCTGCTGCGCCGCCCGGACGGCGCCACCGAGGAACTGACCATCGAGGGCGGCCCTCCGCTGGGCGTGGTCGCGGACGCCGAATACCCGATGACCGCGCTGGGCCTGTCCTCCGGCACCCTGCTGGTGCTGCTCACCGACGGTCTGGTGGAGTCCGCCCAGCTCGACCTGGACCACGGCATCCAGCAGGTGCGCGAGCGACTGGCCCGCGCCGACCCCTCCGACCCCGGCCGGGCGGCCGATGAACTGCTCGGCAGCGCCGCCCGCCGCCATGACGACGTCGCGCTGCTGCTTCTGCGCTACGACGGGATGCGGGTACGGCCCGTCCGCGCCCGCTGGACGGTGTGGCGGCTGCCCGACGCGGTGATGCACGCCCGCCGCTTCGCCGCGCGGACCCTGCGCTCCTGGGACCTGGAAGCCGAGCTCGACGTGGTCCTGCTGGTCACCTCCGAACTGGTCACCAACGCCATCGTGCACACCTCGAGCGAGGTGCACCTCAACCTCACGCTCACCGCGGACCGGCTGCGGATCGCGGTCAGTGACCGCTCGCCCCGTACACCCACCAAACCGACCAGCGTGGACTGGGAGGCGACCGGCGGCCGCGGACTGCTGCTGGTCGAGGCGGTGTCCCACGCCTGGGGTTCGGTGCCGCTCAGCGGAGGCAAGCAGGTCTGGAGCGATATCACGCTGTCCTCCCCGCGAGCGGACAGCGGCGCCGGGGGGCGGGGCCGATGAACACCTCCCCGGCCCGGGCCCGGCTCCGTATCGCCG
Organism: Streptomyces sp. NA02950; assembly: GCF_013364155.1. Lineage (NCBI taxonomy): Bacteria > Bacillati > Actinomycetota > Actinomycetes > Kitasatosporales > Streptomycetaceae > Streptomyces > Streptomyces sp. NA02950. The sequence goes on along the minus strand of NZ_CP054916.1, from coordinate 2,126,112 downwards.
TCGCCGCCACGGCGGCGACGGCCCTGGCCGTCACCCTCGCCGCATGCGGCAAGGCCGCCCAGGTGGAGCAGTCCGGCGATGCGGCCCACCACCGGAACCTGCGCATCGGCCTGCTGCTCCCGGACAACGAGATCGCCCGCTTCGACCGGTTCGACAAGCCCCTGATCATAAAGAGGATCAAGGAGCTGTGCCCGCGCTGCACCGTGGACTACGCCAGCGCCCAGCACGACGCCGCCACCCAGCAGCACCAGGTGGACTCCATGATCGCCAACGGGGTCGAGGTGCTGATCCTGGACGCGGTCGACGGCCGGGCCATCCGCTCCTCGGTCGTCAAGGCCCGCCAGGCCAACATCCCGGTCGTCGCCTACGACCGGCTCGCCGAGGGCCCCGTCTCCGGCTACGTCTCCTTCAACGGCGCCGAGGTCGGCCGTCTCCAGGGCGAGGCGCTGCTGGCGGCGCTGGGCCCGCACACCCCCGGTGACCTCGACCAGATCGTCATGATGAACGGCTCCTCGACCGACCCCAACTCGGACTGGTTCGAACGCGGCTCCCTGGACGTCCTCCGCGGCAAGGTCAAGATCGGCAAGTCCTACGAGACCATCGGCTGGCGGCCGGAGAACGCCAACCTCAACATGTCCGGCGCCATCGCGGCCCTGGGCGCGGACAACATCCAAGGCGTCCTGGCGGCCAACGACGGCCTCGCCTCGGGCGTCATCTCCGCCCTCAAGGCCGCCAAGATCCGGCCGCTGCCCCCGGTCACCGGTCAGGACGCCGAACTCGGCGCCGTCCAGCGCATCGTCGCGGGCGAACAGCTCATGACCGTCTACAAGCCGTTCGAACCCGAGGCCTACGCCGCCGCCGAGATGGCCGTCGCGCTCGGACGCGGCAAGTCGCTCGCCGGGATCGCGGGGGATCGGGTCAACAGCGGCACCAGCCGGTCCATCCCGGCCGTCCTGCTGCACCCCATCACGGTGAACGTCCACAACATCAAGATCCTGATCCGGGACGGGATGTACACGAACGACCAGATCTGCACGGAGAAGTACGCGGACGCCTGCCGGAAGGCCGGACTCATCACCTGACGGACACACCTGGTGGGCCGGACACCCCGGGTGGCGAAGGGAGGAGCAGATGACCTGCACGTCACCCCCGCCCCTGCTGGCGCTGCGCGGCGTCTTCAAGCGGTACGGCGCGGTCCAGGCGCTCGCCGACGTCGATCTGGAGATCTACGCGGGCCAGGTCATCGCCCTCGTGGGCGACAACGGCGCCGGAAAGTCCACTCTGATCAAGGTGATCGCGGGCGTGGACCCGGCCGACGAGGGCGTCCTCGAATGGGATGGCCACCCGGTCCAGATCAACCGCCCCCACGACGCCCAGCACCTCGGCATCGCCACCGTCTACCAGGACCTCGCGCTCTGCGACAACCTCGACGTCGTCGGCAACCTCTTCCTCGGCCGCGAGGTCCGCCGCTTCGGCGTGCTCAACGAGGTGGAGATGGAACGCCGCACCCTGGAACTGCTGAACACCCTCTCCATCAGCATCCCCGCGGTACGCCGCCCGGTCGCCTCACTCTCCGGCGGCCAGCGCCAGACCGTCGCGATCTCCCGCTCGATGCTCGGCGAACCCCGGCTGGTCCTCCTCGACGAGCCCACCGCGGCCCTCGGCATCGAGCAGACCGCCCAGGTCCTCGACCTCGTCGAGCGGCTGCGCGACCGCGGCCTCGGCGTCCTGCTCATCAGCCACAACCTGGGCGACGTCAAGGCCGTCGCGGACTGGGTCGCGGTGCTCCGCCTCGGCCGCAACAACGGGTTCTTCGACGTGACCACCACATCGCAGGAGCAGATCGTCTCCTCCATCACCGGCGCCTCCGACAACGCCGTGACACGCCGCACGGTGCGGGAAGGGGAGTTGTGAACAGAACACGCACCTCACCAGGAGAGCCCGGGTCGGCGCGGCAGGCGGAACGCCCGGCGCCGGGCGAGCGCGCCGGAACCGCCGCCGCGGTGCGGAAGGCGGGCGCCCCCGCGCACCTCGTCGGGCGCGGCGTCCACGAGCTCAAGCACCGTTACCACAGCGGTGAACTCGGGTCCGTCCCCGTTGTGCTCGGCCTCTTCCTCATCTGGATCATCTTCCAGACCATCAACCCGCACTTCCTCTCCCCGCGCAACCTCTCCAACCTCAGCGTGGACATCGTCGGCACCGGCATGATCGCGGTCGGTGTCATCTTCGTCCTGCTGGTCGGCGAGATCGATCTGTCGGTGGCCTCGGTCAGCGGCCTGGCCGCCGCCACCTTCGCCGTGCTCAACGTCAACCAGGGCATGCCCGAACTTCCCGCCGTCGTCCTGGCCGTGCTCTGCGGAACCGCGGTCGGAGCGATACAGGGCTTCTTCTTCGCCAAGGTCGGTGTGCACGCGTTCGTGGTCACCCTCGCCGGACTGCTGGGCTGGTACGGCCTGATGCTCTACATCATGGGCACCTACGGCACGATCAACATCGACGACCGGGGCCTGGTCGCCAAGCTGACCAACTTCTACTTCAACGACATCGCCGCCGCCTACGGGCTGGCCGCGCTCGGCGCGGCCGGGTACTTCCTCGGCTCCTGGCTGGACGCCCGCAGCCGCCGCCGGGCCGAGGTGCCGTTCCGGTCCCTGACCGAGATCGGGCTGCGTACGGGCGTCCTCGCCGTCGTCGGCTTCGTCGCCGCCGCTCTGCTCAACCAGTTCCAGGGCCTGCCGCTGGCCTTGCTGATCTTCCTCTTCGTGCTGGTCGGCCTCGACTATGTGCTGCGGCGTACGGCCTACGGGCGCATGATCTTCGCCCTGGGGGGCGGGGTCGAAGCGGCCCGCCGGGCCGGTCTCAACGTGGATCTGGTGCGGATCTCCGCCTTCATGATGTCGGGGACCATGGCCGCGATCGGCGGCCTCTTCCTGGCCTCGCGCATCAGCTCGGTCAGCCAGACCTCCGTCTCCAACAACCTGCTGATGAACGCCATCGCCGCCGCCGTCATCGGCGGCACCAGCCTCTTCGGCGGCCGCGGCAGCACCTGGTCCGCCCTGCTCGGTGTGCTGGTCATCCAGTCCATCGCCTCGGGCGTGGCCCTCATGGGCATCCAGGCCGCCGTGCAGTTCATGATCACCGGCGGTGTGCTGCTGATCGCGGTGGTCCTCGACTCGCTGTCGCGCAGGGCACAGAAGGCCCACGGGCGGGTGTAGGTCTCGTCCGGTCCCGCCCCATCTTGACCGGGAGTTGAGCCCCCGCTGCTAGCGTCGTCACCCTCGAGGCGGGTTGCCGCAGCACCGCGTGGACAGCGACGACCGAGGAGGCCACGACATGCGCAACGCCGAGATCATCACCGCTGTGGACGAAGGGCACGGCGGAGACGGAGGGGGCGGGGACGGGCATCCCGGCCAGCCCTGGACGCCCCCGCAGGAGCCGCCGTCCCCTGACGGCGACACTCCGCCCGGCGACGGGACGCATCGCAAGTGAGTTTCGACGTCGCCCAGACGGGGCGCCCCAGCCGCAAGGAGCTGGGGCGCGTCCTCCTTGAGAGGGGTGTGCTGACTCCGGACTGGGCTCCGACCTTCGCGGCCGTGGACCGGGCTGCCTTCCTGCCGGACCTGATGTGGCCCTTCGACATGGACGCGGGCAGGGGTGTTGCCGTCGATCGGGCGGATGGCCCGGACGCGTGGTACGCGGCGGCGGACAGCAACATCCCCATCGTGACCCAGTGGGATGACGGCGAACACTCCGGTCCCCGGCCGGGAAGAGTATCCACCAGCTCCTCGTCCATGCCCTCGGTCGTCTACACACTGCTTCACACGACAGCGGTGGACGACGGCATGAACGTGCTCGACGTCGGCACCGGTACCGGCGAGACGGCCGGGGCCCTGACCCACCGGCTCGGGCGCGGGAACGTGACCACGGTCGAGGTGGACCCTGCCGTATCGCTCCGGGCCGACGAACGCCTCCGCGCGGCCGGACTGTTCCCCACGGTGGTCCGGGGCGACGGTGCCGGAGGGCACGTGCCCGCCGCCCCCTACGATCGCGTCCTGGCCACCGTCGCGGTCCGGGAGATCCCCGGGGCATGGATCGAGCAGACCCGGCCCGGCGGCCTGATCATCGCCCCGTGGGGCACCCATTACAGCAACGCGGATGCCGTCGCCCGGCTCGTCGTCGGTACCGGGGAGGCGTCCGGACACTTCACCCGGCCCGTGGAGTTCATGAAGCTGCGCGCTCAGCGGCTGTCGCTGCCGGGGCATGGTGAGTACATCCCGGCGGAAGGCATGGCGGGGGCCCACACGTCCACCACGGAGATCACGGAAGCGGAGTTCGTCACCGGCAGGTACACCGCCCTCCCCTTCGCGCTGGGGCTCCGCGTACGGGACTGTGCCCAGGCCGTGGCCGACAAGCGCGACGGGGCCCGCCCGGTGTGGTTCTACGGGCTCGGTGACCGCTCATGGGCGTGCGTGATGTTCCGCGACGGGGAGGCCGAGGCCCGTGTCTGGCAGTCAGGGCCCCGCCGGTTGTGGGACGAGGTGGCCGGCGCCTACCGGTGGTGGGTCGGCCATGAGAGGCCGGAGCACACCCGCTTCGGCCTGACCGTCACCGCCGGTGGGCAACGGGCCTGGCTGGACGATCCGGCCCACTCCTGGGCCCTCTGAGGTGTGACCCTGTGGGCGCCCCGGTGGGGGCGCCCCGGATCAGCGGGTGGCGTAGCCGAGGAACGCGGACCAGGCGGCGGCGCTTATGCAGAGGTTGGGGCCGTCGGGGTTCTTGGAGTCCCGGACGTGGACGGCGGCGGGGGTCACGGTGGCGACCTCGACGCACTGGCCGCCGCCGGAGTCGCTGTAGCTCGACTTGCGCCAGTCGTAGGCGACCTCGATGCACTCGCCGCCGCTGGAGTCGCTATAGCTGCTCTTGAACCAGGCGAGGTTGCTCATAGCTCACCCATCAACTCCTCGATGAAGCCTACGGATTCCTCCGGCCCGAGGGCCTGCGACCTGATCATGGCATAGCGACGGGAAAGCACGCCTACCTCGTCCGGCTTGGACATCAGGATGCTCTTCCCGTGACCTTCCAAGTAGGCCACGGATGTGTCATCGGCTGTCTCGATCAACGTCATCGGCCCCTGAAGCCCAGCATGCCCAGCACGGCTGTTCGGCATAACCTGCACGACGACGTTGGGGCGTGATGCGCACTCGATCAGGTGCGCGTACTGATCGCGCATCACCTCGCGTCCGCCCATCCGTCGACGCAACGCCCCCTCCTCCATGACCACGTTCAGCACGGCCATGGGCTTACGGTCGAACAACGACTTGCGTTCCACCCGCGCGTCAACAAGCTGCTCAATCTCCTCTCCCTCGAGGGGAGGGAAGGCGCTGTCGAGTACTGCGCGGGCGTACTCCTGCGTTTGCAGAAGGCCATGAATCAGTTGGGTGCAGTACGAGGAGAGACTGAGTGCCGCCTGCTCCAACTGCACAAAGCCCTGGAAATGGGCCGGGTAGCGCTCAAGCCGCAGGTACTTGATCGCCGACCTCAGTAACCCGCCCGCGTCCAGTGCCTTCTCGGCCGCATCGATGAACTCGTCCGTCGGCGGCTTCGCACACGTCTCCACCGCGCTCACCGCCGAACCCGTGTAGCTCATCAGCGCGCCCAGCTCGTCCTGTGTCAGGCCCGCCCGTTCGCGCAGAAGCCGCAGTACAGCGGCGAAGTACTGCACGGTCGGCGGCGCGGAGTCCTTCTTCTTCGACTGTGACATCTCAGCCCACCCCTCAACGCGGCTCAACATCAATCAACGGGCGTTCGACCGCAGTTGCCGGTCGCCGCCGTCGACGCTCTGTCACTGGTGAAGCTAGCCGCCTGCACCGACAGTGGGCCCATGAACGCGGAAAGTCACAACGTAAACCCCCGCCTTGGCTGGAACCAGAGGTTTACTCCCGTCCCGCCATCTGTCCACCACGCGCGGCACGCGGCCGGTACCGCACTTCTCGCGTGGGGCGTTGACGCAGGTCAGGTGGCTGACGTGCAGCTCGTCCTCTCCGAGCTGGCGACCAATGCGGTACGGCACGGCCGTGTACCAGGGCGGTACTTCGAAGTGTGTATCGCATATGACGCAGAAAATTGGTCGGGCTAGAGGTGTCCGATCCGCGTGACGGGTGCCCCATGATCGGAGAGGCCGCCCCCGACGACGAGTCCGGACGCGGGCTGGCGATCGTGGACACGTTCGCCGAGGCATGGGGCGTCAGGGAGCGCGTCGTCGGCAAGACCGTGTGGGCCCGGGTGCGCCTATAGATGCCTGCGATTCCCGGCGGATGCGCCAGGGCTGAGCCGGGGCCGTCCTCGGGGCGGATCACTGATGCCATAGGATCGCCCTCATGCCCGAACAGATGTCCACGCATCAGCGGTCTGCGCTCAGCCAGTTGGCGCCGGGAGAGCAACTCCTCGCTTTCGGCATCGTGGTGCCGGCCAAGAGCGCCAAGGGCGTGAAGATGAATTACCACGGGCACGGAAAGGCCGGTGGAGCGCTCGGCGACCACCTTGTGCAATCCGTCGGCGCCGTGTCCGCGGGGGCCGGCACCATCGCGTCGGGTATGCCGGAGACGTCGGGCGGGCTGCTGCTGCGCGTCACTGACCAGCGCGTTGGGCTCGTGCGCCCCCTGGATGGCACCCCCGTCTGGGAAATACCCCGCTCCTGGACCGCCCGCGTGGAACGCCGCCCGCGTCTCCAGCTGATGGCCCGCTTCCGCCTGCATTGCGCGGACGGCTCGTGGCTCGCATTCCTGACCATGCGGCGGCGGACGATCGAGACGTTCAAGGACGTCATAGGCGGCTAGAACGGTCGGTTGAGAGCGTTCGGGGCGGTGAGGACCCGCCGCCGCTCCTCGTGCGGCTGGTGATTCGGTTGGCTGGCGCCGTGTCGGGACCGACGGCCGGGAAATTGCGTCGAACACGGAGCCGGTCCTTGAGAGGGTCGTGCTCAACCTGTACGCGACCCGTATCCACCGCGAGAGGAACCGCCCATGCCCCGCGCCGTCACGCTGATCCGCTCCGCGTCCCTGTCCGATGTCGCCGAGTACGCCTACGCGGCCACGGCCCCGGCCGAAGCGCGGCTGATCTTCCTGGCCGGTGCCTGCCCGCTGAACGAGGACGGCTCCACGGCTGCGATCGGGGATGTCGCGGGGCAGGCGGCCAAGGCCGTGGAGAACATGAAGACCGCCTTGGCGGACGCGGGTGCGTCGCTGGAGGACATCGTCAGCACCCGTGTCCTGGTCGCCTCCTCCCGCCGGGAGGACCTGGTGGCGGCGTGGGACGTCTATCGGGACGCACTCGGTGACCACGATGTGCCCAGCACACTGATGGGGGTCACCGTGCTGGGTTACACCGATCAGCTCGTGGAGATCGAGGCCGTGGCGGCCGTGCTGGATTCCTGAGTCGGGGGCGTCCCGTGGGGATCACCGTTCTGATGCATGTTCCATCTGTGTCAACCGGCCGGTAACTTGGGGCCGGTCCTGCACCCTTGTGAGAAATGAGGCCGATCGTGGCGACTTTTGAAGGGCTCGGCGAGGTCGAGGCTCGCGCCTTCACGTCCCGGTGGCTGCCGGCCTGGACGGGGAACGATCCCGAGGGACTTGCCGCGTTCTACGCGGATGACGCCGTCTACTGTGATCCTGCCGTTCCCGGCGGTGTGCGGGGGCGAGACGAGATCGTGGCCTACTTCCGGCGCCTGCTGGGCAGGTTTCCGGACTGGGTATGGACGAACACGGACGTCAGGCCCCTGCGGGATGGCTTCCTCAACTACTGGCACGCGGACATCCCCACGCCGAACGGTGGCGTCGAGTGTGACGGGGTGTGCACTGTTTCGCTGAGGGGCGGGCTGATCACGCGGAACGAGGTCTTCTTCGACCGCTCTCCCCTGCTTTCGGCCCTGCCGTCCTCGTAGCTGCGGCACCACCGGGCAACCCGGCGCACACCCGTGCGCCCTACCCGGCGCGCCGACCCGCACGTCACGATGGGCCCGATCCATCGCGGCGAAGGGGGAGGCATGGGCAAGCACGAAAAGCCACCGCCCGACCCGGGCCAGGGCAAGCCGCCGCCGGGCAACAGCGACGGTCAGGTTCCGCCTCCCGAGTCCGGCAACGGCAAGCACAAGAAGTAGCCCATGACGTTCGACGATCAGCGCGCCGCACTGGCGGCGGTCATGGATCGGCGCGGCGCCTGGCCCGCCCGGTCCACCTGGATCCGTCGCGCCGTCGCCGCCGTGCCCCGGGACACCTTCGCGCCGGACCGGCTGTGGCGTTGGGACGGCCACGCGTATGTGCCCCTCGACCGCTCCGCCGATCCTGAGCGGTGGGCCGCCGAACTGTACGAGTCCCCGGACCTGGCGGCGGCCACCCAGATCACCGATGGCGTGCCGACGTCCAGTCTGTCGGCTCAGGGCGTCGTGGTGGACATGCTCGACTCCCTGCTCCTCGAACCGGGCCACCGTGTGCTGGAGCTCGGCACCGGCACCGGGTGGAACGCCGCACTGCTGGCCCAACGGGTCGGCGCCGCGGGGCGGGTGGTGAGCGTCGAGGTCGACGCCGGGCTGGCGGAGCGGGCCGCCGATCGGCTGAAGGAGGCTGCGACGGAGGTCACCGTCCACGTAGGTGACGGGACCGAGGGCTGCCCGTCCGGGGTGCCGTACGACCGGGTCATCTCCACGTACGCCGTGGACGAGGTGCCGTGGGCCTGGGTGGAGCAGACCCGTTCCGGCGGCCGGATCGTCACCCCCTGGGGTCACTTGGGCCATGTCGCCCTCACGGTCGCCGACGACGGGCGCTCGGCCACCGGACGGGTGCAGGGCCTTGCCACCTTCATGCCCGCCCGTGGCACCGCCGGTCCCGGCCGGAGTTACGCCGAGGTGCGCGGCGACGACCCACCGGCCGACGAACGGCCCGTCGCGCGGGACCTTGCCCCACTGCGTGACAACTGGCACCTGATCTTCGCGCTGCGCGTCGCCCTCCCGGACGTCCGGATCACCACGGCGATCGACCAGGACGGCGTCAACGCCTGGCTGCACGACGGCACATCGTCCTGGACGGCCCTCACCGCCACGAGCGACCACGGAACCATCGCCCACCAAGGCGGCCCCCGCCGCTTGGCCGACGAAGTGGAACAGGCGTGGTCCGCCTGGCTCGCCCTGGGCGGCCCGTCGCTCTACGACTACGGCCTGACCGTCGAGCCGGAGCGCCAGTACGCCTGGTGCGGTGACGCGGCCACCGGGCCGAGGTGGCCCGTGCGGAGTTCTTCGTAGCGACCGCGGAGTCGCTCGGACACCACGCATCAGAGTCACACATCGCTGCTGGACAGCGAGCGGGTCACCATCGGCACGTTGCGCTGGGAGGGGCGGTGAAGCGGATCCGGGAGATCGCGGGCTCGTAGCCCCCGGTCCCGTGCCTCGCACAGTCGCACAGGCGTACTGGGCGATCCCCAAAATCCCCTGGACAAGACAGAGTTGGGGACGATGAGATAGGGCGTACGTGCTGTGCAGCATGTAACGGGGAGATATTTGTGTCATCCAATGAGGCGTGCGGTACCGACACCGCCACCGCCAGCCACGTACCACCCCTCGACGCACCGTTGGCGCGTCGGCCGGTAGCGGCGCAGTTCCCGCCGTGGGCCGAACCGCCCGTCATCGCGGTACCGCGGTCGGGGGCTGGGCAACGTGACGTTCCGCGGGGTACCGCTGGGCGACCCCCGGGACTTCCTCGCCGTTGAGGCCGGCGTCCGCCCGAAGGCAGCCGCCCTCGCGGGCTTGACCGATAGCGATACCGATACCGACACCGCCGCTGTCGCCGTCGCGCGGGAGGCGGTGCTCTCCACGTGTGGGTGCAGGGCGATCTGGCGATCGGCACGTTGCTGATGCCGACGGCCGGTTGAGCCTGCCGTCGGCTTCGGCCCGCTCGCCGTCGGCTGGGCCCTCGGCTCGTCCCTCCCTCTCCCCGACAACCCCTACTTCGGCCAGAACCCGGCGCGTGTCGCGAGCGCGCTGCGGCGGCCGGCGGAGATCGTCGCCGACCTCCGAGCAGCGGCGGCTGCTCGGAACGGCGGCTTCTCGACTGGGCAGGGCCTACGGCGATGCGTCGTCGTGCGCCCGTGGCGGTCGGCGTCACCTCCTGACGGGGCCGCCGCCCAAGCGAGCAAGCACCCGGCACCGCCCTCCCTTCGGCGGCGGGCCGGAAGAGGAAAGGAAAGGCTCATCAGGAACAGCCAGGAAAACCCGGAGAACCTCGGCAACCGCCTCGCCCGTGGAAAGGGCAAGGCCGCGCGCGCGGTGTTCGTATCGGCTCTCTCCGTCGGCCTCGCCACGGCGGGCACGGTCGCCTATGCGGCCCAGGACTCGGGGAGGTCCGGGAACTCCGGATACCAGACGCGGATCATCGGCGGTCAGGAGTCCACCGAGAACTACTCGTTCGTCGCTTCCCTCCAGAAGCAGCGCGGCGACGACCCCGACGGCCACTACTGCGGCGGCACCCTCGTCGCCTCCGGCTGGGTGCTGACGGCGGCCCATTGCGTCACCGCCGACGGCGGTGTGAACGACCCGAAGGCCTACCACGTGCGGATCGGCTCCCTCGACCGCACCAAGGGCGGCGAGGTCGCCAAGGTGAAGAAGTTCGTGGTCCACCCGGACTACAAGATCTCGGACGAGGAGGGCAGCGCCCATGACCTCGCGCTGATCCAACTCGCCTCCAAGGTCTCGAAGAAGCCCGCGCCGCTGGCGGTCAGGACCCCCGCACCCGGGGAGACCATCAAGGCAACGGGGTGGGGCTACACCAAGGCGACGGGCAACGACCCTTCGCAGCTCCCTGTCAGGCACCGCGAGGTCAACCTGCCGGTGCTGGCGCCGGACACCGCCACGTGCATCTCCAACGAGACGGACGGGGACGCCTGGGGCATCCGCGAGGGTGACTTCTGCACCGACAACCCGGGCGGCAAGGCCGGGACGTGCGGCGGCGACTCGGGCGCGCCCGCGCTGGCCAAGGTGGACGGCCGCTGGCGGCTCACCGGCGTGACCAGCCGGTCCGTCGGTGACTGCGCCTCGACGCCCGACATCTACCCGAGCGTCGCGGAGCACCAGAAGTGGATACGCGGCCACATCGGCTGACGTCCCGCATCAGATGACGGGAGGGGGCTCCCGCACCGGCCAGGTGTGGGAGCCCCCTTGGAGGTTCAGCCGCTGACCGTCAGGCAGAAGGGGTGGCCGGCCGGGTCGGTGAGGACCCGCCACCGCTCCTCGTGCGGCTGGTGATCCGGTTTCCCGGCGCCCAGCTCGAGCAGCCGGGTCTCGGCCTCGTCCAGGTCCTCGACCGCGAAGCAGAGGTGGAGCTGCTGGGGAACGGTCGGGTCGGGCCAGCTCGGAGGCCGGTGGTTCTCGACCCGTTGGAAGCCGATGAGGAGCCCGTCCTCCCCGGTGAGACCGGCGAAGTCGGCGTGGGATTTCGGGTGGGGTTCGAGGCCGGTGGCCTGCTGGTAGAACGCCGCCAGCGCGGGTGGGTCGGGGCAGTCGAGGGTGATCGCGCTGAGTTTCATCCGCGGGGGCATGGCGACTCCGGGCCGGTCGGTGGTTTCTCGCGATGTCACACCCTAGAGGCGCGATTCTGCTGGCCGATGTCCCGGGCCCCGTGGGAGGAATGAGCAGCCGGGCCACCGCGGGCGTACTGACAGGGCAGAGGGAACACTCGCGCCGCCCGACCGGAGGTATCTCACCCGTGGCCACCACCAAGGCAGCCCCGCCCACAGGGGATCAGCGCGAGGCGGACCCGCCGCCGGGGCGGCAGTCGGCTTCGTCGCTGGTACTGACCATGCTGCTGCTCCTGGTGGTGGCGGCGCAGGGCCCGATCCGGCGGGGGCTGGCCGCGCCCGCGATGGAGAGCTGGATGACCGTGTTCGTCGCGGTCGTCGTGCAGGCGCTGCCGTTCCTGGTGCTGGGGGTGCTGCTGTCGGCGGCCATCGCGGTGTTCGTCCCGCCGTCGTTCTTCGCCCGCGCGCTGCCGGAGCGGCCCGTGCTGGCGGTGCCCGCCGCCGGGGTGGCCGGGGCGGTGCTGCCCGGGTGCGAGTGCGCCTCGGTGCCGGTGGCGGGGGCGCTGGTGCGGCGGGGGGTCACCCCGGCGGCGGCGCTGGCGTTCCTGCTGTCCGCTCCGGCGATCAACCCGATCGTGCTGACCGCCACCGCCGTCGCGTTTCCGCGTGAACCGCGGATGGTGCTCGCCCGGTTCGTGGCGAGTCTGGTCGTGGCGTGTGCGATGGGCTGGCTGTGGCACCGGCTGGGGCGCACCGACTGGCTGCGGCCACCGGCCCGGCCGTCGACCGAGGGCTTGGGCAAGGGGGCGGCGTTCTGGGCGTCGGTGCGGCACGACGTGATGCACGCCGGTGGCTTCCTCGTCGTCGGCGCGATGGTGGCGGCCACCCTCAAGGCCGTGGTCCCGGCGGGCTGGTTGCGCGCCGCGGCCGACGGTCCGGTGGTGTCGGTGCTGGTGCTGGCCGTTCTCGCGGTGCTGTTGTCGATCTGCTCCGAGGCCGACGCGTTCGTGGCCGCGTCGCTGTCGCAGTTCTCGCTCACCGCCCGGCTGGCGTTCCTGGTGGTGGGTCCGATGATCGACCTCAAGCTGTTCGCCATGCAGACCGCCACCTTCGGCCGCGGGTTCGCGCTGCGGTTCGCGCCCGCCACCTTCGCGCTGGCCGTTGTGGTGGCGGCCCTGACCGGGGCGGTGCTGCTGTGAACCGGCAGGCGCAGGCGGCCGTGCTGTTCCTCACCGGCGGGGCGCTGCTGCGGGCCGGATTCACCGATCTGTATCTGCGCTACGTCAAGGCCGGGTTGCGCCCGTTGCTGCTGGCGGCCGGGGTTGTCCTGATCGCGGCAGCCGTCGCCACCGTCTGGTACGAAGTGCGGCGACCGGACGCCGCCGAGCCGCACGGCGACGGCCATGTGCACCGCGAACCCCGTGTCTCCTGGCTGCTCGTCCTGCCCCTGGCCGCCCTCGTCCTGGTCGCCCCGCCCGCGCTGGGCTCGTACACCGCCATGCGCACCGGTACGGCCCTGCAACCGTCCTGGGGCTACCCCGACCTGCCGTCGGGCGGCCGCGACACCGTCCGGCTCGGTCTCGCCGACTACGGCGGTCGCGCGGCCTACGACCACGGGCACTCCCTCGGCGACCGGCGGATCACGGTGACCGGGTTCATCGCCCTCGACGGGGGCGGCGAACCGTATCTCGTCCGTATGGTCCTCAGCTGCTGCGCCGCCGATGCCCAGCCCGTCAAGATCGGGCTGACCGGGCGGATTCCGCCCGTGCTGCAACCCGACTCCTGGGTCGAGGTGACCGGCACCTACACCGCGCGGCGGACCAAGGACCCCGTGAACGGCGGCGTCATCCCGTATCTTGACGCGCACCGCGTCCGGCCGGTCCCGGCCCCGCACGATCCGTACGAGAGCTGGGGCGGCTGAGTGCGGTCCACCGGCCCGGCGCGGTTCACCGCCCTGTGCGACGCTGGAAGCCCATCCGCGCATGCGGTGCGCGGGCGTAAGACGAAGTGAGGCTTTCGGCGTGCAGATGCCCCGATGGAAGACCGTGGGGGGCGCCCTGCTGCGGGTGACGGCGGTGTGGGCGGTGTCCACGCTGACGATGCTGGCGCTGGCCGGGGCCCTGCCGGACTTCCGTCTCCAGTCCGGCGACGGCGACAGCGCCACCCGGACCGCCATCACGGCCGCGAGCGGCGCGGGGGCGTTCGGTGTGCTGAGCGCGCTGGTGTGGCCGCTGCTGGTGCGGGCATTGCTGCTGATGCCCGCGCTGGTGCTGGGGCTGCTGGTCTTCGTGCTGAACGGCTCGATGCTGCTGCTCGCCATCAGCCTCATCCCCGACGGACGCGGCGCCGTCGAACCGGAGACCGCGATCGTGGTGGCGGCCGTGATGTCGGCCGCGTCCTCGGCCACCAGCACCTTTCTGACGGTGCGGGACGACGGCGCGTACCGGCGGCGGCTGGCCCGGCTCGCGGACCGCAGACGGCGGCGGCTCGGTGAGGACGGTGGCCGGGCGCTGCCCCCGGGGACGGTCTTCCTCCAGCTCGACGGGGTGGGCCACGCAGTGCTGCGGGAGGCGCTGCGGGAGCGGGACGGCAGGCCGCCGGTGATGCCCACGGTCGCCGGGTGGCTGGGGAACGGCCACCGGGTCATGCCGTGGCGCACCGACTGGTCCAGCCAGACCGGCGCCAGCCAGCTCGGCATCCTGCACGGGTCCAACGAGGACGTGCCCGCCTTCCGCTGGTACGAGAAGGAGACCCGGGAGGTGATGGTGAGCAACCGGCCGACCGGCGCGGCCGAGTTGCAGCGCAGAGCGGCCGCCAGGGCGGGGCACGAGGGACTGCTGACGGTGGACGGCGCCAGCCGGGGCAATCTCTTCACCGGCGGCGCGCAGCAGCTCGCGCTGGTGCTGTCGGTGGCGGCCCGGCGCGGTAAGCACAACCGCTCCCGGTCCGGCTACTTCGCGTACTTCTCCGACCCGGCCAACGCCACCCGCACCGCCGTGTCCTTCCTCGCCGAGGTCGTCCGGGAGATCGCCCAGGCGACCCGGGCCGCGCTGCGCCGGGAGCAGCCGCGGGTGAAGCGCGGCGGGACCTACCCCTTCATCCGGGCGTTCGCCACGGTCGTGGAGCGGGATGTGGTGGTGACGGCGGTGATCGGGGACATCCTCTCCGGGCGTACCGCCGTCTACGCCGACCTGGTGGCGTACGACGAGGTGGCGCACCACTCCGGGCCGCGCAGCCGGGACGCCCGGCAGGTGCTGGCCCGGCTCGACCGGTCGATCGCGCTGATCGCCAAGGTCGCCGAACGGGCACCGCGCACCTACCGGATCGTACTGCTGTCGGACCACGGGCAGAGTCCGGGCGCCACCTTCGCGGGGGCGTACGGGCTCACGCTGGAGGACCTGGTGCGGGCCGGCTGCGGACTGCCGGTGTCACGGCGGGCCGGGCGTACGGCGAGCGGTGCGGAGGCGTGCGGTGCGGAGGCGCGCGAGGCGGCGCGGGCGGCACTGCGGCGGCCGGAGAAGGACGGGGAGGGGCGGCCGCCGTCCGATCCGGTGGTGCTCGCCTCCGGCAATCTGGGGCTGGTGTCCTTCCCCGATGTCAGCGGCCGGATGAGCCGTGAGCGGATCGAGGCCCGCCATCCGGCGCTGCTGCGGACGCTCGCCGACCACGCCGGGGTGGGGTTCGTGCTGGTGATGTCCGAGGAGCACGGCGCGGTGGTGCTGGGGCGCGGCGGCGCGGAACACCATCTGGACAGCGGCCGGACCGTCGGGACCAGCCCCCTGGCGGCCTTCGGGCCCGGGGCGGCGGCGGCCGTACGGCGCACCGCACACTTCGCGAACACCCCCGACATCATGGTCAACTCCGCGTACGACCCGGAGACGGGCACCGTGCACGCCTTCGAGGGGCAGATCGGCTCGCACGGCGGGCTCGGCGGGGAGCAGGGCCGTCCCTTCCTGATGTGGCCCGGGGAGCTGAGCCCGCCGGTGGGCGAGGGCGAGGAACTGGTGGGGGCCGAGCGGGTGCACACCGTGCTGCGGCGCTGGCTGGCGGAGGCGAACGGACCGCAGACCCCGCAGATCCCGGAAGCTCCGGAGGTGTCGGCGGGGGCGCCGGATAAAACGCGGTTGAACGGTGCAACCGCCGCACCATTTCCCGTGGTCAGCCGGGTCGCGCCGAATAAAGCCCGGTAATTTGGTGCACCGTACATCGTCTATGACGATGTGCTCATGCCCGACCAGCACCACCCGCGCCGCTTCGGCCTGCCCACGGCGACCGCTCTCGTCATGGGAAACATCATCGGCGGCGGCATCTTCCTGCTGCCCGCCTCCGTCGCCCCGTTCGGCACCCTCAGCCTGCTCGCCTTCGTCGTCCTGACCGTCGGTGCCATCGCGCTCGCGCTGGTCTTCGGACGGCTGGCCGAGCGCGATCCGCGCACCGGCGGGCCGTATGTGCACGCCCGCGCGGCGTTCGGCGACTTCGCGGGCTTTCTGTCGGCCTGGTCGTACTGGACGATGACCTGGGTCAGCAACGCGGCGCTCGCGGTGGCTGCGGTCGGCTATGTGCACGTACTGATGCCGGGCCACGACAGCGAGGGCGTGAACCTGGGGGTGGCGCTGCTGGCGCTGTGGCTCCCGGCGCTGGCCAACCTGGCGGGGACGCGGTGGGTGGGCGCGGTGCAGATCGTCTCCACGGTGCTGAAGTTCGTTCCGCTGTTCTTCGTCGCCGTCGGCGGCCTCTTCTTCTTCGACCCGGACAACCTCGGCGCGTTCAACGAGACCGGCAGCGGTGCGCTGGGCGGGCTGTCGGCGGCGGCCGCGATCCTGCTCTACAGCTATGTGGGCGTGGAGTCGGCGTCGATGAGCGCGGGCGAGGTCCGCGACCCGGAGCGCAATGTGGGGCGGGCGAGCGTGCTGGGCACGATCGGCGCGGCCGTGGTCTATCTGCTGGGCACGGTGGCGGTGTTCGGCACCGTCGCCCACGACGACCTGGTGAACTCCACCGCCCCGTTCTCCGACGCGGTGAACGCGATGTTCGGCGGCGCGTGGGGCGGCACGCTGATCGCGGCGGCCGCGGTGGTCTCGATCGTCGGCGCGCTCAACGGCTGGATCCTGATGAGCGCGCAGGCGCCGTACGCGGCGGCCCGGGACGGCCTCTTCCCGGCGCCCTTCGGCGCCAAGCGGCGCGGGGTGCCGACCTTCGGCGTTTTCGTGGGCGTGCTGCTGGCCTCGCTGCTGATCGTGGTCAACTACACCTCCGGCTCGGGCGGCCTCTTCGAGATCCTCGTCCTGATCACCACCTTCTCGGCGACGGTCCCCTATCTGCTGGCGGCCGGTGCCCAGCTGTACTTCCTGCTGTCGGGCCGGCGCGAGGAGGTGCGGACGGGCCGCCTCGTCTGGGACGTCACCCTGGCGCTGGCGGGCTTCGGCTTCTCGTTCTGGCTGGTCGCGGGCGCCGGGTACGCGGCGGTGTACCAGGGCGTGCTCTTCCTGTTCGCGGGGGTGCTGGTCTACGTCTGGATGGCGGCGCGCCGCGAGCGCGATGCCGGTTCGGCTGCCGCCGGGGTGACCACGGCCACGGTGGCGGCCGCGTCGGCCCCGGAGGCCGGAGTGGTGCCCGCCGACCCGGCCGGCTGACCGGGCGGAGTCCGGGCGGTCCGGCAGGCGGGGTGGGTGTTCCTCCTCGCGGCCCGGTGTCTCCGGGCGCGGTCGGAGCCACGCCACCGGCGGCGGCCGCGGCAGGTGCGATCGGTGGCGGTGGCGGCGCAGGAGGTGTTGCTGCGGCCGCTGCCCGCCCGGATCGGACCGCTGCGGAGCGCTTCGGTGTACATCTCGGCCGAGGAGGAGGCCCAGATCGGCGGCGATCGGTACGCGGCCGTACGGGTCGAGGAGAGCTTGGCGAGGTATTCCTCGAGCGGCAGGACCAGCTTGCCGTCCGCGTGACCGCACCGGCGCGGACGCTTCCGGTCCTCCAGAATGACTCCGGAGGCCCCGGCCCGCTCCAGCCGCTGCACCACATGGCAGGCGACTTCGGGGTCCACATATCCGTCGTCGATGTCGACCAGCAGATGGTGCTCGGGGAAGGCCAGGCGCAGCCGTTCCGCAAATCCCAGCAGGTCGGGCCAGGCGATGAAACCGATGTCCGGAAGCCCGTAATGGGATGCGGCGAAGCCGAATCCCGAGACAGCTAATTCGTTGTAGTGCTCGGCCGCGATGGAGGCCGAGTACATGTCGTAGATACCGATGAGTGGTGTGGTGCGAGGCGACCCGATCGCTTCTCGCAGCTCTTTGCCGTAGCACATGGCCTCGAAGATGCCGGGAGTCCCTTGCAAGGCGGTCGAACGCGCCTCGAGGCGGGGCGCGGCAGGGCAGGTCAGCCGCCCGGCATCCTCAACAGGCCGCCCTCGCATACCACGTCGAACGTGGGGTAAGCGCAACACGTTCGTCCAGTGAAAAGAGTTGCCTGTGCCGATCCCGACTGATTCCGAAACCCCTGCCCCGGCCGCCGCTTCCGCCCCCCGTCACCCTCGGCTGATGCGGGCCGTCAAGCGCCGCAAGAACCCGCCGCTGCGCCGCAGCGATATCACGGTGACGGAGGAGAGAGCGGTTCGGA
Source organism: Streptomyces sp. NA02950 (assembly GCF_013364155.1). Classification (NCBI taxonomy): domain Bacteria; kingdom Bacillati; phylum Actinomycetota; class Actinomycetes; order Kitasatosporales; family Streptomycetaceae; genus Streptomyces; species Streptomyces sp. NA02950. The sequence continues at coordinate 2,107,944 of NZ_CP054916.1, read as the reverse complement.
AGGCCGTGAAGGCGGCGGCGCTGGGAAACGCCATGGAATGGTTCGACTTCGGGATCTACAGCTATCTTGCGGTCACCATCGGCAAGGTCTTCTTTCCGTCCGGAAATGACACGGCCCAGGTTCTCTCCTCGCTTGCGACATTCGCCGTCGCGTTTCTTGTACGGCCGCTCGGCGGGCTGTACTTCGGACCGCTCGGCGACCGTATCGGGCGGAAGAAAGTCCTGTCCGTCACCATGATCATGATGGCGTCCAGTACGCTCGCCATCGGCCTCATCCCCGGATACGCCACCATCGGCTTCGGGGCGCCCGCGCTGCTCATCCTCTTCCGGATGCTCCAGGGCTTCTCCACGGGCGGTGAATACGGCGGGGCATCCACCTTCATCGCCGAGTACTCGCCCGACAAACGCCGTGGATTCTTCGGCAGTTTCCTGGAGTTCGGCACCCTCATCGGCTACACCGCCGCCGCCGGAATGGTCACGGTGCTGACCGTGGCGCTCTCCGACTCCGCGATGCAGTCCTGGGGCTGGCGCGTTCCGTTCCTGGCCGCCGCCCCCGTCGGGCTGATCGGCCTGTATCTGCGGCTGAAGCTGGACGAGACGCCCGCCTTCCGGAAGCTGGAGGACAACGGCGCCACCGCGGCCGAGGAGCGCAACACCCGGCCGTTCTGGCAGGTGTTCCGGACCCAGTGGCCGGTGATGGTGCTGTGCATCGCGCTGGTGGCCGCGTACAACATCACCGACTACATGCTGCTGTCCTACATGCCGACGTATCTGTCGGACACCCTCGGCTACAGCGGCACCAGCGCCCTGGTGTCCATCATCGTGGTGATGCTGGTCCTGATGGCGGCCATCACCTTCGTCGGCCGCCTCTCCGACCGCATAGGCCGCAAACCGCTGCTGATGAGCGCTTCGGCCGGCTTCCTCGTCCTCGCCGTGCCCAGCTTCCTGCTCATCAAGCAGGGCAGCCCCGCCGCGGTGTTCGCCGGGCTGCTCCTGCTGGGGCTGTGCCTGCTGCCGTACGTCAGCGTCATGTCGGCGTCGCTGCCCGCGCTGTTCCCGACCGATGTGCGCTACGGCTCGCTGTCCATCGCGTTCAACATCTCCGTCTCGCTCTTCGGCGGCACCACGCCGCTGGCGATCGAGGGCCTGGTCAGCGGTACCGGCGACGATCTGATGCCCGCGTACTACACGATGGCCGCGGCCCTCGTCGGCATCATCGCCACCGTCGCGATGAAGGAGACCGCCCGCAAGCCCCTGGAGGGCTCCCCGCCCGCCGTCGCCACCAAGGAGGAGGCCATCGAGCTGGTGGCGGCCCAGCGCTCCTGACCACCGCCATGACCTCAGAGGTCATCGACCCTCCCGGCGGTGCCGCGGCAGAGTGAGGGCAACGGATCCCGGGCCGGCGCACTCCGGCCCGGTATCCGGTCCCTGACCAGTCGCATTCGCATTCCCGTTGAGGAGCGTGACCCCCATGACCTTCGACTACAACGCCGCCGTGGCCCGCTACTTCGAGGCGTGGAACGCCACCGAAGCCGACACCCTCGCCAAGGCCGTCGCCGCCGCCTGGTCCGAGGACGGCAGCTACACCGACCCGCTGGTCGACGTCCGCGGCCATGAGCAGCTCGCCGCCGTCATCGCCGGGGCCCATGAGCAGTTCCCCGGCTTCGAGTTCCGCCACACCGGCACCGCCGACGGCCACCACGACATCGTCCGGTTCACCTGGGAGCTGGTCTCCACCGCCGACGGCTCCGCGCCGGTCGCCGGATTCGATGTGATCACCCTGGCCGAGGACGGCCGGATCCGCTCCGTCCTCGGCTTCCTGGACCGCGTCCCTACGGCCTGACCAGCTCCCCCAGGGCGGCGGCGGTCTCCCGGTCGGCCGGGAGGAACGTCTCGATGGCCAGCTCGGAGACGGTCACGTCCATGGGGGTGTTGAAGGTGGCGATGGTGGAGATGAAGGAGAGCACCCGGCCGCCGTGCTCGATCATCATCGGGAGGGCGAACGGCGCATGGCCCCCGGCCACGGCGCTCTCCCGGCCACCGGCCACCGGCAGCGGATAGGCCGCCACCTCCTCGTACACCGCCCGCAGGGCGGGGGAGCGCATCACCGCGAGCTGGCGGTCCATCTGGTCCAGCAGATGGCCGCGCCACTCGCGGAAGTTGCGGATACGGGGCGCCAGGCCCTCCGGGTGGAGGGTGATGCGCATCGCGTTGAGCGGCGGCACCAGCAGATGGTCCGCGACGCCGTCCAGCAGCATGGCGATCCCGCGGTTGGCCGCCTGCACCTCGTAGGTGCCGTTCACCACCAGCGCTGGGTAGGGCTCATAGCCCGTGAGCAGCCGCTCCATCCCCTCGCGCAGCGCGCCCATCGAGGGGTCGTCGACCGCCCGCTCCGGGTAGTGCGGGGCGTAACCCGCGGCGAGCAGCAGCGCGTTGCGCTCCCGCACCGGTACGTCGAGATGGTCGGCGAGCCGCAGCACCATTTCCTGGCTGGGCCGGGAGCGGCCGGTCTCGATGAAGCTGATGTGGCGCGAGGAGGAATCGGCGCGCAGCGCGAGCTCAAGCTGGCTGATGCGCCGGCGGGTCCGCCAGCCGCGCAGCAGCTCACCCACCCCGGCCGACGTGGCAGTTGTCATGGACCGAAGGTAACCGACCCCGGAGGGCGGACGTGGCAGGGTGGAGGCGCCGACCCGTCACCGGGACGAGCCGGTCCGCCACCCAGGACGAAGGGATGTGCCATGGCAGTCGAGCCGCTCGGCCAGCAGGAGATCGAGGACCGCCTCGAACCGCTTTCCGGCTGGTCCTACGCCGACGACCGGCTCTCGCGCCGCTATGTCCTCGACGGTCATCCGCGGGCGGCCGGACTGGTCGCGGAGATCGCCCGGATCCAGGAGGAGCTGGGCCACCACTCCGATCTGACGCTCGGGTACAACACGGTCGGCGTCACGGTGAACACCCACAGCGTGGGCGGCAAGGTGACCGAGCTGGACTTCGGGCTCGCGCGCCGCATCGAGGCCGCGGCCAGGGAGCACGGCGCACGCGACGTGTGAGGTGACCAATCCGCCGCCCGGACGGCCCCGAATACCTCCCGGAAGATACCGGTGGCCGTGCGGCGGAGTGAGGACGCCGGCGGCTCTGCTTCAGGAGGCAGACCGATGAGCGACGTGGCCGCTGCCCTCGTCCCCTTCGCCGAGCGCCTGCTCGGCGCCCCGCTTCCGGTGCGGCTGTGCGCCTGGGACGGCAGCGAGGCGGGGCCGCCGGGGGCGCCCCGGGTGCGGCTGCGCTCCCGGCGGGCGCTGCGCGGGCTGGTGTGGCGGCCCACCGGATACGGCCTCGCCGAGGCGTACATCAGCGGTGACCTCGATGTCGAGGGCGACGTCACCGAGGGCCTGCGCGCCGTGTGGCACGCGGTACGCGGGCGTCCCGCGCCGCCATCCGGACCCGCCCTGACCACCCGGGCCAGAGCCGCCGCCACCGCCGCCCGGCTCGGCGCCCTCGGCCCCTGGCCGCCCGCCCGCGCGGCCCCCGGGGGCCCGGATGCCACGGCCGAGTTCCATGAACGGCTGCTGGACCCGTCCATGGCTCAGTCCTGCGCCTACTGGACCAGCGAGGACCCCGCGTACCGGCTCGCCGACGCCCAGCGCGACAAGCTGGACGTCATCTGCCGCAAGCTGAACCTGGTGCCCGGCGCCCGGCTGCTGGACATCGGCTGCGGCTGGGGAGCCCTCGCCCTGCACGCCGCCGACCGCTACGGCGCGCAGGTCACCGCCGTCACCACGGTCCGCGAGGAGCACGACCTGCTGGCCGAGCGGGTCCGCGAACTCGGCCTGGACCACCGGATCGACGTCGACCTGTGCGACTACCGCGCTCTGCGGGGCGGCCAGTACGAGGCCGTCGCCTGCGTCGAGACGGGCGAGTACGTCGGCGACGAGCAGTACCCGGACCTCGTCCGCACCCTGCACCGGATGCTCCGCCCCGGCGGCCGGGCCCTGGTCCAGCAGATCTCCCGCCCGTCCCCGGGGGCCGACGCGGGGCCGCCGCTCGCCGCGTACCTCGCCCCCCAGCTGCGGATGCGCCCGCTCGGCGAGACCATTGGCCGTCTGGAAGCGGCCGGACTCGAGGTGCGTGCCTCGGAGTCGCTGCGCGAGCACTACGTTCGCACGGTCACCGCCTGGCGCACCACCCTGGAGGCCGACTGGGACGGCTTCCGCCGCCTGGTGGGCGAGGCCACCGCCCGCGGCCGGCACCTGTGGCTCGCCGGTGCGGCCCTCGCCCTGGAGGAGGGCCGGATGGGCATCGACCAGATCCTCGCGGTCCGCCCCACCGACCGCGGCGTCAGCTGCATGCCGGTCACCCCCGAGTCCTGGTACCCGGCGGTGCCGGTCTGACCGCCGGGCCGGAGCGCGGGGCGGAGCCCCGACGGGACGTCAGCCGCGGCCCCGGGCACGTGTGAAGCGGTTCAGGCCCGCTTGCAGGTCGACGATGGGGTCGGGGTAGTCCAGACGGGAGCGCTCGGCTTCCGGGAGGCGCCAGGGGGTGTGGACGCGCGGGCCCGCCACTCCGGCCAGTTCCGGGACCCAGCGGCGCACATACGAGCCGTCCGGGTCGAAGCGCCTGGCCTGGGCGAGCGGGTTGAACACACGGTTGGGGCGGGTGTCGGTACCGGTGCCCGCCACCCACTGCCAGTTGAGCTGGTTGTTCGCCATGTCGCCGTCCACCAGCAGGTCCAGGAAGTGCCGGGCGCCGATCCGCCAGTCCGTGTACAGCGTCTTGGTGAGGAAGCCGGCCACCAGCAGTCGGGCCCGGTTGTGCATCCAGCCCTCGTGGCCGAGCTGCCGCATCCCGGCGTCGACCAGCGGATAGCCGGTGCGGCCCGCTTTCCAGGCGGCGATCTCCGCGTCATCGGCGCGCCACCGGTCGTGGCGGGGGCGGTAGTCGGTGTGGGCGGCGTCCGGGCGGGCGGCGAGCACCTGGTGGTGGAAGTCGCGCCAGGCGAGCTGCCGGACGAACGCCTCGGCGCCCGCACCGCCCGCCTCCCGTGCCCGGCACACCAGTTCCGCCGCGGACAGACAGCCGAAGTGGAGATACGGGGAGAGCCGGGAGGTGGCGTCGCCCGCCAGGTCGTCGTGGTCGTCGGCGTAACCGTCGAGCCCCGACCGCCGCCAGGCGTGGAACCGGCGGCGCCCGGCGGTCTCGCCCCCCTCGGGCAGTCCGGGCGAGGGGGTGCCCGGGGCGAGCGAGGCCACCGCGGACAGCGGTTCGGAGCGCAAGCCCGACAGCCCCGGCATCGGCACGGTGCGCGGGGCGGCCAGCGCCCGGCGCGGCTCGATCCGCTGCCAGGCGCGGAAGTACGGGGTGAACACGGCGAAGTGGTCCCTGCCCGCCGGGACCACCTCGCCCGGTTCGACCGCCGTCACCACCGCGCCGTGCACCCGCAGGGTCCGCCCGTCCGCGGCCAGCGCCTCGCGCAGCCGCGCCTCGCGCCGCCCCGCGTAGCCGCTCACCCCGCCCGCGATATGGACCTCCGCGGCGTCCGCCTGTGCCGCCACCCGGCGGATCTCCGCCACCGGATCACCCTTACGGAGGACCAGACGGCCCCCGCGTTTGCGCAGCCCCGCGTCCAGATCGGCCAGGGCGTCCGCCAGGAACGCCACCCGGTTGGGGGCGGCGAACCCCGTGCGGGCCAGTGCGCGGTCCACCATGAACAGCGGAACGACCTGGTCGGCGGCGCGGAGGGCGGCATGGAGCACGGGGTTGTCACACAGCCGCAGATCGGAGGTGAAGACGGCGATCGAAGAGGTCACCCTGTTCGTTTACACCGGCTCAGCCCGAGGGGAACGTCATCAGCGCGACCGGGTCGGTCGTCGGTGCCTTCGAACCCCCGGCGGGCTCCACGGTGAGCCCCATGGCCGACGCCTGTCCGACCGGCCCGTGCAGCAGGGTCGCCGTGCCACCGTCCTTGGTGTGCAGCAGCCCCGCCGAGCGCATCGTGCCCCCGTCGCTGAACCACAGCTGGTAGACCCGGCCCGAGGGCGGCTCGGGCAGTCCGGAGGCGAGGAACGCCGCCCGGTCAAGGCCGCGGGAGACCACGACCGCGCCCGTCGCCCCGTCCGTCAGCCTGCCGCTGCGGGTACGGGCGTCCGGCGCGGCCAGTACCCGGGCCAGCTCCTCCACCTCCGCGACCCGCCGCTCGGCGCGGCCCGCGGTGTCCCGGGCGTCGGACGCCTGCCGGTACTGCCACACCGCGGCCCCGCCGAGCGCGGTGGCCCCGGCCAGACAGGCCGCCAGGGCGTAGTCGAGGCCCCGGCGGCGCCCACCGCGCCGCCGGGGTCCGGCATGGGACTCGCGGGCGCCGGAACGGCCCTCCTGGGTCCGCCGGTCGTCGCGGCCGTCATGGGCCGCCACCCGCGGCGGCTCCTGACGGACCGTGGCGATCCGCCGCATCACCTCGTCCTTCATCAGCGGGGACGGCGTCAGCGAGCTGGCCACCGCCAGCCGTCCGGCGGTCTCCCGCAGCTCCCCCACCTCCTGGGCGCACGCCTCGCACACCGCGAGATGGCGCTCGAACTCCTCCAGCTCCCGGCCCGACAGCGCGTGCACCGCGTACGCCCCCGTCAAGGTGTGCAGATCGGCTCTGGTCATGCCCCGACCCCCATGCAGTCCCGGAGCCGGATGAGCCCGTCCCGGAGTCTGGTCTTCACGGTCCCCAGCGGCAGCGACAGCAGCTCCGCCACCTCGCGGTAGGTACGGCCCCGGTAGTAGGCGAGCGTCACCGACTGCCGTTGCAGCTCGGTCAGCGTCCGCATGCAGCGGCGCACCTGCTCCCGTTCCAGCCTGGCCTCCACCTGCTCGGTCACCTCGTCGAACGCGGGGGTGCGGGCGAGCAGCGCGGCGCGTGCCTCGCGGTCGGACGCGGCCTGCGCGGACCGTACCCGGTCCACCGCGCGCCGGTGCGCCAGCGTCATGATCCACCCCATGGCGCTGCCCCGCCCCGGCTCGAACCGCGCCGCCGTCCGCCACACCTCGACCAGCACCTCCTGGGTGACCTCCTCGGCCTGCGCGGGGTCGCGCAGCAGACTGCGGGTCAGCCCGAGGACGGGCCCGCTGACGGCGTCGTACAGGGCCGCGAACGCGTTCTGGTCCCCCCGGGCCACCATGTGGAGCAACTCCTCGAGGGCCGGGCCGCGGGCGGCCGGTCCGCCGATGTACACGGGTTCTCTCACAGGCCGTCCTTCCGGGATGAGCGATGCGGCGCACACGCACGTGTCGTACCTCATTCGTGGCGCGGAAGGGCGTGGATTGGTGAAGCTGCTCCGAAGATGCGCAGGAAGACGGGCAGGCAGCGGCGCGGACCGGGGAATTGCCGTTCCGGCAAGATACGTTGGCGTTCCCTCGGGGCGCGGGGGAGGCTCGGCGCCATGACCGGACACCAGGGCGCGCACGCCCACACCCAGGGACATCACCACACCGATCTCGACTGGAACGTCCTCGGTCCGCTCCTGGAGCAGGGTGCCGAGCTGAACGGCCCGGTCCACCGCCAGGCCGCGGAGTGGCTGGACGGACGGACCGGCCGGGCCGTGCACCGGATCCTCGATGTCGGCAGCGGCCCCGGGGTGGTCACCTGTCTGCTCGCCGAGCTCTTCCCGGAGGCCGAGGTGGTCGCGGTGGACGGCACTCCGGAATTGCTGGAGCGGACCCGGGAGCGTGCCGCGCGGCTGGGCCTCGCCGACCGGGTGACCACCCGGTTCGCCGAACTGCCCGGCGATCTCGGGGCACTGGGCGAGGCGGATCTGATCTGGTCCAGCAAGACCGTGCACCACCTGGGCGACCAGCGGGGGGCGGTCCGCGAGCTCGCCCGGCTGGTGCGCCCCGGGGGAGTGCTGGCCCTGGCCGAGGGCGGGCTGCCGCTGAACTGTCTGCCGTACCACACGGGGCTCGGGCGGCCCGGTCTGCTGGCCCGGCTCGAGGTGGTCAACAGGGAGATGTTCGCCGAGATGCGGGAGTCGCTGCCGGACTCGGTGGAGACGATCGACGACTGGCCCGCGATGCTGACCGAGGCCGGTCTCGACGGGGCCACGAGCCGTACCTTCCTCCTCGATCTGCCCGCCCCGCTGGACCTCCCGGCCCGCCGCTGGCTCCTGGCCGAACTGGGCCACCGGCGCGAGGCCGCCGCCGATCTGCTGGCCGACGGCGACCTCGTCGCGCTGGACCGGCTGCTCGACCCCGGCGACCCGGCCGGGATCATGCGGCGGCCCGATGTGTTCGTGCTGAGCGCCCAGACCGTCCACAGCGCGGTGCGGACGGGATGAGGCGGGGTCAGCCGGTGGTGAGGGTGAGGCTGTAGGCCGAGAGGATCGGATTCAGCGGCTGGTAGTAGGTCGTACCGCCCCGGGTGCAGTTGCCGGAGCCGCCGGAGAGAACGCCCTGTCCCTCGCTGCCGGAGATGTACGGCCCGCCGGAGTCACCGGGCTCGGCGCACACATTGGTGCGGGAGACGCCCCTGACGGTGCCCTCGGTGTACTGCACGCTGGTGTTGTGCTGGAGGATCGTGCCGCAGTGCCAGCCGGTGGTCGAGCCGGAGCGGCAGACGGAGGAGCCGACCGGCGCCTGCTGGGAGCCGCTGACGACCACATTGGTGTTGTCGGCGCCGACAACCCACGGCTGCGGCGTCCAGTTGTTGTTGGTCTCCACCCACGCGTAGTCGTTGCCCGGGAAGGTGGATCCCTGGAAGGAGCCCTGGGCGACCCGGTTGTACCCGGCGGTGGAGTCCCCGGGGTCGCCGCAGTGGCCGGCGGTGACGAAGCCGTTGCGGTCGCCCTGGGTGACCGAGAAGCCGATCGAGCAGCGCGCGGAGCTGTTGATGTAGTACGCCTCGCCGCCGCGCAGGTCGTAGAGCGGACGCGGCCGCTCGGCCGACTGCACGACCCGGACGACATCGCGGTCGGCGCCGCTGGCGGCGACGAAGTCCGTCGCCCCGGCGGTGTTGTTCGCCTGGACCACCACGCTGTTGCTCCTGACGTCGACGTACCAGGCGGAGGCGGCGTCGACGGCCGGGGCGCGCTGGGCGGCGGCCCGGTCCAGGGCCTCCTTGGCGGTGGTGAGTTCCGCCAGGCTGTGGTCGACGACCGCGGCCCGGGCGCCGCTGGCGGTGATGGTGCCGCTCTGGCCCCGGTCGGTGGTGGCCACCGTGAGCTCGGCGGTGTTGCCGCTCACCCAGGCGCCGCCGTAGCTGCTGCCGAGGCTCTTGCGCAGACCGGGCTCGGCGGCACCGGCCTGGTACTCGTTGTTGATCCGGGTCTTCGCCTCATCGGCCGTCAGACCGAGGTCACGCTGCATGGCGGCGAGCATCCCGGGCGGGATCTCCCGCTGCGGGCCGTGGGTGGGATCGCCGGGGTCGGCGGCGGCTGGTATCCCGTTGCTCAGGAAGAGGGCGGCCAGGGCGAGGGTGCAACCGGCGGCCAGTTCAAGGCCGTGACGGCGTCTGCGGGGCATGTTCTGTCTCCTCAGGCGTCATAAATGGTCACGCTGTGTGTCTTACTGATCGCCAAGCGTAATTGTGGGGGCCGAGGACCGCTCGGCGGGCGGCTCCCTGGGGGGTGGCCGCGAGAACGCCCCGAGGAGGCGCGCACAAGAACGCCCCGCCGCGTCGTACGCGGCGGGGCGGTTGGGCCGGTCGGCCGTCGGGCCGGTGCCGGGGTCAGATCATGTTGAAGGTGTCGGGGTCGGGACCCAGCCGGTTGCCCGCGTCCATCGCCCCGAGGGTGGACAGGTCCTCCGCGTCCAGCTCGAAGTCGAAGACGTCGATGTTCTCCGTGATCCGCGACGGGGTCACGGACTTGGGGATCACGACATTGCCGAGGTCGAGATGCCAGCGCAGCACCACCTGGGCCGGGGACTTCCCGTACTTGGCGCCGATCGCCGCCAGCTTCGGGTCCTCCAGCAGCCCCTTGCCCTGGCCGAGCGGGGACCACGCCTCGGTGGCGATGCCATGGCGTGAGTTGAACGCCCGCAGCTCCGCCTGCTGGAGCTGCGGATGCAGCTCGACCTGGTCGATCGCCGGGGCGACCGAGCCCTCGGAGAGCAGTCGCTGGAGATGCGCGGGGTGGAAGTTGGAGACCCCGATGGCCTTGGCCCGGCCGTCGGCGTAGATCTTCTCGAACGCCTTCCAGGTATCCACGAACCTGTTCACCTCGGGCAGCGGCCAGTGGATCAGGTAGAGATCGATGTAGTCCAGGCCCAGCTTGGTCAGCGAGGTGTCGAAGGCGCGGAGGGCGGCGTCATAGCCCTGGTCGGAGTTCCAGAGCTTGGTGGTGACGAACAGCTCGTCGCGCGGGATGCCCGACGCGGCGAGTGCTTTCCCCGTGCCCTCCTCATTGCCGTAGATGGCCGCGGTGTCGATGCTCCGGTACCCGGACTCGAGTGCCTGCCGCACCGCGACCTGTGCCTCGTCGTCCGGAACCTGCCAGACACCGAACCCGAGCTGGGGCATCCGGACGCCGTTGTTGAGGGTGATGAAGGGGATCTTGCTCACGAGCAGTCGATCCTTACGTCGGATACACATACGTCCTACGCCACCGTCAACGATCAACGGCCGTGGCGCATTCCCGCCGTCCGTAATGCTCCGGTCCGGCGCATATGTCCGAAGGGGCGAATCCGTGGTCCCTATGGCGTGCCGGCATGACGGACGGCGGCACCGCGTGATCTACGCGGGGGCGGCCCCGGTGCCGGCACCCCACCCGCGTCCCCCGGATCCGCTTTGCCGCCGGCCGCGCCGGCCGGCGCCGGTACCGTGCCCAGCGGACCGTAGAGACCGGCCGCGAAGGCCGCCGCGTCCGCACCGGCCCGCGAGTTGCGATGGTGATCATCACCTCGGCCGCCCCCGCGAAGAGCGGGGTGCCGGCGGGCCGCCGCGCGGGTCACCGAGGTGCCATGAGCGGCAGCGGGTCCGCGATCTCCTCCCGGAAGCGGTGCAGGGTGTGGCCTTCGCGCACGGTGGCCCCCACCGCGACCGACGCCCGGGTCATCGCCCCGCGCGGCGCCCGGACCACCATGGCCAGCCGGTACGTACCGCCGATCCGCACCGCGTGGGTGTGCCGGATCTCCCAGCCCGGATCGGAGCGCAGCTCCCGCCGCGCCTCCAGACAGATCCGCTCACCGGGGTCGGAGCGGCCGCCGTCGAGGAATCCCAGCCGCGGCCCGAGGCGGGCGGCCGGGGCGAACGGCGCGTCATCGGCCGCCTCGGTGCACTGCCGCGGGGTCATGGACCAGGCCACCGGCTGGAAGGCGGCGGCGCCGTCGCGCGCCGGCTCGGCCGAGAGCGTCAGATCGAGGTTGACGGAGTGCAACTCGGGCTCCGGCGCGTCCCGGGCGCAGGTCACCGAGCAGTGCAGCAGGTGGTAGACGGCGCTGTGCGCCTCGGCCTGGAGGAAGGCGGCCAGCTCCGGATCCCCGCCGACGAGCTGCGCCGTCACGGGTACGGACACCGGCCCGCCCAGGACGACGTGCCCGGTCAGCGCCGGGACGGAGGACCGGGGTGTCTCCTCGGACGGCAGGGACAAGATGCGTTCGGAAAGGTCGGGGAGAATGACGTCGATCATTTCGTGCCCCCTCAGAGCGGTCGGTGGCTCGTCAGCGGTACAGCGCCTCGACTTCGACGGCGTACGCCTGCTCGATCGCCTTCCGCTTCAATTTCAGCGAAGGCGTCAGCAGACCATGCTCCTCCGAGAACTGCGCGGCAAGTATCCGGAACGTACGAATTGACTCCGCATGGGAGACGGTGGTGTTCGCCGCGACCACGGCCCGCCGGATCTCGGTCTCCAGATCCGGGTCCCGGACCAGCTCGCTGGGCGGCAGTGCCGGCTTCCCGCGCATCGTCAGCCAGTGCGAGACCGCCTCCGGGTCCAGGGTGACCAGTGCCGCGACATACGGGCGGTCATTGCCGACCACGATGCACTGGGCGACCAGCGGATGCGCCCGGACCCGCTCCTCCAGCCCCACCGGCGCCACCGACTTGCCGCCGGAGGTCACCAGGATCTCCTTCTTCCGCCCGGTGATGGTGAGATAGCCGTCGTCGTCCAGGGCGCCCAGGTCACCGGTGGCGAGCCAGCCGTCGCGCAGCACCGCGTCGGTGGCCTTCGGGTCGTTGTGGTAGCCGGCGAAGATCTGCCCGCCGCGCAGCCACACCTCCCCGTCGTCGGCGATGTACACCGAGGTCCCGGGGATCGGCACCCCGACCGTGCCGTAGCGGGTGCGCTCGGGCGGATTGGCGGTGGCGGCGGCGGTGGACTCGGTGAGCCCGTAGCCCTCGTAGACGGTGACGCCCGCCCCCGCGAAGAACAGTCCGAGCCGCCGTTCCATGGCCGAGCCGCCGGACATGGCGTGCCGGATCCGGCCGCCCATCGCCCCGCGCACCTTGCTGTAGACGACCTTGTCGAAGAACTGGTGCTGCATCCGCAGCGAGGCGCCGGGGCCGGGCCCGGTGCCGAACGCCTTGGCCTCCTGCGCCTCCGCGTACCGCACCGCGACGTCCACGGCCTTCTCGAACGGCCCGGACCGGCCCTCCGCCTCGGCCTTGCGCCGCGCGGCGGCGAAGACCTTCTCGAAGATGTACGGCACGGCGAGGATGAAGGTCGGCTGGAAGGTCTGGAGGTCGGGCAGGAGCGCGGTGGCCGAGAGATTGGGCTGGTGGCCGAGTTTGACCCGGCCGCGGATGGCGGCGACCTCCACCATCCGGCCGAAGACATGCGCCAGGGGCAGGAAGAGCAGGGTGGCCGCCTGGTCGCCGGGCTTGGAGTGGAAGGCCGTCTCGAACCGCTCGACGATGTTGTCGCACTCGGCCATCAGATTGGCGTGCGTGATCACACAGCCCTTGGGGCGACCGGTGGTGCCCGAGGTGTAGATGATGGTCGCGGGCTGGTCCGGGGTCACGGCCCGGCGGTGCCGCTCCACCGTCTCGTCCTCGACCGAGCCCCCGGACGCGAGCAGTTCCTCCAGCGCCCCGGCGTCCAGCTGCCACAGCCGGGCCAGCTGCGGCAGCCGTCCCACCACCGAGCCGACCGTCATCGCGTGGTCCTCGTGCTCCACCACACAGGCGGAGACCCCCGCGTCGTACAGCATCCAGAAGACCTGCTCGGCGGAGGACGTGGGGTAGAGCGGCACACTCTGGGCGCCCAGGGTCCACAGCGCGAAGTCGAAGAGCGTCCATTCGTAGCGGGTGCGGGACATGATCGCGACGCGGTCGCCGAACCGGACCCCCTGCGCCAGCAGCCCCTTGGCGAGTGCCATCACCTCGTCCCGGAACTGGTGCGAGGTCACGTCCTGCCAGTGGCCGTCCACCGTCTTCCGGGCGAGCGCCACCCGGTGGGGATCGGCGTCCGCATGGTCGAAGACGGCGTCCGCCAGTCCTCCGGCCTGGGGCGTCGTCGCCATCGGGGGGACGGTGAACTCGCGCAATACCTGCTCCTTGAAGCCGCTCCGCACAGCGCCGCGACGCTACCGGATCGGGCCACCGATGCGGGAGAGGCCCTTTGTGCCCGGAACGCGCGGAATGCGTGGCGCCCGGTGAGATGAAAGGCTGTCAACCGGGGAGTCCGGGGGCGGGATTGCTGTGAGTCGCGTCCTATGCACCGCATGTGTGGCTCATATGTAACGGATTTCTGCACGGAATCTCTCCGATGGTGGCACAGGGCCCGCCCGAATGGTGCCGGCGGGACACTTCGCCGATGCCCGCACAGCGGCGTCACACGGCCGATTTCCGTACAGCGGTGCGAAGTCCGGTGACCCGGACACCGACCGCGGCCTGCGGCCCGGGGTCGATGCCGGATCCATGGGTTCACGCCAGGTGTGGTGACCGTCACACCGGCCTGGGGGCGGGGGTCAGCCGTGGCCGACCGGTTTGCGGGCGATCAGAAACGCCTGCGGGGTGGACTCCGTATGCGACTTTGTACGCACCGGCTCCCGCACCGTCCGCGCGTGCACGGGCAGCCCGGCCCGGTCCAGCAGCTCGGCGATACGGTCCGGCCGCCACCGCCGGAAGGTCAGGTCCACCTGGTGGCCGAACGCCTCCGTGAAGCACAGCGGATCGTCGCCCACCTGGAACGCGACCAGCAGCCGGCCGCCCGGCGCCAGCACCCGGTGGAACTCCGCGAACACCTCCGGCAGCCGTTCCGCCGGGACATGGATGGTCGAGTACCAGGCCACCACCGCCGCGAGCGAACCGTCCGGCTGGTCCAGGGCCAGCATCGACCCCTCCTCGAACCGCAGCTTCGGATGTTCCCGCCGGGCCAGCGCCACCATCCCGGGTGACAGATCGACCCCGAAGACGGACAGCCCCAGACCGTGCAGATGGGCCGTGACCCGCCCGGGCCCGCAGCCGACGTCGGCCACCGGCCCGCCCCCGTCCTCCCGTACGGACTCGGCGAACCCGGTGAGCACCGCGCGGTCCAGCGGTCTGCCCGCCAGCACGTCACGGAATTGTTCGTCGTAGTCGGCGGCCAAGGTGTCGTAGGACGTCCGGGTGGCCCGGAGGAAGTCGGCTTCGGTCATGATCGGGCACCCTACCGATGTCCCGGGGCCCGGACCTCGGACCCCGGGAACATGGCCGGTTCACCGTCTCAGCGGTGGGCGGACCGTACACGGTCCAGGGGCAGACGGACCAGGGCGCCGGAGCCATGGCCGTCGAGCGGGGCGTTGAACTCGCGGATCCGACGGAGTTCGGTGTCGCTCAGCGCCCGGTCGTAGAGCCGGAACTCGTCCAGATCGCCCGTCATCCGGGACCGGCTGTCCACGGACTGACCGAGGTGAAGGGCGAAGGGCGAGGTGCGGCTGACGGTGCCGGGGGCGTCGGGCGCGGTGGCGGCCGCGCCGCCGTCCACGCTGAGGGAGAGCCGTCCCCCCGAGCGGATCAGGGCGAGATGGTGCCACTGCCCGTCGTTGTGCGCGCTGCTCGTACTCACCGAGGCGCTGGTGAAGGTGGCGAAGCCGTTGACCGTGGTCATCAGTGCCCGGATCCGGTTGCTCGCCGGTTCACCGCGCAGCCAGACCTGTGGCTGCCTGGTGCCGATTCCGCCCATCCAGAGGAAGGGGTGCTGCCCCGAGGCGGCGGAGTAGCGGAACCACATGCTCACGGTGAAGTCGCGGGTGCCCAGTGGCAGTGCGTCCCGGTAGGGCAGCCGTACGGCGTCGTCGGTGCCGTCCAAGGCGAGTCCGCGGCCGAAGCGGCCCTCGGTGCCCGACGCCTCCCCGAGCACCGACGCGGGCCGGGCGGCGGGGGCGCGGTCCTCGGTGGTGGGCGCGGGGGCCCGGCGCGGGCCGAGCCAGTCCTCGGTGAACCGGGCGAAGCGGATCTCGTCGCGTGCGTCGACCGCGCCGCCCTCGTAGAGCAGCCCGACGGTGTGGCGCGAGATCGCGGTCATGTCCGAGTAGCCGGACCAGTCCGTGGTGACCACCGCGCCGTCCTCGACGCCGTCCCAGCTGCGGGCCTCGTCCCAGGAGGAACGGATCATCATGGTGCGGCGCCGGTCGGGGTCGGCGGGGGCGGAGAACAGCAGTCTGCCGTGGCCGCCGCGGCCGGGGTCGCGCAGCCGCAGGATCGACCCCTGCACCTGCGGGGTGGGCAGATCGGGGAGGGTGCGGAAGGGTGCGGTGAAGCTCTCGCCGCCGTCCCGGCTGATGGCGTAGTCGCGGTGGCCGAGGTCGGTGCCGTCCTGTTCGCGCCCGCTGACGTAGACCGAGCCGTCGGAGCGCTCCACGAGCGTCATCTCGGACGGCTTCTGCCGGAAGGTGCCGTCCGCCGCGATCGGGAAGGTGTCCACCGCGCCGATCTTCCATTGCCTGCCGCCGTCGTCGCTGTAGGCGAGCGCGGCGTGGTTGTGGGTGATGCGGGTGCCGTCGTGGCTCTCGGTGTTGACGGTGAAGAGGAGACGGCCCTTGTGGCGGCCGTGCCGGAGCTGGATGCCGTGCACCGGACCGGTGGCGTACCAGGAGTTCCAGGACGGCGGCAGGAGAGCGGGGCTGAGGTCGGTCGGGGCGGACCAGGTGGCGCCGTCGTCGTCGCTGTACTGGAGGTGCGGGGTGCGGTCACAGGGCACATCGCAGCTCTGGGAGTCGTCCCGGCCGGTGTTGTAGGTGCTGGCGAGCACGATACGGCCGGTGCGCAGGTCCACGATGGGCGCCGGGTTGCCGTGGGTGTCCCCGCCGCCCTCGTTGATCACCTGGAGCGGCCCCCAGGTGCGGCCGCCGTCGGTGGAGCGCTTCAGCACCAGGTCGATGTCCCCGGCGTCACCGCAGTTGTCCACCCGGCCCTCGGCGAACGCCAGCAGGGTGCCGTCCTTGGACTTCACCACCGCCGGGATCCGGAAGCAGGAGTACCCCTGCTCCTCGGCGGCCTTGAACAGCACCTGCTGCTCGAACCCGGAAGCGGCGCGGGCCGCGGACGCGGGGGAATCCGAGTCCGCGGCCCGTACCGGAAGCGGGGTCAGGGCCAGCGCCGCGGCGGCGAGCAGCACCGCCGCGCGGCGTCGCCACGGTCTGCTGCGGGGGCGGGGAAGGGGAACTGACGCCATGGTCACGACCTGCCCTTCGGACGGTCCGTCAGAGCCACCGGGACGGTGGACGGTATCTGGACGGCATCGGCATCTGGACATCAGGACATCAAGACATCCCATGTCTCAGGGTGACTGCGGCAGAAAGTTTCTCGTCTTCCGGCCGCCCGCCACAAGGACCTTGCGTCATATCTCTGCGGAACAGGGCGGGTTGGCGGCGTTCGGGTGCCGGTCCGGGGTCAGCGGGGGAGCAGTACGACCTTTCCGAGGTTGCCGCGTGATTCGATGATCTCGTGGGCCTTCGCGGCCTCCTCGAGGGGGATCTCGGCGTGCACGGCGGGGCGCAGCCGTCCCTCGGCGAAGAGCCGCCAGAGCTCGGCGCGATGACGTGCGTACAGCTCGGGGCGGGTCCGGGAGAAACGGGCCATGGTCAGTCCGGTGATGGTCCGCGAACCGGACAGCAGTTCCCAGGCGGGTACGGTCCCGCCGCCGGAGTTGAAGAAGACCAGCCGCCCGCCGGGGGCGACGGCCGTCAGGGCGCGGGGCAGGACCTCGCCGCCGACCCCGTCGAGCACGGTGTCGACGGACTCGCCCCAGGACTCGTCCCCGTACACCACCACCGCGTCCGCGCCGAGTCCGCGCAGGAACCCGGCCTTGCCGGGCGAGCCCACGGCGGCGACCACCCGGGACGCGCCCTGGAGCCGGGCCAGTTGGACCGCGAGATGCCCGACGCCGCCGGCTGCTCCCGTGATCAGCACGGATCCGCCGGAGGACGGCGCGGCGGGGGCGGCTTCGGCAGTGGCGGCTTCGGCGGTGGCGAGGGCGGCCAGGGCGACATGGCCGCTGCGGACGAGGGCGACGGCGTCGACGGCGGTCGCTCCGTCGGGGATGCGGGACGCCGTGAAGACGGGGCGGTGGTCACCTCGGCGTAGGCGCCCGAGAACGAGATCGCGGCGACCCGGTCGCCGACCGCGAAGCCGGTCACGTCCTCCCCGAGCGCGAGGACCTCGCCCGCCACATCCCCGCCCAGCACCCCGGGCAGCGGTGCCGACCGGTCCCGGACGCGGCGCACGCCGGGCAGGGTCACACCGATCGCCTCGGTACGGATCAGCAGCTCACCGGGGGCGGGGACGGGGGGTTCGGCATCCTCGACGCGCAGCACCTCGGGGCCGCCGTGGGCATGGAAACGGACACGGCGCATGGATGCCTCCAGGGGTCGCAGGAATTGTTGGGTGCCCCAACGGTATCTGAAATTCATGGGGAAGGCCAACGTTGGTAGGCCCCATGAATAAACGGGTAGGCTGGTGCCATGCCCGAGACCTCGTTCGCCCCCGCCCATATCCGCGCCCTGCCCAGCTGGCTGCTCGGCCGCGCCGCCGCGCGTGGTCACCGGCTGGTGGCGGAGGCCCTGGCCGGTGAGGGGATGCGGATGATGCACCACGCGGTGCTGTCCGCGGTCGCGGAGCTGGGACCGGTGTCCCAGGCGGAGTTGGGCCGCAGCCTCGGTATCGACCCCAAGGACATGGTCGGGATCGTGACCGATCTGGAGGGGGAGGGCCTGGTCACCCGCAGTCCCGATCCCAAGGACCGCCGCAAGAACGCGATCGCGATCTCGGCGGAGGGGGAGCGCCGGCTGCGGCGCACCCGGCGGCTCGGTGACGAGGCGAACGACGAGCTGACGGCGGGGCTCAGCGCGGCCGAACGGGCGCAGCTGGTCGCGCTGTTGCGGCGGATCGTCGAACCGGGTGAGCCGTGCGCGCCGGACGCGTCGGACGCGTCGGCCGCCCCGGGCGAGGGCGCGCGGAAGGGCTGACGGCCGGCACGGCGCGGCCTCAGCGCTCGACGGCCCCCGTCGGCAGGGCGACGCGCTCCTCGCCCGCGTACACGTTCATCGAGGTGCCGCGCAGAAAGCCGACCAGGGTCAGCCCCGTCTCCGCGGCCAGGTCCACGGCCAGCGAGGACGGTGCCGAGACCGCCGCCAGTACCGGGATCCCCGCCATGACCGCCTTCTGCGCCAGCTCGAACGAGGCGCGGCCGGAGACCAGCAGCACCGCCCCGGACAGCGGCAGCAGCCCCTGCTGGAGCGCCCGTCCGACCAGCTTGTCCACCGCGTTGTGGCGGCCCACGTCCTCCCGCACGTCCAGCAGTTCGCCGTCCGGGGTGAACAGCGCCGCCGCGTGCAGTCCGCCGGTCCGGTCGAAGACGCGCTGCGCGGCGCGCAGCCGGTCGGGAAGGGCGGAGAGCGTCCGCGGCTCGATCCGCACCCCCGCCGTCTCCGCGCCGTCCGCCGTCAGCGGCCACCGCGCGGTGGTCCGTACGGCGTCCAGGCTGGCCTTTCCGCACAGTCCGCACGACGACGTCGTGTAGACGTTCCGCTCCAGGGTGATGTCCGGGACGGCGACACCGGGCGCCAGCTTCACATCCACCACGTTGTACGTGTTCGAGCCGTCCTCGGTGGCGCCCGCGCAGTAGACGATGTTCGCCAGCTCGTCCTGGTGCCCGAGCACCCCCTCGCTCACCAGGAAGCCCGCGGCGAGGGCGAAGTCGTCTCCGGGTGTCCGCATGGTGATCGCCAGCGGTTTGCCGTTCAGCCGGATCTCGAGCGGTTCCTCGGCCACGAGGGTGTCGGGCCGCGCGCTGACCGCGCCGTCCCGGACGCGGATGACCCGGCGCCGCTCGGTGACCCGTCCCATGTCGATCAGTCCCGCTTCCGTGCGTGGTTCCGTACCGCCCCATTGTCCAGCACACGGACGGGCTCGGGCTTCAGCGGCCGGGGTTCTCCAGGCGCTCCATACGGTCCACCGCCTCCTTGGCCTCCACCAGGTCCGCGTCGGTGAGCTTGCGGTAGACCTTGATGGCCTCGACCTTCTTGTTCTCCCGCAGCAGCCTCACCACCTCCTCGACGCCGGGCTGGGGCACGGTGATCCCCAGATGGTCGATGACCAGGTCGACCTTGCGCTCGATCCGCGCGGCCCTGCGGTCCAGGCGTCGCATCCTGCCGTCGATGGCGGGGTAGAGCAGGACCAGCGCAAAAAGAGTGATGTAGACAGCTATCTCCATGGGCGGCAAGCGTAATGGCCTGCCTCTCCGACGACATGGACGGACGAGGTCCACTGCCTGGACCGACCTGTGCGCCCAGTCGGCTGACGTGATGTCAGCCATATCGGGAAGGGAACCGGGGCATCCGCGCGCCCTGGACCAGTACCGTCACATGCGTACGGAACTCGCACGTCACTTCACGCTCCGTACGGAACCGCACATCGGAAACGCCACCCCCGCCCCGCCCGTGCGCACGAGAGCGGAGACAACAGATGGCACCCACCCTCACCCTCAAGCCCAACACCGCCTGGGACGACGCCTGGCGACGCTGCCTGGCGCTCGCACCCGAGGCGTTCCAGGACGACGGCGTCCACAACCTCTGGAACGGCCGCTGGCAGGCCGACGGCCATGCGCTTCCCGCCACCACCCCCGTCGACGGCAGTCCGATCGCCGGTCCGCCGCGCCTCGACGCCGACACCGCTCACCGGGCCGTACGCGCCGCCCTCGACCAGCACCGCGAGTGGCGCCACACCGCCCTGCCGGAGCGGCGGGCCCGCGTCGTCGCCGCGCTGGACGCGCTCACCGAACACCGCGACCTGCTCGCCCTGCTCCTCGTCTGGGAGATCGGCAAACCGTGGCGACTGGCCCGCGCCGATGTGGACCGGGCCATCGACGGTGTCCGCTGGTACGCCGAGGAGATCGAGCGCATGGTGCGGGGCCGTGCCCCACTGCCCGGACCGGTGTCCAACATCGCCAGCTGGAACTACCCGATGAGCGTCCTCGCCCACGCCATGCTCGTCCAGGCGCTGGCGGGCAACGCCGTGATCGCCAAGACCCCGACCGACGGCGGGCTGGCCTGTCTCACCCTCGCCTCGGCGCTCGCCGTCCGTGAGGGCGTCCCGATCACACTCCTCAGCGGCAGCGGCGGCGAACTCTCCGAAGCCCTGGTCCGCTCGCCGGAGATCGGCTGTGTCTCCTTCGTCGGCGGCCGTGACACCGGCGCCCGCGTCGCCACCGCCGTCGCCGACCTCGGCAAGCGCCACATCCTGGAGCAGGAGGGGCTCAACGCCTGGGGCATCTGGAACTTCACCGACTGGGACGGCCTCGCCCCGCGCATCCGCAAGACCTTCGACTACGCCAAGCAGCGCTGCACCGCCTATCCGCGCTTCGTTGTCCAGCGCTCGTCCTTCGACGCCTTCCTCTCCGTCTATCTGCCCGCGGTCCGTTCGGTCCGGGTGGGCCATCCGCTGGCGGTGGAGCACCCCTCGGACCCCTTTCCCGAGCTCGACTTCGGTCCCCTGATCAACGCGGCCAAGGCCAAGGAGCTGAACGACCAGGTCGCCGAGGCCATCGACCGCGGCGCCGTCCCCCTGCACCGCGGCGATCTCGCCGACGGCCACTTCCTCCCCGGCCAGGACCTGTCCGCCTACGCGGCACCGGTCACCCTGCTCAACCCGCCCTCGACCTCACCCCTGCACCATGCCGAGCCCTTCGGCCCGGTGGACACCATCGTCCTGGTCGACACCGAGGCCGAACTGCTCGCCGCCATGAACGCCAGCAACGGCGCCCTGGTCGCCACCCTCTCCTGCGACGATCCCGCCACCTACGACCGTCTCGCCCCTCAGATCCGCGCCTTCAAGACCGGCCACGGCGTCCCCCGCTCCCGCGGCGACCGCGACGAGCTGTTCGGCGGCTTCGGTGCCTCCTGGCGCGGCGCCTTCGTCGGCGGCGAGCTGCTGGTCCGGGCCGTCACCGAGGGTCCGGAGGCCGAGCGACTCCCCGGAAACTTCCCCGACTACCACCTGATGCCGGACTGACGCCGAGCGTGACGACCGTCCGCCCCGGGTCCGCGTCACCCCAGGTCGGCCCCGCCCGGGGCGGTGCGCATACGCAGGTGAAACGCACTCCAAAACCTTGGTATCGTTGTCCATGTCGCCGCGGGGGACCGCGGGGCACACCTGTCCGGGTGGCGGAATGGCAGACGCGCTAGCTTGAGGTGCTAGTGCCCTTTATCGGGCGTGGGGGTTCAAGTCCCCCCTCGGACACTCTGACCGCACACATCGATGGTGCTGACCGGATCCCGGTCGGCACCATTTGTGTTGTGTGACCTGTGTTCCGCGGCGGAGGGCGAACAGCGGACCGACGCTCTTCCGGTCCCTTCATCTGCCTGAAAGGCAAGGGAATGCCCGGCCGCTCACCGGCGGGTAGAAGCGGAATTCCGGACAGGCGGAGCAGGGTGCGCCTCGGCATTTCGAGTGCTCAAGGTTTCGCCGTACGTGCGCTGTTTCGACGGGGGAACTCGGTGTGTGATCTCCGGCCGTTGTGTGTTGACGTTCTGGGTTTGCTGCGGGCGGCTGGAGCACGGCCCTTCGGACCGGACCGCAGCCGTGGTGAGAGCGGCATTACCTTCAGCGTCCAAGGGCCGGATCGTGTTACCCGGACAGGATCGGCCGGTCGCGCCGAGGGGCAATGGCCGGGGAGTAACACGCATGTGCGGCGCGGCGCTGTGTGTACTGCCGATTGATCATCGGTGCGCGTCCTTCCTGGTCGATTCCGGTCCCCCCCGGTTCAGGGAGACAGGACGCGTGGCGCGGGCGGGTTGCACGCCGTCCGCCCGCGCCCGTCCCTCATGTCGGGCCAAGACGGCGGCGGCCGGTCTCCCTTCCACGAGAAGGGGTACCGGCCGCCGTCCACACCTCGGTGAGGTGCGAGGTGTCAGAGCCGTCGCACCCACGCCGCGGCGCCGTGGCCGATTGCCAGGTAAATCGCCGCGGGAAGTGCGTAGTTGAAGAAGACGCGGACGCTCTCCGCGTCCATCGTGAAGATGTCCTGTGACCAGCCCGCGAGCCAGTCGGCCATACCGTGAACGAAGTCGACGAAGACATTCGCCTGATTCGCGTCGAGCAGGTACAGCAGGATCCACAACACCAGAAAACCCGCGGCGATGTCCGCGAGGGTGTGAATGATCAGCGCTGTCCTGTCTGCCCCGAGACCTCTCTCATTGCGTATCCGACGCTGAGGGGCGCCATGGTGGACGCTGGAGTCGTCAGGGTATGGGTGATTTTGATCGTTGCTGTGCGGACCGTTTTCGGCTCGGTAGCCATGGGGGTAACTCATGAGCCTTCCCTAGCCTCCCGAGCATCACCGAAACCTTCTTCACACTCGTTTCACACCGGCTTTCTCGGCGCGTTATCCATTCTTCTGGACTGCGCATCACCCGCATGGCGATGGATTTTTTGAAGCCCCCGCAGGCAGCTCCACTGATCATCGGCTCCGAGAGCGCACGACTCGTAGGCGTCACCCGTGCCGCGGTCTTCAACTGGAGTCGGCGCTACGACGACTTCCCCGCGCCTGCGGGCGGCGGCGTGAACAGCCCGTTGTTTGCCCTGGACGATGTGCAGGCATGGCTGGACCGGCAGCGTAAGGGACAGCGGGTTTCCGGGGAGGTCCAACTGTGGCAGGTGCTGCGAGGGCCTGCGGTGCCCCTGTCGGGCAGGACGCGTCCTCGGGCGTAGGGCCCTCCGTTCGGCAGCCGCAGGCGGAACTCCGGGTACCCGTCGGCCATGGGTCTCCTCGCGCGCCTACCGGACGGATTCCTGCGGGCAGCGCAGTAGGGGCCACTGCGCGCGCCTGCGTTTTGCCTGCAATGGCGAGGAGGAACTGCCCGCCCGACCATTGGCCCGGCGCGCCCGTAGGCGTCCGTGCGGCGCCGTGGCGCCGGTGCGGATGGACCGCACCGGCGCCGGCGAAGCCGCGGCCGCGGCCGCGGCTCGGACGGTCGATGTCACTCCCGGGCGGCCGCCCGCCGTGCGAGAACTCTGATCGACAGGAGCGCGATCACGGCGAGGCCGATGATGTAGCCGGAGACGGCCATCGAGGTGCCCGTCGCCTCCAGCAGCAGCACCATGATGAACGGCGCCAGACCTCCGCCGAGCACCGCGGCGATCTGGTAGCCGAGCGAGGCGCCGGTGTAGCGCATCTCGGCGGTGAACAGCTCGGCGAACAGAGCCGCCTGCGGCCCGTACATGATGCTGAGGAAACAGCTGGTGACGAACGTGCCGACGGCCAGCCACAGCAGTGACTTGGTGTCGATGAGCAGGAACAGCGGGACCGCCCAGACCAGGAGGCCGACCGCGCCCGCGGCGTAGATCCGCAGCCGTCCGATGCGGTCGGACAGCGCGGCGGCGGCGGGGATCAGCACGAGCTGGGTGACGCTGACGCCGAGCGAGACGAGGAGCACCGACTCGCGCTTCATACCGAGTTCGCGGGTCGAGTAGTCCAGTACGCCGGTGATGATGATGTAGAACGTCGCGGTGTTCACGGCGAAGGAGCCGCCGGCGAGGAGCACGGTGCCGAGGTGGTTGCGCAGGATCGTCCGCAGCGGGGAGCGCTGTTCGTTCTTCTCCTGCTCGGCCAGCGCCTGTTCGGCCTCGCGGAACTCGGGGGTCTCCTCGACGCGGGCGTGGATGTACCAGGCGAGGGCGAGGACGAGGAAGCCGACCAGGAACGGCATCCGCCAGCCCCAGGACGCGAAGGCGGCGTCGTCGGTGAGGGCGCCCGCGGTGAGGAACACGGTGTTGGCGGTGACCACGCCGATCGGCACCCCGAGCTGGACGAGGCTGCCGTAGAGCCCGCGCTTCCCCTCGGGTGCGTACTCGGTGGCCATCAGCATGGCGCCGCCCCACTGGGCGCCGACCGCGATGCCCTGCATGACGCGGAGCAGGACGAGCACCAGCGGTGCCGCGATGCCGATGCTCTGGTACGTCGGCAGGATGCCGATACCGGTGGTGGCGAGGCCCATCAGGGTGAGCGCGAGGACGAGCATCGGCTTGCGACCGCGTTTGTCACCGAGCTGACCGGCGATGATGCCGCCGATGGGGCGGGCGAGGAAGCCGACCGCGAAGGTCGCGAAGGCGGCGAGCACACCGGCCGAGGGGTTGCCCGCGGGGAAGTAGAGATCCGGGAGGACAAGAGCGGCGGCGATGCCGAAGACGAAGTAGTCGTACCACTCGACGGCGGAGGCGAGGGTGGCCGCGGTGGCCACGCGGCGGCGGTGTGGGTCGGCGGGAGGGGGCGTCTGGGCTGTACTGGCGAGCGGAGACGGGGGTGCCGTGTCCATACGTGCACACTCCTGAGGGTGCGGGGACGAGGAGTGCGGGGACCGTACCGACCGGCTGGTATGTAGGTCAATGGGATCGTGCGCAGGAGTTTTTACTTTCCCATTACCGGTTAGTAGTGTTCGCTGACGCCCCCATGCACGGCCGGGGTGAGCGGCACCTCCGGGTACGGACGTCGCTCAGCGGCGGCATCCCCGCACGGCGGCCGGTCTTCCTGGTCGGGTCACTCGACGCGCTCATAGTGGTATCCGTCGCCGTGGGCGGGTCCGACGTCATGGCGGATGCCGCTCGAGCCGTCGAGGACGAAGGAGGAGGGGGCGGAGTCCGCGCAGACGGCGGGGCTGGAGCGCGCCTCCTCCACTTCGGCGGTGCCGATGTCGATACGCGCGCCGCTGTCCGTCACGGCAACCAGTTCGGCCACCTGCTCGCAGTGGGCTCCGCCGGAATCGGAGATGAGGGTGACCGCGTGCCGGCCGGGGGCGGCCCGGTCAATGGTCACCTTCTGCGGTTGCGGAGCGTACGGTGAGGTGAGGGACCAGGTGCCGACGAACCGCGCCGGAACCCGGTTGTCGGATGTGCCGGAGCCGGGCGAGCCGGGGCCGGGCGAGCCGGGGCCGGTACCGCCGCTGCTGCCAGTGTCACTGCCCGTGCCGGGAGTGGACCTGGTGATGTTGCCAGGCGTTCCGCTGCCGTCGGAGGTGGAGGCGCCGCCGGAGGAGCCGTGGTCACGGTCACCACCGGACGACGACGGACCGGGCCCGGCCTCGCGGGCGTCCCCGCCCTGGCGCCTGTCTCCCTCCTTGCCCTGGTGCCTTCCCGTGTCACCGGGGTCCTTCGACGGTGAAGGCGTGTGGTGCGGGGCGGAGTTGGCCGGCCGGGGCGCGGCGGTGTGGTGGTCGCCGGGGGCCGCCCCTCGCCTGCCGCCATCGCGGTCGAGGAGGGGCACGGTGCTGCCGGTGACCGCTACGACGACGGCGACGATGCCGACGCCCCAGGTTCTGCGACGGCTGACGCGCGTGGGCCCGGGGGCGGTTGTGGCTCCGGCGGGGGCGGAAGGAGGAGTCTTGGCTGCCGGTGCCGGTTTCCGCTCCGGCTGTGGTGCGGGCTCCGGTGCCGCCCGTTCCGGCGTCGGTGCCCTGGACTTACCGGAGGGCGCCGACTGCGGCGGCGCGCCGACCGCGGAGGCGTCGGGGCCCGCTGGAGCCGCGGGAGCCGCCGATCCGGGTGCCGGAGCCGGCGCCGGTTCCGCGGTGGACGGCGCCTCCGAGTCGAGAAGCCGTGCCGCGTCCTGCGCAAGGCGGGCCACGAGCCCCGGGGGCAGCCAGGCCCGCTTCGCGGCCTCCGAAGGCCGCGCCCGCTCGGGATCCGCCAACAGCGCGTCCACGCCGGTGCGTTCGGTGGGCGTCTTCGTCAGACAGCGGGCGATCAGGGCGCGCAGCGGTGGGTCCTCGATCGGGGTCAGATCCGGCTCGGACTCGACGGCCCGGTACATCAGCGCGTGCTGATTGCTCGCGTCGCGCCCGAACGGCAGCCGCCCCGTCGCCGCGTACATCAGGACACAGCCGAGCGCGAAGACGTCGGCGGTGGGCCCGATCTCCTCTCCGATGATCTGTTCGGGCGCCATGAACCCGGGCGAGCCGATGACCCTTCCCGTGCTGGTCAGCAGGGACTCCGCAGATCTCTGCAACGCGCGTGCGATACCGAAGTCGATCACCCGTGGGCCCTTGACGGTGAGCAGCACGTTGGACGGCTTCAGATCGCGGTGCACGATCCCGGCGCCGTGAATGACCTGGAGCGCCCGTAACAGCCCGTCGGCCAGTACGTGCACGGAGGCGGTGGGCAGCGGACCGTACTCCCTGAGGGCCTGGCCCAATGACGGACCCGGCACATAACCGGTGGCCACCCAGGGTTGCCCGGCGTCCGGGTCCGCGTCGAGCACGGGTGCGGTGTAGCGGTCACCGACGCGTCGGGCCGCCGCGATCTCCCGGCGGAAGCGCGCCCGGAACTCCCGGTTCGAGGCGTGCTCTTCGTGCACCACCTTCACAGCCACCGTGCGACCGCCCCCGGAGCGGGCCAGATAGACCCGGCCCATGCCGCCGGCGCCGAGCCGGCCGAGCAGCGCGTAGGGGCCGATCCGGGGCGGGTCGGCGGGCGACAGCGGCTGGATACTCCGGGTGCCGCCGTCCCGCTCGTCGTCGTGGTCACTGCTCATGCCGCTCCGCTCTCTGACGTCCTGCCACCGTCCAGTGTGCCCGATCGGACGCCTCCCATTGAAGCATCTTTCTAGAATTAACTTCTAGTAAGGCGCTACAGTGCCCGGTATGGAGGACACCTTGACGACGGTGGTGACAGGCGGCAACCGGGGCATCGGCTACGCGGTGGCCTCCGCACTCGTGCGGCGGGACTGCCGCGTCGTGCTCGTCACCAGGGACCGCGAGCGCGGGGAACGGGCGGCCGCGGCACTGGGGGGCTCCGTCGACCTGGTGACCGGCGATCTGTCCGTACTCTCCGAGGTGCGGTCGGTGGCGGACGAATTACTGCGACGGTGCGGCTCCATCGATGTGCTGGTGCACAACGCCGGCGTGTGGCCCACCCGGCTGGTGAACACCCCGGACGAGCTGGAGCGCTCTTTCGTCGTGAATCACCTGGCGCCATTTCTGCTCAACCGCCTCCTGGAGGGGCGATTGCTGGAGAGCCGGACCCGGGTCGTCCACGTCAGCGCCGGCCTGTACATCAAGGGACGACTCGATATGGACCGCACCCCCGTGGGCGCGGACTTCCATCGGATGCGTACCTACTGCACCACCAAACTCGCCAATCTCCTCATGGTCCCGCTGTTCGCCGATCGTTGGCGGGGAACGGGCGTGACCGTCGACGCGGTACACCCGGGGGTGATCAGGACCGGTCTCGGAGACCCCGGCGGGGTGCCGGGCGTTCTCCTGAAGGCGATGAAACGGTCCTGGGCCAGCCCCGAGCGAGGTGCCACGCCCGTGGTCCGGCTCGCTCTCGAATCCGGTGGCGCTTCCGGTCGCTACTTCGATGCCGACCGGCAGGCCCCCCTGGCGCCCGTCGCGGCAGACCAGGCCCTGGCGCAGCGGGTCTGGGACCAGGCCGAGACGCTGACAGGGCTGACAGGGCTGAACGCGACCGAAGGCAGACCCTAGTCCGGTCGAAGAGACCGCCAGATCCGGTCGGGCAGGATCCGCGCCGCCTGGGCGAGGTCGATGTCATACGTGCTGGACAGCCAGCGGCGCGCGGTTTCGGCAACCGGTCCGATCACCAGTGACTCGATCAGGGGCTCGGGGGTGGGCAGGATCTCGCCGGATTCGATCCGCGGCCGCATCCAGTCCACGATGCCTTTCAGCATGACGCCCTTGGCGGCGCGGATCCGGTCGGCGTGAGCCGCGAGGTAGCCCGAGTACGCGGAGGCATGGATGAAGAGCGCGGCGTCGGGCCGTTCCTCGGTGAAGCGCAGATAGGCCCTGACGATCGCGGCGACACCGGTGCGGGCGGTGCGGGTACGGGTCACGGCAGTGGTCAACTCGTCGAACAGCTCCGCCATGCACTTCGTGTAAAGGGCCGCCGCGAGACCGTCGAAACTGCCGAAATGGTGGTAAAGACTGCCGAGACTGACGCCAGATGCCTCGGTGACCGCGTTCACCGTGAACCCCTGCTGGCCCGACGAGGCGTAGACCTCCAGGGCGGCCGTCAGGAGACGGTCGACGGTTGCCTCGCCGCGCTGCTGCTTAGGAGACATGGTTCGAACCTGTTGGCGTCATGGCGGACAGCCTAATGCACCAGAACTGGAAGAAATTTCCAGAAGAACGCCCCACGGCCCCAGCCGGCGGGAAGGTGTCGCCGACGGATCACCCATGGGCTCAGCCGGAGCGGGGGTCCAGCTCGGCCCATACGGTCTTGCCCACGGGCTGGTGCGGCTCGGTGCCCCAGCGGTCGGCGAGCGTGGCGACCAGGAGCAGGCCACGGCCGGATTCGCGGTCCGGTGGCGGGGTCGAGACGAGCGCGGGCAGTTTCTCGCCACGGGTGTCGGTGACCTCGATGCGGAGGACTCCCGTCGCCTCGTGCTGGGTGAGGGTGAGCCGGAAGTCGCGGCCCTGGACGCGTCCGTGCAGTGCCGCGTTCGCGGCCAGCTCGGCGATGATTCCCTCGGCGCGCTCGGTGAGGCTTGGCGATACCGGCCAGGTGCGGAGCTGTTCGACGGCGAACAGGCGGGCGAGCCGGGCCCCGCGCCGGGTGGAGGACAGGCGCTGAGTGAAGGCTCGTGGGGTGGCGGGGAGTTGGGACGTGCTTACGTTCATGGGACCACGGTGGTGGGTGTGCGGTGGCCCTCGCCAGCGGCGCGCTGCGTACGCTGAGTCAGCGTACATGCGCGTTCGGTGGACGGTACGCCGGTTGATCCATCACCCTGGGTGAGTGAGCGCGGGGGCCCTCGCACGTACGCAGCTGGAGGTGTCCGCGTATGACGACCGACAACGCCTGTGTGACAGGGGACGGCGACTGGGAACGGGAGCCCGACCCCTCCGACAGTCTGCGGACCTTCGGGGCCGTCGTCCAGGCCCTGCGCGAGCACGCGGGCCTGAGCCGGGTGGAGTTCGGGGAACTGGTCCAGTTCTCGAAGCACACGGTGGCCTCGGTGGAGCTGGGGCGGCGGATGCCGGACGAGTCGTTCGTGGAGCGGGCGGAGGAGGTGTTGGGCAACACGGGTGCGTTACGGAAGGCGGCGGGGTTTCTGACGCGCGGCAAGCCGGGGCTCGCGGCGTGGTTCCGGCGGTGGGCTCGGCTGGAGCGGGTGGCGGTGAGCCTGTGTACGTACGAGTGCAGGCTGGTGCCGGGGCTGTTGCAGTCGGAGGCGTACGCGCGTGCGGTGTTCGACAACAGCATTCCGCTCCTGACGGACACGCAGTTGGAGGAGCAGGTGACGGCTCGGCTGGAGCGGCAGAAGATGCTGTACGAACGGCCGAACGTCCCGTTCACCTTCATCGTGGAGGAGTCGGTCCTGCGGAAGCGGCTCGGCGGTTCGGAGGTGTTGCGGGGTCTGTGCGACCACGTGCTGGAGCTCAGCGCTCTGCGCAATGTGATCCTTCAAGTCATGCCGGTGGACGCGGAGTTCCATGCGTGCCTGGATGGCCCGGTTCAGCTGTTGGAAACCGCAGAGGGACGGCGGCTCGCGTACTCCGAAGGGCAGCAGAACGGACGGTTGATCACTGGTCCGAAAGAAGTGAGCCTCCTGCATCAGCGCTATGACACACTGCGGTCGCAGGCCCTGAACCCCCAAGACTCCCGGGGCCTACTGGAGCGACTGCGAGGAGTGCTATGAGCAGGTCCGAACTCGCCTGGTTCAAGTCCAGCTACAGCGGTACCCAGGGCGACAGTTGCGTAGAGGTCGCCGTCACCGAACAGGCCGTCCACGTACGGGACTCCAAGGACGTGAGCCGCCCTGCCCTCGCGGTCGGACGCGAAGGCTGGAGCCAGTTCGTCCAGTACGCGGCGCGCGGCTGAGCCCAAGGGCGGAGGTGTAGGCCGACTTCAGGCCCCGCTCCGGCCGACCCAGCGGCGAGTGCACCGCCGGGCCGCGTCTCAGCCCGGGTCCTCAGACGAAGTGGATGACCCAGAAGTCGATGAGAATCGCCAGCGGGTCGGGCCATTCGATGTTGAGCCGGAATCGGATCTGCCCCGATTCCGGTACGACGTTGTGCACGGTGAAGGGGGCGAGTCCCAAGAAGGAGCCGGCCGTCGCATCGCCGAGAACTATCGCTTCTCCGGCAGCGAGCCACGCCTTGGAGTCGGGCCGCATCTCGGGCCAGCCCGTCAGGAGATAGTCCCCCATGCCCCGTCGCTTGAACGTCCAGGGGTGGCGGTAGGCCTCACTCGTCGATTCGAGTCCGCCTCTGTCGCCGACCGCATAGCTCACGCTGCTCCGCATGATTCTGGACTGGTCGACTTCTTCTGTCTGAAGCTCTATGTCGGTGTACGTAGTGGACATGGTCGACTCCGGTAGAGCGAGATTTCCCCCGAGCCATGACTACTGCGAGCGTAACGCCGGAGTATGCGGCTCGCATGATGGCTCGGGTCTCGGCCTCAGCCACGGCAGCCCTGCGCCCCGGCCGCGCCGTGGGCAGATAGGAGCGCAGGAAGCGGTCCAGGGCCTTGCGGCGCCTGGACACGTCTTTCGGGGTCGGGGTGAACGGATAGGCCTCCAACGCGAGCGTGGTGTTCTTCCCCTTCGGCGGACGGGACATGGCTATGAGCGCCCCTGTCCGCCCGTCGGGCATCGTCCCCGATGTTCACCTTCTTCGGGTTGCGGTACCTGATCAGATCGTCCTTCTGGTCCGGCCCCCTACGCGTAGTTTCCGAAGACGGCCGGACCGAGCTGTTACGAGGTCCCGGACACCGCGAAGGGCACCTGAGCGGCAGGCGGCGGGGCGGCGTCGGTACGGGCCGGATGGGCCCACAGCCCCCGCGCCCGGAGCAGCGGCAGCACACCC
This sequence comes from Streptomyces sp. NA02950, assembly GCF_013364155.1. Lineage (NCBI taxonomy): Bacteria > Bacillati > Actinomycetota > Actinomycetes > Kitasatosporales > Streptomycetaceae > Streptomyces > Streptomyces sp. NA02950. The sequence continues at coordinate 2,076,745 of NZ_CP054916.1, read as the reverse complement.
TCCCCGAACCAGTACGCCTCCTCCAGGTGCGGATAGCCGGAGAGCACGAACTCCTCGATACCGATGCCGTGGTACTCCTCGATCCGCTCCGCCACCTCGGCGTGGCCGCCCACCAGGGCGGTCCCCGCGCCACCACGGACCAGACCGATCCCGGCCCACAGATTGGGGTGGATCTCCAGTGCGTCCCGGCTGCCGCCGTGCAGGGCGAGCATGCGTCGCTGCCCCTCGGACTCGCTGCGCCCCAGCCCGTTCTGGACGGCCCGTACGGTCTCCGGGTCGAAACCGTCCAGCAGCCGCCGGGCCTCGGCCCACGCCTGCTCGGCGGTGTCCCGGGTGATGACATGCAGCCGGATGCCGAAGCGGACGGTGCGCCCCTCGCGCTCGGCCAGCCCGCGGATCCAGGCGATCTTCTCGGCGACCTGGGCGGGCGGTTCGCCCCAGGTGAGATAGACATCCGCATGGCGGGCGGCCACCTGCCCGGCGGCGGGGGAGGAGCCGCCGAAGTAGATCTCGGGCACCGGGTCGGGCAGCCGGGCGAGTGTGGCGTCCTCCACCCGCAGATGGTCCCCGGCCAGATCGACGGTCGCGCCGTCCCACAGCCCGCGCACGATGTGGAGGAACTCGCCGGTGCGGGCGTAGCGGGCGTCCTTGCCGAGGAAGTCGCCGTAGGCGCGCTGTTCGTGGCTCTCGCCGCCGGTGACCACGTTGAGCAGCAGTCGGCCGCCGCTCTGCCGCTGGTAGGTGGAGGCCATCTGTGCGGCGAGCGTCGGGGAGACGAAGCCGGGCCGGAACGCCACCAGGAACTTCAGCCGTTCGGTGTGCCGGCTGACCATGGCCGTGGTCAGCCAGGCGTCCTCGCACCAGGCCCCGGTCGGGGTCAGCGCGCCGACGAAGCCCAGGTCCTCGGCGGCGCGGGCGATCTGGGTCAGATAGCCGACGGACGGCGGACGGTCACCGCCCGCCGCGGTGACGGGCGTTCCGTGGCCACCGCCGACCACGTGGCGGCTGTCGCCGTTGGTGGGCAGGAACCAGTGGAAGGTGAGGGACATCGCGGATCTCCGTGGTCGGGGTGCGGGGGTGCGGGTGTGCGGACTCGGGCGGGGGACGCGGGTGCGCGGACGGGGCTTGAGCGGCCTCGCCGACGTCCGGCCCCGCGGAGCGCTCAGAGCAGTCCGTGGCGGGGCGGCCGGATGCCGCCCAGCACATAGCGGCCGATGTGCTGGACCTTCCAGCGGGCCGGATCGTGGAGGGTGTGGGTGCGGGCGTCCCGCCAGTGGCGGTGCAGATTGAGCGAGTCCAGCGCCGACCGGGTGCCGGACACCTCGAACAGGGCGCTGCCGGTCTCGACCGCCGCCTCCGCCGCCGCCACCTTCGCCGCGGCCACCGCGATCGACGCCTCGGCGGCGGTGTGGTCGGTGAGGTCGTCCCGGGCGGTGTCCACCGCGAGGGCGGCGGTGGACAGCAGGGCCTCGGCGGCCCGCACCCGGATGGCCAGTTCGCCGAAGCGCTGGATGAGCAGCGGGTCCTCGGCCGCGGTGTCCACCCCGCTCTCGAACCACGGACGGCTGCTGGTGCGTACGAACTCCACCGCCTCGGCCAGCGCCCCGGAGGCGATCCCGGCGTCGATGGCCGTGTGCAGCAACTGTGCGACGGAGCCGTGCAGTTGGGGCCCCTGAAAAGTGAGGTGGTGCGGTATGACGCGGTTCGCGGGCACCGGCACCGCGTGCAGCCGTACGGTGCCGCTGGCGGTCGTCCGCTGGCCCATCCCGTCCCAGTCGTCGACGACGGTCACCCCGGGCGCGTTCCGCGGGACGTACGCCACGTGCAGCGTGTCGTCCCCGGCGCGGGCGAGCACCGGGATCCAGTCGGCGAACAGGGCGCCGGTGGAGTAGTGCTTGACACCGGTGAGCGTGTACGAGCCGTCGGGCAGCGGCTCCAGCCGGGTGCGGATGTCCTGGACGTGCCGGGTACCGGCCTCCGACTGGGCGTTGCCGAACCGCTTCCCCGCCAGCACCTCGCCGAAGAAGAACGCGCGCTGCTCCGGTGTGCCCTGACGGCGGAGCACCTCGATGTAGACGAAGTGGCTCTGCGGGATCTGGGCGAGACTGGCGTCGGCCGAGGCCAGCAGCCGGAACACCTCGGCGAGGGTGCGGGCGGTCACCTCCGCGCCGCCGTGCCCGGCCGGGATGGTGACGGCCGGCAGTCCGGACGCGGACAGCCGGTCCAGTTCGGCGCGCGGCAGCCTGCGCGCGGCGTCGCGTTCGGCGGCGCCCGCGCGGAACTCCTCGGCCAGCCGCGCGGCCACCGCCAGCGCCTCGGCGTCGTCCGCGATGATGTGCACACCTTCGGGCGGGGAGGACATGGGCGTACTCCTCGGGAGGGGGTTCAGCCGGCGGCGGCGAACACGGCGGTGCGGCCGAGCGCCACCGAGAACTGGTCGACCACCTGCCCCAGCGCCTCGGCAGCGCCGGGCGACACGGTCACCCCGCCGTCCGGGTCGACGGTGATGTCCTTGTCGAGGGTGAACCAGCCCTGGACGATATGCGCCGCGCCCATCGACGACAGCACGGGCCGCAGGGCGTAGTCGATGGCCAGGACATGCGCCGTGGTGCCGCCGGTGGCCAGGGGCAGCACGGTCTTGCCCGCGAGCGCGTACTGCGGCAGCAGATCCAGCAGCGACTTGAGCAGCCCCGAGTAGGCGGCCTTGTAGACGGGGGTGCCGACGACGATCCCGTCCGCCTGCTCGACCAGGGCGGTGGCACGGGTGATGGCCGGATGGCTGAAGTCGGCACCGAGCAGCGCGGCGGCGGGCAGCGTACGGACGTCCAGCGGGACCACCTCATGGCCCTGTGCGGTCAGTCGCGCGTCCAGATGGCGCAGCAGCCGGGCGGTGCGGGAGGTGGCGGAGGGGGAGCCGGAGAGGGACAGGACGGTGGCCATGGGGGACCTTTCGAAGAACCGGGGGTGCGGGGTGGGGCTGCGGGGCGGGTGCGTCGGCCCGCCGACGGGCCGACGCACCCCCGGAAGAGCGGTCAGGAGTACCAGGTGGGCTGGGGGAGTTCGCCGGTGAGCACATGGCGGCCCACCTCACGGCGCTTGTAGGCCACCGGGTCGTGCAGGGTGTGGGTGCGCACATTGCGCCAGAAGCGGTCCAGACCGTCGGCGGAGGCGGTGGAGCGGGCGCCGGTGACCTCGAAGATCCGGCTGCTGACCTCGAGGGCGACCTCGGTGGCACGCGCCTTCACCGCGGCGGCCCGGACCTCGAACGCGCCGCGGGCCTCCTCGGTCACCGCGTCCGGGTCGTCGTGCAGCCGCTGGCCCTCGGCGGCCACGGTGTCCGCGAAGGACTCCACCGCCCAGAGCTTGGCGGTGAGATCGCCGTAGGTGTCGATGACATGCGGCTCCTCGACGGCCGTCTCGTATCCGCCGTGCAGCCAGGAACGGGACCTGGTGCGGGTGTAGAGGGCGGCGGTCTCCAGGGCCCCGGCCGCGATGCCCAGGTAGAAGCTGACGAAGACCAGCTGGATCGTCGGTACGTTCAGGGTGTTGTAGACACGGGGCCGGAACTCCTTGTCCACATAGCCCGCGGCGGCCGACCAGGGGACGCGCACACCGTCGATCGTGACGCTGCCGCTCTCGGTGAGCCGTTGGCCGATGTTGTCCCAGTCGTCCTCGAAGGCCAGCCCCTCGCTGTCGGACGGGACGATGGCGAACACATGGTTCTCGGTGCCCTCCAGGACACCCTCCAGCACGGTGACGTCGGAGACCTTGCTGCCGGTGGAGAAGGACTTGCGGCCGGTGAAGGTGAGGGTGTCGCCCTCGTCCCTGACGACCACGTCGTTGTCGCGCGGGTTGACGGCGCCTCCGAAGAACCACTGGTTCCGGGCCGCCTCGGCCTCCACCTGCTCCCACTGTTCCCGGGTGGCGACCAGGCGGGCGGCCCAGTTCCACAGATAGTGGTAGCCCAGCAGCTGGCCGATCGAGCCGTCGGCCTTGGCGACCTCGCGGACCACCCGGTACGCGGTGGTCCAGTCCTGGCCGCCGCCCCCGTGTTCGGCGGGGCCGAGGAGGGTGACCAGGCCCGAATCCTTCAGCAGCCGGATCTCGGCGTACGGGGTGGCTCCGGCCTTGTCGCGCGCGGCCGCGTCGGTGGCCAGGACGCCGGCGACGTCGGCGGCGCGCCCGATCCAGCCGGCGGCGTCGGTGGGGCGGGGGCGAGTGTTCCAGTCGACGCGGGTGACGGTGCTCATGGGGGTTCCCCTTTCGGTGTGCGCGGTGAGATGGCGGGCCGGATCAGATGAGGGCGGGCTCGGGCTCCGGCAGTTGCGCCTCCAGCTCACGGACCAGCGGCAGCACCCGGGTGCCGAAGTACTCGACCTCCTCCAGGTAGTGCAGGAAGCCGAGGAGGAAGAGGTCCACGCCGAGCCGCTTGTAGGCGACGATGCGCTCGGCGATCTGCTCGGGGGTGCCGATCAGCCCGGTGCGGAAGCCGTCGTTGTACTGCACCAGGTCCTCGAAGGAGGAGTCCTGCCACATGCCCTTGCCGTCGCTGGTGGACTGCCCGGCCTGCCGTACGGCGTCGCGGAAGCCGTGGACGGCGTCGGTGTCGGCCTTGGCGACGATCTCGCGCAGGGTCTCCCGGGCCTCGGCCTCGGTGTCACGGGCGATGAGGAAGCCGTTGAGCCCGAAGCGCGGAGCCGGCCGGCCCGCGGTGGCGGCGGAGGCACGGACGTCCCGGAGCTGCTCGGTGACCCCGTCGAAGTCCTTGCCGTTGCTGAAGTACCAGTCGGAGACCCGGCCCGCCATGGCGCGGGCGGCGGTGGAGTTGCCGCCCTGGAAGATCTCCGGATGCGGGCGGTCGGGGACGTCCACCGGCTTGGGCTTCAGCGAGAAGTCGCGGATCCGGTAGAAGTCCCCGGCCAGGTGGGCGTGGTCCTCGGTCCAGATCGTCCGCAGGGTACGGATGAACTCCTCGGCGCGCCGGTAGCGTTCGTCGTGCTCGAGCCAGGGCTCGCCGAGCGCGGTGAACTCGCCCTTGAACCAGCCGCTGACCACGTTCACCGCGAACCGTCCGCCGGACAGCTGGTCGGCGGTGGCGCCCAGTTTGGCCAGCACCCCGGGGTGCCAGAGCCCCGGGTGGACGGCGGCGATGACCTTCAGCCGTTCGGTGGCGAGCAGCAGGGCGAGGCTGAAGCTGGTCGACTCGTGCTGGTACTCGGCGCCGTAGCTGGCCATGTAGCGGACCTGGCTGAGCGCGTAGTCGAAGCCGTTGTTCTCGGCGAGCCGGGCCAGCTCGCGGTTGTAGTCGTAGCCCCAGTCGGTGCGTTGCTCGATGGCACTGGTGACCAGGCCACCGCTGACGTTGGGTACCCAGTAGGCGAAACGGAGGGGGTCTGCGGGCATGGGGGGACTCCCGGAAGACAGGTGCGGGCAGGCGGGATCGGCGCACGGCGTTCGACGGGGGCGTCGCCGTGCGGGGACGAGCTGTGTGGCTACGCGCCAGGAGCGGGAAACGGCGGCGCGCAGCGGCAGCCGGACATCAGCCGGATGTCGGGAGGAGAAGGCACACAAGAACCACGGGGCTCAGTGGGGGAGAGCGGCGGGACGCGCTCGGGCCCGGTGGTGGATCAGGCCGGATGCGACCGGATCAGGCCGTGCAGCAACAGAACGAGCTGGAGACACGCGCGAGGTCGACATGGCGTCGCCGCGTGAGGTCCTGTCGCTTCATGCCATCGATCCAACCAGCGGTACCTCCGGCCGGTCAAGAAGTCCCAGCTCACATTCCATATCCCGGACACGGGGGCCGGGGTGCGGCATGGGCGCCGCGCGCGGGTCGTCCCACGGCTCACGGCGTCATGGATGACGGCGCTTGATCATGTCCGAACACTTCTCGCCGATCATCATCGTGGTGATGCACGGGTTGACCGCGACCAGATGCGGCATCACCGAACCGTCGCACACCCGCAGCCCCGCGACCCCCTTGACCCGCAGCTGGGGGTCGAGCGGCGCGGCCGGGTCGTCCGGGGCGCCCATCCGCACCGTGCAGGACGGGTGGTAGACGGTGTTGTGTGTCTGCCGGATGTAGTCGAACAGCTCGTCGTCGGTGTGCACATCGGGGCCCGGGGCGAGTTCGGCGCCCGCCCACAGGGCCAGCGCGGGCCGGGCCGCGATGTTGCGGGCGACCCGGAACCCCTCGGTCATCACCCGGATGTCGTGCTCGTGGGTGAAGTAGCGCGGATCCACCCGGGGTTTGTCGCGGAAGTCGCGGGTGCGCAGCCGTACGGTCCCGGTGGAGCGGGCGCGCGTCACATTGGGGGTGAGGCAGAAGGCGTTCTCGGAGGTCGGATAGCCGCGCCGGTAGGTGTTCATGTCGAACGGCACCGAGCCGTAGTGGAACATCAGGTCCGGGCGGTCCGGACCGGGTTCCGTGGGGGAGAAGATGCCGATCTCCCACCACTGGGTGGAGCGGGTGACCATGGGCTGCTCGGCGTTCCACATGATGACGCCCTCCGGGTGGTCCTGGAGGTTCTCGCCGACACCGGGGGAGTCCACGGCCACCTCGATGCCCGTCTCGCGCAGATGGTCCGCCGGGCCGATGCCGGAGAGCATCAGCAGCTTCGGGGAGTCGATCGCGCCGCAGGAGACGATCACCTCGCGACGGGCGTGCACGGTGTGGGTGTGGATGAGGTCGGGGGCCAGATAGTCGACGCCCGTGCAGCGCCGGTCCTCGTTCAGCACCAGCCGCTTGGCCTGGAGCCCGGTGCGCACCTCCAGATTGGACCGCCCGTCCATCACCGGATGGAGATACGCCACCGAGGCGGAGCAACGGGTGCCGTCCTCACGCGCGTTGATCTGGAACCAGTTGGCGCCGTGCACCACGGTGGTGCCGGAGTTGAACGGGACGGTGGGGATCCCGGCCTCCTCGCAGGCCGTGAGCAGCGCCACCCCGCACGGGTCCTTCGGCGGCACACTGCGGATGGTGACCGGGCCGTCGTGGCCGTGGTGGTCGCCGGGCGCGTCGTTGGACTCCAGCCGCCGGAACAGCGGGAAGCAGTCGGCGGCCGACCAGCCGTCCAGCCCCTGGGAGGCCCATTCGTCGAGGTCCTCGGCCGGGGCCCAGAAGGCGATGCAGGAGTTGTGCGAGGAGCAGCCGCCGAGCACCTTGGCGCGGGCGTGCCGCATAAAGCTGTTGCCGCTGCCCTGCGGCTCGATGGGGTAGTCCCAGTCGTAGCCGGACTCCAGCAGCCCCATCCAGCGGTCCAGCCGCAGTACGTTGTCGTCGCCGACGTCGGAGGGGCCCGCCTCCAGCAGACACACCGAGATCGAGGGGTCCTCGCTCAGCCGCGCCGCCACGACCGATCCGGCCGTACCGCCACCGACCACCACGTAGTCGAACTCGTCCACGGGCCTCTCCTCACGGGGTGGTGGTGGCGGCGTGCTCGGCGAGCACACCCGTGTGTCTGCGCTGGACGAACCAGTAGTAGGCGAAGCCACCGAGCGCGACCACGCCGATGAACAGGAACGCGCCCCAGCGCAGATACCAGTGCTGTGGACCGGAGGCGTTGTAGACCTGCGCGCGCGGCCAGGCCAGGTTGATGGACATCGCCACCCCCCACAGCACCGCCAGGACGTTGACCGTCAGCCCGAACCGGCCCAGTGAGAAGCGGCCCTCGGCCGGTTTCCACTCACCCCGGAGCCTGCGCACCAGCATGGGGACGGTGACCAGCAGATACGCGATGTAGATCATGATGATCGCGATACTGGTGACCACCGAGAAGATCTGTGGCTGGTTGATGTTGATGACCAGGATGCCGACCGCCACCAGACCGATGAGGATCGCCGGGAGCAGCGGGGTCTGGAACCGCGGATGGACCCGGGCCAGCCTGGAGCCGCCGGGGAGGTTGTTGTCCCGGGCCATGGCGAACATCAGCCGGATCCCCGCGGTGTGCACGGCCAGCGCGCACACCGTGATCGCGACGACCACGCACCACAGCACCATGTCGCCGATGGTGCCGCCGAGGACCGACAGCACCACGTACTGGAGCCCGTCCACCGACAGCTGCTTGGCGTTCAGGTTCTCCACCGCGAGCAGCGCGAAGAGCAGGATGAGCCCGCCGATGACGAACGAGGCGACGAGCGCCCGCAGGATGGCGCGCGGTGCGTTGCGGGCCGGGTCCAAGGACTCCTCACCGAGCGAGGAGGCGGTGTCGAAGCCGTACATGACGTAGGCCGAGGCCAGCGAGGCGGTCAGAAACGCCCCCAGATAGCCCAGATGCTCTCCGCTGCCGAGGCCGTAGGTGTCCATCACGGCGGCCGGGCCGCGGGTGATGTGCGCGGCCAGCAGCAGGATCAGCACGATCGCGGCGACCAGCTCGATGGCCACACCCGCCGAGTTGATCCGTGCCATCAGCTTCACGCCGAAGCCGTTCACCAGCGTGGTGAACAGCACCAGGACGCTGCCGAGCATCACCGCGTTGGCGGCCCGTTCGGTGCCGCTGCTGCCGTCGCCGATGAACTGGAACCACGAGGAGATCTGCGGCAGCGTGATCTGGTACGCGAGCGCCACCGCCGACAGCGACACCATGGTGGCCGTCATCATCATCCAGCCGCCCAGCCAGCCCACATGCGGCCCGCCCAGCAGCTTGGACCAGTTGTAGACCGACCCGGCCACCGGATAGCGGCCCGCCAGCTCACAGAAGCACAGCGCCACCATCAGCTGGCCCGCGAACACCATCGGCCAGGACCACCAGTAGGCCGGGCCGCCATGGCTCACGCCGAAGTAGAACAGCTGGAAGGTGCCGGTGAGGATGGAGATGTAGCTGACCCCGGCGGCGAAGGTATGGAAGTTGCCGAGGGTCCGCTTGAGTTCGGGGCGATAGCCCAGTTCGGTGAGCGAGTCGTCGTCGTGCCCGCCCTCGGGCCGGGCGCCCGGCGATGGCCCGGCGGGCTCGGTCGCCGTCATACGCACCACCTCTGCGGCAGCACGCCGACCACCCGCGGTGTCATGCCGACCACCTCGGTGGTGTCATGCGAACCACCTCTGCGGGCGGGGCGCGGTGTTGCGCCAGATGTGCTTGGCCTCCTGGTACTCGGCCAGACCCGCCGGGCCCAGCTCGCGCCCGATCCCCGACTGCTTCATCCCGCCCCATTCGGCCTGCGGGACGTACGGGTGGAAATCGTTGATCCACACGGTGCCGGCGCGCAGCCGGGACGCCACCCGGTGCGCCTTCTCCGCGTCCTGCGTCCACACCGCCCCCGCCAGCCCGTACACCGTGTCATTGGCCAGCGCGACGGCCTCGTCCTCGTCGCGGAACCGCTCCACGGTGAGCACCGGGCCGAACGACTCCTCCTCCACCACGGACATGTCCGGGGTGCAGTCGTCCAGCACCGTCGGCAGATAGAAGTAGCCGTGCTCCAGCGCCGGGTCGTCCGGCGGTGTCCCGCCACAGCGCAGCACCGCGCCCTCGTCGATCCCGGACGCCACATAGGCCGCCACCTTCTCGCGGTGCGCCGCGGAGATCAGCGGACCGCTGCGGGCGTCCTCGTCGAACGGACCGCCCAGCCGGATCTGCCGGGCCCGGTGCACGATCTCGTCGATGAACGCGTCGTGCAGCTGCTCCTGGACCAGCAGCCGGGCACCGGCCGAGCACACCTGCCCGGCGTGCAGGAACACGGCCATCAGGGCGTAGTCCACGGCCGTGTCGAAGTCGGAGTCGGTGAAGACGATGTTGGGGTTCTTGCCGCCCAGCTCCAGCGCGATCTTCTTCACCGTGGGCGCGGCGGCCGCCATGATCCAGCGGCCGGTGACCACTCCGCCGGTGAACGACACCAGGTCCACCCGCTCGTCCGTGGCCAGTGGCGCGCCCACGGTCGCGCCCGCTCCCAGCACCAGATTGGCCGCGCCCGGCGGCACCCCGGCCTCGGCCAGCAGCCGCATCAGCCCGATGGCGCTGTGCGGGGTCAGCTCGCTGGGCTTGAGCACGAAGGTGTCCCCGGCGGCGAGCGCGGGGGCGACCTTCCAGGCGGTCTGGAGCAGCGGATAGTTCCACGGCGTGATCAGGGCGCAGACCCCCACCGGCTCGTGCACCACCCTGCTGTCCACCTCCGGGCTGCCCACGTCGATGACCCGCCCCGGGCCCGTCGAGGCGATCAGATGGCCGAACCAGCGGAAGCAGTTCGCGATGTCGTCGAGGTCGTACTCGCTCTCCACCAGCCGTTTCCCGGTGTCCAGGGACTCGGCGCGGGCGATGTCGGCCTTGTCGCGCTCCAGCAGGTCGGCGACGCGCAGCAGCAGCCTGCCGCGCTCGGCGGCCGGGGTGCCGGGCCAGGGGCCGCGGTCGAAGGCGTCACGGGCGGCCGCGATGGCCGCGGCCGTGTCCTTCGGCCCGGCCTCGTCGACCGTGGCCACCAGGCTCCCGTCCGCGGGGCAGCGGATCTCGCGGGTGTGTCCGTCGAGGGCGGCTGTCCAGCGGCCGCCGATGAAAAGCTCCGGCATGAATCGCCTCCGGGCTCGGACGGAGTGACCGGCCTCCGTGGTGACACCTCGCGGGGTGCTCCTTCGCCGTCCCTCGGTCCCTCGGGGCGCGAGGCCGGTCCACACACCGAGCGTAAGTGGCGCCGGTCCGCCTCGCACGGCGTAACCGGAAGGCCGCTGATCGGCGGGGTCGCGCGGAACGGGTGGCGACGGCCAGGGGCCCGGTGGCGACGTACGGCAGCGGCGGCAGCGGGGTACGGCAGCGGGTGGCGATTGACGGGTGCGCGGGGACTCTGCCAGCATCTCCAGCCCTATGGCTGGATGGACACAATTCGGCGGCGCCCTCGTGAAGATGGCCGTGGGCCCGTCGGCGAAGAGACGCTTCCCCACTCCGTTGACCTCGCACCAGCGGTGGATGGTCTCCCTCGCGGCGATCCTCGCCGAACGCACCCCGGGGCACTCCCACACCCTCCTCTACCCGCTCAAGCGCATCGACCGCTCGACCTCCCGGGCACGGCTCTCGGACAGCTGGGACATCACCTCCACCGAAACGCTGCTGGAGATCCTGGGCTTCCTCGCCTCGCACGGCCACCGCGACCAGATGGCCCCCCGGCTCGGCCACCCGCCGCTGGCCTGGGACATCGTCCGCTACGCCGATGTGGTCCGCTACGGCCTCGCCTCGGAGTACATCGACGAGCCCACCGCGTGGCGGCTGCTGCGCGAGGTGGTCGCCCCGGTGGCCCGCACCTACGGCTCCTGGAAGGAGTACGCCGACGACTACATGATCGGCCGCCGGGTGTGGATGCACGGTCTGACCGGGACCGAACACGAGGACTGGCCGGTGTCCCAGGAGGACACCGCCCGCGCGGTGCAACGGCTGGTGGACCCGATGAACGAGAAGAGTCCATGGCGCCAGGTGCCGTGGGAGACCATCCACCAGCCGGATGTCTGAGCGCGGTGTGACGGCGGCCCGGCGGGCGCGTCCGGTGGCACCGGGCCGACACCCCTACGGCGCGGTCACCCCCACCGTGCACAATCCTCGTCATGGTTCATGAGCCCCGAGCCCCCCGCGCCCTCGCAGATGAGCTGCTCACCGCCCTCGACCCGTTGCCGCATCCGCGCCGGATGCACGAACTGGCCGTACGTACCAGGGCGGCCACCGCGCGCGGTGAACTCGGCGCGCTCATCGGCGAGTTGGAGCGTCGCGGGGTGTACGAGCGGCGGCTCGCCGCCGCGGCCGCGGCGGTCGGCGGACGGACCGGCCATCTTCAGCGGCGGCTCCTGGACCCGGACCCCGTGGTGCGCCACCACGCCCTCGCGGCGGCGCGGGACGGGGAGGGGATCGACGACGAGGCGCTCGAGGCGGCGTTCCAGGACGCGCCCGCCGCCGTACGGCGGGAGTTGACGCGTACCGTTGTCGCCGGACGGCGCGTTGCGCTGGCCGACCGGCTCATCGAGCCAGTGCGGGAGCGATGGGGCGACGCCGAGGCGGCCCGGCTGCTGCCCGGCTGCGGAGCGGACACCTTCGCCCGGCTGCTGCCCGCCCTCTTCCACGCCGTCGGCAGCTGGCGCCCCCTCGTCCCCCGCCACCCCCTCACCTTCCTCGACGAGGCCGAACGGCAGCTCACCACGCTGCCCCAGGCCCTGCGCGACGCCTGGTGGGCGCGGTACGCACACGGTGTCGCCCTCGCCGTTCCCGTCGCACCGCACCGGGTGCTGGACCTGCTGGAGGACGTGTGCCACGGCGCGCTGCCGCTCCCGGTGCGCCACCGGCTGTCCGCCCTGGTGGCCGCCGACCCCACCCGCACGCTGCGGCTGCTGCTCACCCCGGCCCAGGCGCCCCTGCTGCGCGCCCCGGGCCTCGAACGGGCCGTACTGCGCCGCCTCGTACGCGCCGACCCGCCCGGACTCCCCGAGCTGGCCCGGGCCCTGCGGCACGACGCGGGTGCGCTGGCGCGGCTGCTGGCCGCGCTGCCGCCCGCCCGCCGCGCCGATGTCTTCGCCCGCGCCACCGAGGGCCGCGACCCCGCCCACGCGTCCCTCGACCCCGTTGTCCTCGAGGTCCTGCCGCGCGCCGCCCGTCAGGTCGAGGCGCGCCGGATGGCAGCGCGGGCGCGCGAACGCGGGGCGCACTGGACGGCGGTGCTGGAGGCCGTGGCGTATCTGCCCGTCGACGAGGCGCGCGAGGAACTGCTCAGCGCGGCACGCCGTTCCCCGGCCGAGGACCGCGCCCTCGCCTATCCCCTGCTGATCCGCAATGCCGCACACTCCGGCGACCCCGACGCCGTCACCTCGCTGCTGGCCCTGCTGGAACGACTGCGCAACGAACAGGACCCGGTGCGCTGCGCGGCGCTCGGCGCGCTCGCCACCGTCCATCCGGCCCTGTTCACCGACGCCGCCGCCGAGCATCTGGACCGGGTCGCGGGCGACGCGATCCAGGCCCGTGACTCCTCAGCGGCCACCCGGCGGGCCCTGCGCCGCCTCGCCGTCGCGCTGCTGCGCGAACACGCCGTCACCGGGCAGCGGGAGCTGCTGGGCTGGGCGCTGCGCACCGTCACCCGGCTCGCCGGGCGGGTCGGCGCGGCCGACCTCGGCAGACTCGACCACACCCTGCGGCGCGGCCAGGAACACACCGTCTTCGAAGCGCTGCGGCCCTGGCTGGAGGCGGGCGCCGACCGGGTCGACCACGAGCTGACGTTCGCCCTCGTCCGTTCGCTCGGGCGACGCGCCCACGCCATGCCCGAGCTCCAGGAACTGCTGCGCCAGGCCATCCAGTTCGGCAGCGACACCACCGCACGCACCGCCGTCGGGCTGTGGCTGGAGCCCCCCGGTGAGCGCGACGCGCGAGTCGCGGAGATCCTCGCGCAGGACCCCTCGGCGGCCGTACTGCCGGACGTCCTGGCGGTGTTGACACGCCGGCGCACCGATCTGCTCGACCTCGTCCTGGCCGACACACCGCCGTACGGCCGGTTTCTGACACCCGGCACCCCCTGGACCCCGCCCGCTACCCATGACGCCGTCCGCTGGCTGCCCCGCCAGCAGGCCGCCGCGGCGCGTCTCCTGGAGCGGACCGCCGCCGACTCCTCCCGCCCGCCCCATGAGCGCACCTCGGCCATCGCCCGCGCCGCGCCGATCCCCGTCACCGGCGCCGCCGCCGTACGGGCCTGGGCCGATGCCGACGACCCGGTGCTCGCCGAGGCCGCGCTCGCCGCCCTCGCCCGCACCGACCGGCCCGGCGACGCCCTGCCCGCGCTGCTCGCCCACGCGGGAGACGACCGGGCCCGGGTGGCGATGTACGCGGCCACCCGGGCGGCCCGCTACGCCGAACCGTCACGGCTGGAGGGCGCGATCCGCGGTGTCCTCGCACCGGACGGGGTGGCGACCGCCGTGCCGACCGTGCCCCCGAAGGTCACCAGCCGCAAGGAGGCCGCCCGGCTCGCCGCCACCCTGCTGCCCGTGCCCGACGCCGCCACCCTCCTCGCCGACGCCTGTGCGCTGCCCGGCCAGCACCACGACGTCCAGGCCGCCTGCGTCGCCCTCGCGACCCGGCTGCTCGACGCCAAGCGCGTCTGGGAGATGCTGACCGCCGCCGCGAGCGGCCGACGCGAACTGCGCCACGCCGTGCTGCGCGTCCATCCGCTGGACCTGCCCGAACCCCACCGGGCGCGCTACGCCCAGCTCGTCCGCGTCGTCTGCGACACCGACGACCCCGAGGTGGCCGCGGCGGGCCACGCCGCGCTCGCCGTCTGGTCGCCCTGGGCCCCGGACGTGGCGGCCGTCCTGGTCGCCGCCGTCACCGACCTGGACAACCGGGCGGGTTGGAGCTCCGCAGCCGACGCGCTGCTGGCCCTGGTGGCGGCCGCCCCCGACGGCACACCCGAGGACAACCCCCTGGCCTGGGCGCTCGCCGCCCTCGCCATCGCCGACACCCGGCCCGGCACCCCCGACGCCGCGCCCGGCCGGGACCGGCCCGCCCGCCGCCGGATCCGCCACCTCGCCACGCGGCTCGCCGCTCGCGCCCCCGGCGGTACGGCGACACGCCCGATGCGCCGCGCCGCCACCGCCGCCGCCGAACTCCTCGCCGGCTACGAGACGTTCATCCCCGACGCCGCCCATGTCCTGGTCCACGTCCTGGATCTGAACTCCCGCCCCGGCCCGCTGACCGCCGCGCTCGCCCGCCTCAGCCGACTGCACTCCGCCCGCCCGGCCCTCGCCGCCCGCACCGCCGAGGTACTGCACCAGCGGCTGAACGCGGCGGTGCGGCCCGGCTCCGACGAGGCGCTGCTGTACGCGGCGTGGCAGCTGAGCGAGGACGGCGGCCACGCCGCCGGGCTGTTCGCCACCACCCTCACCGAGGCGGGCGGCCGCCGCACCGACTGGTCGGAGCCGTGGCGCGAGCACCTGCGCGCGCTGCGCGGGCATCCGCACCCGGACGTACGGGACGCGGCGCTGCTGCTGGCCACGGCGGCGGAGTGAGCGCGGCGTCCGGCCGCGCTCCGGCGGTCAGCCGTATCTGTGCCAGACGCCGTCTCCGTAGTCGTAGCCGTACTCGGGGCGGCCCTTGACCCCGCTGGTGCGGAACGGCGCGCCGTGGTCGTCGATCCGCGCCGTCCCCTCGCGTCCGCCGCTCGACCACTCCAGCTCCAGATACCAGCGGCAATCGCAGCCGGAGGTACGGGCGTTGATCAGCAGCACCTCCGGATCCGTGGCCGAAACGCGGTACGGCAAGCGGACGGCGGGGAGCGGCTTGCCCGCGTCATTGCCGTCGGTGGGGCGCGCCAGCGGACGGGACGCGTCCAGGTCGACGGAGAACGCGCGCGGGGTGAGGGAGCCGCCGCAGCCGTTCTCCATCGCGAACGACGACCACGCCAGGGGGCTGTGCCGCCCCACGACCCGTACGTGCAGCGCCTGGAGGACCACCGCGGACGACGCCCGGCCCTGCACCGTGACCTCCACATGGGTGGTTCCACCGTGCACGGCGCCGTGGGCAGAGGCCCAGGTCGGCGCGTCCTGCTCGGTGGGCGGCGGAGCGACGTCGGTGGGCGACCGGTCGATGAGATAGCGGTGGTCGCAGCCGTTCTCCCACACATGGGAGCGGGTGCTGAGGGTGAGTGGGGCGCGCGAGCCGCCGTTGCCGGGCGTGTCCCCCGGCCGGCCGGACGCGCCCGGCGAGGGCGAGGCGGAGGCGGAGACGGACGGCCCGCCGCCGTGGCGCCCCTTGCTGTCGTGGCGCGGCGCGCCGGACCGGTGCCCGCCGTCGCCCGCCTCCGCCCGGTCCAGATGCCCGCGCGCCGTCGGGCCGACGGGCACGGCGGACCGCGGGTGGGCGGTGGCCCGGGGTGAGGCCGCGGCGTCCTTCCCCTCGTCGTCGCCGGGCGGCCGTACCTCCACCGCCGTGACGGCGAGCACGACCATGGCGGCGGCCCCGGCCATGAACGCCCACGGCCGCCGTCGCCAGGCGGCCCGGCGCGGGACCGTACCCTCTCCCGTGGGCACGGCCCGCAGCCGCTCCCGTGTCCCGGAGCGCGCTCCGGAGCCGCCCCCCACCGGCGCCCACCGCACCCCCGCCCCGGACTCCGGGGCGGCCCAGCTGGGCCGGGGCCGCGCGTCCCCCGCGGGGTCGGACACCGCGCGCGGACCGGACTCATCGGGCTCCGGAGGGAGGTGAGCCCCGCCCTCGTCGCCGCCACCGCCGCCGTCCGCCGGGGCGGCATCCACCCGCTCACGCCCGCCTCGGCCGACCCCGGCGACCCGGCGAGCCGAGCCGTTCGGTGAGGCGCCGGTGGTGCTCCCACCGTCCGGGGTGCGTGCCCGCTCGTCCCGGCGTGTCCCGTCATCCGCCGCACCGTCGGCGACACGCCCACCGCTCGCCGCGGCGCGAGTCCCTGCCGCGGACCGATGGCTGTCCGACGGCCTGTCGCGGTCGTCAGCCGCGGCCGCCCCCGTCCGCCGTTCCCCGGCGCTTGCCGCGCTCCCAGCCGGGGGCGAGGCGGTCGCGGCGGGGCGGCGGGGTCTGCCCGGGGGGCCGCCGCGAGGTGTGGTGGTGCGGCGTCTGGCCGCGTCGGCCAGGATCCAGCGGCGGTGGAGCGCGATCAGCTCCTCCGGTGTGGCTCCGCACAACCGCGCGAAGCGTTCCACCGGCGCGTAGTCCGCCGGGACCGCGTCGCCGTTGCAGTAGCGGTGCAGTGTGGACGTGCTGACGTGCAGTCGCGTGGCCAGTGAGCCGTAGCTGCGGCCCGAGCGTTCCTTCAGGACCCGCAGCCTCTCCGCGAAGTCCGCGACCTCATGGGCGCTCCCCATGGAACCGTCCCCCTTCCTCCCCGACTCCCCACCCGTTCGCGTCCCGCGGGCCGTGTCCCACGGGTGTCCCGCGGACGCGTTCCAGGCTGTTGTCATACCCCCAAGTCAGCGTACGTGCAGGCATTCCAGCGTCCCGGATGCCACGCCTTTCCTGGCGCCCGCGCCCCGGCGGCCCGCACGCTGGGCACCTGCCGCCGCGAACCGCGCGGCGTCACCGTGACATGACAGGTCGCACCGGCATGAGTGGTACCGGCATGAGTCGCGCCGACATGACAGGAAGAGACGGGGAATCACCTGATGCGCATGGTCAAGCACGCGGTCCGCAGGGCCGCCGCGGGCGCGCTGGCCGCGGCCGCCGTCGTGGGGGCGGCCGGAACCGGGCCCGGCCCAGGCAGCGGTCCTCAGCCCTCCCGCCCACCTCGTGCCGAGGGAGCTTCCGCCGCGCCCCGGCTCGGACTGGTACGCGAGTGATGTCACCAAGGGGCTGCCCGAGAACATCCCGTTCTGCGTCGAGAAGACCTTCCCCTCGGCCGGGGCGACCCACCGCACCTTCTGGACCGAGTACGACACCGGCGCCGCCCAGATCGTGGTCAGGACCGGCACCGTGGACGCGGCCCGCAAGCTGGCCGCCGCCGCGGAGAAGAAGATCCGGAACTGCGCCGCCGACTGGCGGCGCGACCACCCCGAGGGCACCGCCTCCTGGCGGGACTACGGCGCGCTCACGGCCGAGGACGGCGCCCATGTCTACGGCGTCCACACCTCGTACCCGGACTCCGAGCCCGGGATCCACCTCTACGGCGTGGGGCGGGACGGCCGGACCGTGACCGTCGTCGCGTGGGGCGAGACGGGCGGTTTCGCGCACGCTCCGGTCGCGGACTTCAAGCGCACCACCACGACCGCCGTCGTCAAGCTCTACCACCCGTAGGACCACCCGTAGGGCCACCGGCGGGAACACCCGTAGGACCGGCCGCAGGGCCACACATGAGCCAGGGGCGGCGGTCACGCGCGCGCAAGGGGGGTGCGCGTGGCCGCCGTCCCGGCGCGGCCTCCGGCGGTTATGGTCGGGACACCTCGCACCGACCGGACGACACCACCGACCGGAGGCCCCCGTGCCGAACGGCTCGCTCTCCCTCGCAGCCGCACTCCATCTGCTCGCCTTCGACCCCGGGACCGGCAAGCCCACCGGTGCCCACACCGCGCTCCTCGTCCGCGCCGGAGCCCTCACCGAACTGGCCCAGCGCGGACTGCTCACCGACACCGACGGCAAGCCCCGCCCCGTGGCCGATGCCATGACCGGGAACAGTGCGCTCGACGGGCTGCTGGAGCTGATCGGGGAGTCCCGGCCGCGCACCTGGGCGACCTGGGTGGAACATCAGCCGCGGCTGACCGAGCACGCCGTGCGCGACCAACTGGTGGCGGACGGGTATCTGCGGGTGGCGGCGCGGCGTGTGCTGGGGGTGTTCCCGCTCAAGGAGTACCGGCTCGAACGGACCGATCTGGTGGCGGGGATGCGCGAGGACGCGGTGCGGGTGCTGCACGGTGACCGGCCGGTGGCCGAGGTGTCCGAGCGGGACGCGGCACTGGTCGCACTCGCGGCGGCGGGGGAACTGCGGACCGTGGTGACGGCCAAGGACGCGAAGCTCCACAAGGAGCGCATTGCGGAACTCGGGGAACGAAGTGGGGGAATGGGGCCGGTACTGGAGAAAGTGATCGCACAGGTGCGGGCGGCGCTCGCCGCGGCGGTCACCACGGCGATCCTCGTGGCGACCACGTCCCCGAACAGCACCTGAGGGGCCCGAGAGGCCCCAGTGCGCCTGAGGGGCCTGACGGCCCCCGGCGCGGGAGACGGGAGACGGGGGCGCCGGCTCAGGCGGGAGCGTCCCCCAGCAGCGACGCCAGACCGTCGTCCAGGTCCAGCTGTCCGCTCTCGCTGCCCTCGGGGACCACGGTGTACGAACGGCCGAGGAATCTGAGCAGGTCCCCGGTGTCGAACTGGACCATGGCCATGCCCTCGGGCGCGTGGAACTCCAGCACCGTGCGCTGCGGACCGCACGGCCACATCTGCACATCGCCGTTCCCCGCGGGCCCGCGCAGCCCGGCCGCGAGCAGCTCGCGCCCGAACGTCCACTCCACCGCGGACCCGTCGAGGGAGGCGGAGGGCGGGAAGGAGATGCGGACGGCGTACGGGTCGTCGGGCTCGTAGCGCAGACAGGCCGGGATGGCGCGTGCCTCGGGCGTCGACGCGATGAGGTGGGCCTGAACGGCTTGGTCGATGACTGTGGACAACGCCGGCTCCCTTGTGATCGGTGCGGGTCCTCGCCTCGCTTACGTCCGTTAAGACGTACGGGCGATCAGGCCAGTGCACCCATGGTTGCTGTGACGTGTGTCACGACTGATTTTTCGAGGGGACATAGGGCATTTAGGCTTGCGAAAACCATGCCCGGTCTCGGGCGCCGTGCGGAGCTGTTACAAAACTCCGCCGCCGACGAGGCACCACCCCAGGGGTTGTTCCACCATGCACCAAGGTCCCGCGGCGCTCGACGCGGCCGCCTACAGCCGTCTCTACGAAGCCGAATACCCGCGTCTCGTCGCGTACGCCCGCACCCTCACCGGTAATCCCTGGACCGCCGGCGACCTCGTCGCCGAGGCCCGTTACCGGGTGTGGCGGCGGCTGCGGACCGGGCAGCCGATCGGTGCCGACGCGGTACCGGCCGAACTCACCGGCGCCGTGCGCGGGCTCTCCGCCGCGGCCGCGAGCTGGGGGCCGCCGCAGCGCGGTTCGTACCTCGAGCCGCTGGTGGACGTCCTGGGTGAGCTGCCGCAGCGATGGGTGACCGCGCTGTGGCACGCGGAGGTGGACGGGCTGTCGCCGGAGGGCGTGGCCCGCCGTCTCGGCACCCACGCCGACGGCGCCGCCGCGCTGGTCGAACGGGCCCGTGAGAGCCTGCGCCAGGAGTATCTGCGTGCCCAGCCGGGCGCCCCGGCGAGCGCGGCGTGCGGTGCGCACTGGGAGCGGATGCCCGCGCATGTGCAGGGTGTCGACACCCCCCACCAGGCCGAGCAGATAGCCGTGCACATCGAGGGCTGCCAGGACTGCCGGAGCCGGATGGAGCGGATGGTGGCGGCCGACGACCGGCTGCCCGCGCTCACCGGACCGGCGCTGCTGGCGCTGCTGGACCGGGGGACGGCGAAGTGGCTGGTGCCGCTCGCCGCCACCGCCGTCGGCGCGACGGCGGTGGGTACGGCCACCCGCACCCTGCCGCTCGGCGGTGCGCACGCGGCGGCCGCGGGCGGCACGCTGGTGTCCGCCCGGCGTTCGGTGCGCCATCTGATGCGGGGGCAGGTGCGCCAGGCCGGGCCGGTCGCGGCCACCGTGGCCGGTGTCGGTGTGCTGCTCGTGGCGAGTGCGGCGGTCGCGGCCGGGCTGGCCCTGACCGACGCCGACCAGGCGGGGCCGGGACAGCCCGCGGCGGCATCGGCGCCGTCGGATCCGGGCGGTGCCGGGGTGCCCTCCGATGGGGGCGATTCATCCGCGTCGTCGGGTTCGTCGGAGACCTCCGGTACGTCCCCGCGGACCTCGGACGACCTGCGGTCGGAGGCCGCGCGGGAGGCGTCCCGGAACCGGCCGTCCACGGGGCGGTCACCGTCGGACGTGCCGTCGAGCGCGGTGTCTCCTTCCGGGCCGGCGTCGTCCTCCGCCGCGCCGTCCTCTTCGCCCTCGTCACAGCCGACTTCACCCGGTTCGTCGGCTTCGTCTTCTCCGGGCGAGCCGTCCGATCCGTCCTCCCCGCCGACCGGCCACCCGACGGATGACCCGACCGACGGTGGTACGTCGGAGCCGACCCGGTCCGGAGAGCCCAGTGGCACCCCGAGCGAGAGCGCCACGCCAAGCGACGAACCGACCGAGGAGCCGACCGAGGAGCCGACGGCCAAGCCGACCGACGAGCCGACGGCCAAGCCCACCGCCTCGTCCGACGACAGCGCGAAGGACTGTGTGTCGGTGCTGGCCCGGGTCTGCGTCGACAACAACCGCTGAGGGACACCACCACCGAGGGCCGGGGTTACTTACGGCTGCCGCTCCCCGCGGCCGCCGGGCCCCGGGTCCGTCGGCCCCGGCCCCGGCCTCGTTCCGCACGGCCCCGCCCCGTCGCAGTACGGGTCGTTGCCGGTGGCGCCGCAGCCGCACAGTGTCGCGCGGGTCTCCTTGCGGGCCCCGTCCGGGGTCTCGATCATCAGATCGCCGCGGACCAGGATCTGACCGGAGGACCTGCGGGCGAGCGCCGTGGGGCGGTCGGGCTGCTCCGTCCGGCCGTTGGCCATCCGGTACCGGAGCGCCCCGGAGGTGCAGCGCCGCACCACCTCGGCGACCACATCGGCGGGTGCGCCGTCGGCCTGGATCCACGGCCGCCGCTCCGGGTCGAAGACCTGCGGCAGGGCGCGGGCGCACTCACCGGCGTGCAGACAGCGCTCCGCCTCATAGCTGACGGTGACCATGGCGCCCACGTACGGCTTTCCACGTTCGTTGTCCATGGCGGTCACCTTAGGAAGGCCGAGCCGGTCCCGCGATTCGGAGTTTCTCACTCTCACTCGTTCACCTGTCCGTGGACGGCGTCCCACGGATGGGCTAGCTTCCCGCCCCATGAGGGCCATGGGGATCATGAGCATGATGAGACGTGCGGTGGCGGCCGGACTCTGCGGGGCGGCGCTCGCCGCCGTGACCACCGCGCCCGCCCACGCTCAACCGGCGGGCGCCGAGGGCCGGTTGGGGGTGTACTGGCGGCTCACGGAGAGCGGGGCCGACGCCCGGTTCCGCGGACTCGCCGCCGTCAGCCGGAACACGGCGTGGGTCGCGGGCACCAAGGGCACGGTGCTGCGGACGCACGACGGCGGGCGCAGTTGGCGCAATGTCTCCCCGCCCGGTGCGGAGGGGCTGGAGTTCCGCGATGTCGAGGCGTTCGACACCCGGCGTGCGGTGGTACTGGCGATCGGCGAGGGCGAGGCGTCCCGGGTCTTCCGCACCGACGACGGGGGCGCGACCTGGAGCGAGAGCTTCCGTAACGCCGATCCGCGCGCCTTCTACGACTGCATGACCTTCTTCGACTCCCGGCACGGGATCGCGCTGAGCGATCCGGTGGACGGGCGCTACCGGATCCTGTCGACCGGTGACGGCGGCCGCAGCTGGCGGGTCCTGCCCTCGGACGGTATGCCCGCCGCACAGCCGGGCGAGGCCGCGTTCGCGGCGAGCGGGCAGTGTCTGGTCGCCTCCGGTGGGCGCAACGCGTGGTTCGCCACCGGCGGGGCGGCCACCGCCCGGGTGTTCCGCACCGCCGACGCGGGCCGCACCTGGACGGTGGCCGAGACCCCGGTCCCCGCGGGCGATCCGGCGCGCGGGGTGTTCGCGCTCGCCTTCCGCGACGCCCGGCACGGCCTCGCCGTCGGCGGCGACTACCGGCCCGACCAGCCGTCCCCGCGCGCGGCGGCCGTCACCGGGGACGGCGGATCCCGCTGGACCACGGCGGACCGGCCGCCGGCCGCCTACCGCTCGGGTGTCAGCTGGCTGCCGTACAGCCGCCGGGCGGCCCTGGCCGTCGGCCCCACCGGCACGGACCTCACCACCGACGCGGGCCGCACCTGGCGCACGGTCGACACCGGCTCGTACGACACCGTCGACTGCACACCGGACCTCGGCTGCTGGGCCGCGGGGGAGAAGGGCCGGGTCGCCCGGCTGGGGACAACACCGGTGGGGTGACGAGACGGCCGCCGGACCCCGCCCCGTCACGGGGCCCGGCGGACAGCGGGGCGGTCAGCCGGCCGGCTGCTGGCGGTAGGGCTCCAGTGCCGGGGCCGTCTTGGTGGCGATGAACTCCGTGATCGTGTACTCGCCCACCCCCGCGAGCGAGAACGGATCGGACGTCACCAGTTCCTCGATCCCCGCGCGGTCGTCGCCGACCGCCAGGATGACCCCGCCCACGCGTGGCTCCTTGCGGCCGGAGGCGATGAAGACGCCCGCCGCGTACTGCTCGTCCAGCCAGGCGATGTGCTGGGGGAGCAGGGCCTCGACGCGGTCGAGCGGGGCGGTGTAGGTCACGTCCAGTATGAACATGATCGGGATAGTAGCGTGGTGCCCACGATGACCAGTGCCTACCCTCCCCACCCTGACCTGCCGCGTTATGAGCTGCCTGCCGACTGGCCCACGACCGGGGCCGAGGCGACCGCCGTTCAGCAGCGGCTCCGGGCGTCCGTCGTGACCGTCGGGGAGGTGCCCGCGCCCGGTGCGGGCGCGGGCCCGGTGGCCGGGGTGGACGTGGCCTACGACGACGAGCGCGGGGTGGTCGCGGCCGCCGCCGTGGCCCTGGACCCCCGCACCCTGGCGGTCGTCGGGGAGGCGACGGCGGTCGGACCGGTCACCTTCCCCTATGTGCCGGGACTGCTGGCGTTCCGTGAGATACCGGCCGTCCTGGAGGCGCTCGGCGCCCTCGACCGGGCCGGTCACCGTCCGGAGCTGGTGGTGTGCGACGGCTACGGACTGGCCCACCCCCGCCGCTTCGGGCTGGCCAGCCATCTGGGGGTGCTCACCGGGCTCCCGGTCATCGGCGTCGCCAAGAACCCCTTCACCTTCCGCCACACCGACCCCGGACCGCACCGCGGCGACTGGTCACCGCTGCTGGACGGGGACGAGGAGGTCGGCCGGGCGCTGCGCACCCGGGACGGGGTGAAGCCGGTGTTCGTCTCGGTCGGCCACCGGGTCGACCTCGACGGCGCCTGCGCCCACACCCTCCACCTCGCCCGCGACTACCGGCAGCCCGAGACCACCCGGCGCGCCGACGCGCTGTGCCGCCGGGCGCTGGCCGGCGCACGGGCCCCGCGCACCTAGCCGCGGGCGCGCCCGGTCGTCACAGGCGCCGGGTCTCGGCCAGGAAGCAGCCGTACTCCACGCCGCGCACATGGACCGCCGCCACCCGCGGATCGCGGTAGAGCCGGTCGAGCCCCTCCTCGATCGTCGGTGTGCCGCCGTCCAGCAGCAGTCCGCCCAGGATGGAGCCGTCGGCGGAGTAGGCCCGCAGCACCCGCCGCTCGCCGCGGAGGCCGTCGGGAACGCCGGGGCCCGTGAAGCCGTCGCACTCCTCGCGGTGGATGAAGACCGGACCGGTCTCGTCGTACGGGCCCGGATCGGCGCCGGAGTCCAGTGCCCAGCGCAGAAGCGGGGCGTACGAGATGAGCACGATGGTCTCGTGCGGTCTGCTGCGGCCCAGGCAGCAGCGCAGCGGTGAGTCGCCGTTCTCGTCCTCCACCACGACGCGGGGCGGACGGTCCGCGTCGTCGGTGATCCGCAGCCGCTTCAGTGCCTCGGGCGCGATGGCCCGCAGCTCGTACCGCGTCTCGTGCCCCGGGGTGTGCCTCTCGGGCGTGTTGTTGTCGTTCATATGTCTCATGCTGGGCGGGGAACGCGGCCGGGGCTGGCGGTATTCGGACGCCGCGCTGGGGGCCGGGTGGCTCCGGCCGACGGAGTACTTGACAGCGGTGTCGGCGCTGAGCGAGATTCAGCCCCGACATAGGACGTCCCACGTCCCTATTGCCCGCTATTTCGGCGGTTGTGGCGGGGCGTCAGGTGTCGCATCGGCCATCCGTCCGGGCCCCAGGCCGCCCGCGTTCAGAAAGCTGGGTTGTGATGAGTCTTCCGGCTCCGCTCACCGGTGTCGTTCCGCCGCTGTGCACCCCGCTCACCCCCACCGGCGCGATCGACACCCGCTCCCTGGCCGCCCTCGCCGAGCGGCTGATCGGCGCGGGGGTGAGCGCGCTGTTCGCGCTCGGCTCCAGCGGTGAGGCCGCCTATCTGGACGACCGCGCGCGCCGCACCGTCCTGGAGACGGTGATCGGGGTGGCGCGCGGTCAGGTGCCGGTGCTCGCCGGTGCGATCGACATGACCACGGCACGGGTGCTGGACCAGGCCCGGACCGCCGCCGGGCTGGGCGCGGACGGGATCGTGGCCACCGCGCCGTTCTACACCCGCACCCATCCGGTGGAGATCGCCGACCACTTCCGGCGGCTGCGCGACGGTGCCGGGCTGCCGCTCTTCGCGTACGACATCCCGGTCTCGGTCCACGCCAAGCTGACCGCCGGGACCGTTCTGCCGCTGGCCGCCGACGGCACCCTCGCCGGGCTCAAGGACAGCAGCGGTGACGACGGTGCGCTGCGCCGGCTGCTCGTGGAGGTGCGCCGCCGCGGGCTGGACGCGGAGTTCTCCGTGCTCACCGGGTCCGAGCTGACCGTGGACGGCGCCCTGCTGGCCGGTGCCCACGGGGTGGTCCCGGGGCTGGCCAACGTCGACCCGGACGGCTACGTCCGGCTGTACGGGTACGCCCGCGCCGGGCGCTGGGACCGGGCCGCGGCCGAACAGGACCGGCTGGCCGCGCTCTTCGCCCTCACCGATGCCGGTGATCCGGCGCTGATGGGCGGAAGTTCATCGGCGCTGGGAGGTTTCAAGGCCGCGCTGCATCTGATGGGCGTCATCGACTGCCCGGCGACCGTCGCGCCCCAGGTGCCGCTGGGCGACGCGGCCGTCAAGACCGTGCGTCATGTCCTCGAGGAAGGGGGGCTGTTGCCATGACCGCCACCGGACCCTGGTACCGGGAGGTCTCCCGTGGCCAGTGGAAGTCCCTGGCCGCCGCCTGGATCGGCTATCTGCTGGACGGCTTCGACTTCGTCCTGATCACCCTCGTACTGACCGAGATCGCCGAGGAGTTCGACCTCAGCACGGCGTCCGCGGCGAGCCTGGTCTCCGGTGCCTTCATCACCCGCTGGCTCGGCGGTGCGCTGCTGGGCGCGATGGGCGACCGCTACGGCCGCAAACCGGCCATGATCGCCAGCATTCTGCTCTACTCGCTGGGCACCTTCGCCTGTGGCTTCGCCTGGAACTACTTCAGCCTCTTCACCGCCCGGCTGCTGATTGGCATGGGCATGGCTGGTGAGTACAGTGCCAGCGCCACCTACGTCCTGGAGAGCTGGCCCGCCCGGCTGCGCAACCGCGCCTCCGGCTTTCTCATCTCCGGCTACGCGGGCGGCACCATCCTCGCCTCCGAGCTCTACAAGTGGGTGGTACCGCACTGGGGCTGGCGCTGGATGTTCTGGATCGGCGTACTGCCGGTGTTCGTCGCGCTGTGGGTACGGCGCGCCCTCCCCGAGGCCGCGGACTGGCGCCAGGACGTGGCGGCGGACGACGCGCGCCCCAACCCCTTCGCCCCGCTGTTCACCGGCCGGTGGCGCGCCTGGGCCAACACCGCCCTGGCGGCGGCCGCGAGCGCCGCGCTGTTCTGCGTCTTCACCCCGGTGGGCGCCGGGTGGCGCTGGCCGCTGTCGCTGCTGGCGACGGGGTGTCTGCTGGCCTTCGCCGCGCAGCTCGGCGGACGGCGCGGCCGGCTGCTGTACACGGCGCTGGTGGCCACGGTGTTCTGCGCGTTCCTCTACAGCTGGCCGATCCAGGCGCTGCTGCCGACCTATCTGAAGTCGGAGCTGGGTTACGCGCCCGACGAGGTCACGGACGTGATGTTCTACGCCGGGTTCGGGACCATGGCGGGCTGCTGGCTCGCGGGCTTCGTGGGCGACTGGCTGGGCACCCGGAAGGCCTATGCCTGCACCCTGCTGGCCTCGCTGGCCTTCGTCTTCCCGGTGTTCGCGGTGCAGGACAGTCTGGTCGGCCTCGGCGTGCTGCTGTTCTTCCTGCTCGCCCTGAGCCAGGGGATCTCCGGCATCCTGCCCAAGTACATCGCGGGCCACTTCCCGACCCGGACCCGGGCCGCCTCCCTCGGGTTCGTCTACAACACCGGGGCGCTGGGCGGCGCGGTGGCCCCGGTGCTCGGCGCCGATCTGGCCGAGGGGATGCCGCTGGGGCGGGCGCTGGCGGTGCTCACCTTCGGGCTGACACTGGTGGTGATCGTCCTGGTGGGTGCCGATGTGCCACGGCGGCTGGGGCGGCTCACCGATCCGTCGGGCGGCGCGGACCACCTCGTGCCCGAGCGGCCGTTGTCGGTGCCGGGGGCTAGCGTGGAGAAGACCGGTTAGGGACGCGGGGTCGCGTCCCTCCGGTCACTTCATGACAGCCGTGGACCGCACACCGCAGGAGGAGCCGATGGCCGCGTCGAAGGACCCGCGCCGGGTACGGGACGCGGTGCGCGCGTTCGCGCTCGGCCTCCCCGGCGCCTGGGAGGACTTCCCCTGGGGCGACTCCGTGGTCAAGGTCAACAAGAAGATCTTCGTTTTCCTCGGCTCGGACGACGGCGACCGTACGCCCGGTGTCACCGTCAAGCTGCGGGACGAGGCGGCCCACGCCCATGCGATGTCCCAGCCCGGCGCCGCCCCGACCGGCTACGGCCTCGGCCGGTCCGGGTGGGTGTCCATACCGCTCGCCGACGGCGCGCCCGGGGCCGACCTGCTGTGCGACTGGGTCGAGGAGAGCTATCGGGCGGTCGCTCCCAAGCGGCTGATCGCGGAGCTCGACGCGGACTGACGGCGCCAGGGACCCATCCGTGGGCCCGTCGGTCAAGGACCGGCGGGGCCACGGCCTTTCGCTGTCCGCCGCCCGGCCAGGGGGCTTGTGGAATACGGCACGTCTTCTTAGCATCAGCGGTGTTACAGCAAAATTGTCATAAGGTTTGGGGTCGGATGGTGGCGACAGAGGACGTGGCGGAGACGGGCGGCCCGCTGTCCGGGGTGCGGGTGGTGGAGCTGGCGGGGATCGGGCCGGGCCCGTTCGCGGCCATGGTCCTCGCCGACCTCGGCGCCGATGTCCTCCGGGTGGACCGGCCGGGCGGCACCGGCGGTCTGCGGATCGACCCCGACTACGACATCGCCAACCGCAACAAACGCTCCGTGCTGCTCGATCTGAAGTCCGACGCCGGCCGGGCCGCCGTGCTCGACCTCGCCGAGCGCGCCGACATCCTCATCGAAGGCTACCGCCCGGGGGTCGCCGAACGGCTCGGGGTGGGGCCGGAAGCGTGTCTGGCGCGCAATCCGAAGCTGGTCTACGGGCGGATGACCGGCTGGGGCCAGGACGGGCCGCTCGCCCGGACCGCCGGGCACGACATCGGCTACATCGCCGTCGCCGGAGCGCTCGGCATGATCGGCGCTGCCGACGGTCCGCCGGTGGCCCCCGCCAACCTCCTCGGGGACTACGCGGGCGGTTCGCTCTACCTCGTCATCGGTGCCCTCGCCGCCCTCCAGCACGCCCGCGCGGGCGGCCCCGGCCAGGTCGTGGACGCCGCGATCGTGGACGGCACCGCCCATCTCACCGCCGTGATCCACGGCATGATGGCCGCCGGGGGCTGGCAGGACCGCCGCGGCGCCAACCTCCTCGACGGCGGTTGCCCGTTCTACGGCACCTACCAGACCTCCGACGGCGGATACATGGCCGTCGGCGCCCTGGAGCGGAAGTTCTACGACGAGTTCACCGAGCGGCTCGGGATCGCCGACCAGGCCCCGCCCCGTGAGGACTTCGACGGCTGGGGGAGGCTGCGCGCCGCCATCGCCGCCCGTTTCAAGGAGCGCACCCGCGAGGAGTGGACGGCGGTGTTCGAGGGCTCCGACGCCTGTGTCGCACCCGTCCTGTCGCTGCACGAGGCCCCCGCACACCCCCATCTCGCCGCCCGTTCCACCTTCACCGACCACAGCGGCATCACCCAGCCCGCGCCCGCCCCGCGCTTCTCCGCCACCCCCGGCGCGGTGCGCCGTGCGCCCGCGCGCCCCGGCGCGGACGCCGCCGAGGTGGCCCGCGACTGGGGCATCGCCTTCCCGCGGGACTCCACCGAGACCGCCACCGAGGAGAACCCGTCGTGAGCCGCACGCCCCTGACGCGCCAGATCTTCACCGCCGAGCACGACGCGTTCCGCGAGACCGTCCGCACCTTCATCGAGAAGGAGGTGACCCCGCGTCACGAGCGCTGGGAGCAGGACGGTGTGGTCGACCGCGCGGTGTGGCGCGCGGCCGGACGGCAGGGGCTGCTCGGCCTCGCGATGCCCGAGGAGTTCGGCGGCGGCGGGAGCGACGACTACCGCTACTCCGCGGTGATCTCCGAGGAGCTGGCCCGCGCGGGCGCCTCCGGATTCGCGATCCCGCTGCACAACGACATGATCGGCCCGTACCTGCGGTCACTGGCCACCGAGGAGCAGAAGCGCCGCTGGCTGCCCGGCTTCTGCTCGGGCGAGCTCATCACCGCCATCGCCATGACCGAGCCGGGCGCGGGCTCCGACCTCCAGGGAATCCGCACCACCGCCACCGACGCGGGTGACCACTGGGTGCTCAACGGGTCCAAGACCTTCATCTCCAACGGCATCCTGGCCGATCTGGTGATCGTGGTCGCCCGGACCACTCCCGAGGGCGGCGCCAAGGGGCTGAGCCTGCTCGTCGTCGAGCGCGGTACGGAGGGCTTCGAGCGCGGCCGCAACCTCGACAAGATCGGCCAGAAGGCGCAGGACACCGCCGAGTTGTTCTTCAACGACGTCCGGGTGCCGAAGAACAACCTGCTGGGCGAGTTGAACGGCGGCTTCGGCCATCTGATGACCAACCTCGCCCAGGAGCGGCTGACCATCGCGGTCTCCGCCATCGCCGCCGCCGAACACGTCCTGGAGCTCACCACGGCGTACGTCAAGGAGCGCGAGGCGTTCGGACGGCCGCTCGCGGGGCTCCAGCACATCCGCTTCGAGATAGCCGAGATGGCCACCGAGTGCGCCGTCACCCGCGCCTTCCTGGACCGCTGCATCACCGACCACACGGCGGGCGGGCTGGACGCCGTGCAGGCGTCCATGGCCAAGTGGTGGGCGACCGAGCTCCAGAAGCGGATCGCCGACCGGTGTCTCCAACTGCACGGCGGCTACGGCTACATGACGGAGTACCCGGTGTCCAAGGCGTTCACCGACGGCCGGATCCAGACGATCTACGGCGGCACCACCGAGATCATGAAGGAGATCATCAGCCGCTCCGTGCTCGCCGACTGAGCTCCCCGCCTTCAACCCGCACCCCCTCGAAAGGCTGCTGACGTGAGCACCGAAGCGTACGTGTACGACGCCATCCGCACCCCGCGCGGGCGCGGCAAGGCCGACGGCGCCCTGCACGGCACCAAGCCCGTCGACCTCGTCGTGGGTCTCATCCACGAGATCCGGCGGCGGTTCCCCGACCTCGACCCGGCGGCCGTCGACGACGTCGTGCTCGGCGTGGTCAGCCCGCTCGGCGACCAGGGATCGGACATCGCCAAGGTCGCGGCCATCGCGGCCGGGCTGCCGGACACGGTCGCGGGCGTCCAGGAGAACCGCTTCTGTGCCTCCGGTCTGGAGGCCGTCAACATGGCGGCGGCCAAGGTCCGTTCGGGCTGGGAGGACCTGGTGCTCGCGGGCGGCGTGGAGTCGATGTCGCGGGTGAAGATGGGCTCCGACGGCGGCGCCTGGTTCGCCGACCCGATGACCAACTACGAGACCGGCTTCGTCCCCCAGGGCATCGGCGCCGACCTCATCGCCACCATCGGCGGCTGGAGCCGCCACGACGTGGACACCTTCGCCGCGCTCTCCCAGGAGCGCGCGGCACGGGCCTGGAAGGACGGTCTGTTCGACCGCTCGGTGGTCCCGGTCCGCGACCGCAGCGGGCTGACCGTCCTGGACCGGGACGAGCACCTCCGCCCCGGCACCACCCCCGAGACCCTGGCCGGGCTCAAGCCCTCGTTCGCGGCCATCGGCGAGGCGGGCGGCTTCGACGCGGTGGCGCTCCAGAAGTACCACTGGATCGAGGCCATCGACCATGTCCACCACGCGGGCAACTCCTCCGGCATCGTGGACGGGGCGGCCCTGGTGGCCATCGGCAACCGCGAGGTCGGCGAGCGCCACGGGCTGACCCCGCGCGCCCGGATCGTCTCCGCCGCCGTCTCCGGCGCCGACCCCACCATCATGCTCACCGGCCCGGCGCCCGCCTCCCGCAAGGCGCTCGCCAAGGCCGGGCTGACCATCGACGACATCGATCTGGTCGAGATCAACGAGGCGTTCGCCGCGGTGGTGCTGCGCTTCGTACAGGACATGGGGCTCAGCCTGGACAAGGTCAACGTCAACGGCGGCGCGATCGCACTGGGCCACCCCCTCGGGGCGACCGGTGCGATGCTCCTCGGCACCCTGATCGACGAGCTGGAGCGGCGCGAGCAGCGCTACGGACTGGCCACGCTGTGCGTGGGAGGCGGTATGGGCATCGCCACGGTGGTCGAACGCCTCTGACCACCCCCGACCCCGACCGACCTCCCTTCCCCCTTGGAGACCGTGCCATGACCGAGACCACCACCGCCTCGACCATCCGCTGGGAGCGGGGCGACGACGGCGTCGTCACCCTCGTCCTCGACGACCCCGACCAGTCCG
Source organism: Streptomyces sp. NA02950 (assembly GCF_013364155.1). Taxonomy (NCBI): domain Bacteria; kingdom Bacillati; phylum Actinomycetota; class Actinomycetes; order Kitasatosporales; family Streptomycetaceae; genus Streptomyces; species Streptomyces sp. NA02950. Next base: position 2,045,590 of record NZ_CP054916.1, on the reverse strand, counting down.
CCAACACCATGAACGCCGCGTTCATCGCCTCCCTCGACGCGGTCGCCGACCGCGCCGAGGCCGAGCGGGAGTCCATCCGCGGCATCGTCATCACCTCCGCCAAGAAGAGCTTCTTCGCGGGCGGCGATCTCAAGGACATGATCCAGGCCGGGCCCGAGCACGCCCAGCAGATGTTCGAGGCGAATCTGCGCATCAAGCGGGGTCTGCGCCGACTGGAGACCCTCGGCAAGCCCCTCGTCGCCGCGATCAACGGCTCGGCGCTCGGCGGCGGTCTGGAGATCGCCCTCGCCTGCCACCACCGTGTCGCCCTCGACGCCCCCGGCTCCCGGATCGGCTTCCCCGAGGTCACCCTGGGCCTGCTGCCGGGCAGTGGCGGTGTCGCCCGCACCGTCCGGCTGCTCGGGGTCACCGACGCACTGCTCAAGGTGCTGCTCCAGGGCCAGCGTTACGCGCCCGGGCGTGCCCTGGAAACGGGTCTGGTGCACGAGGTGGTGGACACCCCGGCGGAGATGCTCACCCGGGCGCGGGCGTTCATCGACGCCCACCCCGAGTCGATCCAGCCCTGGGACGAGAAGGGCCACCGGATCCCGGGCGGCACCCCGGCCGATCCGAAGTTCGCGGTCAACCTGCCCGCCTTCCCCGCCAATCTGCGCAAGCAGCTGGGCGGCGCCCCCTACCCGGCGCCGCGCAACATCCTCGCCGCCGCCGTCGAGGGCTCGCAGGTCGACTTCGAGACCGCGCAGGTCATCGAGGCCCGCTACTTCACCGAGCTGGTGATCGGCCAGACCGCCAAGAACATGATCCAGGCGTTCTTCTTCGATCTCCAGGCGGTCAACTCCGGTGCCAACCGGCCGCAGGGCATCGAGCCCCAGCAGGTCCGCAAGGTCGCCGTGCTGGGCGCCGGGATGATGGGCGCGGGCATCGCCTACGCCTGCGCCAAGGCGGGCATCGAGGTCGTGCTCAAGGACCTGTCCACGGAGGCCGCCGCCAAGGGCAAGGCGTACTCCGAAGGCCTGTTGGCCAAGGCGCTCACCAAGGGCCGCACCACCGAGGCCGAGCGGGACGCACTGCTGGCCCGGATCACCCCGACCGGCGATGTGAACGACCTCGAGGGCTGTGACGCGGTCATCGAGGCGGTCTTCGAGGACCCGGCGCTCAAGCACAAGGTCTTCCAGGAGATCGAGGGCGTGGTGGCGCCGGACGCGCTGCTGTGCTCCAACACCTCCACCCTCCCCATCACCCTGCTCGCCGAGGGGGTGCAGCGCGTGGACGACTTCATCGGGCTGCACTTCTTCTCGCCGGTGGACAAGATGCCGCTGGTCGAGATCATCAAGGGTGAGCGGACCGGCGACAAGGCGCTGGCCCGCGCCTTCGACCTGGTGCGCCAGATCAACAAGACCCCCATCGTGGTCAATGACTCGCGCGGCTTCTTCACCTCGCGCGTCATCGGCCACTTCATCAACGAGGGCGTGGCGATGGTGGGGGAGGGCATCGACCCGGCCTCCGTCGAGCAGGCCGCCGCCCAGGCCGGTTACCCGGCCAAGGTGCTGTCCCTGATGGACGAGCTGACCCTGACCCTGCCGCGCAGGATCCGCGAGGAGACCCGGCGGGCCACCGAGGAGGCGGGCGGCACCTGGCAGCCGCATCCGGCCGACACGGTCATCGACCGCATGGTCGAGGAGTTCGGACGCCCCGGCCGCAGCGGTGGGGCGGGCTTCTACGACTACGACGCGGCCACCGGCAAGCGCGCCGCGCTGTGGCCGGGGCTGCGCGAGCACTTCGGCGGCGGCGAGGACACCCGCATCCCCCTGACGGACATGATGGAGCGGATGCTCTTCTGCGAGGCCATCGACACCGTGCGGCTGCTGGAGGAGGGGGTGCTGACCTCGGTCGCCGACGCCAACATCGGATCGATCCTCGGCATCGGCTTCCCCGGCTGGACCGGCGGTGTGCTCCAGTACATCAACGGCTACGCGGGCGGTGTCGCCGGATTCGTGGCGCGGGCCCGGGAGTTGGCGGCGGCCTACGGCGAGCGGTTCGCACCGCCCGCACTGCTGGTGGAGAAGGCCGAGCGGGGAGAGCGGTTCACGGACTGACCACCGCCGCGGGATGACCACGACCGCCGGTGGACCGGGGCAGTCCCGGTCCACCGGCGGTCGTCGTCAGCCCTCGTCCGCGGATGTGTCGCGCTCCGCAAGGTCCTGCCCGTACCAGGCGCGCAGCTCCTGCTTCATCGACCGCTGGAAGGCGATCACCAGCGCCTGCACCACCAGCGGCTGCATATGGGCCGACAGCGACTTCTTCGCCTTCACCCGCTCCGGACCGGCCTCCGACTCCCGGTCCCGCCGCGGCCCCCACACCTCGTCGCGGAACAGCCGCCCCAGCTCCCGCGCCACGGAGCGGGTGTGGTCCACCACCACGGCGTGGGCCGCCAGTATCGTCTCCAGCTCGATCGGCACGTCCAGCAGCCGCATCCCCAGGTCCAGCACCCGCGGATCGATCCGGAAGACGTCCGGGTCCCCGGTGCGCTCCAGGGCGTCGAGCGCGGCCAGCCGGTCGATGTCCTCCTCCGTCAACTCCCGCCCCGCCCGCCGGGACAGCTCCGCACGGCTGGTCTCCTCGGAGGTGTCCGGGGCCCAGGAGGCCACCATGGCGCGGTGGATGGCCAGATCGTCGGGGCTGATGTCCGCCGGGAGCCGGCTGAGATAGCGCTCGATGGCGGCCAGCGTCATCCCGTGGTGCTGGAGCTCCTCGATTAGCGCGAGCCGCGCGAGGTGCTCGGCGCCGTAGCGGCCGACCCGGCGGGGCCCGATCACCGGCGGTGGCAGCAGTCCGCGGGTGCCGTAGAAGCGGACCGTACGGACGGTCACCCCGGCACGCGCCGCCAGTTCGTCGACGGTGAGAGTCGGTTCCTCGGTGTCGGGGGTGGTCATCGGGCCGCGCCTCGCTCTCCGGTGTGCTGCTGCTCCATCGGGTTCATCAGTATTGCTGTCTCATCACCACTGTGAAACCTCCTGCCCCAACCTGGCCACCAGAGGCCGCTGTGAGAACGGTTGACGCCCTGGGGGTCCATCAATACTGTGCGACCTC